>NZ_JACZFQ010000008.1 GCF_014904755.1 Neoluteolibacter marinus
GTGGCGGCCAGCGGCGGCTACTACATTTCCAGCGGCGCCGACCGGATCTTCGCGGAACCCGGCACGGTCACCGGATCGATCGGAGTGGTCGGCATGAAGATGGTGCTCGACGGGGCGCTGGAGAAGCTCGGGATCACCACCCACGCCACCTCCCGCGGCAAGAACGCCGGCGCGATGTCGATGTTCCACCCCTTCACCGAGGAAGAATCCAAGCTGGTGCGCGAGTCGATGCTCAAGGTTTACGGCACATTCAAGAAGCGGATCGAGAGCGGCCGCGGGGATCGTCTCAAGGGCGAGCTCGAAGGCATGGCCGGCGGCCGTGTCTACACCGGCGCCCGGGCCCTCGAGCTGGGACTCGTCGATGAACTGGGCGGCCTCGGCGAAGCGATTGCCTACGCCGCGGAGCAGTCCGGCCTCGACGCTGACGCGACGCGCCTGGTGCCTGAACCGAAGAGCATGATCGAAGGCCTCTTCGCCCAGCCGGAGAAGCCGGCGGACGATGAAATCATCCGCATGGGGACCACCGCGGGCCCCGCCGCGACGGCGATCGTCGCGACTCTCGGCGAGTCCGGCGCCGCCGCGCTTCCCGCCCCGGTCCGCGAGGCCTACCTCCGCGTGCTGCGGCGGATCGAGGCATGCTCCGACAGCACCATCCAGCTCATCGGTCCCGAAATCCGCATCCCGCTCCGTTAGGCGCGCGGAAGGTCCGGCAGGGATCTCACGGGTGTCCGCTGAACGACCGCTTTCCTTGGGCGGGGATTTCTGCCAAGGATGGGGAACCATCCCCCGTCGCCATGCCTGTCTTCCATGTCCGCAAGTCCGAGTTCATCGCCGCTCCGGTGGCCAAGGTTTACGAGTCGGTGCTCGATTTCCGCCGCTGGGCGGCGTGGTCGCCGTGGTTGATCGCCGAACCGGGTGCCAGGATGAGCTATGCGGAGGACGGCCGGAGCTACACCTGGGACGGTGAGGTGACGGGGAGTGGCATGATGGAGATCACCGGCGGCGATCCACCGTGGTCGATCGTTTACCGGCTGACCTTCCTCAAGCCGTGGAAATCGGTGAACCAGGTGGAGTTTCACTTTTCCGAGCACGACGGCGGCACCGAGGTGCTGTGGACGATGGAAGGCAAGCTGCCGTTCTTCATGTTCTGGTTGAAGGGGATGATGAGCGCGTGGATCGGCTCCGACTACCGGCGCGGATTGCTGATGTTGAAAGATCTGGTGGAGACCGGAGCGGTGCCTTCCAAGCTGGAGTTCCTGCCGCATCAGGCGGCCGGCGGCTTCCGCTACACGGGCGTGCGCAGCCAGTGCCCGACCGAGGGCATCGGCCCCAGCATGCAGGCGGACATGCAGAAGCTGATGGCGTGGGTGGGCTCGAGCGGGACACAGCCGAAGGGCAAGCCGTTCTCGATCACCCACAAGTGGGACCCGGTGAAAGGAGTCGCGGATTACACCCTGGGGATCCCGGTGGAAGAATTCGCGGCGGGGCTGCCGGAGGGCTTCGTCAGTGGCGATATCCCGGTATGCGAGGCCTACGTGGTGCAACACACCGGGGCCTACCGGCATCTCGGAAATGCCTGGGCATCCGGGGTGATGCACGGGCGGGCAAAGAAATACCGGACCGACCGCCACGTCGAGGCCTTCGAAATCTACGAGAACGACCCGACCGTGACACCGGAGGCGGAACTGGTGACACGCGTCCATTTCCCGTCGAAGTGACGGAGAGGAGAGCGGATCGCAGGACCCGCCGAGGCATGGCAGGGCGCGTCCGGCGACGCGCGGTCCAGAGGAAATCCTTGCCCGTGTGCCCATCCGCGGCCATCCCGGCGCATGCAGTTTTCCGCGGTGATCTTTGACTTCGACGGCGTCCTCGTGGACACCGAATGGGCGATCTACGAGGCTTGGCACCGGACTTTCCTGGCGAACGGTCACCCCTTGCCGCTGGAAACCTACACCCAGTGCATCGGCTCGGATTTCGACACTTGGTCGCCGAAACTGCATCTGGAGGAACTGACCGGCCGGAGCTTCGACTGGCACCAGCTCGACGAGGACCGGCAGGTGGAAATCCGCCGCGACCTCGAACAGGCGGGGCCGATGCCGGGGGTGATGGCGCTGCTCGAAAAGCTGACCGCGCAGGGGACGCCGCTGGCGGTGGTTTCCAGCTCGTCGCACTTCTGGGTCGACGGCTGGCTGGAGAAGCTCGGGCTGACACGGTTCTTCCGCGAGGTCGTCTGCCGCGGCGACGCCCCGCGGATCAAGCCGGCGCCGGACCTCTGGCTCGAGGCGCTCCGCCGTCTCGAGCTTTCGGGCGGCGAATGCCTGGCGATCGAGGATTCGCTCAACGGCGTGAAGTCGGCCAAGGCCGCGGGACTGAACGTCTGGGCGGTGCCGAACCGGACCACCGCGTGTCTGGACTTCTCGATCGCGGACCGGATCGTGGCCAGCCTCGAGCTGCTCTGAGGCTCACATCTCCGGCCGGACCGGGATGCCACGCTCGGCGAAGTAGCGCTTGGCCTCGCCGACGGTGTGCTTGCCGAAGTGGAAGATGCTGGCGGCCAGCACGGCGTCGGCCTTGCCCTTTTCGAGCACCTCGACCATGTGATCGAGGTTTCCGGCGCCGCCGCTGGCGATGACCGGGATGCCGACGCTTTCGGAAATCGCGGCGGTCAGTTCGCAGTCATAGCCGGCCTGGGTGCCGTCGGCGTCCATGCTGGTGAGCAGGATCTCGCCGGCGCCGCGGTGCCAGACCTCCTTGGCCCACTCGACCGCGTCGAGCCCGACCGGGGTGCGGCCGCCGTGGGTGTAGACGCCCCACTTGCCCGGGCCTTCGCGCTTGGCGTCGATGGCGACCACGATGCACTGGCTGCCGAAGGCCTTGGCACCCTCGTCGACCAGCCCGGGGTTGTTCACCGCCGAGGTGTTGATGCCGACCTTGTCCGCACCGGCCATCAGCATCTCGCGCATGTTTTCGACCGTGCGGATGCCTCCGCCGACGGTGAGCGGGATGAAGCAGTGCTCGGCGGTGCGGTGGACGACATCGACCATCGTCGCGCGGTTGTCGGACGAGGCGGTGATGTCGAGGAAGACCAGCTCATCGGCCTGCTGGGCATTGTAGGCCATCGCCGCCTCGACCGGATCGCCGGCGTCGATGAGATCGACGAAGTTCACGCCTTTGACGACGCGGCCGTCGGTAACGTCGAGGCAGGGGATGATGCGTTTGGCGAGCACGCCGGGAGGAAAGCGCGCCGGGCGGGGGATGTCCACCTTGGGATGGGGTGGATGGCTGTACACGAACCGCGGAGGCGCAGAGGTCGCGGAGGGGATCGCGGAGGGGTCGAAGTTCTGTAGGTGACGGAGGCGATCGATCCGAAATCGGGTGGAAACGAGGACCGGAAAAGGTTTCTGGAAGGTCAGACTCCCCCAAGAAAACCTCCGCGACCTCTGCGCCTCCGCGGTTCGTTCCTCCAATCACTTCAAGTGAACCTCAAGCCAGTCCCCGACCTCCGTGACCACCTGCGGGTAGGACTTCTCGTCAAAGGAATGTCCGGCCCCGTCGATCTTCACCAGCCGCTTCGGCTCCTCGGCGGTGTCGTAGGCGTCGAGGCTGTCCTCGATCAGCACCACGTCGTCGGCCGTGCCGTGGAGGAACAGCCAGGGCACCAGCACTTGGCCAACCTCGTCGAAGAGGTCGCCGATCGATTCCATGTCATCGACGTAGTTGCGGGACAGCGGGCAGGCGGGTTCGTCCCACATGAAACCCTTGTCCGGTGTGGCATCGCCAAACTCCCGTTCGCAGAACGCCTCGGTGCGCACCATCCCGGCGAGCGACACCAGCACGTGGATCCTGGGGTCGCCGGCGGCAACGGTCACCCCGACCGCGGCGCCCATGCTGTGTCCGGCGTAGGCGACCTTCACGCCCGCAGGCAGGGCGTCGAGGAGGTCGCGGAGATCATTGCTTTCCTTGGTGATGGTGGCGTCGCGGAAGTCCCCTTCCGAGTCGCCGTTGCCGGCAAACGAAACCCTCAGGCAGGGCCAACCGCGGGAAGCCAGGCCTTCGGCGAGCGCGACCAGCAGCGGGCGGTCCTTGTTGCCCGTGACCCCGTGCCCCAGAACCACCAGGGCATCTTCGCGGGTGCCGGGGTGAAAGGCGGTGTCGAGCTTTTCGCCCAAGCGGTTGCGGAATTCGGGAAGGTCCATGGGTGGGGGAATCAATGCGCGGTGCGGCCGGGGAAGGTCAATTCCGCAACCCCGGATTTGTCGAGTTCGCCCAGGCCCAGCTCGACCATCCGGTGATATTGGGCCTCGGTCGCGAGCGACAGCGGGGTGTTGACCCCGGCGGAGGCGGCCAGCTCGTTGGCGATGCCGCTGTCCTTGGCCGCGTGGGCGGCGGAGAAGTAGCAATCGTGCTCGCGGGCGATCATGTCGTCGCCGTCGGTGACCAGCACCCGCGAATTCGCGCCGGTCTGGGAAAACACCTCCTTGAGCATGGCGAGGTCCAGTCCCAGCGCGGCTCCCAGCCCGAGTCCCTCGGCGAGGCCGGCGGTGTTGATGTTCATGACCATGTTGACGAGGGCCTTGACCTTGGCCGCCTGGCCGGTGCCGCCGACGTGGCGCAGCGATGAGGAGAGATCCTTGAGGATGCCTTCCACCTTGCCGAAGGTTTCGGCGGTGCCGCCGACCATCAGATAGAGCGTGCCGTCGCGCGCCTGGGGGATGCTGGATGCCATGCAGGCCTCGAGGGCGGTGGCGCCGGCCTGGCGGCAGGCGGTGTCGACCTCCTCGTGGACCGCCGGGCTGACGGTGGCGCAGTTGATGAAGACCTTGCCTTCTGCGCCCGCCAGCAGCGAATCGTCCCCGGCCAGGAAAATCCCGCGCATCGCCTCGTCGTCGGTAACCACGGTCAGGATCACATCGGCGGCCGCAGTTACTTCCGCCAGGGTGGCGGCGGCCGTGCAGCCGAGTTCGGCGGCAAGTTCGGCGGCGATTTTCGGGAAAGCGTCAAAGACGGCGGTCACCGGGTATCCCTGATCCTTCAAGCGCCTCGCCATGTTGGCTCCCATGCGGCCTGTTCCCACGATTCCTATGCGTGATTTCGACATCGGCGACACCATGGAACCTCTGCCGCGGGCTGTCCACCCCGGCGGCGTGTCGTTGCCGACCGGGGAAAAATCTGTCTTTTTGCCAATCCCTGCAAAACATCGGCCTGTCCCGGGCGTTTCAACTGACCAACCCAACTTATGATGCATCGATCCTGCCTGCTTGCCTTGCTCCTTGTCGCCCCGGCGGTCCACGCCCAATCCCTCAGCGACGCCGATCGCGAAGCGCTGATCGAGAAGCTCGATAACCTGCGGGAAACCGCCAAGGAGAAGGCCATGGGCCGGATCGGCTCGGCTGCCCAGGCGTTCAAGGCCGGGATGGCGAGCGATGATGCCGCCGTGGAGCTGTATTTGAAGTGCGTGAAGAAGTTGGACTTCGACGACAAAAAGCGCAGCTCCCAGGATTTCCGCGAGTGGGAGCGCCGGCAGGGCGACCGCTTGAAGGATCCGGGCACCCGCCGCAGCATGCGCCACCAGCTCCGCTGGCTGGTCTTGAGCCTGGAAGCCGCCGAGTCGGCCGGGAAATACGACAAGCTGGCACCCAAGGCGATGGAGGCGCTCGACTCGATATTCGGCAACCCGGAACAGTTCGAGGGCAACGTGGGCGTCCTCCGCGAACCGGTCACCGGCACGGTTTTCGCCCGGGCCTACGGTCTCGGCGGGGCGAAGGTGGACAACTGGCCGCTTTCGCCGCTGGATATCTCCGCGGTCTTCGATCAGGTCATCCTGCCCGGCTTGAAGACCGGCAAGAAGTTCGACTCCGCCCGCGAGCAGTGGAAGAAGCGGATCCGCTTCGAGGGCATCGACAAGGAATACTGGACCGGCGGCGATCGCGGCCGCGGCAAGGGACGTTCCGACGAGCGTTCACCGGACTACGAGAAGTGGCTCAGCGAGACCTTGCCCGACCTGCAGTGGAAGATGGAGGTGGACCTTTACAAGGCCGGCGACCAGAAGCGCTCGGCGCTCAACATGCTGGACCACATCGAGCAAAACCTCGCCCACGCAAAGGCCCGCGATTGGGCGGATCAATTCCGCAACCTGGTCGATCCGCCGAAGGACGCCAGCATGAAGGGGCAGGAGACCGCGGGCCCGGTCGAGTGACCGCCCGTCACGGGACGGCTCAGCGGGTGACCTCGGTGCCGATCCCGCCGTCGGTGAAGATCTCCAGCAGCAGCGCATGGGGCAGCCGGCCGTCGATGAAGTGAACCTTGCGGACGCCCGCGTTGAGGGCGTCGATGGCGCTGCGGACCTTCGGGATCATGCCGCCTGAGATGGTACCGTCGGCTTGCAGGTCGTCGGCCTCGGCCCGGCTGACCGACTTGATCAGGGTTTCCGGTTTCGACGGGTCGCGCATCAAGCCCGGGACATCGGACAGGAACACCAGCTTCGCCACGCGCAGCTCCTTGGCCAGGGCGGCGGCGGCGAGGTCGGCGTTGATGTTGAGCGGCCGGCCGGTGGCCAGTTCCGCGGCCAGCGGTGAGATCACCGGGACAATGCCGGCGCGGTGGGCGGCGTCCATCTGGCCGAGCTGGCAGCCGACCACCTCGCCGACGCGGCCGAGGTCGACGCGATTTCCCCCGGCGTCCTTGGCGTGCATCTTTTCGCCGAGGAACACGTCGGTTCCGGGGATTCCGACGGCCTTGCCGCCGAGGTCGCGGATCATGCGGACCAGGCCGGGATTGATTTCATTGGAGAGGACCTTTTCGACGATCGAGATCGCCTCGTCGGTGGTGACGCGGAAGCCTCCGACGAATTCCGCCTCGAGTCCCGCGTCCTTCATGGCGGCGGAGATCGCCTTGCCACCGCCGTGGACGACGATCGGGTTGATGCCGGCGACTTCGAGGAAAACGATGTCGCGCATCACCTGCGAAACGAGCTCGGGATCCTCCATCGCCGACCCACCCATCTTGATCAGGAAGGTTTTCCCGCGGAACGCCTGCAAGTAGGGCAGGGCTTCGATCAGGGCTTCGGCTTTGGCGATGGGGTGCTGGAGGCTCATGAGTGGCGGAGGTTCCAAGGGAGATCGTACCGGGCGGCGGGCGGGAAGGCTATTCGGCGTCGTCGGGATTCTTCGCGGTCTTGCGGGCGGCTTTCTTCGCGGTGGTTTTCTTTGCGGCCTTCTTCGCAGCTTTCTTCGCGGGGGCCTTCTTGGCGGCTTTTTTCGCCGCTTTCCGGGCGGTTTTCCTGGCCGCGGTCTTTTTGGCGGGAGCCGGCACTTCAGCATCGGCCGCCACCGGCTCGGCGGGGATCTCGGGAAGAGGTTCCACGGGGGCGGCTTCGGCGGTTGGCGCGGGCGCTTCGGCGGGTGTTTCCACGACCGGCTGGACCGGGGATTCGGCCTGCGGTTCGGATCGATCCCTCGTGAACGCCAGCCCGAAGGCGGTGAGGCCCGGGGCCATCATCGCCAGCGGCGGCAACCAGGCATTCTGGCGCGCCGCCATCAGGTAGAGGATCTCGACGCTGACCCCGATCACCCCGAGGGCCGTGACGATGCGCCAGCCGGGCCGTCGCATCCGGGTGGACCAGGTGGCGAATAGCGCCAGCACGAGGATCAACAGCAGCTCCAGAAGGGCATTCGGCCGCGCGAGAAGGACCGGCGGGTCATAGCTGGGGGCGCTGCGGAGTGCCTGGACGGCGGCGCCGAGTCGTCCGGACCAGGCTTTCTCGGCCTCGGGCAATTCCTCGCGGACGTCGCGGGTCAGCAAGGGATGGTCGGTTGGCGGAGCGGGGGACTTCTCGCTGATCAGCCGCATCGCCGGGATGTCGGTTTCGCGGACGTTGGTAGCCACCGGCGTGCGGCCGAACTCGTCGATCGGAATCACCGGGCCGCGGGTGCCGAGGCGGATCTCCTTCCCGACCTTGATCTGCACGTCGTCGGGCGTGAGGCCCAGCCCGGCGATTTCGGTGGCGAGGGGGAAAGCGAACAGCACGCGGTCGTCCCAACGGGCCAGCAGGTGCTGGTGATTGTCGCCGGGGTCCGGTTCGTTCTCGAGGATCGAGAAGCCGGCGAGGGTCTGCTTGCCGCCGAGCTCCGCGTTCGGGATCGCCACCCGGTTCACTTGGGGCAGGGACGCCAGGTTTCCTTTCACCGCGGAGTCGGCGATCGACATCCGCACGAACGGCGCCGGCAGCGGCTCGCCGGCGGCGCCGCGGGCCAGCGGCAGGGCCAGCACGGCGGCGTCGAACTTGTCCAACTGCTTGCGCAGGGCCCCGATCGCCAACGATTCGGGTTCGTCCCATGCCATCAGGTTGCCGACGCCGATCACATGGTGACCGGCTTCGCGCAGGCGTGCGAAAATCAGCGCGTGGTCGACCGGCGACAGCGGCGAGGTGCTGAACCAGCCTTCGGGATCGTCGTCGATGGCCAGAAAGCGCGGCGGCACCGGCACCACCGGCGGGGTGACCTGGCGCCGGGTCCAGGGCTCCTTTTGGCTGCCCGCACCGTCGATGAGGGTGTCCACCGGCTGCACCGAGACGGCCAGGGTTTTGACTGCCTGACGCTCCAGCGAACGCAGCGGCGGGATCAACGACACGGCGCCGAGCGCGAACAACCCGACGCCGAGGATGATGGCGGCGTGAGTGAAAGTCCGGCTGGACGGGGTGGTCACGGCGCGAACTCTGCCGCTTTCGCCAGCACGTCGGCGAGGGGTTTTTCAAGGTCGGTGCCCGCGGTGACCTCCGCCAGCAGCCGTGCCGCCACCGGGATGTAGGGCGCATACCAGTCGTCGCCGCGGTTCTTGAGGATGTTCGCGTAGGCGCCGAGGGCCTGCATCAGGCGCTGCGTCGCGCATTCGCGGAAAATCGTCGGCTCCGGGCGGTCCTCGGAGATGTCCTCCCAGATATCGAGGATCTTTTCCCGCTCCTCCGTGGAGTGGTCCATGTAGGGGTCGTAGACCAGCGAGGCGAGGTCATACTCCTGGCGGCCGCGGCGCATGCCCTGGAAGTCGATCCACCACGCCTTGTCGTCCTTGAGCAGCAGGTTCTGCGATTGGAAATCCCGGTGGACGAGGTGCTTGGCGCTGCTGCCGAGCCGCTTGGCGAGATCCTCGAAGGCCGGATGTTCCCGCAGCTCGCCGGCGTCCATGCCGAGCAGGTCTTCCACCAGGTGGTCGAAGAAATACTCCTGCTCCCAGCGGTAGAGCGACTCGTCGAAGGGGGGCATCAGCTCGAAGTCCTTCGGCGCCTTCGAGAAGAACAGCTTGTCGAGCTGGGTGAGTGCGGAGCGGTAGTAGGGCTCGCGTTCGGCGAAGGGCTGGTCTTTCAGCGACAACAGGTCGGTGTCGCCCAGGTCCTCGATCAGCGCGACCCGGCGATGCGGGATCTCGAAAAAGATCGAGGGAACATTGAGCTTCACGCTCTTGAGATACTTCGCGACGGGCAGGAACTGATCGTTGTCCGGCCGTTCGTCGGTCCAGTGGACACCGATGAAGGGGTCCTGGCCGGGAGCCTTGACGCGCACGATCGTCCGCCCGGATGCGCCCTTCTTGATGGGGATCAAGGTGACGATCACGGTGGGATCGATCCCGAGGTGCTGTCGGGTGGCGTAGAGAATCGCGTCGGTCGGCATCGCGCCCGGATTTTTCGGAAGATCCGGGTCGGGACAAGGGGGAAGTGGTGCAAGTTTGCGGGGAGCGGGAGCAGGAACGGGCGGAGCGCCGGATTCATCCGGCTTGGAAGACTCCGACGCTGCCGGCCTGGAAATCGATCAACTCCTCCCCGATCCTTCCAAGCCGGATGAATCCG
>NZ_JACZFQ010000009.1 GCF_014904755.1 Neoluteolibacter marinus
CCTTGGTCAGGGGCTCCGGGAGCAGCCTGCCTCAAGGAGCTTGCCATCACGGCCGGATCTGTCGGGATCGCTGAATGAGACCCCTGTTGCACGGTCCGACCATCACGCACGCCCTGTTGAATGGTCCTGAAATGCTGGTCTTCTACGGCCTTCTAGTCGCGTGGATGGTGGCGTTTTGGAAGCTCCTGGTACGACCCGACAGCCGCCACGTGACGTCGAAGATCGGGCTGTCTTTGTCCCTGATCATGGGAATTCTCGCGCCGCTGAAGTATATTTGGGGAGTGTTGCTGTTGAACCAGCCGATGCACCTTTCCGGCTCAGTCGATCCCATGCTATACGCGGGGAGTTTCGATATCGTCTGCTGGTCCGCCTTGATCATCGGTTGCACCGCGGCGGTGACCTTGATGCTGTCGGCATGGGCGTGGCTGCTGCCGGGATCCTCGTTGCCTCAGACAGACGGGGGGCGGGGATGAATTGGCTTGGTCGGGCGGCGGGCAGCCCCGACAAGAATCCCCGCATGGTGGTTTCCTGCATGAATTGGCAACGGGTCGCGAACGCGATTTCCGCCGCCGTGGCGATCCAGGTATCGGGGGCCCAGGTGGTGTTCGGGCCGTCAAAGGAGATCGGTGAAAGCATCACGAACGGGATTGGATTCGCCGTGGCCACCGACGTGGACGACGACGGCGATCTTGATTCGCTGGTGGCCGAGCGGCTTGGCGTCCGGGTCCTGTGGTGGGAAAACGACGGTGCGGGGAGTTTTTCCGATCGTCGCGAGTGGACCTGGGGTGGACCGGATTGGGAGGTCGTCGGGTTGGTCGATTGGGATCTGGATGGCTTGCTGGACGTCTGGATCCAGCACCAGCCGCAGGATACCTACGACGACGAGACGGGCTCGGTCTTGAGGCGCTATCTGGTGGCCCGCAACGACGGGAGCGGCTTGTTCGAGGATCCGGTGGTGGTTTTCGAGTCCGAGGCCTACTGGAGCTTTGGCGAAACGCTGATCGCCGACATCGACGGGAATTACCGGCCGGATATCCTCAGCCCGGTCCGGGTGATGACGGCCGATCCAAGCGGTGCCTTCACCACTCCACCGGTTCCGCTTCCGGAGGACGAGTGGGGCGAACGATGGAGTGCCCGGAGTGAGGTGTCTCTGGCGGACTTCGGCGGCGACGGGGTGTCCGACTTGCTGGTCGAGAGTATCTACACGGATGGCAAATTGCTCCGGATTCGCAATCTTGGGGCCGGCGGCTTTGCCGAACCTGAGACCCTGCTGCCGACCGGGTCGGTTGATGGATTTCCCCTCGTCCGATGGTTTTGTGTTCACCCGTCGGACGCTGCGCCGCCGGAAATCGTGATCGTCGAGGAGGACGTGGTGGACGATGAGCCCATCTCGACGCTGCGGTTTTTCGAGGCGGGGACCGACGCCACGTTGACCGAAGTCGCGAGTCTGCCCTTGGCGAACGGGACTGGCGAGGGTGAGGTCAACTGGCACTCGCTGCGTTGCGAACCCGCCACGGGCCGGCTCTTCATTGCATCGATCACTTTCGGTTCGGCCGAATCCCCCGTGGATCCGGTGACGAAACTACACGAGGTGACGCGATCCGGCGCGACGGTCACGCTCGTGGAAATCGTGGAGATCGAGGGATATGCCGATACCTCGCAGGTGGCGGTGGAGGAAATGAACGGCGATGGGTTTCCCGATCTCTTCCTGCCGGTTCCTCGGGCTCCTGCCGTGTTCCTTTCCTCGCCCGACCTCGTGGTCTGGCACGCGGGCACGGCGGCCGGCTTCTCCGAACTTCGAAACGAGATCACCCGGAGCCCCTACGATCCGAAGATACTTTCCGTGGCGGACATCGACGGGGACGGTGACACGGACTTGCTGGTGGGTTCGGCTGGGCTGGCCTTCGGACCCACGGACCGGATCGAATTGCTCAGGAACACGGGAGGGCCGGGGGATTTCGAGCGGGTTCCGATACCACTCCATCGCGACGCGATCGATGTGGTCGCGACCGTGGATCTGGAAGGCGAGTTCCTGATATTTCCGCCGGAGGGACACGAATTCCTGGTCCAATGCCAGCCGGGAAAAGCCGATTTCCTGGTGCAGACATTCGAATTCAGCGGCCACAGCCGCTACGAGGGCACGCTCCGCTTCGAGTGGATGTTGCAAGACGGCACGGGCGGATTTCATTTTCTGCCGCTTTGGTCTGAACCCGCGGATGGGCTGGCCCTGGCAAGCCATGTGGACTGGGACCGGGACGGGACCAAGGATGTCCTGTACGAGTCTTTCGTCCGTTTCGTGGGATCCCAAGGCTTGAGATACCGGCGGGGCGGTGGAGACACCTTCGCGGCTCCGGTTGCCGTGACCAATCAATCGAGCCTGTCCTTCGGCCCTCTGGGCAATCGGCTGACGACGGGAGCGCCGTTGATCGATCTCGATTGGGACGGCGACCCCGATCTGCTGCTCGCGGGCAATCTGTTCGGAACGTATTCGTCTTACTGGGCGGAAAACGACGGCAGCGGCGTGATCTCAGCGATTCGCAAACTCCCGTATTTCGGTCTCCAAATCACCCCGGATCTCGACGGGGACGGGCATCCGGATCTGCTCGTGGACGAGCAGATCCTGCTCGCCCGCAGCGGCGTCACGTTCGATCCGCTTCCGGTCCCGGGAGCCTATTTCAATTACTGGGACGGGAATTTCGCCGATCTGGATGCGGACGGGGATGCCGACTATTTGATCGCCGGGTCACCGGGCGGAATCAGCAGTCATCGAGATCTGGTCTGGTGGGAGAACCGGGGCGACGGCGACTTCTCACGGCAGCAGCCCTTTCCCGCGGGGAGCCCGATTGTGCCGGCCGAATGGGGGACGAGAAGGCAGAGGCTGCTCGGTGACATGGACGGCGATGGAACCCCGGATCTCGTCGTCGCATCGGGGCCCGATCCAAGGTTGGAATGGATCCGCATCAGCCGGACCCCCGAGCCCGCGGCCTTCACCGCGTGGATGGACGGGCGGGGACTTCGTGGAAACTCTGCGTCGCCCGTGGCCGATTGGGATCTCGATGGTAGCCCGAACTGGGATGAATTCGCCTTTGGCTCGGATCCCGCGGTGCCCGACCCCGGACATCCCGGCCGACCGCGGATGGAAAGGTCCCCCGGTGGATTCGTTTTCACCTTTCAACGCCGCACCGATGCCGCGTCGTTCGGGCTTTCCTATCCGACCCGCAGGAGCATCGATCTCTTGGAGTGGAACCCGTGGATGCCACCCATTGAAATGGAGGCGTCGGCCGGCGGCTACGAAAGGGTTCGCCTTCCGGTCACGCCGTCCTTGGACAGGGAGTTCTTCGACGTTGAGGTCTCGCCGCCGGCGGATCCTTGATGCCTTGTCAGGTGAATCTGCGGGTCCCGGGGCACAATCACCTTCCCTCCCGCCAAGCCGCGGCGGCGTCGGGAGCCTTGCGGGACCAGACGTAGTCGAGACGTTCGATGGCCGACTGACGGATCATGGGGTCGGCGATGTCACCGATCACCCGCGCGGCGTCCTCCCATTTTCCGGTCGCGATGAAGGACGGCACCAGCGAGGCCTGCAGGGCGTCGCGTTGGAGGGATGGGGGCTGCTCGGCGAACCATTGGGCGACCTTATCCGGATACTTCTGCTGCCACGCTGCCAGCGAATCCTGCAGCGGGCCGGGGACATCGGGGCTGTCGGCATAGCGCTCCATCCACCACTCGAGCGCCGGGCGGTCGTATTCGCGGTAGATCGCGGCACCCACGGCGGTGGCATCCATTTCGGGGCGCTTCTCCGCGGGAATGTCAGCGCTTTCCTGATATTCGCGCAGGTCCTGGAGGTAGGTGAGCAACCCCAGCGCGTCTTCCTGCGGCCAGTGGCGAAACAGCGCGTCGTTCATCGCGGCGTGGTCCTCCGGCCGGCCGGTGCTTTTCGCGAATGCGACCAGCCGCTCGCGCTGCGCCGGATCAAAAAGGGAACGGGTGGCCCAACGGCGGATAACGCCATCGCGGCCGTTCCAGTCATCTCCGCCGGGCTCCAGTTTCAGGAATTCTGCGGTTGCCCGGTCGAAATCGCGGCCGAGCATCGCGTGCAAGGCTCCAGCCCTGAGTTCGTCCTTTTTGAGAGCGTTCATCTCGTCCGCCAGCCCGGCGGGGAAGTCCCCGCTGTCCAGCCAATCGAACGCGCCGGCGGGATCCTCCATCGACCACGATACGAATGCGTTGTGCGCGATGAGTCTTGGATCCCGTGCTCCGGCCGTCAGCGCCGCGGCGGGGTCCAGCCTCATCCACGCCGCCAGGACTTCGAAGGAGAGGGGATATTGAATGGATGCCGACTGGAACAGTAGTCCCTCTTCCATGGCGGCGTAAATCTCCGCGAGTTCCGTGGCCGATAGACTCTCGAGGATCGCGAGGATCTCGGCCCGCGCCTCCCAGTCCGCATCCAGATTGGCAGAGCCCTCGCTCAGGAACTTCAAGCGCCGCAACGCTTTCGCCGCCGCCTGCGGGTCGTTGGACTTGCGGCTGGCCTGCTCCGGCGGGGCGATGATCGTCTTCCGCACGGCCGCCTCCTTCTGGAACCAACCGGCGCGGGCCATGCGTTTGCCGGCTTCCCGGCCTGTCCAACAAAGCCCCGCCAGCAATGCCAGGGAGAGGGAGGATAGAAAAACCGTCTTAGCGCGTGGCATGGTCTTCCGGGGCGGGGTTGATGACCTGATTCCTGAGTTCGCCGGGCATGGCGGCCAGCCAGGCACCAGCCGCGGCGGCGTCCAGACGCTGCCAGACGGCGAATTGCTTCCGCACCGCATCCAGCGTCCGGCCGTTATCGTCCCGGCCGGGGGACCAGTTGGACGCGAGAAGATTGTCGGCGAATACCTCGACGGTCCGGGAGACCAAACCGGATTCGCCCCGCGCTTCCGACCACTCGATCGCTTGCTCCGGCTGGTTGACCGCCCACCTCCGGTACGCCGCCTCGCGATCTTCCGGCCGGGTTTCCGGGCGCGGACTGTCCAAGACCGGCGGAGGCCATTCCATCGGCTGGAAGCGCTTGTTGGCTTCGCGGAATTTCAGCACCGATTCCTCCGGCCAACCGGCGTCCGCCATGTCGGCGGCAATGTCATCCATTTGGGCATAACCGAGCGAGTAAGCCTGCATGGTGAACGAATTAAAGTATCTCTCCCGGGAATCCTCCGGAATCTCGTCCCTGAGGATGGCGAGGATTTCCGGTCTGGAGTCCGGTTTGGCCGGTAGCGCCGCGAACAGTTCACGGAGAACGATCGACACCGACTCTGGAAGTTCCGCCCGGGCCCGGGACACGGCGGTGGCAGGGTCCTCGGCCACCCACCTGCGGGCGGCGGGCCACACGACGCTGTTCCTGGCAAGATAGGACCCGCTGTCCTTCGCCCAACGGATGGCGGCGTCCAGATCCGACTGCGACCAGGCGGAAATCACCGCGCTGACTTCCTGATACGCGTCATTTCCTCGGGCCGCGGCCGCCGTGGCCGCGGCCTCCGGGTCGAGCTGTGCCCAGCGGTAGTAGAGCATGCCGGCGATCTCCCCGTTGACCGTCCGACCGGCCTCCGCCGGCAGGGCGTCGAGCGCGACTTTCACTTCCTCAACCGAAAAACCGCGCACCACCGACCACAGCGCGGCGGTCTCCCGGCGGGAGGGGAAGTTCCGCCCGATCGCCTGCCGCAGCTCCTCCAGCCGGTCGGTGCCGGCACGCTTCGCGGCCGGCGTGACGAGACGTTTCACCATGCGCTTCACGCTGACAGCCGGAGCTCCCGCTCCGTCCCGGACCCGGCGTTCGGCGCGGTATCCCGACCAGGTCGCCACCGCGACACCCAGCACCGCCAGGAGAAGAAGGCGGAATCTCCGCCGGATGAAGTTGCGACTTATCACGTGAGTCACATGACCTATCAGGCCCCCGGTCGCGGTCAATGGATCACTTCATGCCGTCACGATCCGCGACACGAGCTGCTCGCCGGCGCCGACCTTTCCTCCGGGCCAGACGACGGAGTCTTTCACCACCGCGCCGGCGCCGACTTCGGCTCCGGGGCCGATGACGCTGGCTTCGATGATCGCCGTCGGGTCGATGATCGCGGCGGGGTGAATCTTCGGGGCAAGGTCGAGCTCGCGGTGGGCGGCGAGATAGGCCACGGGATCGCCGAGGTCGCGCCAATCACCGTCATCGAGGACGATGGCACCGAGCCGCCCTTGCCTGGCGAGTTCGAGGAAGGCCGGGATCACCGAAATCTTCTGTCCGGCGGGAATCAGGTCGAGCAGTTCGGCGTCGAAGCAGTAGATGCCGGTGAACTGATGGCTGCCTTCGGCCCGCCCGAGCATGTTGCGGATGTCCACCGCACGATCGCCCTCGAGCGCGATGTGCCGGGCCTCCCCGTCGCTGCGCAGGGCGAGGGTCACGGGGCAATCCGATGCCGCGTGGGCCGCGATCAGCCGGTCGAGGGGCAGGGTCGAGAAGATGTCGCCGTTGTGGACGAGCACGCTGTCGCCGCCAATCCAGGCCTCGATGTTCTTCACCCCGCCGCCGGTTTCGAGTAGCTCGGGTTCGGGGAAAAGATGCAGCGGAAGCCCGTTCCAAGTGCATTGCCTCGACGCGAGGCCGTTGCCTCCGGGGAGGCCGTCGCCGTCGATTTCCCACGCCCCGTCTCCCGTGACCCAACACTCCGGCAGGTGATGCTTGTTGATCGCGAATGCGGTGATTCCGGCGGCGCGGCACGACTCCATCGCCCACTCGATCAAGGGCAGGTGGAACAGGGGAACGAGCGGTTTCGGCCGCAGGTCGGTCAGCGGTCGCAGCCGCGTGCCGAGCCCGGCGCCGGGGAGGAAGGCCTTGCAAATCACCAAACCCGTTTGCCGCCGATGCTTCCTTGCGACAAGGCATTTCCGGTGGTGAGATTCGCGGAATCACACACTAATCGTTGAGAAAAACGCGCCATATACCCGTATCCCGAGCCCCGATGCAATCCGCCCACCTGTTTTTGATTCCCCTGGCCGTGACCGGCAGCGCCCTCGCGCTTCCCGAGGGCTTTGTGATCCGTGAATTCGCGGGTCCGCCGAATGCCGAGTATCCCACCGCCGTCTCCGCCGCCGCCAACGGCGATGTCTACGTTTCCTCCGACCGCAACGGCTCACTGGGCCACGGCAAGCACATGGGAAGAATCATCCGCTGCCGCGACACCGACGGCGATGGCAAGGCCGACGATTTCCTCGACTTCGTGCCGGATGTCGACAGCCCTCGCGGCGGGCACTTCGTCGGCGACACGCTTTATTTGATCCATCCGCCCTACCTCAGCAGCTTCCGCGACACCGATGGCGATGGCGTGGCGGACGAGAAAAAGGTGCTCGTCACCGGGTTGGGCGGCGGCATCGAGCACCCGCGCGGGGCCGACCACACGACCAACGGCGTGCGGATGGGGATCGACGGCTGGCTCTACATCTCGGTCGGCGACTTCGGTGCCAATCCGGCCAAAGGAACCGACGGATCGACCTACACCCTCTACGGTGGCGGGGTGCTGCGGGTGCGTCCGGATGGATCGCAGGTCGAACCGTATGCGGTGATGGTCCGCAACATCTGCGACACCGCGATCTCGCCGGAACTCGACCTGTTCAGCCGCGACAACACCAACGACGGCAAGGGCTGGAACACCCGCTTCCACCACTACACCTCGCTCGGTGACCACGGCTACCCGCGGCTTTACCAGCACTTCGCCGACGAGGCGATCGTGCCGCTGGCCGACTATGGCGGTGGTTCCGGCACCGGAGCCCTGTGGCTGAGCGAACCCGGATTCCCGGCGGAATTCACCGACGCCTTGTTCTCCTGCGACTGGACCACCGGCAACGTCCACTACCATCCGTGGAAACGCGCCGGGGCGAGCTTCGAGATCGAACAGAAGACCTTCCAGAAACTGCCGCGGGCGATCGACATCGACGTCGACGGCAACTCCCGCCTCTACCTCGCCGACTGGCGCGACGGCGGCTTCAATTTCGCCGGACCCGGCAAGCCGGTCGGCATGATCCAACAGGTGATCTACCCGGGCGGCACTCCGGCGAAGTACGCCGATGTCACCAAGGCCGGCGATGCGGAGCTGGTGAAATTGCTCGCCTCTGCCAGCGCCGTCCAGCGGCTCGAAACGCAGCGCGAGATCCTCAAGCGCGGCCAGAAGCCGGTTTTCGCCGAAGGCGTGTTCGCCCTCGCAAAGGATGCGAAACAGCCGGTTGCCGTGCGGACCGCCGCGGTTTTCACCTTCAAGCAGCTCTACGGCAAGGAGAGCACCCGCCACCTCGCCGAACTGGCGGGTGACGACGTGATCCGCGAGCAGGCCCTGCGCGCGATGACCGATTTGCGCAGCGAACTCGACGGCGTGCCGCTGCAGGCCTACACCGGCGCGCTGAAGGACAAGAACCCGCGGGTCGTGCTCCAGGCACTGGTCGGGATCGAGCGCCTGAAGGCGAAGGAAGCGGCCACGGAGATCTTCGCGGCGACCGGTGACTGGCGCGAGGCCGGCGCCTCGCCGCGGCTCCAGCACACCGCGATGCAGACCCTGGCTTCACTCGGCAATGTTTCCGCCTGCCTCGATGCCGTCACCGACACCGCCAACCGCACCCTCGCCCTGCGCGCCCTGGAGCGGATTCACACGATGGAATCGGTCAACGGGCTGCTCGCCCTGTTCGGCAAGTCTTCGGACCTCGAGCTTCGCTTCGACGTCCTCGGCGCCCTTGCCCGCCTGCATTTCCAGGAAAAACCGTGGGACCTGAAGGCGTGGTGGAACACCCGGCCGGACGACCGCGGGCCCTATTACGAGCCGGTCGCCTGGGAAGGCAGCGACAAGATCAAGAAGGCGCTGGAGAAAGGCTTTGGCATGATCGCGCCGGACCGCCAGACGGCCTTCCTTGAGATCCTTGCCAAGAACCGGATCCCGGTTTCCGAACTCAAGTTGGCCAACCTCGACCCGGTCCTTGCCGCCCTCGGTTCGCCGGAGGTCGACCGCCAGCAGCTGACCGTCCTGCTGGATGCTGCCAAGGACTCGAAGCGCCCCTTCGGCCAGCGCTACGATTGCTACAAGGCCTTGTCCCGCTTCAAGGGCAAGTCGTCGATGCCGTACCGGCTCGCGGTCCTCGCCGTGTGGTCGGAGGAAAAGAACGCGCCGGCCGAGGTCGCCGAGCACATCGACGACTTCGTCAATGAGACCGGCCGCGGGACCGAAGTGAAGCAACTCCGCGAGCTTGCTGCCAAACAGAGCAACGCCGTCAGCCGGATTGCCTGGAAGGCCCTGCTCACCGTGCTCAACAGTCCCTTGGCCAAGGAGCCGTGGAAGGCCAGTGTCCGCAAGATGGTGGATGAGAACCCCCGCGAGGTCGGCTTCTTCCAGGCCGTCGCCGATCTCAAGCTGAGCGGCTTCGACCAACAGATCGAGGCCGGCATGTCCTTTGACAACTCCGAGCTGATCAATGCCGCCAAGGCCGCGAAGGAAGCCGTTGCATCCGCCGGTGCGGCGGGCAAGAAAGTGGCCGAACTGCCGGTGGCGGAGGTGATGGCCAGCGCCATGAAGGCGACCGGTGACGTGGAGACCGGCAAGCGCTTGTACACCTCGCAGGGTTGCATCGCCTGCCATGCCGTGGACCCGAAGGCCGAGCAGAAGGGCCCCTACCTTGGTGCGGCCGGTGCCAAGTTCACCCGCGACTACCTGATCGAGTCGGTGCTCGATCCGAACAAGGTGGTCGCCCAGGGCTTCCAGACCTCGCTGCTCCAGTTGAACGACGGCACCTCGAAGATGGGCTTCGTCACCGGCGAGGCCGATGGGGTGATCGAGATCCGCGACATCGCCGGCCAGGCCAGCAAGGTCAAACGGTCCGACGTCAAGGAAGAGACCCACTTGCCGAACTCGATGATGCCGCCGGGTCTCGCCGCCGGGCTGACGGTCGAGGACTTCACCTCGCTGATCGAGTACCTGACCTCGCTGAAGGCGACCGGGGGCTGAGCGTAGCGGTCGGAACTACCGCGATCCTCCGGCGGTGACGATGCCGCCGGAGTTCGGAGTAACCCGAATGGAACGCTGCAGGCGTTCCGCAACGGGTGAATCAGTCCATCCAGCGGCCGAGGGCCTTCTCGAGCTTCTCGCCGCGGCGGACCCGGTAGCTTTCGCCCAGTTCCAGCGTCGCACGCTTGCCGGCGCTGTTCTGGAAATGGAGGAACACCGGGACCTTGCCGGGGTTCGCGCTCAGCACGTCGCGGATCTCGGCGAGGTCGTCCTTGGAATGGCGGGCGGTCCACAGGGTCAGCTCGATGGCACCCTTGACCGTGGCGCCACCGCCGCGGGACTTCAGTTCGGCGACTTCGGAGCCCATCATGCGCCGCGAGTCGGTGCGGTCGTCGACCTTGATCGAGGCCTTGAAGCGGATGACGTTGCCGGGCTTGAGGATCTCCTTGTCGCGCGCGCCGGTGAAGGTCTCGTCCCACAACATGACCTCGCGCGAACCGGTGAAGTCCTCGATGACGACGATGCCGAAAGGCTTGCCGTTCTTGCTCATCTTGGCGTCGATGCTGCGGATCATCCCGGCGAAGGGGAAACGGTCTCGCGGGTTCGAGGCGTCGATCTCGTCGAGCAGGCCGAGCTTCAGGTACTTGTCGGAATCCAGCACGCCGCGGAACTTGTCGAGCGGATGGCCGGTGACGTAGAAGCCCAGCAACTCCTTCTCCTGCGCCAGGCGTTCGTCCTTGGACCATTCCTCGATCTCGACCGCGGTGGCGGCGTTCACCGGGGCGGTGGCGACGAATTCCATGCTGTCAAAGAGCGAGACCTGGCCGGAGGCGCGGTCGCGCTGGGCGGATGAGGCGCTGGCCACGACCTGCTCGAGGCGGTGGAACATCGAGGCCCGGCTCTCGCCGGTCCAGTCGAGCGCGCCGGCCTTCACCAGGTTCTCGAGGATCCGCTTGTTGACCGCCTTTGAGTCGAGGCGGTTGGAGAAATCCTCCAGTGAGACGAAGGGCCCGTTCTTCTCGCGCTCGGCGATCGCCTGGGCCATCGCGCCCTCGCCGACGTTCTTGATCGCGGCCAGGCCGTAGCGGACGGCGAAGGCACCGGAGGGCAGTTGCTCCGGGGCGAAGCGCAACTTCGACTGGTTGAGGTCGGGCGGCAGGATCTCGATGTTCATCCGCGAGCACTCCGCGACGAAGACGCCGATCTTGTCGGTGTTGTTGATTTCGTTCGAGAGCAGGCCGGCCATGAACTCGACCGGGAAGTTCGCCTTCAGGTAGGCGGTCCAGTAGGAAATGTGGCCGTAGCAGGCGGAGTGCGACTTGTTGAAACCGTAGCCGGCGAACATCTCGATCTTCTCGAAGATCGCGTTGGCCATCTTCTCGTTGATGTTGTTCACCCGCGCCGCACCCTCGACGAACTTGGTGCGCTCCTGCGCCATCTTCGCAGGGTCCTTCTTGCCCATCGCGCGGCGCAGCAGGTCGGCGCCGCCGAGCGTGTAGCCGGCCAGGAGCTTGGCGGCGTTCTGCACCTGCTCCTGGTAGATCATCACCCCGTAGGTGTTGCCGCAGACCTCCTCCAGCAGCGGGTGCTCGAAGAAGGCCCGCTTCTTGCCCTTCTTCACCTCGATCATCTGGTCGATGAACTGCATGGCGCCCGGGCGGTAGAGGGCGAGAAGGTCGATGATGTCGTCGATCTTCTCGATCTGGTACTTCTTGCAGGTCTCGACCATGCCGCCGGATTCCAGCTGGAACACGCCCATCGTCTCGCCGCGGTTGAGGATGTCGAAGGTCGGCTGGTCGACCAGCGGTACCGCCTCGATGTCGAAGTCCGGGGTGTGCTGGCGGATGTGGTTCACCGCGTCCTGGATGACCGTGAGGTTCTTCAGGCCGAGGAAGTCCATCTTGAGCAGGCCGACCTCGGTGATGGCGCCCATGTCGTACTGGGTGACGACTTCGCCTTCGTTGCCGCGGGTCAGCGGGACGTGCTCGTCGAGCGAGCGGTCGCCGATCACCACCCCGGCGGCGTGGATGCCGACGTTGCGGGTCAGTCCCTCCAGCTTGAGCGCGTAGTCCCAGAGTTCCTGGTAGGTCGAGGAACTCTCGATCAGCTCGCGCAGCTCGGGCTTGAGGTCGAACTCGCCCTTCAGGGTCACGCCCGGCTTGGCCTCGATCATCTTGGCGATGCGGTCGGCCTCGCCGTAGCTGACACCCATCACGCGGGCGACGTCGCGCAGCACGCTCTTCGCGCCGAGGGTGCCGTAGGTGATGATGTGGGAAACACTACGCTCGCCGTACTTGTGGCGGACGTAGTCGATGACCTCCGGCCGGCGGCTCTGGCAGAAGTCGATGTCGACGTCGGGAGGGCTGACGCGCTCGGGGTTGAGGAAACGTTCGAAGAGCAGGCCGAACTGCAGCGGGCAGATGTTGGTGATGCCCATCACGTAGGCGACCAGCGAGCCGGCCGCCGATCCGCGGCCGGGGCCGACCGGGATGTCATGGTCGCGCGCCCACTGGATGAAGTCGGCGGTGATCAGGAAGTACGACGCGAACCCGAGCTGGTTGATGATGCCGACCTCGTACTTCAGCCGCTCCTGGATCTCCGGGCGGGCGGCCTTCTCCTCGCCGTAGCGTTTCACCAGGCCCTCCTGGCAGACGCGCATCAGGTATTCCTCGCGCGGCGAGCCGTCGGGCGACTCGAATTGCGGGTACTTCTCCGAGCTGGTCGAGTCGAGCTTGAGGGTGACGTTGCAGCGCTCCGCGATCTCGAGGGTGGCGTCGCAGGCGCCGGGCACCTCGGCGAACAGCTTGCGCATTTCCTCCGGCGACTTGAAGTGGACCTCCGGGGTGTAGCGCATGCGGTTCTCGTCGAGCAGCAGGCGGCCGGTGCCGATGCAGATCATCACGTCGTGCGCCTCGTGGTCGTCGCGGTTGAGGAAATGGACGTCATTGGCGGCGACCGGCTTGAGGCCGAACTCGGCGGCCAGCTTGAGCAGGCCGGGGGTGACCTTGCGCTGCGGCTCGAGGCCGTGGTCGTGGATCTCGACGTAGACGTTCTCCTTGCCATAGATGTCGACCAGCTCGGCCATCGTCTCGCGGGCCTTGGCCTCGTCGCCGAGCAGCAGCCATTCGTTGACAGGGCCGGAGATGCAGCCGGTCAGGCAGATGATGCCCTTGGCGAAGCGCCGCAGGGCGTCGCGGTCGACCCGCGGCTTGCCGTAGTAGGAGCCCTCGAGGTGGCCGAGCGAGACCAGCTTCTGGAGGTTCGACCAGCCCTCGTCGGTCTCGGCCAGCAGGGTCATGTGGCAGGACCGCTTGCGGCCGGGAATCTCCTTCTTGTCCTCCATTTTCCCGGGCGCGAGGTAGATCTCGCAGCCGAGGATCGGCTTCACCCCGGCCTTGTTGCAGTTCTGGTAGAACTCGATGGCGCCGAAGAGGTTGCCGTGGTCGGTCATGGCCACCGCCGGCATCCCCATTTCCTTGGCCTTGGCGGCGACCTGCTTGGTGCGCGCCATCCCGTCGAGCAGGGAGAATTCGGTGTGGAGGTGGAGGTGGACGAAGGAGTCGGACATCGGGCGCGGCGACTGTGGACGGCCGCGGCGGGGGAGGCAAGACGGCGGGTGAGCTGATAGGGTCAGCGGGGGGAACCTTCAAGAGGGAGCGCCGGATTCATCCGGCTTGGAGGGCAGGGGAAGTCTCATTCCTGGGGCTTTGAACGGTCCAAGCCCGCCTGCAGGCGGAACGACGAACACAGGATGCGGATCTAGGTGGGATGTAGTCCCGGCTTCGGCCGGGAGGGCTCAAGGGGATGGCGGCTCTTGCCGATGGCGCCGGCCCGTCCAAGCCGGATGAATCCGGCGCTCCCTTCCGGGATCCTTGGCAGGGCAAGGGTTTTCTGCCAATCGCTTGCAGTGCCTGATCCCGCCGAACGCTTCATCGATGCCGTTGTCCGCCCGCTGGGGGACAATGCGGAGCTGGAGATTGCCGCCCGGAATGAGCTGGCTGCGTTGATCTCCGGCGACGAGGAATCCTTGGAAAGGGCGGCCAGGCAGCTGGAGAGTGCGGGCCGAGTCCGCTGGTCGGGTTGGAAGATCGCGCTCTACGCGGTGACTTTCGTGATGTCGCTGGTTTCCCTCGAAGTGGCCAGGCGTGGAGCGGTAGTGGCACGGAAGCTTTCCGAGATCGCAATGGGAACCACCGGGGACACCCGCGACCTCCCCGCACGCCGGATGAGTGCGGAGGATTGCCTGCTGCTGTTCGGCGATACCAGCAAACACCTGAAGTCGGAGCGGATGAAGGTCCTCTGGGATGCCGCGCCGGACAATCCCGCTTACTTTGCTGAGTATTCGATCCTTCATCGGATCGATCACGACTCACTGCCGCCGGATTTCCTCGCAACGGCGGAACGGCTCGATCCTGACAACGCCTGGTTCACCCTGATGGCGGCTTCCGCAGTCGGGAAGGACGCGGTGACGAGGCTCAAGCTAACCGGCAAGGAGCGGAAGAACGGGGCCTTGCCCGGTTCCCGGCTTGTGGATGAAGACCGCTACCGCGAGGCGCTGGAATTGGTGGCGAAGGCGGCGTCGCAGTCGCGTTTCGATTCGTACCAGGACGACCTGATCGCCAAGCGGATCCCGCTGCTCCCCAAACGGACGGACTTGGTGAGCCAGATCCTGCCGATCGCCTACCTGGCCGGATCACCGGCGGACACCATCCGGTTCCGCTCCATTGTCGATGTGGTCGACGCCGAGTGTGCGGCCTTGGCGGCAAACGGAGACGCGGAGGGCCTGGTTGATCTCGCCGCGAAATGGGAGGCCTGTCTTGGCCTGTGGTCGGAAGCGGACAGCGGCTCGCTGGTCGATCCGATGGTTCTCAAGGTGTGCATCCACGCCCACGCCAAGCGCATGGCGGATGCTGCGGGGAAATTGGGGCTGGAGGAAGTGCAAGCACGGTGGGCTGCCGTGGACGAGCAGCTCACACAGGAGAAGGAAGCAAGGGACCGTCACGGTGACCGATCGTTGCGAATGAAGGGAGGGATCTTCGCGGGGCTGGCCCTGCCGGCCGTGGCGAACCAATCCGTGAGCGCCCCGATAATCACTGACGAGGACCTCAGGCCGGGTCGGCTGGTGGATCACGAACTGTTCGGGCGTGTCTTCTCGAGTTTCATTTGGCTGGTACTCGGCCTCATGGCTTCCGCCGCGGCGTTCTACCGGATGCGGGCGAGTCTGCTGGTTCGCCGGCTTTCCCTGCGGTTTGAGGCACTATTTCGCCCCGCGGATTGGCTGTGGGTGATGGGCGGCGGGATCGTGCTGCCGTTTGCGTTTTATCAGGTGGTTTACCGGCTGACACCCTTCGGAGCACGGGACTGGAGCGTGACGGCCAGCGGTTTCATGGTGCCGGGCGGCCAGTTCAGTTCCATGGGCATGCTGATGATCGTGATGCCGGTGCTGATCGCACGCTGGCGGCTTGGCGCGCGGGGAGATGCATTGGGTTTCAGAAAAGCGCGATCTTGGGCCGGATGGGGCGCGGTGGTGTGCGGCGCCCTGGCGATCCCGGTGTTCGGCATGTCTTTCAAATCGGGCGAGGCCAGCGAGTCGGTGACGAAGGCGGCGGCGGTCTTGCTCGGAGTCCTCATGCTCGCTTGGCTGGCGGTCGGCATGCGGGCGGTTTTCGGGCGGAAGGCAGAGCTCATGCGGCGCCTGACGATGACCCGCATTCTGGTTCCGGCCTATGTGTCCGGGATGCTGCTCATGGTGACTTCGATGCCGGTGTATCACGCATTGGAGAAGCACTGGCTCGCGCAGGACCGCTTGATGGAAATTACCCCTGAATCACCGGGCTGGACCCGTTACGAGTACCAGGTCGCGCAAGCGATGCGGGCGGAGCTGCGGGAGATGCTCGGGATGTAGCACAACGTTGCACGTTGTGTATGGGAGCGCCGGCCCGTCCAAGCCGGATGAATCCGGCGCTCCTTTCCGGGATCCTTGGCAGGGCAATGGTTTTCTGCCAATCGCTTGCAGTGCCCGAATCCGCCGAACGCTTCATTGCCGCCGCCGTCCGCCCGCTTGGGGACAATGCGGAACTGGAAATGATGGCGGCGCAGGAGTTGCGGGGAGCGATTCTGGCCGCGGGCCCGCCCGCCGGGTGCGATTCCTTGGACGAGGCGGCGGCGAATATAGGGAAGGAAGCCGCGAACTGGAGATGGAAATCCGTGCTCTATGCCGTGACGGCCGTGGTCACGATCCTCGTCTCGATCCCCTTGGCGAGGGACTACATGAACTACCGTCTGGCGAGCTATGCTTTGTTCTCCATGTCATCCGATCGTCCAGCCTTGCCAGGGTTGCCATTTCAAGACGATGTCGGGCTCAGGGTTGCGGGCATCTTGGGAGACTTCTCACCGGCCTAGCGGATTCTCCTCTTCGGCAATGCATCGAACACCTGGAGCCCTGAGAATTTCAAGGCGCTCTGGAAGAGCGATCCCGACAATCCCGCCTACTTTGCCGAGTTCTCCCGGGCCTGCATCGAAAGGGGAAAACTGCCGCCCGATTTTCTCGAGACCGCGGACCGCTTGGATCCGGGAAACGGCTGGTTCCGCTGCTACGCAGCCGCCTTTATCACCCGTGACATCCTGAAGGAAATCCATCTCCCCCACAGGGCTCGGAAAATGGCAGGCGGAAGCCCGCAATACACGATCAAGGATCCCGCCAGATTTGCCGAGGCGATCAAACTTTTTGAGGAGGGTGTCCGGATGGAAAAATTCGAGTCCTATGAGACCGAGCTGCTGTTGCAACGGCTGAGCGTTCTACCGCCGGGCGAAGATGTTTTGGGTCGTGAATACACGGAAGCCTACTTGCGGGGCGATCCTGAGAATTCGCGGTGGATGTACCGGGAAATCGCCGGGATGGTCGTTGCAAGGTCCCAGGAGTTCGCGGCATCCGGCGATCAGGCCGGATTCGCGGAACTTGCGGCAACTTGGGAAAGATTTCTGACCCGCAGAGTCAGGGAATCCGTCCCCTCAACTTATGAGCTCTTCTGGCCTTTTTCGGGATCCCAAAGGGCGTTGGCAGAGTTGGCGAGTGTTGCGGGGAGTTTGAACCTCCCTGATGAGAAAGTGCGATTTCTCCGGCTGAGTGCGGCGTTGGCGTCACGAAAGGATCAGGTTCAGGAACGATGGGCCGCGGACGCTGGCCTGAGGCGCGAAGGTTGGGAAGTTGCCCAGGGAATCCTCTGGGCAAGGGGCATGATTGAGAGCCCTCCTCCGCTCACGAGGGAGGATTTCCAACCGGCGAGGAAGGCCATGCACGCGTTTTACATGAGGATTCTCGCCGTGGTCGTGGGAACCGCGATGATTCTCGCGATCCTCTTGGAGACGGTTTTCAAAGCATCGCGCGGGGTTCAGGTCCGGCGTCTTTCGGCAGTCCTCGTCAATGTCCTCCGCCCATCGGACCATGCATGGATCCTGCTGGGAGGGGTGGTTTTTCCGATTTTGGTTCAATCCTTGATCTGGATCCTCGGAGCGGACCTCAACCTTGGGAGAATTGTGACGAGAGGAGGTCTGGTGGTGGGAGTGCTGTTGAACCTTCCCCTGCTGCTAGCCGCTCGTCGTTTGGCCCGTCGGCTGGGTTGTATGGGGTGGAACAAGCGCACCGTGCCCGAAGTCTCGTGCATCGCAGTGGCCCTGCTTTTGCTGATCGCCGGTGAATGGATCCGGATCGAATCGGAGAACCTCGTGCTTCTGGCCGGGGTGGCGGTATTGGTCGTGCTCGGGTTGAGCTATTATTTGATTCTTCCCCTGGCCATGATGCTCAGCCCGCGTCGCGAGGCGCTTCGATGGCACACGTGCTGCCGGGTTCTGCTGCCTGCCCATGCGGCAGCGTTGCTGATGTTGGCGATGGCCGTCCCGGCACTGCACGGCTTGGAGCGCTATTGGACCGGACGGAACACGCTGACCAAAATCGAACCCGGGATTCCTGCGTTGAACCGGTATGAGTTTGAAGCCGCCGAAATCATGAGGAAGGAACTCTTGGAAGTCATCGAACCATGAATTGCCTCGGAATCCATCACGTTGCCGTGATCGCCTCGGATTACGAGCGGTCGAAGGCGTTTTACACCGGAGTGCTCGGCCTGCAGGTCGTGGCGGAGACTTACCGGGAGGAGAGGGATTCTTGGAAGCTGGATCTGGCTTTGCCCGACGGGACGCAGCTCGAGTTGTTTTCCTTTCCCGGAGCGCCACCGCGGGCGTCGTATCCAGAGGCTTGCGGGTTGCGGCACTTGGCCTTTGCGGTGGCTGATCTGGATGAGGCGGTGGGCTTTTTGACCGGACGGGGCGTGGCGGTGGAGCCGGTGCGGGTGGATGAACGGACCGGCAAGCGCTTCACCTTTCTCGCCGATCCGGACGGGTTGCCGCTGGAGCTTTATGAAGTCGCACAACGTTGCTCTTTGTGAACGGGGGAGGCGGTCTCCCGTGGAGGGATCGAAGCCGGCTGAAGATGCCGGCTTGGCACGGTCGCAACGTGCAACGTTGCGCTACCTCGCCGCGGCGGTGATCTCGGCGACCAGCCGGTGCAGCACCAGCCGGTGGTCGAGACCGGTGGTGACCAGCGAGCGGTCGGCCTTGAGGGCGGACGCCATCGCGCCGCGCAGGCCTTCCATGGAAAACTTCGCGGCGCCGGCGAGGCACAGGAACAAGGGGTAGACGTTGACGCCGCCGGCCTTTTTCTGCGGCAGCCACATCCGCTCGATCTCCGGCAGGCGATCCAGCGCGGCGGCGAATTCGCGGTAATTGCGGCTGGGCAGCTTCTTGCTGGAAAGCACCTTCGCCATGAAGAGGTTGCGCACGGTCGGGATGATCGAGGCGCGCATCAGGCCGATCGCGTTCTCGCCGCGCTCGAGCTGCTGGTCGATCAGTTCCAGGGCCCGCGAGGCGCGGCCGTTCTGGAGGGCGTTGCCGATCTCGAACACGACCCCGGCGCGGCTGAGCGGGACCATCTTGCGAACGTCGTCGGGCGTGACCTCGCGGCGATCGGGGCCGAGGTAGAGGTCGATCTTTTCCAGCTCGTTGCCGATCTGGCGGGTCGCCTCGCCGGCGAGCATGACGAAGAGCTCGAGTGCCTCGTCGTCGAAGCGCAGGCCGAGGTCCTTGGCCCGGCCGCGGACCAGCCCGGCGACCTCCTCCTGCCAGCCGTCGCGCGAGGTGTCGATCTTGTCGTAGACCTTCACGCTGGCGTTCTTGTCGAGGAACTTCCAGAAGGCGCGGCGCTTGTCGATGCCGGTGGCGCTGAGGAGGAAAACCACGCCGTTGCCGAGGCCGGCCTTCAGGCAGTCGGTGAGTGATTCGACGCCCGACAGGGTGCGCTCGGAGCGGCCGGTGACGTCGTCGAGCAGGAAGCTGGCGTTCTTCAGCCAGACGACCTTTTCGCCGCCGAAGAAGGGCATCGTCTGCAGGGCCTCGACCACCGAGCGGCAGATCTGGAAGGCACCTTCGGAATTGTCGGCGGTGCCGTCGATGGTCTCGTGGGTGAAGCCGTCGTCATTGCCGCCGGTGAGCTCGCGGTGCAGCCGCAGGGCTTCTTCTTTCACGCGTCCGTCGTCACTGCCGACGATGGCATGGATGTTCGGGGTGGCGGCCACGGGCGAGGTGTAACGACGGGGTGGGGGAGCGGCAAGCTTCAGGAGCCGGACCCGGGGCGGGTTGGGCAGGTCCGCGGGCGTGCCGGGGATTTCCGATCGCAAAAAGGGGCTTGCATCCGGCTCCTAACTGTAACAATCGTAATGTTACAGTCGAAACGATCGTGCTTCCCTTCCGATTCCAACTTCTCGATGGCCTGCCGGTTTCCGACCAGCTCGTGAAATCCGTCCAGCGGGCGGTTTTGACCGGCGAGCTGGGTGTGGGTGAGAAGTTCCCGTCGGTGCGGGTACTGGCGCAGGCGCTGAAGATCTCGCCGACCACCGCGCACAAGGCGGTGCTGGAACTGCGGGACGCCGGATTCCTCGCCTCCCGGCCTGGCGCCGGGATGGTGGTGACGAAGCCTGCCGGTGCAACGCGCGACCAGTTGATCGACCAACTTTCCCCCGCCTGCCGCGATCTGATCCGGCAGGCGTCGCTGCTCGGGCTCAGCGCCGGGGAAACCCTCGAAGCCCTCCGACGCAACCTCGAACAACCATGAGCATCGCCCTCGAATTCAACCAGGTGAACCGGCGCTTCCTGCGCAATGTCGCCCTTCACAACGCGTCTTTCCGGGTGCCGGCGGGATCCGTGGCGGCGCTGCTGGGCCCGAACGGCGCCGGTAAGTCGACCGCGCTGAAGATCGCGCTCAACTTACTGCGCCCGTCGTCGGGCGAGGTGCGGACGCTCGGGGCCGACTCCCGCAAACTCGGGCCGTCCGAGTTGCGGCGCATCGGCTACGTGGCGGACGGCATGGAGCTGCCGCTGTGGATGACGGTCGACCGCTTCCTCGCGTGGTGCCGGCCGCTCTATCCGACGTGGGACCCGGAGCTGGAGCAATCCCTGCGAAAGCGCTTCGCCCTGCCCGGCGAGCGCAGGCTGCGGGCGCTCTCACGGGGCCAGCGGATGAAAGCGGCGCTCGCCTCGGTGCTGGCCTACCGGCCGGAGCTGCTGGTGCTCGACGAGCCCTTCTCCGGACTCGATCCGCTCGTGCGCGACGAGTTCATTCAGGGGCTGCTGGAACTCGCGGACGGCGAGGGTTTCACCGTGGTGATTTCGTCCCACGACCTCGAGGAGACGGCGCGGCTGGCGGATCACTTTGTCTTTCTCGATCACGGCCAGGTGACACTCGATGAAAGTGCCGACGTCTTGCTGGCCAGGCACCGCCGGGTCGAAGTGATACTGCCGGAAGGTTACGGCTCCGTGCCTGAGCTGCCCTCCGAGTGGATCGGTGCCGACACCGCGGGGAGGGTCCTACGATTCACCGACACCCGCCACGATCAAGCCCGGCTGCTGGATTCGGTGCGCCGTATGTTTCCGGGAAGTTCCGATCCCGACATCCATCCGGTCACCCTGCGGGAAATCTTCATCACCCTGACCGCCGCCCGCCGGCTCGCGGCGACCCAACCCTGACGGCCATGATCCTGCATCTGATCAAGACCGACTGGCGGCGGCTGTGGCCCTTCATCGTAACGGGTTGGCTGGCGATGGTGGTGATGGCGGTCCCGGCCTTCAGGTTCGAAACGGGCGACACCGAAATTCATCGTTTCACCGGGGGATGGATCCAAAGCGCATGGTTTTCGCCCCGGTGGCGGAAAACCCTCTACCTTCTGACAGGTGGGATTCCGTTCGGACCGGGCTTGCTGCAATCCTATCTCGTGGCGATCGCCGCGATGCTGGGATTCGGCGGGATCGCCTGGAGCCGGACCCGGCCGCTGGCCCGGGGCGCCTCCGTGATGGCGAAGGGGATGGCGCTGATCGTGTTCCTGGTCCTGCCGCAGTTGCTGATCGTGGAAGCCGTGGCGCTACGGCAGGACCTCGGGAGTGGTCCGATGGTGGCCCTGGCGGTCCGGTCCGGTTCCGTGATTTTCCTCCTTCACCTGCTCTCGATGCTTTTCGGCCGGCTCTGTGGCGGATTCTGGGCATGGCTGGCGGCAGTGGCCGCGTTGGGAGCGCTCGGCGGAATCGCCCGGGCATTTGGTCCGGGACGTTCGGCCTTCGTCGGGACCAACTGGCGATCCGCGCTTCGCAGCGACGTGTGGGGGAGCGACTTCAGCAACTGGTGGCCCTTGGGACTGTGCGTGATCGCGATCGGCGTGCTGTTGATGGTTTTCCGTCGGCGCCAAGGAACCTGGCGGATTGCCCTGGGGTGCCTGGTCCTGGCGGTATTGCCGAATCTGGTGAAGCCGGCGCAGCCGCCGCTCGGCTCCCATCCCTTGCAATCGCTGGCGGATTGGAAGGGCAAGATCCGGGTGGAGCTGGGAGACGGGTCGAACTTTCGCCCTTACGATGCCTATCTGGGCCTGAAGACCTCGGGAACCGAGGATGGATTGCACGTGTGGTGGATGCTCGAGAAGGGATACCCGCTGCGCACGCGGGGAGGGCGGGAAATTCCCCATTTCAAGTGGCGTCGTGAACCGATGGGACGCGGCAGCATGGTACCCCCGGCCGTATCGGGGGGCATGGCCAACTTCGTGCCTCTTCCGGAATCGAAGGAGATTCCGGATCCCAACGAGTTCATGCCAATGAGCCGGCCGGGGTCCCTCTATCTCGGGGTGTTCGATCCCGATGTGATGGCGGAAGATGACGGGAGGGTCGAGGTCGATGCCCGGCTCTTCGGCGTGGTGTGCCGGTATGAGAAAATCTTCGAGCTGTCCCTCGGGGAGGAGACGGCATTCCGGGAGACAGGGATGCAGGCTCGAGCGAAGTTCGAAGCGACGCCGTACCCGCAACTGGTGCTTGATTGGCTGCGATATCCGGAATCTCCGGGGCTTTCGCCGGTGGATCCATTGCAGACCCTGCGGGTGCTACTCTATCTCCCTTCCGAAGACCGGACTTATGAAATCGGTGGACAGGGAAGGGTGGAGAGCCGGAGCCTGCTCGCCGAGGTGTCGGCCGGTCGTTCCGTGTTTTCCCGCGCCCCGCAGGAGCAACGCGTGTTCGAGGACGGGAAAGAGCGGGTCCTTCCGCTTCCCCCGCCGCCCGACTTGACAGGGGCGAAGTTCCTCGTCTTCGAACCCCGTGTGCTCGGCAAGGTGCGCGCGCGGGTGCGTTCCGAAGGGCCCGCCACGGTTCCGGTGGTTCGCAAGGACAGCCGTCCCTTCGAGGTGATCCAAGGAGCCCCGCCGGGACCGCGGAACAACGAGATCAACTGCCCGCTGGCGATGCCGGATCCGGAAACCTGCACGTTGGAAGAAGCGTCGCTCTGGTTGCAGCATCTGATGATCTATCACGATCGCGGGGACTGGCCGATCCAAGCCCTCGGACCCTTGGTGCCGAGGTTTCCCGAATTGTTCCTGAATTGCCCGGATGATCCGTGGGGGCCCCTTCCGAGAGCCATCAAGGACTGGCTTCCCGAAAACCGGCGGGACGACCTGATCGAGGCGTTTGGAAAGGGCGGGCCTTTCCTCGACGTCATCATGGCGCGGGGCTGGCTGGAGAAAGCGCGCCCGGAAGTGATGAAGCGCTTCCCCGCGATGGACGGCTGCGACGACAAATGGGCGGCGGCGGTGTGCCGCTACGAAGATCCGGCGACCTACCCGAAGTTGGTCGGGTCGCTCGCGGCGGCCTACGAGCCGGGCGCTTACTACTCCATCCGTGAACTCCCCGGGATCGGGCCCTTGCTCGACCCGGCGATGGAGGCAATCGCCGCCGACCTCGTCGCCCGGAAAGCGGGCGACGGCCACGACAGCTACTACTTGCGTCGTAAACTCATGGCTCCTGCCGTCCACGGGATCCAACCGGCATTCGCCCGGCTGTGGGAACTGTGGAGGATCCCCCGGAAACCTTTCGGATGGGGACAGCACCTGCGGGAAATGGCGGAAGCGATCGGGGAGCCGGCCGGGCTCGGGGATGACAAGGACAAGTGGAAAGAGTTCCACGAGCGTCATTCCGCGGAAGATTTCGAATACGACCCGCTCGCCGCGCAGTGGCGGCTCAAGAACCCCGAGATCGAAGCTGAATCGCCATGAATCCATTCCGACATTTATTCGCCACCTACTTCCGGCGCTTCCGCGTCGAGCTGGTGCTGTGGTGGGGGATCACGTTTACCTGCGACCTTCTTACCCTGCGCAATTCCCCGATCGACCTGCTGGCGGGTGCGGCCCGCATCGAGGTGATCGCGGCGCTGTGGGTCGTCCTGAGAATCTCGCTCGCCGACGAGGTGTTCGGCACCTTGGGAGGAAAGGAGGTCCGTCCGCTGGCCCGCGGCGAGGCTACAAAGTCGCGGATTGCATTGGTTGCACTGGCCCTGGTGCCGCCGTTGCTGGCCCGGGGTTTCGTGGTGTCGTTCTGGGCACCGTCGAACGCCGCGGGCATCGGGCATTGGTTGAGCCACGAGGCGCTTCCGGTGGTCCAGCGTCTGGTTTTTCTGGCGGCCTTTCTCCAGATCGCCGCGATGGTTTCACGGAGGTCCGGATCGCGCAAGGTGGTGCGGGCACTGGTATGGGGCGGAAGCTTGCTATTGCTCGTGAAGTTGGCCGGGGCGTGGGTCGGGGCGCCCGGTGCAGCGCTGCAGTACCGCGTGATGAACGGTGAGCGCGAAGTGCAGCTATCCGCCACCGAGATCACGGCACCCGTGTTTCGGGCGCTGCCCGGTTCCCCGACGGTCATCGCCGCACGATCCAATTCCTCGTATCTTGAAGTTGAAGCGAGCCCCGCGGTCCGGTTGGTGCGGAAGGTGATACTGGAAGAAGGTCAAACGGAGCGCTCCGGGGACGGGCTCGAGTGGCGAATCCGCGGGATCACCTGGAAGCTGTCGGACCTCGAGCTGCGGTTCAGCGTGCGTGGCTCGCCCGGACAAATCCGTGGGATCCAGGAGGCATTGCGCCGGTCCTGCCTGCTCGTCCGGTATGGTGGCGGTCCGTTCGCGTCCGCGGTCGATGGCACCCTGGTCCTGAGTTCCGCCGACCTCGCCTTGGCGCCCTTGGACGAGGTGGTGGTGACCGTGCGATTCCTTTCGCCCCTGATCCTGCCAGCGAACCGGCGGTCGCGGTCGGAGGTCATGGACGGGGCGGAGCTGTGGGTTTTCGGACAGCTCGACGTCCTGGAAGCGCCGGACATCGCGACTCCGGTCCGCTGGAACCGGACCCGCATCGACCGGAATGACAGGCAGGATCGCAGGCCCGGGAGTTTCGAGGCATTCTTGAGCAACCAGGATGGAACCTTCCTGATCACCCCCGACATTCCGACCGAGGAGGAGGCGGGCCTGGAGGTGCAGGTCGATGCCTGCATGTCCCTTCTGCGGCTGAGCTGGCAGGGAGAGAAACAGGACGCCCCCTTCATCCGGGACCTTCTCACCAAGGGTCGTCGTCTGGTGCCTCAGGTGCTCCGCTGGCCCGCATGGTCCTGGGGCCAGTGGGATGCCATCGTGCGTCCCGTCCTGCTCAAGCATGCCGGCGACGAGGATCTTCCGGAGCTGGAGAAACGGCTGGCAGTGGAACCGCGTCTTACCGAGGTCTTCATCGCGAAAGGCTGGACGAAGCAAGCGCTGCCGGCGCTTAGGGGACGTCTTCAGCGCGGGCAGTCCCTCCCGCCGGAGGCGATCGAGCTGCTGGCGCGGGAGCAGGATCCGGACCTCGCCGGCGACTTGGGAAGGATCGCGACGCGGCTCGGTGGCGACGTGGAGCGGATTGGCCCGCTGCTGCGCGAGTATCCGGGTTTTGATTGGGAAGGCTTCGTTGCCGAGATGTGGAAGCGGCGGAAGTATGGATCCGGAAGCGCGGGGATGGTCGCCGCATGGGCGGCCGAGTTGGGAGACCGGAGCGGGCTGGAGATTCTCGTCCGGGCACTGGCGAGTCGCGACGGACGGTCACCGGAACCGGTGGTTGCGCTCATTCCCGAGGCCGCGGCGGACCCGCTTGGCTTCCTCCGGGCGAACCTGGAAAACTTGGAATACGATTCCAGCACACGGACCTGGCGGACCAAACCGTGAGCCGTTGATCCGTCGGTTCCGGCGGCGTTGAGTCAGGTTTCCCCGTCGTGGATCCGCGGCTTGGGCTCGCCGTTCTTCTTCCGCTCGCGGGCCTCGCGGAAGAAGCTCTGGATCATTCCCAGGCACTCGTCTCCGAGGACCCCGGCGGTGACCTCGCAGCGGTGGTTCAGCGGCGGATTGGCGTCCAGCAGATTGATCCAGCCGCCGGCGGCGCCGCCCTTGGGGTCGGGGCAGCCGAAGACCACCCGCTCGGGTCGGCAATGGACGATGGCGCCGGCGCACATCGGGCAGGGTTCCTTGGTGACGTAGAGCGTGCACTTCTCCAGCCGCCAGTCGCCGAGCGCGGTCTGCGCGGCGGTGAGGGCGAGCATCTCGGCGTGGGCGGTGGCGTCGCGCAGGGTTTCGACCTGATTCCAGGCGCGGGCGATGATCTTGCCTTCCTTGACGATCACGGCCCCGATCGGCACCTCGGTGGCAGCGTAAGCACGCCGGGCCTCGCGCAGGGCCTGGGTCATGAAATGGTCGTCGCTGGCGAGGTCGATGATCGGGTCCACGGGGGAAGGCTGAAGCCCAAAGCAGGGAAGTTCCAAGTGGCAAATGAACTGAGGAATTCGACGGCTGTCCCCGAATTAGAAGAGGAACTTGCCGATCTTCGCGGCGGAAACGAGTCCCGCAACAGCACAGGCGCCGAGAAGTAGCCCGGCGAATGCGAGATAGACGATGGCCCGGCGCCGGGTGCTCCAATTGGCGGTGATCGGACTGCAGAGAATCACCGGTGCCACAAGCAGGCACCCCGCGGTGGTCACAAAACCCGGCAAAATGATGGCCATGGCGACTTCACCCTCCGTCGCGGATCTCCAACCGATGGAATAGAACTCCCCTTGAAGCCAGATACCGAAAACTCCGGCGGAGCACACCATGAATCCGATTCCGAGCGTGATCGCCGAGAAGAGCTGGAGGTTTTGCCGAATTTCCGAACGAAGGTTCATTCTTCGGAAATCTGGTTCGGCGGGTGGGGCCGATTCCAGAAGCAAATCGCTGCCGCGCCATCCCTGCCTTTCTTGGCACTTGGCACTTTTCACTCGGAACTTCACGCTCCGCCGCGTGATCCCGCCGACTTTCCGTGACCGTGTCATCGCTCCGTCCCTGCTTGCCGCCGATTTTTCCCGCATCCGCGAGGAAGTGACCCGCACCATCAAGGCGGGCGCCGACTGGCTTCACCTCGACGTGATGGACGGGCACTTCGTCGACAACATTTCCTTCGGCCCCGCGGTGATTCAGGCGGTACATGAAACCAACGACATTTTCCTCGACGTCCACCTGATGATTTCGAGGCCGGACCACTACCTGCCGCGCTTCGTCGCCGCGGGGGCGGACCTGATCACGGTGCACGTGGAAGCCGGGCACGATGTCGCGGAGACCCTGCACCGGATCCGCGAGTCGGGCTGCAAGGCGGGGCTGGCGATCAACCCGGCGACGCCCGTGGAGGCGGCCCAACCGTACTTGGACCAGATCGACCTGCTGCTGTGCATGACGGTGGTGCCGGGATTCGGCGGCCAGCCGTTCATGGAAGAGGTGCTGCCGAAAATCGCGGCGGCGGCTGCTTGGCGCGAAAAGCACGAGTTGCACTACCACATCGAGGTCGACGGCGGCATCGACGCGGTCACCGCGGCGAAGTGTGCGCAAGCCGGGGCCAATGTGATGGTCGCGGGTTCCTCCACGTACCGGGCGCCGGACATGGCGGCTGCGGTGCGGGCGATCCGCGAGGCCTGATACCGACGAAAATGCCGGCCGGCGGCGCTCTTTCCATGTCCGTTTCATGAAATCGTCCCATCTCATTGCCACCGCGACCGCCCTGGTGGGTTTCGCCGCCGGTTGGATCCTCAAGCCCGGGGCCGCGGATCCGACGCCTCAGGACGTCGCCGGGGCGGGGGGCATTCCGGGCAAGCGCCCCGTCGCCGTGGGGGGGAAGCTGCGCGAGCGGGACGAGCGGCCGCTGATCCTCAAGGCCCGGGGTGGCGGCGAGGCGGAAGCGGACCCGAAGACGGTGTCGGCGCAGATAAAGTTCGAGAACAGCTTCGGCGATGCCACCGAGCGGGCGGAGAACGCCCGGCTGACGCGTTTGGCCGAAGCGCTCGGCCTGAGCCCGGAGCAGCGGGACATGGTCAAGGTGATGCTGGCGAACCGGCGCGACGGATTCCGCCAGTTGAACGGTGGCGGCAAACCGCCGGCCGAAGTGCTGGGCCTGGCGACCCAGGCGGAGCGGCGCTTCGAGGGCGAGCTGGAGAAGATCCTCGATCAGGAGCAGTTCGACGCCTACCACGCCTTCAAGGAGCGCGAGAAGGAGAACGATATCGAGGCGCGCGCCCAGCGCGACTTGGCGGATTTGATCGGTCAAATCGACCTCTCGCCCGAGCAGCGCGACCGTGCCTATGAGGTTTTGCTGGCGGGCAGCGCCGACGCGGCTTCAAAGCGGCCGGAAGGTTGGGCGCTCCTCAACGAGTCGTTCGGGATCATCGGCGGCGCGCACTCCGAAGTGATGGAGCAAATGGGCGATGTCATGATGGATCCCGAGGGCATGGACAACCCGCAGCAGGTCCACCAGCGGCTGATCGAGGCCCAGCGGAGCGTGATGAACTGGAAGATCAACCAGCTGACGCCGATCCTCACCCCCGGGCAGCTGGCCCAGTACCGGGCGACCCTTGCCGCGCGTTCGACCTTGATGGAGCAGCACGCCCCGCCGTCCATGCCCCCTCGTTGAGATGCTGCGAGTCAATGGCGAGGCCGTGGATGCCGGACTGATCGAAGAGGCGTTCACGCGGATCAAGGCCGAGGCGGAAATCCTCAGCGAGATCTCGTGCTGTGAGCGCGACGAAGAGTTCCGGCAACGGGCGGAGGAAGAAGTGATCGACGGCATTCTCCTTGCCCAGGAAGCGGAAAAGCGGGTGCCGGAGCCGCCGGCCGACGAGGTGCGGAGCGCATTCGAGGCGACGCTGCGCCAGTGGCGGGAGCATGGCGCCTCGTGGGATCTGCTCGACGCCGAGCGGGAGTCGCTGCGTGCCGAAACCATCTCGCAATTGAGGATGGAGGCTTTCACGGAAGGCTTGTGGCGTGATTTGCCGGAGGCGGGGGAACCGGAACTCCGCAGGTGGCATGCGGAGAATGCCGCGCGGTTCCGGCAGCCGCCCGCGGCGAAGGTGCTTCATCTGGTCCGCTTTCCCGAGAGCGTGGATCCGTGGGAGGACTACTCGGCCATGCTCGACCTGCGCCGTCAGGCTCTTGCTGGCGAGGATTTCGCGGAACTCGCCAAGGCCCACACCCAGAAGCGGGGCGGGGACATCGAACTGGGATGGATCGAGCACGAACGCGTCTTCAATCCCTTTGAAGTGATGTTGTTTTCCCTGGAGGAAGGGGAAGTGGGCCCGGTGTTCCACTATGAACAGGCGCTCCATCTGGTGAAGGCGGTGGAAGTCCGGCCGGCCGTCGTTCAGCCCTTCGAGGAAGTTCGCGACGTTGTCCGGGAAGAAGTCGAGCGGGGACGCAAAGTCGGGGTCCTCAGGGAGCTGGCGGCAAAGCTCAGGGCCACGGCGCAGATCGAGCGTTAGGGTGAATTCGGCATTTCCCGCTCCACCCTCAGGATCGCCTCGAGGAGGAGAGGCTGCCATTCCTCGAAGAACTGCTGGTCCGCCAGGGTCAGGTGGCCTCCGTGGGTCCGTGGCGATTTTTCGTAGCGGTTGAGCTTCACCAGCTGAACTTCGTGGCAGCGCACGGCGAACATGCCGCCGGTGATGATGAACATGCCGAGGAGCATCGGCCAGCGGATCGCCCGCAAGCGCACCAGGCGTTCGGTGAAGCTTTCGGCCGGTGCCGCGAAGTGCCAGACCACCAGGGCGATCAGCCAGAGGAACCCGGCCGCGGCGCCGCCGGCGATGCCGAGCATCGGCAGTCTCTGGCCGAGTAGTGGAGGGTCGATCCGCGAAAAGATCGCCGCTCCCACCAAGGAGCCGAGGACCATGGCGAGGGGAATCATTCCCAGATGGATTCCCCGTCCCGCCATTCCCAAGGCGCTGCCGCGCCGGGCCAGCCGCCAGCGGGCGGTTTCGAGCGCAAGCAGGGGAACGGCGATCAGGCAGGAGAACTGGAGGATGGCCAGCAGTCCGAATCGGGGATCTTGCGGCTGGGAGAGTGGCGTCTGCGACCATTCGTGTCCGGGCCATCGGGTAGCTGCCAGGTAGAGTCCGAAGGGGAGTCCCAGCGGGACGGCAAGCAGCAAGGCGTGGTCGGCGGGATGAAGGATCTGGCCGATCCGGTCGACCAGCCGGGATTGGCCGCGGTGGGCGTTTCGAACCATCAGGTAGATCGCGAAAAGCAGCGTCGCAAGGAGCACACCGCCCCAGCCGATGAGGCGTTCATGCATCGCCCATTCCGCGGCGATCCCGGGTCTGGTCAAGTCAGCGGTGACCCGCGACCTGTTCCCGATCACGGACGCCTTGGTGGCAAAGTAGCTTTCCGGAGGTAGGCCACCGACCATGTGGGTGGCCTGTCGATCACACCTTTCCGCTAATGCTGAAGTGTCCTTGAAGGCCGGGGTGGCCAGCAAGGGATTGGATCGGCCGACAGGAGTACTGGAAACGACGAGATGGGTCATCGTGGCCATTTCCAGGAGGTCCTTCGCGGTGCGCGCGTGTTTCAGGCCATGAGCAAGAGTGGTAATCCATAGGGTCGTGTACTTCGCCGTCGCAGTGGAATCCCCGCTGGACTGCGCCTCTTCCGCCAGCTGGAGCAGCACGATTTGCCATGCCATGTTTGTCGATCGTCCCGGTGCATCTTCTCCCAGGAAGCGCGCGTTGACCTTGATGTCTGCCCAGAGCTCTTCATCGGGAAGCAGCTCGAGGCGTTCCTGCCAAGTGATTCTCGTGGGATCTTCCAGGCGGGACGCACGGAGTGCCTGGTCCATGGCGGAATTGGCGAGAGCAAGATAGCGGGAGGCCCGCTCCAATTCGGTGATACCCTGGACGAAGTGGTAGTAGCCGTTGCCGGGATCGATCCGTTCCGCGTGCTCCGTGAAGTCGGGGGGGAGCTGCAGGGTGGTGGCGAGGACGTGGAGCGCGTGGTCGGCATAGCGTCCGGGATCGTTCGGTTCCTCCTCTGCCAGAGCCTGCCACTTCAGATCGGGGCTTTCCGCGTCGGGATCTCCGAAAAGGATGCGGGCGTCGGATGCAGGGATCCGCGACAGGATGCGCTCGCGACGTACCCGCTCGTCGCCACGAAGTGTGTTGGTGAGAATCTGCGGAAGCTGGTGTTCCTGCGCCATCAGGAGCAGCCGGAGCTCCTGGAGTGGTCGACCCGGCAGAAAGTAGGCGATTCCAGTCACCAGCGCGAAGAGGGTGAGGAGCCGGATGCTCCGCGATTTCCATCGTCCCGGGCAATGCTTGGAACGCAGGTGATCCGCCGTCTCCTGGCAGGCCGAGTCGAAGCCGTGCGGCAGCTGTTGCCGCGCGTGGCCGGTCATCTGGAGGGCGATGAATTCGTAGGCCGGCTTGTGGCCCAGCGGCTTCATCAAGGCTTCGACCAGCGGATCTTCGGCGTGGTGATCGTTCAACATCGCGAGATTGACCGGAAGCGCCGGTGAATCAATCCGGTCGTGTCATAACTGGATTCCGAAATTTCGAAACCTAACTCCAAGATAAGAAAAACCCGCGCCGGAAGTCCGGCGCGGGTTCATTTCAAAGGGGAGGCAATGGGTGATCTGGATCACCCGGTTGGCTCAATCTTCCTGCTGTTGGGCGAGAAACTCGCTCGACGCCTCGTGGACGCGCTTGGTGCCCTTGTACTCCTTGCCGATCTTCTCGACGAGGCCGCGGGTCACGAGGTTCTGGAGCTTTTCATAGGCCCGCAAACGAAGCATCTCTTCCCCGCCGCTGACGGCGTTGCGTACCTTGAGGTTCTCGAACACCCGCTCGAACAGGTCATTGAAGCCAAACACCTTGTCTTCCGCGAGGACGTTGCAGAGTTCATCCGTGACGTGATCTGGAAGCCGGCGTGAAAACCGGGTGCGTTTCGTGGTGGTTGCCATAGCGACGCGATTCTAGCAGCAATAAGCCCCACGCGCGACTGTAAAAAAGTCTGTTATTCAAAAAATTGCTTAACTTTTCGCAAGTAAAAAAATTTAAGCAAATTGAAGAGGCGGCGGCGGTTGTCAGGAAATGCCGTGTTTGAAACGGTTTCTTACCCGATCTTGCGCTATTTTCCTTCGCGAATGATCGCGTTATTTTCGTCGAGAACGACCTTCTTGGGCAATACAGGCGTGTTAGAGAGGCCGAAAGCCATGATGGCGACGCGTTCTCCTTTTTTGATCCGGTGGGCTGCGCCGCCGTTGATGATGATGTGACCGGTGCCGGCCGGACCCGGCTGGACATAGGTCTCGAGACGGTTGCCGGTGGTAATGGAGGCAACCAGGACCTTCTCGCCGGCCCAGAGGCCAACGGTGTCCATGAGGTCGGTGGGGATCTCGATGCTGCCTTCGTATTCGACGTCGGCAGCCGTGATCATTGCCCGGTGAAGCTTGGATTTGAGCACCTGGTGGAGCATGGCGGGCGGGAAGAAACCGGGCGCCGCCGCGTGCGTCAAGCGGCAAGGTCGATCGAGGTGTGATCCGCGGTGCCTGCGGTCCGCAACGGGCCAGGAACCCGGAGACAATAAGAAACGGCCCGGAGAATTCTCCGGGCCGTTTCATCATGAAATCAGTTATGGGGAAGCGCCGGCTTACAGCAGCCCGGCTTCCTTGAGGGTGACATAGGCACCGTTCTTGTTGATCGTCTTGATCGCCTTGGCGCTCAGGGTCAGGCGCACCCAGCGGCCGAGCTCAGGAACCCAGATACGCTTGGAGTGGAGGTTGGGCGCGACCTTGCGCTTCACCACCTTGGTGACGTGACGGCCGATACCGCCTTTTTTCTTGGCGAGACCGGAACGGTTGATCTTACCGCCGGAACGGACTCGGCTTCCTCGGATGCTGCAGACGCGGGCCATGATGAAAAAGGGAAAGGGTTGCTTTCGCGGGGCGGAGAGAATGGTGGCGCGCGGCGAACCGTCAAGGCGAATCTTGGCGAATTCCGCAACCTTTCTCACCAAAGTGCCGAAAATCGGGCCTTCAGCTCGCCCTGCCACTTCTCCAGGAAGGCCAGATTGCGCACCGTGAGCCAGGGATCCCCGTCGCCGGCCTCGATTTCGGGAAAGGCGGTCTCTTCGTCCTGGAGCGCCGCGGCGACCTCCCCGAGGCACGCCTCGAGGGCCTCGCGGGTCTCCTGCACCTCGGGTTCGAGCATGGCCTTGGCCAGGGCGCTGTGGCTCTCCCCGCGCTTTTTGGCGACGGCGTCGGCCCGTTGCAGCACCGCGCCAACCGTGCCGAAAAGATCGAGCAGGCGCGGTGAAATCGCTCCGCGGTCCTCCCCGGGGATACCGCGGGCGGAAAGCCAGGCGCGGAGGCGTCCGGAAGGCCTCGAAAGCTGACGATAGGCTTGCTGCAACAGGGCGAAATCCTCGCCGCTGCCGCCGGCATCGGGGTGGCCTTGTTTTCCCGCGGTCCGGAAGGCTTCGCGCAGTTCCTCTTCGGAAAGCGCCAGCCGCCGCTCCAGCCCCAGTCGCTCGAACGGATCCATGGCTCAAGCCGCGAAGCTTTCCCCGCAGGAGCAGGTCACCACGGCGTTCGGGTTGCTCACCTTGAAGCCGCCCTGCTGGAGGTCGTCGGACCAATCGAGTTCGCTGCCGCTGACAAAAAGCGCGCTCTTCGGGTCGATCACCACGTTCACGCCGTTGCTGGGCACCAGGATGTCGCGGTCGCGGGGGCCGTCGACCAGATCCATCTTGTACTGGAGGCCGCTACAGCCGCCGCCGATCACCGCGATCCGCAGGGCACCCTCGGGGCGTCCTTGCTTCTCAAGCAGTCCGCGCAGGTGGGCGGATGCCGCGTCCAGCACGCGCACGAGCTTTTCGTTGCCGATCTTGAAATTCACTGCCGCAGGCATCGTCACGCCGGCATCCTCGCCGCGCCGGGCCCCGCTGAAAACTGAAAACTGGCCAAGGCGACCGGCTTCACTACCTTCCGCGCGCCGCCCATGCCGCAGGAACCCACACCCGGACTCGCCGTCGCCCTTGGATCATCCTTGTTGGGATACTACGCCCATGCCGGCTTCCTCAACGGTCTCGCGGCTGCCGGCCTGCACCCCGCGAAAGTGTCGGGTTCCTCCGCCGGAGCCTTGGCCGGGTCTCTCCATGCGGCCGGCCTGCGCGGCGAGGCTTTGAAAGAGGCGGTGCTCGATTCGGCGCTGCGCTGGTCCTTCGCCGATTGGGCCGCCTTCCTGCGTCTCCCCGGAGTCCTCTCGGTCCTGTGGGCATCGGGGATCTTTTCGGGCAAGCGTGCGGTCAAGCACCTGCGAGGACTGCTCCGCGTGGAGGATGTGGGCAACCTGGCGTCACCCACCATGGAGATCGCGGTCACCGATGCCGACCTCCACCGCACCGAGGTGCTGAACTCCGGTCCCTTGGCCGAACTGATCGTCGCCAGTTGTGCGGTTCCGGGGTTGATCGGAATCCAGCGGGTCGACGGGCGCCGCTACATCGACGGCGGGGTCGCCTGCGAAGCTCCCTTCGAGCAATGGCTCGATGACCCGGACGTCGACACGATCATCGTCCATCGCATCCGTCACGAGGATGGCACCGGGCCCGCGGTATCCTGGGAAACCATCGCCACCTCGATTGGCTCGGCCCATGCGACGGTTTGTGAAGAGCTTCACCGTCATCGGCGCGAGCTGGCGCAGGTGAAGGGCAAGCGCCTGGTGGAGGTCGACACCCGCACGCCGGTTCCCGGCTTGTTCCGCCAGGGCCGGGCGCCACTTTGCTATGACCGCGGATACGAGTCCGGCAGGGCGGTGGCTTGGTAGGGTGCAACGCGTGCGCCGATCCGACAGGGCCGGCTAGTTGCCGTCTTCGGCGAGCATCTTGTCGATCGCTTCGATCCACTCCCAGGGGCAGCGCCGCCGCTGGTATTTCCGCCAGAGAACGTCGCGGAGTTTTTCCCAAACCTCGCGCGGCGCGGGATCGAGGATTTCCCATTCGGGGTCGGTCTGGAGGGAGGTCTGGAGCTTCCACTTGCCGGCGTGCCGCGTCGCCTGCCAAAAGCGCAAGCCTTCCTCCGTCCGTTCACGCCACTCGTGGGTCTCCATGGCGGGAGCAATGCCCCAAGCACCCGCTGCTGCCAAGCGCCAATCGGGGCCCGTGGAGCCTCGCGCCCGCGGAATTGGAACTTGGCACCCTTCCCGGTGATCCGCAGTTTCATGGCCGTGCGCCGCGCCTTGCAAAGTGATGTGATCAAGATTTTCGCATACGTTGCGGCGTCCCTTGCACTGGGAGCGCTGCTGGCGCCATGGCTTTACCAGATTGGGAAGGGGCTGTCGGAAGTGGTCGAGGGGCGGCAGTCCAACGGCGCGATCAATTTTGTGGCCAAGGCGGCCGGCCGGGCGGACTTTCCCACGTTTTTCAACCGGGCGCTGATGCTTTCGGCCTTGGTGCTGCTCTTCCCGCTGATGGGCTGGCTGCGGCTGGGGCGGGGGCCGGGAAGCTTCCGCGACACGCCATGGTCGCTGCGGCTGCCGGACAGCGTGGTGATTTTGAATTCGGGCCAGCCGTTGAAGCGGAACCCGCAAGGATGGTGGCAGGCGGGAACCGGATTTGTGATTGCGGCCGGCTTGTTGCTGCTATCGGGATGGCTGATGCTGCAGGCGGGGTGCTTCATGTGGAAGGATGCCGCCGCATCGACCAAGGGGGCTTTGAACCGGTTTCCGCAGGCGATCGACTGGGGCAAGGCGGTCAAAGGCGCCCTGCCGGGTGCGTTGATCGTGGCGGTGATCGAGGAGTTGTTGTTCCGCGGTGTGCTGCTGGGGATCTTCCTGCGGGCGATGAAGCCGGCGCCGGCGATCGCGTCGCTGTCGTTCCTGTTCGCGTTCGTGCATTTCCTCTCGCCGCCGCCGCTGGCCAGGGTGCCGGATCCGGAGGCAGCCAACGCGGGGTTCATCCTGCTGGGGCAGATCTTCAGCCGCTTTGCCGATCCGCTGTCAATGGTCTCGCGATTCTCCATCCTGGCGATGGTCGGGGTGGTCCTCGCCTATGCCCGCTACCGCACCGCGTCGCTGTGGCTACCGGTCGGGCTGCATGCCGGGTGGGTATTCGGGATCGGCATCTTCAAGGCCGCGACTTGGCCGGTGGCGGGTTTGCCGGAGGTGGTGCGGTGGCTGGTGGGGTTGAGCTTGTTGGAAGGACTGCTGCCGCTGTCGGTGGTGGTGGCGACGGGGGTGCTGGTGCATTTGATGACCCGCCCGGTCGAGCCCGCGGCGGATTACCGTTCTTGATGCCCATGAGCCTGGACCCCGCAAAGCGAGTCAAGGGGGTGTGGGCGGAGGTGCTGGATTTGCTTTATCCCGGCATTTGCCAGGTGTGTGGCGGGGGATTGACGGGAGACCGGTCGCTTTGCGAAGGCTGCGTGGCCGAGGTGCCCGGGTTGAAGGAACCATTCTGCCGTCGCTGCGGCGAGGAATTCGATGGCCAGGCTGGGGCCGGTGCCGAGTGTCCGAATTGCCGCAACCTGACGTTCGCCTTCGATTTCGCGCGGCCGGCGGTTCCCTGCCATCCCGCGATCCTGGAAATGATCCACGGGTTGAAATACAGCCGGCGGATCGAGTTGGCCCCGGAACTCGGCAGGGTCGCGGTCCGGGCCTTTGAGGACGATCCCCGGCTGGAACCGGCACTTGCCGGCGGCTGGTCCTTGGTGCCGGTGCCGCTCCATCGGACTCGGGAATTGTGGCGGCATTTCAATCAGGCCGCCGAGATCGCCCGGCCGATGGCCCGCGGAACCGGGCTGCCCGTCTGCCATGCGCTGACGCGGGTGCGCAGCACCGGCAACCAGACCCGGCTGAACCGCGCCCAGCGGCTGAAGAACCTGAAAGGCGCGTTCGCGCTGTCGAAGGAAGGTGCGAAACTCGCCGGCGGGAAGCCTCCCGGGGTGGTGCTGGTGGATGACGTCTTCACCACCGGGGCGACCAGCGACGAGTGTGCCCGGGCGCTGAGGCGGGGAGGGGTTCAAAAGGTGGTTGTCGTCACCGTGATGCGTGGCTAGCCTCGCCGCCACGAGTTTTCTCGCCGACACCATGGGCATTTTCGACAAGCCAACCCTCCGCCGAAACAAGCGTCGTGAAGACATGCCGGAGGGCCTGTGGACCAAGTGTCCCGAATGCGGGGCCATGCTCCACCAGCTGGAACTCAAGCAGCATTTCCAAACCTGCCACCATTGCGGGAACCACTTCCTGATGGATTCGCGCGAGCGGATCGCGTTGATCGCGGACCCGGGTAGCTTCGAGGAGACCGAGAAGGGACTCGTCTCGGCCAACCCGCTCGGCTTCCAGAACTACCCGGAGAAGATCGCCGGGATGCGCGAGAAGACCGGGCTGGACGACGCCGTGGTGACCGGCCGGGTTTCCATCGGCAGCCAGCCGGCGATGGTCGCGGTGATGGATTTCAAGTTCTTCGCGGGTTCGATGGGCTCGGTGGTCGGCGAAAAGATCACCCGCGCGGTCGAACTGGCGGTCGCCGAGAAGCGGGGCGTGATCATCATTTCGGCATCGTCCGGCGCCCGGATGCAGGAAGGCATGCTCTCGCTGATGCAGATGGCCAAGACTTGCGGCGCGCTGGCGCGCTTGTCGGAAGCAAAGCTGCCCTACATTTCGGTCATGACCCATCCCACCACCGGCGGCGTGACGGCTTCGTTCGCCACCATCGGCGACGTCAACCTGGCCGAACCGAAGTGCATGATCGGCTTCGCCGGTCCGCGGGTGGTGAAGGAGACGACCCACCAGAACCTGCCGCAGGGCTTCCAAACCGCCGAGTTCATGCTCGATCACGGGCTGGTGGACGCGATCGTGCCGCGCGACAAGCTGCGCGAGAAGCTGGCGCAGCTGCTGGGCTTCATGATGCCGTGAGCCGACGGCTTGCCCCGTGACTTATCCCGAGTCCATCGAGTGGTTGTTCTCGACCCAGTTGTTCGGCATCAAGCTGGGCCTGGAGGGACCGGCGCGCTTGCTGAAGGAGTTCCTGGCCTATCCCGCGCACGGGGTGAAGGTCATCCATGTCGCCGGAACCAACGGCAAGGGTAGTACTTGCGCGATGATCGATTCGCTGGCGCGTGCTTCCGGGACGCGCTGCGGTTTGTTCACCTCGCCCCATCTGGTCGACTACCGGGAGCGCATCCGCGTTTCGGGCGAGGAAATCCCGCGGGAGGCATGTGCGGCGATGCTGACCGAACTCCGCGAGCTCTGCGGCCGTCTCGACCCGCATCCGACGTTTTTCGAGATCACGCTGGGGCTGGCGATGCGCTGGTTCCGCGACAGTGCGTGCGACCTGATCGTCCTGGAGACGGGCATGGGCGGGCGCTTTGATGCCACCACGGCGGTTCCCGCGGATGTTTGTGCGATCACCCCCGTCGGGCTGGACCACATGCAGTGGCTGGGTGACACCTTGGAAAAAATCGCAATGGAGAAGGCGGGGATCCTGGTCGAAGGGAAGCCGGCCTTTTCCGCGCCCCAGGAACCCGGGGTCCAGCGGGTGCTGGAGATGGAAGCCAACGAGCGCCGTTGTCCCCTGATGTTCATCGACGCCCCGCTCGTGGGCTACCCGGTCGCACTCCCCGGGCCCCATCAGCGCTGGAACGCCGCGCTGGCGGTGGAGTGCGCGCATGCCGCGGGGCTACGGCTCGACTACGAGGTGGTGATGCACGGGTTGTCGACGGTGCGCTGGCCGGGACGCTTCGAACGGATCGGCTTCCGGGGCCATGAGATCGTGCTCGACGGTGCCCACAACGCGCAGGGTGCCGCGGTGCTGGCTGAAACCTGGCGCGAGCAATTCGGTGACCGCAAGGCGTCCCTGGTTTTCAGTGCCGTGGGGGGCAAGGACGTGGCGGGTATCCTTGCCTGCTTGTCGCCGTTGGCCGATAAGATCTTTTTCTGTCCGGTCGATACCCCGAGGGCGGTGAGTGCCGGAGAGCTGGCGGCCCAATTGCCGAAAGGTGCCCCGCCGCATTCGTGCCACGGCTCGTTCGACGAGGCCTTTGAAGCCGCGATCGGGGGAGAGGGGCTGCTGCTGATTGCCGGTTCTCTGTTCCTCGTCGGCGAGGCGAAGGCCAGGCTGGAGGGAGCTGAATTCCGCTCCAGTACACAATGAAGGAGGGCGGCGGGCCCTCCTTCACGGCGTCGGACGGATTCAGTTAAGGGTGTAATAGACGGTGTTCACGTTGGGCACCCGCTTCTTCAGTTTGAAGGTGAAGAAGCTCAGGGCCACCGAGGTGGGTTCCCCCGTTGTGAAGTTCTTGAAGACGTTCGCGGCGAACGGCTGGGCGCCCTTCTTCGGCTTGTTCAGGTAGATGTTGGCGGATCCGCCGTCGCCCTGGAATGCGATCTTCATTCCCGGAGCGATGAGTTCGCCCTTTTTGCCGATCGTGAAGGTCACTTGTTGCCCCACGGTATAAACCGGGACGCCCTTCGGGATGGGGGCGGGATTGATGATCTGGGTGCCCACGGATCCGGACGAAATCACGCTGGTCACCGTGTAGGTGAAGGTCTTGCCGGGGGACCAGCCACCGAACACGGGAGGGGGCTTCGGAGCGGCTTCGGCTTGATGAAGCGGAACGAATGCGCAGAACAGCGCAACGGCGTGCAATACGAGTGCTTTCATTTGAGGGGGAACTGATGAAATCAGCAGGCTGCTGTTAGTCCCTTCGGCCGGCGAGGGCAATGCAAAAGTTTACATTGCGCAAGTGGCTCCCTTCCAGCTGGTTGCGGGTCTTTGGGTGCTCCTGGTCAACTTCCTCCGCGGTCCGGCGGATCAGTTGGAAGCGGAGAGCGCCGGCAGGTCGGGCGAGCCGAACAGCGGGCAGTCATAGTCAAGCGCCGGGCCGAGATGGGGCTTCGGCAAGGTCGGGGGGGTGAGCCACACCGGAATGCGGCGCTCCATCTGGTCACGACGATCGGTGAGGCGCAGGAGCGGGCCGGGCTTGGCAACCAGTTCGATGGACGCACCACCAGGAACGCTGTGTTTCCACATGGTCGGGAAGGTGCCTTTCTTCTGGCGGAAGGTTTCCATGCGCAGGGCGGACAGGGTCGAAAGCCGGCGCCATGCGAGCCGCCGGTGCTCTTCGCAGAAATCGAGGATGAGGTTGGCCTCGCCGGGTGCCACCGCGACCGAGGAACCGATCGAGGGCGGGATCTCGCCGACCCGGCGTGTCGAACTCCAATAGCGGGTCAAGGCGACACAAGCAGGCATCAGGCGGGTGTTTTGTTCGGTCAGCAACTGGCGGACCGTGCGGATACGGGGATAGAGGTCGCGCCAGAAGCGGGGATCGAGGGAGGCTTGGGCCGCGGCATCGGAGATCGCCGCGACGCGGGTTCGTTCTGCCCATGCCGCGACCAGAAGGAGATTCTCGACCTCCGGGTTGGGTGCCTGGTTGCGGGCGGAAATCAGGTCGTCGAAGGCGGCGAGGTCGCCTGCCCCCAGCCGGCCGGCGGCGGCTTCGCGTTCGATCATGGCGAGCACCCGGAGCTCCACGGCCGACAGGTGTTCGCGGCGTTCGATGCTGGTTGCCGGTTCGACCGCGGACAGGATCTCTAGCATCTTTCCTGCTCGCCGGTGAGCCTCGGCATGATCCCCGGCCGCGCCGGCCTGTTCCATTTGCAGGCATTGCGCCTCGACCCAGATCGGGAGCACCTGGGCGCCGATCACGTTGGTCCGCGAAGCGATGTTCGCCTTGGTCCAGTCGAGATGGTCGAGGCGACCGCCGATGACGGGCAAGACGAGGTCGGCGGCCTTGCGTGGTTTATCCAGCACGCTCAAGGGCGTTCCTTCAGGCGAAGACTCGGTTTCTGCCGCCAGATCCGTCAGGGCGATCTTGTCCTCTTGGGAGACCGTGCGGGTCTCCTTTGGAAACGCCGTGCGGAATTCGGTCACATGGGCGGCGGTTCGCACCACGCGGCCGGCATCTCCCAGCACGGGGCCAAGCAAGACGCCCGCGAGGAGCAGGGCGGGGACGGCTCCGGAGATCGCCAGCAGGCTGCCGCCGGCGAAACGCGTGGCCAGGCGCGGGCGCTTGCGCATGACTTCCTGCAGCAGCGCTTCGATCTTCCGATGCCAGTTCTCGCTGCCGATGAAGGCGCCTTGGCCTTCCTCGCGGAGTCCGCGGAAAATGCGGCGCAGGGCCTCGCTCTCGTCGTTGACCTCGCCGGCCCAAGGCAGCCGCCGGGCCCCGCGAACCACTTGGATGGTGCGGACATCCCAGAGAACGCCGCCGAACATGGCCATGGCGATGTAACGCAGGACCTTGGACTTCAGCACGAGGGCCGCGGCAAAGGCGGACAGTGAGGCGGTGACCGTAAAGAAGGGGCGGAGCAGGGGAAGGTCGCGGAAGACGAGGAGATCGACGATCTTACCCCCGTCCATCGGCAGCACCGGCAGCAGATGCAGGGCGTTCAATGCAACCGCCATGCCGGCAGCATCGATCATCCACAGCGGGGTGTCCGGATAGAAGTAACCATGAGCCAACATGGCCAGTCCCGCGACCAGGCCGGGGATCGGCCCGCCAAGGAGAACGACCAGTTGTTGCCAGGCCGGTGCGTGCAGCTTGCGGCCCCTTTCCGTGGCGCCGGTGAATGGAATGAAGATGGGCGGGATCCCCCGGAAGCCGAAAATGCGCATCGGCAGCCAGTGTCCGGCTTCATGCAGCGCGGCGAGGAAGATCACCGTGACCGCCGTCTGGAGCGGCTGGTCGCGTCCGAAGAGAAGGATGAAGAAGGCGATGGTCCCGGCAAGAAGGAGAATGCGACGCAAGTGGTCGAGGGGGCTGGAACGCACGGCAATGAGCGCCCGGTAGCGGCTCAAGTCCTGCTCCACGGCCTGGTTCAGGGAGAGGCCGACGGCCCCACCGATCCGTTCCGTTTCCTCGGTTTTGGCCTTGGCCGGTGCGGCGACATCCCGCCTCGTGGTGGACCGGAAATAGCGGCCCTTGAAAAAGTCGCCGAGGACCGGAAGCACCCGGGAAACCAGGCGGGAGTAGCGGAGGCGCAGGACATCGGGGTCCTGGCGGGTGGGGACGAACTCTCCCCCTTTCACCAGAGCTTCGTGGCGGGCTTCTTCGTCGGCCGCCAACATGGCCGTGAACTTGTCCAGCTCGGGCAGGACCCGATCCTTGTCACCGCGAATCCTCGAGTAGTGGTGCTTCCACTGTGCGGTGACCGTGCCGAAATGCTTCTGCACGTCGTCCCACCATGCCGGTGGATGATGGGTTACCCGCCGGTCCAGGGTCACCATCAAGGTGCCGCTTCGAAGTGGTGTGAAAAGGGAGAGGGAAACCCGCGGACCGGCACCCGACACCGGGACCGTCCATTCCAAGGTGGCGTAGGTCTTTTCCTCGGCATTGAGAAGCACCCATCGGAAGGATTCCGCGTAGCCGGCACTTGCCAGCCGGGCCGTTTGCAATTGGCGGAAGCCGAAATGACCCAACCGGTTCAGCCACGGGGCAATCCGACGGCGCACATCGTTTGGCACCATGGTCGGATCGCAAATCTTGGCGCTGACCCGGTACTTCTTGACGTTGGCGACCGCGATCAGCGCGCACAGCAGCGGCAAGCCCGTCGCAAAGACAAGTGCCAGCAGGGCGAAACCGATGGTGACCTCTGGAAATGCAGGGAGCATCCGGCGCCATTAGCTGCTGATTTTTTGGAAAATCAAGATAGTTTTACTTTCTTTCGATGTGCTCAATCAGGAATGCTTAGAATAGCAGGGTGGTTTTGGCTCCTCGATCACTCCCGGAAGTCGCGAGGATACCGGAGTGAAAGCGGTCGTGATCCATTAACTTTCATCAGAAAGACAATGATTTGAAGCGATGTTGTGAATTATATTTAAAATTTAAGAATTCTTTAGGTTTGGCTGTCGGAGTCCGATTTTGATCCCACTCGATTTCGATTCCAGTAGGTGCCCGGGTTGGCCCGTTGACTGGTCAGAAACCCGGGGTGGGATCCAACCCGGGGCTTCTCCCAGAGACGGGGACCATTGGATTTCTCCTGCTTGATGTGTGCCGGCCGACTCGCTCGGAGAGACCCGAACCCGGGGGAGATTGGCCGTGAGCCTTCGCTTCGCGGCCCTCGACTCCAGTCTCCCGGTCGGCCAAGGGATGGTTCAAGAGCGCGGGGCGCCGACGCTGTCGCCGCGGACGATTTGCGCTGGCACGGCCAAAGCGTCCCGGTTGAAGGGGAAATTGCGGTCGATCCAGATGCGGACGTTGCGGGTGATGCGGCCGACCGAATAGTCGAAATGGGTCAGCCTCGGCCTGAACCATTCGAGGGACTCGCTGCCTGCCAAAACGATCGCTGAAACGTCATGGGGAATGGAGAGACGACGCTCACTGAGAAAGGATTGGATCGCCACGAATTCGACCCACGACATCGCGATGATTGCCGTGGGGACGCGGACGCGTGAGATCCTGGTGAGGACATTGAGGATGACGTCCGGGTCGTGTTGGGGTGCGGAAGGGGTGTTCCAGGATTCGTCAAACGGGATCCCCAATCCGAGGAAGGCATCACGGAAGGCATCGCGGATGCCCTTTTCGAGGCGCGGGAAGAGTCCGAACATGGGCATGCAAATGTGCTGGTGCCCGTAGCTGGCAAACTCGTTGATTGAATCAATGATCGGGCGGATCGGGTTCATCCCGATGGTGGGGATGGGGTGGGCGCCGGGTTCGCCGCCGATGAAAACCGTCCGCAGCTTGCGGCGGATGCTCCAGCGGGCGATGGCGGGCATCCCTCCGAAGATCACCAGGGCATCGGGTTCCTCGGTATCCGCGAGCCGGTCCCATTGGAGCCGCGGCTTCTTGGCGTCCTTGATCGGGATGACGTGATGGCGGAAATCCCAGTGGCGGTTTTCCATCCGCAGCCGCGAAAGGATTTCCAGCCGGGTGTGGGACATTTCCGGCAAGGTGTCGTTGGTGAGGCAGACCACCCGCAAGGCCCGGGCCGTGGGTTCCGGGGCGATCGACGTGGACTCGACCAGGCCGGGAGCGATGCCCAGACGCCGGCGGGGTCCATGGTAGACGAGGATCCCGCGCTCGAGCAGCCGGGCGGTGGCGGCCTGCAAAGTGGGGGGGCTTACCTGCAGCGAGCTGCACAAGATCCGGACACCCGGCAGCGTGTCGGTCCACAGGCCCTTCTCGAGGCCCGAGAGCAGGGCGCTTTCGGTTCGGTCCACTTGGGTGACTCGTTGCACCGGATCCATGCGTCTGAATAGCTCATCTGGACAGATTTTGTCCAAGCCAAACGGCTGACCGTGGCGCGTCAATCGCTACAGTGTCAGGCACTCGAGAGGTATCGGCCAATGGCTGAGATAAGCGCTCTGTATGCCTTTCGTGAATACACCGATTTACCCTCACGAAGCCACCGTGCTACGTGGCCGCCTGGCGGCCATCGCGCCTCCTGACCTTCCCGCCCTGACTATGATCATGAAGACCTGCCGCCGTTCCGGACATCGGGGAAACCCCGGCAAGCGTGGCTTTGCGCTCGTGGCCTCGCTGATGCTGATGACCCTGCTCATCATCGTGGCCGTCGGCCTGCTCGCCTTGTCGTCGATCGAGCTCAGAAGCTCGACCCGGGGCCAGGATCTGGCCCAGGCGCGTGCCAATGCCCGGCTGGCCGTGATGATGGCAATCAACCAGCTGCAGATGGAGCTTGGGCCCGACCAGCGGGTTTCGGCACCGGCCGATTTGCTGTCCGACGCGGTGCAGCCACATTGGACCGGTGTCTGGTCCACCCGGCGCAGCGACGGTTCTTCGATGTGGCAGCGTGATCCTGACACGGGCAGCCTGATCGATGGCCGCAACGAGGAGTCCTGGGATGCCGGGGAGCGGGTCGCGGCGTGGCTGGTCAGCGGAGAGGGTGATCCGCGTGACGCCAGCGAAGCGTCGGTCGAACTGGTGGGGAAAGCTTCCGCCGGCGACGAGGACGACGCTCTGGTTCGTGTGCCCTTGGTTGAACTGGGAGACGACGAAGCCGTCCGTGGCAAGCTGGCCTGGTGGACCGGCGACCTGGGGCAACGGGCCAATCTGGGCGTTGTCGACGCGCATGCCACGAAAGAACCGAGCCCCTTGTCTCCCGCCAACGGCGGCTACTTTCGGGGGATGACTTCGCAGCACGCTGATGCGGTCGTCATGGCGGGTGGCGCCGACCTGGAGGATGACGCCATCCCCAAACTCGCCTCGGGCGGCACGGTGGCGCTCGGGACCACCCCCGACTGGGCCCGGTCCCGCTTCCACGACTACACGGTCGATTCAGCGGGCGTGCTGGCGGATCCCGACGCCGGCGGCCTGAAGAAAGACCTGACCGCGTTCTTCGGGAGCGACGGCAGCGTGGCGCCGGAGGGCGAGGCTCCGGGCCTGAGCGATGAGGATCCGATTTTCGCGGATGCGGCCGATTCCCGCTACAGCGTCTCCGCACCCCGCTTCGGGGCCTTGCGCGACTGGGCGCGGTCCGAGGTGGCCTTCTCCGGCAAGAAGGTCGCGACCGTGGTTCCGCCGAGCGATTCGTCGGGCGGTCAGCAGAGCGAGGAATACGCGCTGTGCAACGAGGCGCCGGTGCAGATCAAGGGGGCGGTGAAGTCCGGCCTGCAGCCGGTGCTGGTCGAGGCGAGCAGCATGATGCAGATCAGCGTCTTCCAGGACCGCACCGAAAAGGCCAACGGCGGCGGCGAGGTGCCGATCTTCCAGATGCGGCAGCACAACTATCCGCGGGTGGTTCTCTGGAATCCCTACAACGTCGAGCTGGAGATGCAGCCGGCCATCGTGATGATCCAGGGCAACGGCCGCCAGGAGGTCTGGACCGACGACGTCGTCTACAACGCCGAAGGCAAGGAAACGGGAGTCACCAAGAAGAGCCAGTGGCTGTTTTTCGAAGGAGGGCGCAGCACTGCATTCGGTGGCGCGGGCATCACCCAGACCGAAGGCTATCAGGATCCCTACATCGGCTCCTATTATTACTCGATCCCGAAGACGACCTTCGAACCCGGCGAGTGTTTGGTCTTCTCCGCCGCCAGGTTGGCCGAGTACGATGGACTTAGTGTTTACCGGCCGGGTGCCTACGACCTGTCGAAGAACCAGCTGAGCTGCGAGGTCGCTCCCGATGCCTCGCGGAACTACTACATTTCGGCGGCGGAGATCAGCGGCGGGATGAAGAGCCGGCCGATCCGCTTCTGGTTCGATGCGACCCAGCTGTGGTCGACGGGCGGCCGCAATGGCATCGAGAACCAGAGCGATGACACGCGCGTGGTGATGAAATCGCTCGCCGGATCCGGGCCGGTGACCTTCGAGAGCTTCGATGCATTGCCCCAGCTTTCCTACCTGTCCGGGTCCTTGCAATACGGTGCCGGCCGCGAACCGCGCATCGCCTGGAACGTCAACAACAAGATGACCGTCGAGCTGCTCGGCAAGGAGAGCCCCAATCCGCGGGTTGAACCGGACGTGAGGACCCGTGACGGCATCCGCATGCGCTGGTTCGACGAACATCTCTCGAACCGCATGAACGCGGGGGCCCTGGTCAGCTCGCCGCAGTTCTTCGAGGAGGCATTGCTCGCGAACTGGAATCCCCGTGCCGGGTATGCCATGCGCTCGCCTTGGGAAAACCTCGGTGGCAGCTTGCCGAGCGCGGGATCCGGCGGCGGCCCCTGGTTCTTCGGCGCCTACACCCGCGACCTCTACGACCAGGCGGTCAGCTGGAGCGGGCAGGTCCCGGTTTATCGCAATGGCCGCTATCACGGCAATCCCTTCGGCCCGCCGCAAGAAGGGCAGGACCGCTACGTGGTCTTCGAACTCCCGCGCGACGAAACCGGCGTGGTGTCACTCGGCCAGTTGCAGCATGCCAAGCTTTCCGAGTTCGTCTGGCACCCGTCGTTCGCGGTGGGCAATTCGCTCGCCGACCCGCGTCTCGGCCTCGAAAGCCTGGACGGCACGGTGCCACCGAGCGGCTCTTCGAGCGAAGCCAAGCTCGGCGGCTTCCACCGCAACGCGATCGGCTGGGCGAAGGACTCGGAACGCGGCAAGGGCCGGGACGAATGGGCCGAGACGGGCCGTGCCCTGCTCCAAGGCGTGCCCGACAGCGACAATGTCGTCTATGATCTCTCCTTCGAGGTCAACCGTGGCCTGTGGGACCGGTTCTATCTCTCCAGCGGCGACTCCGCCGCAAAGCGCGCATTCCTCGCCGATCCGGTGGGCCACCCGCTGCCCAACGGCCGCATCAAGCTGGCGGCGGGCGTGGCCGCTCCGGAAGATGCGGGGGCACTCGAGGATTTCCACAAGTCGGCCTCCCACCTGATGGTGGACGGCGCTTTCAACGTGAACTCGACCCGGGTCGAGGCCTGGAAGGCGATGTTGGCGGCGACCCGTGACCTCGGCGGGGACGCCAGCCCGTTCGGACGGGTCCTCAATCCCGCGGGCGAAACCTTCAAGGAAGGCGACAGCGCGGACGGCGATGCGGCCTGGGCCGGGATCCGTGCCTTGAGTGACGACGAAATCGGGCGCTTGGCGGAGGCGATCGTCGACCAGGTGAAGCTTCGGGGGCCCTTCCTTTCGATGGCGGACTTCGTGAACCGCCGCCTGCGCAACGACCCGACCGGCCGGGCCGGCGCGCTTCAGGCGGCGATCGACCATGCCGGCATCAACACCGCCTTCAACGAGGAGTATCCCTTGGACAACAGCCAGTCGATCGGCGACTACAAGCATCCCGACAACATCAAGGACGCGACGCGGCTGGAACAGACCTTGAAGCCGGCGTCGAAGGCCTGGGGGGCTCCCGGTTACCTGACCCAGGGTGACGTCCTGCAAGTCCTGGGTCCGGCGCTGTCCGCTCGCTCCGACAGCTTTGTCGTCCGGGGTTATGGCGAGTCCACCGATCCGGGTGGCAAGGTGCTCGCCCGCGCCTGGTGCGAGGTCGTGGTGCAGCGGACGCCGGTTCCCCTCGATCCGGACTCCAGCTCGATCAATTCCGCGAGGGCCGGCGACCCGTCCGATTTCGGCCGCCGCTTCGATGTCGTTTCGTTCCGCTGGTTGCGTCCTGAAGAAGTCTGACTGAATCATGAATCTCTTGCTCCACTATCTGCTGGTGACCGTGTTGGTCTTCGGATCACCCGCGTCGAAAGCCCTCGCCCGAGACGAGGGGGAAGCTGCCGTCACGGCATCGTCGTCGAAGAACAAGCGCACGGTCCGCTTCCTCGCGGTCGGCGATCTTCCGCCATTCCGCCAGGTGGTGGAAAACGGCGTGCGGCGTGAACTGCCGCCGCCGGCCGGCAGCATCCCGCCGTCCAAGATCAGTCTCTCCCTTGCCGATGACGGGGAGTCCGAGCTCGGTTCGAGTTCGCTGCAGCTCGGTCGCGTATCCGCGCCGGTCGTCTTCGAAGAGGGGGCGGAGGACCTGGTCATCCGCGACGCGGCGGCGGGCGGAACCCCGTGGGTGAAGGTGAAGCCGCCGGAGAGCGGTGACTTCCTGGTCGTTTTGTTCCGGGATCCCGAGGCGAAGTCTTGGTCCCGGGCGAAGGCATCGGTGGTGCCGGAAGGCGATCAGCCTGGCAAGGCGACCGTCCTCAACGTGGCACCGGGTCCGCTGGCGATCGTTTACGGGGAGGACAAGATCGCGCTCGTGCCGGGCAAACCGCTGGTCCGCAACCTTGCGGGGGGCAAGCCGGTGTCATTCCAGATCGGCATGCCGGTGGCCGGAGGAAAGTTGAAGCGGGTGTCCTCGATGAGCCTGGAACAAGAAGCGGGCGAACGGACCTTCGTGGTCATCGGCCGGGCGGACGGGATCCAACCCCGGCAGCCGCTCAAGGTGACCGTCATCCGGTCCGCCGCGGAGTCCTGACCGCTGCGCGCGCCTTCAATCCCAATCTCGCCCATGGCGCTCCGATCCCCGGTCGGGGCGCTTTTTTGTGCATCGCCGATCCGCCTGAAGCTGAGGGCATCAGGGGCGGCCGGGAGGCCTTCAACGGCGCTCCGGCGGACGATTTCCGTTTGACTTGACCAAACGGTCAATTAGCCGTTCCGCATGCCTCCCCCGAGTAGCGCGCGTACGCGATTGCTGGAAACCATGGTCGATGCGATCTGGGAGCGCAGCTATGGCGCGGTCTCGGTGGACTCGATCTGCGAGCGGGCCGACGTGCGCAAGGGGAGTTTTTATCACTTCTTCAAATCCAAGTCGGCGCTGGCCGTGGCGGCGCTGGACCATCTCTGGGAGAACCACAGCCGGCCGGCGCTCGACGAGATCTTTTCCCCCGCGCTTCCGCCGTTGAAGCGCTTCGAGCGGCTGATGGAGTTCTGGTATCTCCGCTCGATCGAGTGCCTGCGGGAAAAGGGGCGCGTGCTGGGATGCCCGTATTTCAACCTCGGGGCCGAAACCGCGTCCGGCGAGCCGGAGCTGGCGGCCAAGGTGAGCGAGATCCTCGACACCTATCAGGGTTATCTCGAGGCGACCCTGCACGAGGGCAATGCCCGGGGTGATCTCACGATATCCAACCCGGCAGAAACGGCGGCGTGTTTGTTTTCCATGATCGAAGGCAGCTCGACGCAGGCGCGCATCCACAACGATCCGGAGCGGGTGCGCCATTTCTCCGATGCCTTCGGCCGGGTGATCGGCGCGGAATTGCACCCGGACCTGAGCGGGGTCCTGGACAAGGCCTGAGTCGCCCAAGCCACGAGTTTTACCAATCGGTCATTTTTCAGAATCATGAGTTCCTCCAACAGTTCTTCCCAAAGCCTCGCCTGGGCCGGTGTGGTCGTCGTCCTCGGCGTGACCAGCTGGTTCGGCTGGCGCACCTTGCGCGACGCCAAGCCGGAGTCGGCCGCCGGACCCGCCGCGGGCGGGCGTCCACCGAGCACGGTGATCGTGAAACCCGCGGTCCGGAAGGAGACCGTCGAGTCGTTGTCGGTGACCGGCACCCTGCGTGCGGTCCGCCGCGCGGATGTCGCCGCCCGCGAGGCGGCCGCGGTCGAGAGTCTGCTGGTCGACGAAGGGGATCGCGTCGAGGAAGGCGCCGTCCTTGCGAAACTCGACGGGCGACGGCTCGAGGCACAACTGCAGGAGGCGCAGGCGTCGTTGACCGCGGCGAGGGCGGAATTGGCACAGCGGGAGGCCGAACACGACCGGGCGATCAAGGACGAGGAGATGATGCGCGGCCTGTGGGAGGAGCGGGCGGTTTCGGAACGCGAGTTCCTCGACAGCGATCGCGAACTCAAGGTCGCCGCGGCCCGTGAGAATGCGGCGCGCGAGGCGATCGAGGCGGCGCAGAAGCGCTTCGACCTGATCGAGGTCCGGCGCGCCGATCTCGAGGTGAAGGCGCCGTTTGCCGGCAGGGTGGTGGCCCGCCACACCGAAGTCGGCGAGTGGGTCACCGAGGGCGCCGCGGTGGTCACCCTGCTTTCCACCGGTGAAATCGAGGCCTGGCTGCAGATTCCCGAACGCCACATCGCGGGGCTGAAAGCGGCGGCGCCGGATGCCGTCGAACTGCGGCTGCCCGGGCGGGCCGAACCGATCCGGGCCGACAAGTTGTCGCTGGTGCCCGACGTCGAGGGCCGCTCGCGCCTGTTCAACCTGATCGCCCACATTCCCGACCCGGACAACCAGCTGACCCCGGGATCGTCGGTCGAAGCGCGCGTCCCGCTGGGTAAACCGACCGAACATCTGGTCGTATCCGCCGACGCGGTCCTGAGCAGCTTTTCGGGGACCTTTGTGTTCGTTCCAGCCCCCGCACCGGAAGGTCCGCCGATGGCAAAGCGGGTGACTGTCGAGGTTTTGTTTGAGCGCGACGGTGAGTCCGTGCTCGCGGCCGGGGAACTGGAGGCAGGTGACCAGGTGATCGTCGAGGGCAACGAGCGTCTGTTCCCGGGCACGCCTCTCGACCCGCGGCCCTGGGAGGAGACCCGGGCCGAATCCAGCCCCGAAACCGCAGGCTCCCGCTGAGACCATGAAAGGAATCATCGAATCCCTGCTCCGCCAGCCGATCACCATCGCGGTCGGTACGATGCTTGCCGTATTTGTCGGCATCCTCGCGATCACCCGGGTGCCGGTGCAGATGACGCCGGAGGTCTCGTCGGTGGTCATCGCCGTCGTCACCAACTGGGAGAACGCTTCTTCGGACGAAATCGAGTCCGACATCGTCGAGGAACAGGAGAAGGTGCTCGGCGAGGTCACCGGCCTGAAGTCAATGATCAGCACCAGCGCCGCCGGCCAGGGAACGATCCGGCTGGAGTTCGAGACCGGCACCGACATCGCCAAGGCGAAGGAGGACGTGCTGCAGAAGCTGGACGAGGTGCCGGGCTATCCCGACGGCGTGCTGCGGCCGGTGGTCGAGGACATCGACCCGGAATCGGCGGACTACATCTCATGGACGGGTTTGTTCTCGACCGACCCGGCTTACGACCCGAGCCGGCTGTTCGACTTCATGGACCGGAGCATCAAGCCGCGGTTCGAACGGATCCCGGGAATGAGCGAGGTCGGGGTGCGCGGCGCGACGGCGTCGGAACTGCAGATCATCGTGGACCCGGTGGCGCTGGCCCAGCGCGGGGTCACCTACTCGCAGCTGCGTGAAGGCATCAACGCCGCCAACGCCAACTTCTCGGGCGGCAAGATCGAGCAGGGCAAACGCGACTTCCGGATCCGTGCGACGGGCCGCTTCGACACGCCCGAGTCGGCGGGCGAGATGATCATCTTCCGCGACGAGGCGGGGCCGGTCTATCTGCGCGATGTCGCGGAGATCCGCAACGACTGGAAGGAACCGACGTCCTGGGTTCGCTCGCGCGGGCACCGCGCCGCCTTCTTCAACTTCCAGCTCCAGCGCGGTGCCAACCTGCTGGAAACGATGAGCCTGCTGAAGGCCGAGATCGCCGAACTCAACAAGCCGGGAGGCTTGCTCGACGAGAAGGCACGCCAGCTCGGGCTCGATGGCACCCTCGAGCTGGTCCAGACCTACGACGCGTCCACCTACGTCGAGGACGCGTTCCAGCTGGTCCGCTCGAACCTCGTCCTCGGCGGCATCCTCGCGACCATCACGTTGCTGTTCTTCCTGCGCAGTCTCCGGGCCGTGGGGATCATCGCGATCGCGATCCCGGTTTCGACCATCGCCTCCTTCTCGGTGCTGGTGATGCTGGGACGATCGATCAACATCATCTCGCTGGCAGGCCTGGCCTTCGCCGTTGGCATGGTGGTCGACAACGCGATCGTAGTGATCGAGAACATCTTCCGCCACCTCGAGATGGGCAAGAAGCCGGTGCAAGCGGCCCGCGACGGAACGGTCGAGGTCGGCGGCGCGGTGCTCGCCTCGACGCTCACGACGGTTGTCGTTTTCGCGCCGATCCTGCTGATCGAGGAGCAGGCGGGGCAGCTGTTCCGCGACATCGCGCTGGCGCTGATGGCGGCGGTGAGCCTGTCGTTCCTGGTCAGCCTCACCGTGATCCCGGTGGCCTCGGGGAAATGGCTGACCGCCCACAAGACCAGCGACGAGCCCTCGTTGTTCGACAAGGTCTTCGGCTCGGCCTTCTTCAAGATCCTCGGCTGGCCATTCAAGCCGTTCGCGATCCTGTTCGTGAAGTTGCCCGACCTGGCGGCGAACGCGGTGAGTTTCCTGACCGCGACCTGGCCGCGGCGGCTCACGGTGATCGGGGTGTTCACCGCTGTGACCATCATCGGCACCCGGGTGCTGCTGCCTCCGCTGGACTACCTGCCAAAGGGCAACCGCAACCTCGTCTTCGGCCTGCTCTTTCCCCCGCCGGGCTACAATCTCGAGTCGCTGTCGAAGATGGGCGAACGGATCGAGGAAAACATCGAGCCGCTGTGGGAGGCGACCCCGGACAAGTATGGCATCGAAACGCGGCTCTCCGGCGGCGAGATGGTGGTGGAGGACAAGCGTCAGCCGGTGCCGCTTGGCGACGGTTCGGGAGAGTCGGTGGTGCCGCCGTCGCTGGAGAACTACTTCCTGGTCTCCTTCGAAGGGCGGGTCTTCCACGGCGGGATCTCGGCGGACAAGTCGAGGGTCGCCGACCTGATCCCGGCGTTCAACGCGGCGACCTCCGGTGCCGCCACCCCGGACACCTTCGCGATGGCCTTCCAGATGCCGCTGTTCCGGGTCGGCGGGGCGACCGGTTCCGCCGTGCAGATCGATTTCCGCGGGCGGGATCTCGACGCCGTCTCCGGAGCGGCGGGCGCGATGATGGGGGCACTGATGGGCATGCCCGGACCCCAGGCGAACATCACGCCGGCACCGCCGAATTTTTCATCTCCGCTCGATGAAATGCGGATCGTCCCGGACGACACGCGGTTGCGCGAACTCGACATGACCCGCTCCGACCTCGGGCTCGCGGTGCAGGCCGGCGGCGATGGCATCGTGCTGTTCCGCGACTACGAGCAGAATGGCGAACTCAAGGACATCAAGATCCTGACCAAGGGCGAGGAGGGCCAGCAGCCGCTCGACAAGCTGCTCGACCTGCCGGTTGCGACGCCGGGCGGGGAGATCGTCGACCTGCGCTCGATCGCCCGCCTCGATCGCGTCCAGGGTCCCGACCAGATCCGTCACGTCGACCGCCAGCGCGCGGTGACGCTGGAACTCACCCCGCCGCCGGGCGAGCCGCTCGAGACCGTGATCGAGAACGTCAACGGACTGGTCGAGGGGATGAAGGCCAGTGGCGCGATTCCTCCGGGGGTCGATGTCAGCCTGTCGGGCTCCGCCGGCAAGCTGGCGGAGATCAAGGACTCGCTGTTGGGCGACGGCACGCTGGTCGGCACCGTCGGCAGCAGCCTGTTCCTCGCCTTCGTGGTGATCTACCTGCTGATGGTGGTGCTTTTCCAAAGCTGGAGCTACCCGCTGGTCATCATGCTCAGCGTGCCGCTGGCGACCTTCGGCGGCTTCCTCGGTCTGGCGATGGTCCACAAGTGGAGCCAGCTGGACCGCCACATGCCGGTGCAGAACCTCGACATGCTGACCATCCTCGGTTTCGTGATCCTCGCCGGGGTGGTGGTGAACAACGCGATCCTGATCGTACACCAGGCGCTGAATTTCATGAATGAGGAGAAGATGGATCCCCTGCAAGCGGTGGTGGAAAGCGTCCGCAGCCGGGTGCGTCCGATCCTCATGTCGACCCTGACCTCGGTCGGCGGGATGCTGCCGCTGGTGCTGATGCCCGGCGCGGGCTCCGAGCTGTATCGCGGTCTTGGTGCGGTCGTGGTCGGCGGTCTCTCCGTCAGTACGGTGTTCACCGTATTTCTTGTCCCCGCGGTGCTGAGCGTGATCTTCGCGCTCAAGAATCCCGATGCCGAGCCAGCCGCCGAGCCGGTCACGGCGTGATCGTCAGCTCCCTTCCGACCATGCGTTCCCGACCTTCCGAATCCACGATGGCCCGTCGCCCTGATCCAACGAGAATCTTCCGGAGCCTGAAGGCAATGTTGCCCTGCGGTCTCGCGACCCTGTTGCTCGCAGGCTGTGCGGTTGGTCCCGACTACGAGATGCCGGCGGAGGAACTCGAGGTCTCGTTCAAGAACGCGGGCTTCACCGCGCCGCCGCCGGAGGGGTCGTGGTGGACGCTTTTCAACGAGCCGGAACTGAACCGCCTGATCCGCGATGCCGACACCAAGGGGCAGGGGGTGCGCAGCGCGCTGGCCCGCTACGACGAGGCCCGCGCCGCCCTCGGGCTGGCCGCGGCCGATGCCTATCCCGCGGTGACCGGTGACGCCTACGCGCGCCGCCAGCAGGACAGCGGCAACACGAACTTTTCCGCCGGGGCCTACGAGGACTACCGTACGGCGCTGAACCTGTCGTGGGAGATCGACTTGTGGGGCCGGGTCCGGCGCAACTATGGCGCGGCGAGCGCGCGCATGGAGGCGGCCGGCTACGAGTATCAGGGCGTGATCCTGTCGGTACACGGCGAGATCGCCCGGGCTTATGTCTCGCTGCGCTTTGCCGATGCCGAGATCGCGCTGCTGACCCGCACCGGCGAGCTGCGGTCCGAGGCCCGGCGGCTGATGAAAACGCGCTTCGATCGCGGTGCCAGCAGCCGGATCGACTACGAGAGGTCGGTCACCGAGGACGAGTCGGTGCAAGCCGAGCTCGCCGATCTGCGGGCCCGCCGCGGCAAGTTCGAGAACGCCCTGGCGGTGCTCACCGGCCGCAGTGCCTCCGGATTCCGCGTCAGTGCCAACGGGGCCTTGCCGGCCATCCCCGCCGCGCCGCCGGCGGTGCCTTCCGACCTGCTCCGGCGCCGGCCCGACCTGGCGGCCGCCGAGCGCCAGCTGGCGGCGGCCAGCGAAACGATCGGCCTGGCGATCGCTTCCTACCTGCCGAAGCTCAGCCTCACCGGCAGCGGGGGATTCCGCTCGCTGAGCACTTCCGATCTCTTCGATTCGGGTTCCAAGCTGTGGACGCTGGGACCGGAACTGTCGTTGCCCTTGTTCCAGGGCGGGCGCGGTTTCTCCGACAAGAAGCGTGCCGAGGCGGCCTACCGCGAGGCGCTCGGGATCTACCGGGGCAAGCTTCTGGAAGCGATCCGCGAGACCGAGGATTCGCTGGTCGACAGCCGTCAGCTGGCGGCTGCGGCGGGATCGCGCAGCCGCGGGGCGAAAGCGGCGGCGACCACCGCCCGCCTGACCCGCAAGCGCTACACCGCCGGGGTGACCGACTACTTCGAGGTGGTCGATGCCGAACGGACCGCGCTGGCCGAGGAGCGTGCGGAGCTCGCCATCAACCTGTCCCGCGCGCTGGCGGCGACCCGCCTGATCCAGGCGCTGGGCGGTGGCTGGCAGCGGTGAGGTTCCTGGGGCGATTGTTCCGGGATCTGCGCAGGGCGCATGGACAGATTTTGCCGGCCGGGTGGGGATGACACCGGCACGCCCGCCGCTATGTTCCGGGCGGGAAGTGGACGTGCCCCGACGCGAGTCGTGGATCGTTCCTTCCGCGACCGGCAGCGGCGATTGCGGACATCTACTTAAGTCCCTCGGATTCAGTTCGCGATCGAAGGCTGTACGGGCTATAGGCCGGATTTCCCCCGTCACGGCGCTCCTTCGAATCCCGAACGATCCCCATGCATTTCAGTTTCCCATCACGTCCCGCCGTCCTGCTTTTCTCCCTGCTGGCAGTTGGCATCCTCCGGGCCAACGAGCTCGGGGACTTCGCCGGCACCGCCGGACCGATCGAGAGCGAGACCATCACTCCGACCGACCCCTGGTATCCTCTCGACGAGGAAGGTCCGGACGGTGCGAACTGCATCCTGAGCGGTTCCCCCTTCGTGGCCGGTGCGACCTCGACCGCGGAGCTGACCTTGAACGGACCGGGGATCTTGACTTTCCAGTGGTTCATTTCCTCGTTGGAAAACGACGGATGGTTGACCTGCGACGTCACCCAGATCGGTGCCACGGTGAATGTCGGCGGGATCTCCGGCACGGGTGAAGTTTGGATCCCGATGGAGGTGGTCATCCCTCACGGCGAGCACAGGGTCCGCTGGACTTACCAGAAAACCACGGCCGCTTACGATGGCGAGGATGCCGGCCGGGTCGCGGAGGTTCACTTCCAGCCGCTCGCCGCCGCGGCGCAGTCGTTCGACGCTTTCAAGTCCGCCTACGGCATCACCGGAGATGGGACCATGGCTCCCAACGGGCAACGGCTCGACACCTGCTGGATGATGGGAATCTCGCCGCTCGATCCGGTGCCGGCGGGTCTTCTCGTTCCGGTCATGGAGGGCGGTGAGACGCGGTTCCGGGTCCGCCACAATCTCGGCGTTCCGAATCTATTCGCCGTCCAGAACAGCGTTGATCTCATCCGCTGGAACGGACGGGGGTTCCGCTCGCAAGTGGTGCCCGGTAGCCTCGATTCGAACTCGGTCGAGGTGGACTACTTCCTGCCGGCAAAGGACAAGGGCTTTTTTCTCGCCTCCTATCCCGCGCAGGTCACCCCGCCGGCGGGCTACTCCTACATACCTGCAGCGATCTTCACCCAAGGTAGTCCGCTCAACGAGCTGGGGCACTCCGGACTCGAGGACAAGCGCCACGAGGTGATCCTGACCCGGGGCTTTTTCATCAAGCAGTTCGAGACCACCTATGCGGAATGGAACGCCGTCCGCGACTGGGCACGGGTGAACGGGTATCCGACGCTGGGCTACAAGACGATCACGATCGACGAGGTGCCGACCCAGGTGGAGATGGGGCAATGCGGCGGCCGCTACCTTCCGGTTGAAGAGGGTGGAAGTGCCAGCGACCAGGCACCGTCGGAACCGGGAGGAGACGGCCAGCCGGTCGGGTCCCAACCGGTCTCCGGGGTGAGTTGGTACCACACCATCCGCTGGCTCAATGCCAAGAGCGAGATGGATGGCTTGGAACCCTGCTATCGTGTCCGGCTCAACGAGGCCAACGGCTTTGCGGTGCAAGTATTCCGAGAACAAGAGTTGGAAGACCTCGACAACGATATTTCGGCGATCATCTGCGACTGGGAAGCCGACGGTTACCGCCTGCCGACCGAGGCCGAATGGGAATTCGCCTGCCGGGCTGGCACGGTGACGGCCCTCAACAACGGCAAGAACCTTTCCTTCGTCTACGACAAGAACTTCGACGACCCCAATGCAAATCCCCTCGATCCGAACGTGAATGAGGTCGCGTGGTACTGGCGCAACGGGGCCGCCACCCGGCCGGTCGGGCAAAAGCTCGCCAACGCCTTCGGCCTGCACGACATGCACGGCAACGTCGCCGAATGGTGCTGGGACCCTTTCAACGCCGACTTGATCACCCAGTTCACCGGCGACCTTTTGGTGGATCCTCGCGGACACCCGCGGGGCACTTATCGCGCGATTCGCGGCGGCTCGTGGTTGAATACCGGCAGGTGGTTGCGCTCGGGGACCCGGGAGCGCTATGTGCCATTCCTACAGGGGGGCTATGATTTCGGCTTCCGCATCGCCCGCACTGCCGCCGAGTAGGCCGCCATCCCACCACTTCCCGATGAAAGGCTCCCGTCACCTCCTGTTGCCCCTCGTTTTCGCCGCCGGCAGCAACGCGCTGCAAGGGGCCAACATTTCCAAGGCGAACAACGTGCTGGACCTCGGTCTGGCCAGTTCGTGGATCGGTGCCCCGGCCGCCGCGCCGGGTGCTTCGGACATTGCGGTCTGGGACTTCTATTTCACCAGCACCGGGGTCCCTGCCATTTCGACCGATCTCGCCTGGGCGGGGATCAAGTTGGACGGCTTTGCTTCCAAGCCTTGCCAGATTTCCGCGCCGAACGCGGTGATCACCGAGCTGGCCCTCGGTGCCAATGGCATCGAGAGCGCGAAGACGACAGCGGCCAACAACTCGATCGGCTTGTCCACCGACCTCCGCTGCACGGCGAACCAGAGCTGGAAATCGGTGGCAGGAAAAGGCGGTTCGATCGTGATCAACGGCGCGCCGCGATATGATGAAGTTGCGCGCCTGATTCCCAACTACATCGACTTGGGCGGATTCACGGTCACGGTCGAGAACACCGCCGTCCGGCTCAGCGGGAATAATCCGTCGGACATGTCGATCAGCAACGGGTCCTTCGTCTTGAACAACTCGACCCTCAGCATTTCCCCTGGCACCCGTTGGCTGGGAACCGATCCGCATGATCCGGTGATGACGGTTCCGTCGAGCTTGGCGATCCAGATCGGGGCGGGATCCGTGGTGATCCCATACAATTCCTCGCGCTCCGAGCAGAATCTGCGGTGGGAGGCGGCGGTGACCCTCGGCGGAGGCACCCTGCACGCCTCGGGGTGGGGGATCCAGACGATCGGAGCCAGTGGCACCGCCGATTCCAACACCAGCACGCTCGGTGGATCGATCGCGGTGACTGCTGCGAGCACCCTCCTGCTCTCCTCGGAGATCGGTACCCCCAACGGTCCGGCCGGAGCCCCGGTGGAAACCTTGCACCGCATCACCGCCCCGATCACAGGCAGTTCGAACCTCGCGATCAAGAACGAGGCGAGTGCCGCCTCGTTGAACTACATCGTGCTCGCCGGCGACAACTCGGGCTTCACCGGGGCAATGGGGATCGTCGGTGATCTCGGCAGCCGGACCGTTCGTCTCGCCTCCGACACCGCCGGCAGCGCCAGCGCGACGTGGAGCATCGGTGGTAGCAACACGCTGCAGATCGAGAATTCGGACGTGAACCTCGGCAGCGTCACCGGCACCGGGACGGTGCAAGCGATGGGGGGCGGCGAGTCGACCCTGCGCGTCGGGGGCGGCAGCTTCACCGGCGCCATCACCCAGGCCGACGGAACATTGCTCCACTTCCACAAGGTCGGCGCCGCCCAGCACACCTACCGGGGCGCGACGGCATGGAACGGCGAGACCTTCGTCGATGAAGGGACGCTGACCTTGACCAAGGCGAGCCTCGACGCCGCGACCACCGTGCGGATCGCCGCAGGGGCGAACCTCAAGTTGTCCCACACCAAGGTGAACGCGGTCCAGGCGCTGGTCATCGACGGTGCGGCCAAGCCACCCGGGATCTGGGGCGCGGAGGGATCCGGCGCGGAGCACACCAGCGCGGCCATCACCGGCACCGGCTTCCTGCTGGTCACCGGCAGCGACCCTTATTTGAACTGGATCGGACAATTCGCGGATCTCTCGGGCCCCGCGGACTATGCGACCGGCGCGAACCCCGACCACGGTGCGCTCGACAACCTCGGCGAGTTTGCCTTTGCCGGTGATCCCGGGGATCCGTCGAACGAAGGCGGGCCCTTCGCGACCCCGGTCGATGAGACTTTCCGCTACATTCTGCCGGTGCGTTCCGGTGCGGTCTTCTCGCAGATCGGCAATGAGATGGTTTCCGCTCCGGTCGATGGTATTGTCTACCGCATCCAGGCATCGACCGGGCTCTCGGATTTTGACGTTACGGTCACGGAGACGTCCGGTTTCGAACCTGCACCCGATGCCGCGCCCTTGCCGGAAGGCTGGGAATACCGCTCGTTCGAAACCGCGTTGCCCGTTGCAGGCGCGCCCCGCCAATTCATGCGAGCCGTCGCCGAAGCGGCGCCTTGACCGGTGCGGCGGGCCGCGATCAGCGCCCGAGATAAACCCGGGTCCGGTAGCGGATGGTCACCTGGCCGCCGATGGCGTGACGGGAGAACAGGTCGTGGAGCGCCGCGAGCATCGGCTGGTGGTCGGGGTCGCCGGGGGCGGGGGTGTAGGACGACGACAGCAGGCGGCCCTCGAGTCCGGCGAGGTCGAAGTGCTGCGCGTTGTCGAAGGCGTGGCAGTCGAAGGAGCCGCGGAAGAAGCCGGTGAGGACCTGTTCGCCGGTGTTCTCATGCCGGATGCTGGCGTAGTCGGTGCCGAAGCGCTCGAGGAGGGCTTCGTAGTCGCGGTGGAAATCGTCGGCATCCAGCAGACGCTCGTTCCAGATAATGGCGATCTTGCCGTCGCGACGGAGGATGCGGCTGAACTCCGCGCGGGTGTCGTCGTTCGCGAACCAATGGAAGGCCTGGGCGGCGACAATCAGCCTGGCGCAGGCGTCGTCGAGGGTGGTCGCCGCGGCGCTGCCGTCGATGCTCCGGAAGCGATCGTACTTGGCGAGCAAGCGCTCGGCGGCTTCGCGCATCGGCGGGTTCGGCTCGACGCCGGCGACGGCAAAGCCGGCTTCGAGAAACATGGCCGACGAAATGCCGGTGCCGGACCCGACGTCGACGACCAGCGAGTCGTCGTCGAGCGGGACCTCCCGCTTCAGGATATCCACCACCCCGGCGGGATAGCCGGGGCGGTAGCGGACGTAGTTTTGAACCCGGTCGGAGAAGCGGCTTTTTGAGTCGGGGTCGGTCACGCGAACAGTCTATCAGCCGCCTGTCCGTCTGGCGATGCCCGCCATCTCCCCGCTCAACGGTCAGCGCGCGGCGGCCTTCAGTTCCAGCAGGCGGCCGCGCATTTCCGCGAGGCGGCCGGATTGTCCGGGGTCGCCGGCGAGGTCGTTTTCCTCGCGCGGGTCGGCGGCAAGGTCGAACAGCTGCTCGCGGCCGAAGTCGGGCCAGTTGAAATACTTCCAGTCCTTGCGGATGAGGGCTTCGGACGACGGGATGAAGCTGGTGTCGCGGATGGTCGGATGTTCGTAGTAGAACTCGCTGCGCCAGTCCGGCGGGATGGCGGCGAGGTAGAGCGGCGCGAGGTCGCGGCCCTGCATGGTCGCTGGCGCGGGGATCCCGGCGGCGGCGAGGAGGGTGGGGGCGAGATCGACGTTGAGGGTGAAGTGGCCGTCGGTGGCGCCGTGGGATTTTTCCGGCAGGCGCGGGTCGCGGACGATCAGCGGGACGCGGATGCTTTCCTGGTGGGGATACCACTTGTCGGCGAGGCCGTGTTCGGCGTGGTAGTAGCCGTTGTCGGTGGTGAAGACGACTAGGGTGTCGTCGAGCACGCCCTGCTCCTTCAACTCGGCGAGGATCACCCCGCAGGTCGCGTCGACCTCGCTGGCGAGGCGGTAGTAGTTCTTCATCATCGACTGGTATTTCTCCGGCGTGTCGAAGCGCCAGTGCCAGCGCTTCCGGCCCTCGTTCTTCTCGTTGGCAAGGAAGGGCGGCAGGCGGCGGAACGAGGCGTTGGTGGCGTTGGGCGGCACCGGCACCGTGATGTCCCGGTAGAGCGACAGGCTTTCCGGCTGCGGGAGAAACTGCAGCGGGTTGGCATCCTCGGCGTGGGTGGCGAAGAAGGCGACGGTCAGGCAGAACGGCCGGTCCGCGGGGCGCTGGCGGAGGAAGTCGAGGGCGTCGGCCTGGTTCTTGCGGGTGACGTGGATCTTGCCGCCGTCCTTTTGCGGGATCCAGTGGGTCCCGGAGTAGGCGCGGCCGAAGTCGAAGTTGCCGGCGGGGAACTTGCCGTTGTGCCACTTGCCGACATGACCGGTGAAGTAGCCGTTGGCGCGCAGCAGGCCGGGATAGGTTTCGGCCCACGGGGTCTTGAACGGGGCGAAGCCGCGGTTGCCGTGGCGCGACATCCACTGGCCGGTGAACAGCGAGGCGCGGCTGACCCCGCAGATGGCGGTGGTGACGCAGTTGTGCGTGAAGCGGATGCCCTCGCTCGCCAGGCGGTCGAGCACCGGGGTCTGCACCACCGGGTTGCCGGCGCAGCCGAGGGTGTCGTGGCGCCAGTCGTCGGCGTAGAGCATCAGGATGTTCAACGGCCTTTCGCGGCCCGTCGCGGTGGCAATGACGAGGAGGAGGGTCAGGAAGGACTTCATGGGTGGTCGGGCGAGGTCTTGCGAATCTACCGTTGATCGGACAACGTTCCTTCATGAGCAAGAAGCCCGTTTCCGACTGGACCGCCCACAAGGGGCTGGCCCGCAGCATCCTGCAGGACCGCGGGATGCGCCGGCAGGCGATGGGGCGGAGCGTGGCGCTGCTGCTCGCGGTGTTCGCGATCGGGCTGTGGGGGATCGACGACTGGCTCGATGACAGCCTGTGGCGCTTCATCATCTGGTGGGGCGGCGTCGCCTTCCTGGCGGTCTTCGTGGTGATGTTCGCGCTGTATGACGCCCTCGCGGTGATCCGCGAGGAGCGCGACCGCGAGTGAATTCGCCTTGCGGGTGGGGGAGGGCAGCGATTGGATGGCCGGCATGACGCCGGAGCTCGAGGATCTGTTCACTTTTCTGCGCTTTCCCAGCATTTCCACGGACTCGAAGCACGCCGGCGACGTCCGCGCCTGCGCCGAGTGGCTGGTGGAGAAACTCACGGGCATGGGGCTGGAAACGACGCTCCATCCGACCGAGCGCCATCCGGTGGTGGTGGCCCGCAACGAGCACAAGCCCGGCCGCAAGACGGTGCTGATTTACGGACACTACGACGTCCAGCCGGTCGATCCGCTTCACCTGTGGACGACGCCACCCTTCGAGCCGGAGATCCGCGATGGCAAGATCTGGGCGCGCGGCGCCACCGACAACAAGGGCCAGATGCTGTCGCACATCCTCGGAGTCGAGAAGACCCTGAAGGAGAAGGGCGAGCTGCCGGTCAACCTGACCTTCCTGTTCGAGGGCGAGGAGGAGATCGGCAGCCCGAACCTCGCGCCCTTCCTTGAAGCGAACCGGGAGCTTTTGAAATGCGATGTCATCGCGATCTCCGACACCGGCATGGTCGCGCCCGGCGTGCCGACGCTCGGCTACGGCCTGCGCGGCATCGCCTGCTGCGAGGTCACCCTGCGCGGCCCGGCCCGCGATTTGCACTCGGGGCTGTTCGGCGGGGCGGTGGCCAATCCGGCGACCGCGATCGCGCACCTGATCGCCAGCCTCCATGACGAGGAAGGCAAGGTGCTGGTCGAGGGCTTCTACGACGACGTGCGGCCGCTCGAGGACTGGGAGCGCGAGATGTGGGCGAAGGTGCCGGGAGTATCCGACGAGGATTTCGTCAAGGTCACCGGCTCGCTCAACCTGTTCGGGGAAGCGGGCTACAGCTCGGCCGAAAGGACCTGGGCGCGGCCGACTGCGGAAGTGAACGGGATCGGTGGCGGCTACCAGGGCGAGGGCTCGAAAACCGTGCTTCCGGCCGAGGCCTTCGCGAAATTCTCGTTCCGCCTGGTGCCCGACCAGGATCCGGCGGATATCATGAAGAAGGTGCAGGCCCACTTCGACAAGCACTGCCCGCCCGGAGTGTCGCTGCTCTATGAGGGCGGGCACGACGGCAAGCCCTACCACGCGGACCCGAATGGTCCGTACGGACTGGCCGCCCGGCGTGCGCTCAAGGCGGCGTTCGATGCCGAACCGGTGATGATCCGCGAGGGTGGCAGCATTCCGATCGTCCAGGCGTTCCGCGACATCCTCGGGGCCGACACCCTGCTGTTGGGGCTGGCCCTGGCCGATGCCCAGATCCACTCGCCGGACGAGAACTTCCCGGTCGAAAACTTCGAATCCGGGATTAGGCTGAACCAGGCCCTGCTGGAGGAACTTGCCAAATAATCGAGCCCGCGTTCCCCTCCGCGGCCGCCGTCCTGCCGCGGTTCGATCTTTTCCACGTCCATGTCCGACACTCCCAAGACCGACTTCATCCGCGAGATCATCGCCGCGGACCTCGCTTCCGGCAAACACGCCACGACCATCACGCGCTTCCCGCCGGAGCCGAACGGCTACCTGCACATCGGCCATGCCAAGGCGATTTGCCTCAACTTCGGGATCGCCCGGGAGAACGCGGCCAGCGGCGCGCGCTGCCATCTGCGCTTCGACGACACCAATCCGGCCAAGGAAGAGACCGAGTACGTCGAAAGCATCAAGTCGGACGTCAAGTGGCTCGGCTTCGACTGGGGCGAGAACCTGTTCTTTGCCAGCGACTACTTCGAGTTCTTCTACGAGTGCGCGGTCGCGCTGATCAACAAGGGCCTGGCCTACGTGGATCGCCAGACCGCCGAGCAGATCAAGGAAACCCGCGGCAACCTGACCGTTCCCGGCAAGGAGTCGCCCTACCGCGATACGCCGCCAGAGGAGAACCTCGACCTCTTCACGCGCATGCGCGCCGGCGAGTTCAAGGAAGGCGAGGCGGTGCTGCGCGCCAAGATCGACATGGCGTCGCCCAACATGAACCTGCGCGACCCGGTGATCTACCGGATCATGCACGCCCACCACCACAACACCGGCGACGCGTGGTGCATCTATCCGATGTACGACTACGCCCATCCGCTGGAGGACGCGGTGGAAAAGATCACCCACTCGCTGTGCACGCTGGAATTCGAGATCCACCGGCCGCTTTACGACTGGGTCATTGAGCACTGCCCGGTGCCCGCCAAGCCGCGCCAGATCGAGTTCGCCCGGCTAAACCTGACCTACACGGTGATGAGCAAGCGCAAGCTGCTGCAACTGGTGAAGGAAGGCCTGGTCGAGGGTTGGGACGACCCGCGCATGCCCACGCTGTCGGGGCTCCGCCGCCGCGGTTACCCGGCCGCCGCGATCCGCCACTTCTGCCAGCGTATCGGGATCACGAAATACAATGGCACCACCGACGTGGCGCTGCTCGAGTTCGACGTCAGGGATCATCTCAATACGGTCGTACCGCGCCGTATGGCGGTGCTCGACCCGCTCAAGCTGGTGATCGAGAACTGGCCGGCCGGGGAGAGCGAGGAGGTCGAGATCGACAACCACCCGAAGGATCCCGCGATGGGAACCCGAACCTTGAAGCTGTCCCGCGAGGTGTGGATCGAGCGCGATGATTTCCAGGAGGAGCCGGAGAAGAAATACTTCCGCCTCGGGCCCGGCCGCTACGTCCGGCTGCGCGGCGGCTACATCGTCCACTGCACCGGCTTCAACAAGGACGCCGAAGGCCGGATCACCGAGGTTCACTGCGAGTACCTGCCGGGCACCAAGGGCGCCGATGCCCCGGAAGGCGTCAAGTGCAAGGCGGCGATCCACTGGGTCAGCGTCGAGCACGGCGTGGACGCCGAGGTCCGGCTGTACGACCGGCTGTTCACGGAGGCGGATCCGGACGATGCCGAAGGCGGCTTCGTGACGGTGATCAACCCGGACTCCCTGACCAAGGTCCGCGCCTACGTGGAACCGGAACTGGCCGGGGTGGAACCGGAGTTTTCCTGCCAATTCGAGCGGCTCGGCTACTTCGTGGCGGACCAGAAGGACCACCGGCCCGGGGTTCACCTGGTCTTCAACCGGACCGTCGCGCTCCGGGATTCCTGGAAGTAGGCGCGTCCACGGAGCAATCCGGCGCGGTCTTTCATCGGACTGGCCAGATCGTTCGGATCGGTTTATAAGAACCCGACATGCCAACCGACTTCCTCGATCCATCGGGCCTGCTTGAGAATGGCGGCCCGATCCTCTGGCTTCAGGCGGCGCTCGCTTTCTTCGGCGCCGTGTTCGTGGTCGAGCGGCTGTTCTTCTTCCATCGCGCCCGCATCAATGTCGGCGACCTGCTGGTCGGGCTGTCCAATCACGTCCGCCGCAAGGCCTATGCCGAGGCCATGCACGAGGCCGCGCGGGCACCGGGGCCGGTGGCGCGCGTCGCCCACTCGGTGCTGTTGCGCCACTCGATGGAGCGCCCCGACCTGCGCGACATCGCCCAGGAGGCCGGCCAGCTCGAGGTCCCGCGGATCGAGAAGAACCTGCGCGGGATCCTCGCCGTGGCCGTGCTGGCTCCCCTCACCGGGATGCTGGGCACGGTGCTGGGGCTGGCGGAGACCTTCCAGAGCATGAGCGAACGCGGTGGCTACGCCGGTCCCGCCGAGCTGACCTCGGGGGTCCTGACCGCGCTGGTCACCACGGCGGTCGGCCTGACCATCGCGATCCCGGCCTACCTGTTTTACCTGTATTTCCTCGGCCGGACCAAGCGGCTGTTCCACCGGATCGAGCGCACCGGGATCGAGATGGTGAACATGATCTGCGACGCCCGCGCCGACACCGGAATCGTGTCGATGCGCGACGAACTGGAGGCCCAGCGGCGCGAGGAGCGGAAAAAATGAAGCTGGAATCCACGTTGCCGGAACGGCCGGGATTCCTGTTCGTGGTGCCCGCGTTCAATCTGTTCGCGCTGCTGCTGGTGTTCTTCCTGCTCGGCCCGTCCTTCGTCAGCCAGTCGGGCGTGGCGGTGGAACTTCCGGTGTCGCGCTTCCAACTGGAGCGCCAGGCCTTCGAGACCGTGGTGACGGTGCGGGACGACGGGCCGCGCGGCGTCAGCGAGTTTGATCCCCCGACCTACTGGCTGGAGCACGAGCAGGTCACGCTCGGCGAGCTCGCCGAAAGGCTCGACGCCCGGCGCAGCAGCGATACCTCCCCGGCGACGACGGTGTTGTTGCGGGTGGACAAGGGGGTGCCGGTCGAGATCCAGCGGGAAGTGGCCGAGATCGCCCTGCAGAAGGGCCTGCGGGTTTACCTGCTGGGCCGGCCCGAGGGGAGTCGGGATGAGCCTGAAGCCACCGACTGACCATGTTCGGCCTCCGCTCCAAGCGCACCCATCGCGACCGCCAGCACGGGCTGGTGTTCCAGTGGCGGCTGTCGGTCGGCAGCAATCTCGGTTTTCTCTCCGCGATCGCGGTGGTCGCCTTGATCACCGCGGGACTGGCGGCAACGGTGCGGGTCCGGGTGGGCAATGTCACCCGCCAGCCGGAGCGGCGCGGTTCCCTGGTGCTATTGCCCGACGGGGCGGAGTGGCAGGCTCTGGAAATGATGGCGGTCGAAGCCGGTCCCTTGCCGCGCCGGGCGGATCCCGCGACCGAAGCGTCGGTGAAGGCGATCATCGACCTGGCGATGGCCGACGCGGTGCCCTCGGCCTACGCCTATCAACCGAGCTTGAGGCCGGTCGAGGTGGAGATGCCGGCGCCCGTCGCATCCGTCGCCGTGAGCGATTCCCCGGGCATGCTGCCGGCATTGCCCGCGTTGCGGCCGCCGTCGCAGAATCCGCCCTTGCCGGATCCGTCGATCCCCTTGGTGCTGGCGGAGGGTGAGATCCGGGCCCTGGCGCCCGCCGCCTTGCCCCCGGCCGGCCTGGCGCGCGGCAACCGCTATTTGCTCGCCTACGATGCCGCCGGAAGGGTGTCGCGGGTCGTCACGCTGTTTGCAGCCAACCCCGCGGAAGACGCCGGTGTCGAGGCGTGGCTGCGGGCGGTGAAAATCGAGAAGGGCGACCCCGCCGGCGGTTGGACCGCAGTGGAAATTTCCAAGGCATCATGATCGAGCTCACCCTCACCGAACTGGCGGCGTGGAGCATCGGGGCCTCGATGATCCTCGTGGTGTTCTTCTCGTGGATCTCCCGCTGGTCGAACGCCAATGCGGAGCGGCGCTCGCTGCGCCGCAAGGTGACCTGCCGCCTGTGCCTGTTCGTGGTGGAAGACGAAACGCGCGATCGTATTTTCCAGTGTCCCCATTGCGGCGCGCAGAACGTCCGCGGCCGCAACCGGAGCCTTGGATGAGGCTTGCCTCTCATCCCGGCAGCCTCTAAGCAGCCAGAAATCCCCGTCACCTCCTGACAATCATGAGCGAAAGAAGAGTCGTCATCACCGGCATCGGTTGCGTCAGCCCGCTCGGGCTGGACCTGGAATCCACTTGGGAAGGCATGAAGTCCGGCCGCAGCGGGATCGGCCGCATCAGCCTGCTCGATCCCGAGCCCTACGAGTGCAAGATCGCCGGTGAGGTGAAGGACTTTTCCGCCGACCAGTACTTCAAGCTGCCCAAGGACGCCCGCCGGGCCGACCGCTACGTCCAGTTCGCCGTGGCGGCCTCGAAGATGGCGATCGAAGACAGCGGGGTGGATGTTTCGAAGATCGATTCGCGCCGCTTCGGCGTGATGGTCGGCAGCGGCATCGGCGGTCTCGGCACCCTCGAGCGTGAGCACGAGGTCTGCCTCACCAAGGGTCCGAAGCGGGTGTCACCGTTCACGATCCCGATGATGATCTCCAACATCGCCAGCGGCATCATCTCGATGGAATACGGCCTCCACGGCCCGAACATGGTGATCGTCACCGCTTGCGCGACGTCGAACCACAACATCGGCGAAGCCTGGCGGATGATCAAATTCGGCGACGCCGACGCCTTCCTCGCCGGCGGTGCCGAGTCGACCATCCTGCCGATGGGCCTGGCCGGGTTTGCCAACATGAAGGCGCTCAGCACCCGCAACGACGAGCCGGAGAAGGCCTCGCGTCCCTTCGACAAGAACCGCGACGGCTTCGTGATGGGCGAAGGTGCCGGCGTGGTGATGATCGAGGAACTCGAGCACGCCAAGGCGCGTGGCGCGAAGATCTACGCGGAGCTGGTCGGGTATGGCGTGAGCGCCGATGCCTATCACCTCAGCGCCCCGTCGCCCGATGGATCGGGCCCGGCCTACGCGATCGGCATGGCCCTCAAGCACGCCAAGCTGAACGCGGAGGATGTCCAGTATCTCAACGCCCACGCCACTTCGACCGGGCTCGGTGACATTGCCGAGACCAAGGCGATCAAGCTGGCCTTCGGCGACCACGCCAAGAGCGGCTTGATGGTCAGTTCGACGAAGTCGATGACCGGCCACATGCTCGGGGCTGCCGGCGGCATCGAGCTAATCGCCTCGGTGATGTCGATTGTCGACGGCGTCGTTCCGCCGACCATCAACGTCGACGACCAGGATCCGGAGTGCGACCTCGATGTCGTTCCGAACACCGCGCGCGAAGCCAAGGTGGACGTCGCCCTCAGCAACAGCTTCGGCTTCGGGGGCCACAACGCCTCGCTGCTGGTGAAGCGGTTCGGGTGATCTGTCCAACGTCGGCTGCGCCGCAGGTCATTGGGCGTGGCCACTTGTGGTCCGATGCGATCCGAAACATGAAAGCCGCAGGCCTTCGGACTGCGGCGATGATTCGCCGCTTTCGAGTGGATGGGCGGGCTTGCTGCCGACTGCGGGGAGGAAGAGAGCCAGGAGGGTCGCCGACAGCCGGGTGAGCAGTCTGCCTCACCTATTATTCGAGAGAGCTGCGAATCATCGCAGCAGTCCAAGGGCGGCTGCGCCGCGGGCCATCGGGGGGGCGCCTCCCCTGAAAACCAAAACGGACGCCCTTGCGGGGCGTCCGTCCTGAAATCGACTTCGGAAAGAGGAAAATCTTAATCGCGGTTGGCAGCGGCGGCAGCGGCAGCCTCTTCCGCCTTGGCGGACTGGGCCGGGCTGGTGTAGCGCCAGCGCACCTTGTGGCGCTTCGGGGCGGTGCGAGCCTTGCGGATCTTGCGGGCCGTGGTGGATTCGAACGCGCGGCGGCGGCGCATTTCCTCGAGGATGCCCTCGGTATCCAGTTTGGTCTTGAGACGCTTGAGGGCGCGGTCAACCGGTTCGCCCTTTTTCAATGTCACTCCACGCATGCTACGGTCGCTCATTCGGTCAGAATCTTGTTTTCCTAAAGTCGGGGCGCGGAAGCTGAGGCGGGACCGGCCACTTGTCAATCCGGGAGTTGGCGAATTTCTCGGGCCGTCGGGAGGCTTGCACCTCGATCAGACTCAGTCAGTTTCGCCCCCGATGAAGCCAGAAATCGGACAAACGGCCCCCGACTTCACCGCGCCGGTGACCGGGGAGGGATATGGCGAGGAGGCGATGCTGTCGCTCGGCGACCTGCGCGGCGAGCGGGTCGTGCTGGTTTTCTACCCGAAAGACGACACCCCGGGCTGCACCAAGCAGGCCTGTGCCCTGCGGGATGGATGGGACTCGTTGAAAACCAGAGCGAAGATCTTCGGGGTGAGCATCGATCCGGTGAAACGGCACCGCAAGTTCATCACCAAGTACAACCTGAGCTACCCGCTGATCGCCGACGAGGACAAGGTCATCGTCGAGGCCTACGGGGTGTGGGTGGAGAAGTCGTTGTACGGGAAGAAATACATGGGCACGGAGCGCAGCACCTTCGTGATCGGGGCGGACGGGCGGATCGAGGCGGTCCTGGAAAAGGTCTCGCCGGATGCCCATTTGGAGCTGCTTCACCAGGCGCTGGACGGCCGGGATTGATTCAATCCTATTGAGCTTTCAGCGGCGGTGCCGCTAGTCTCCGCCCACCGACCGATGCCGAAGAAGACTCCGAAACCCCCCGCCCACCCCGGTGCCGCCGTGCTTTCGATCGGCGGCATGTCGCTGGTGCTGGGGATCGTGCTCGAGGTGCTGGGGTTCTCGCGGAAGTTCGACCAGATGGTCATGGATTGGATTTCATCCAGCAAGCTGGGCGGGACCTTCGAGAAGCTTCCCGGCTACGTGCCGTGGCTGTGGACGGTGCCCGTGGTCATCGGGCTGGCGGCCGGCATGCTCGGGTCGCGGCTCAACTGGCGGCGCGCGGTGCTGTGGGCCACCACCCTGGTGCTAACCCTCGGCTGGGTGCCGGTCCTTGCCCTCGCCGGATTCCGGCCGACGATCACCACGCCGCTGTTCGCGCTGGTCTGGTGCGGCTTGTGGTCGATGATCTACGCGACCCGCCACCAGGAACCCGGCGAACGGGAGGAATAGCAGCATGGCACGCATCGAATATCCCGAGTCCGTCGGCGTCTTGGTTGAGGAACTCCGCCACCTGCCTGGCGTCGGTCCGCGCAGCGCCGAGCGGATGGCGATCTGGCTGCTGCAGAACGCCAAGGCCGACCCGCTCGCCCTGGCAGCCGCGCTCGAGCGGGCGAAGGCCGAGGTGGTCGCCTGCCCGACCTGCGGGTTTTTCGCCACCGCGGAGCGTTGTGCGATTTGCTCCGATGCCTCGCGGGAGCCGGTGCTGTGCGTGGTCGAACAGGCCACCGATGTCCTGCCGCTGGAACGTTCCGGCGTTTTCAAAGGCCGATACCACTGCCTCGGCGGCAAGCTGTCGCCGCTCGACAACGTGACGCCCGAAGACCTCCGCATCGGTTCGCTGCTGCGGCGGATCGAGGCGGAGAACGTTCCCGAGGTGATCCTCGCACCCGGCTCGGATGTCGAGGGCGAGGCGACGGCCAACTACCTTGCCGGCCTGTTGCGCGGGAAGTGTACCATCACCCGCATCGCCCAAGGCCTGCCGGCCGGCGGTGGACTCGAGCACGCCGATGCCCTGACCCTCGCCCGCGCCTTGGAAGGTCGCCGGGGAATTCTGTGAGAGGACAGCGGGGACTCTCGTGGAGCGGGGAATTTGGGCGAGATTGACGACTCTCATCTCGCGGGTAGTCTGGTTTGATAACTCCATGAGCCGGAGAACCTACCGCCTTTCTGCGATCATCCTGCTGCTCGTTGCTCTTTCATTACTGATAAGGCAGCAATGTTTTGTTCCGAGTATGGGGAACTACGAAGACGCATGGAGCAGGAATTCGAAGAGCGCTAGGGGCGATGCGACGGACGCTTCCATGTTGCCCACCTCCAGCCGGTCGCATGAATCCAGAGGTCGACTGAAACGTATTCATGAGCAGACAGCATCCTTCAATGACTACCTGACGCACTACCAATCGCTAACCAGTGCTTTGGCGAGAAGTGATTTGTTAAATGAAATGATCCCGCCCTACGGGCGAGCCTTCGGACCGCAGATTCTCGAGCTCATTGAATCCTCCGAACCCACGGCCGAGAGCCGGATTGCGCTGCTGAGACTCGGATGCCTCAATGCCTCCGAGGATCTCTCGATTCATGCGTATGCGTTGGAACAGTTTCCCTCCGGTAAGGACCGCAGCTCGCTGATTCGTGCCGCGCTCACCTACTATCCCACGGAGGAAATCGGCCACTTTCTTGTCTCAATGGAGCACTCCCCCGTGGAGAGAGATATCAGGGAAACGGCTCGCCTGATTTCCGAAGAGCGGCTGCTGGGGAGACCTCAGATTAGTGATGCTCAGTTGCAGCAAATGGTGGATTCGGTGGAATCTCAGGAGATCCGCTCGGCTCTCGTAGTTGAAGCTGCAGAGCGTTCGAGGCGGAAGCGTCTCCTCCCTGCGGCTGATCAAGAATGAGAGGCCCGGCCGGATGAGAATCTCAAATCGGTGATCGCAAATTCCAGTATGGCACTTTGAAATCCGCCGCCAATGTCTCGTCCTTCCCGCAAACCCAAGGATTTCCAGGCCAAGAAAACCTGGAAACGCTCCGGTCCACCCGCTGCCAAGCGCGCGCCTCGCGGCGAGCAGGGCTGGGACCAGGTGGCCGGTTGGTACGACAAGCTCGTCGGCGACAAGGGATCGGACTACCACCGCAATGTCATCCTGCCCGCCGCAATGCGACTGCTTGCCCCGGCTCCGGGGGAGAAGGTCCTCGACCTGTGCTGCGGGCAGGGCGTGCTGATCCCGCTGCTGCTGGAGTCCAAGGTCGCGGCGGTGACGGGCGTGGATGCCAGCCCGAAACTGATCGAGTCCGCCGGCGCGCGGTTCCGCGGCGACAAGCGGGTCAGCCTGGTCGTCGCCGATGCCTGTGCGCCGGGACCGTGGGCCGACGGCTCGCACGATGCCGCCGCCTGCATCATGGCGGTCCACGACGTCCCCGACTTGCCGGCGATGGCCCGTCAGACGGCCGCCGCCTTGAAGCCGGGCGGGCGCTTCGTCGCGATCTTCATGCACCCCTGTTTCCGCATCCCGCAGCAAGCGCACTGGGGCTGGGACGAGGGCCGCAAGCTGCAGTTCCGCCGCGTCGACCGCTACGGCGTCCCGCAGGAAATCCCCATCGTCACCCACCCGGGCCAGGGCGGGGGAGACACCACCACCTTCTACCACCGGCCGGTCGGCGAGGTGCTGAGCGCGTTCGGCCAGGCCGGGCTGGCGATCACCGTGTGCGAGGAATTGTTCAGCCACCGCCGCTCCCAACCGGGACCGCGGGCGAAGGGCGAGAACCGCGCGGTGAAGGAATTCCCCGTATTCCTCGCGATCTCCTGCGTGAAACTGTCGTGACCGGTTAGAATCGCCGGGTCATCCCGAGCGCGAGCGATTGGACGGTGAGTTCGGTGCGGCTGTTGGAATACTCGCCGGCGCGATAGCCGCTGGCGGCGGCATTGGCCGCGGGGCCGAACTGGAGTTCGTAGCCCAGGTCGAAGCGCCAGTCGCCGGTCCGCCAACCGAGGCCCAGTGCCACGGCGTGCTCCGGCAGCGGGACGTTGAGCGGGGTGATCAGCGCGTCGGGAGCGGGGGATTCGCCATAGCGCCAGCCGGCACGGACGGTCCAGCTACTGGAAATCTCATACTCCGCGCCGAGGGCCAGCACCCAGCGGTCCTTCCAGCCGACCGGAACCCGGTCGGCGACGGCGGATCCGATCGCGCCGTTGATGGCCGGATTGGTCCCGCCGGACAGCGCGACGTCGAGCTGGTCGAAAGCCTTGCTCCACTGGATCCAATCCGCCCACAGGCCGATCTTCAGGCGCCCGCTCGCCTGCCAGGAGGCCCCGAAGCCGGCGATGAAGGGCAGCGCGTTGTGGGTGGTCGCGTCGTAGCGGGCGTAGGGCGGTGTGCCGGCGAGCCCGAGCGGCGGGAGTTGCGCCGAGTAGTCGGCGAAGGCATCGCCGTCGTTGTCGAGTTCGACCCGCGGGCGGGCGCGCATCCCGAAGCTCCAGCACGGGTCGGGTCGCCACAGCAGGCCGGCTTCCGGCATCATCGCCCAGCCGTCGGTGGTCATGTCGAGGTCGACCTTGGCCCCGGCCAGCGCGGGATTGCTCTGGAAGATGAACGGCGCGTCGAAGTCCACCTCGCTGTAGATCGCGCCGATGCTGGCTCCCAGCGAGAGGGTTTCGCTCAGGGAAATCGCCGCGCCGAGATTGGTGCGCAGGGCGAGGAAGCCGCTTTCGTGGGGCACCGTTCCATAAGTTACCCCGCCGATCCCGCCGGGGACGTCCGGGTAGTTCCATTGACCTTCCAAGGCGGACAGCGCGGCGAAGGAGAGCCCGAAGGTCCAGCGGCTGTGACCATCGCGCCAAGCGACCGCCATTTCCGGCACGGCACCGGTCCGGCTCATTTCATAAGAGCGGCCGCCGTGGTTATAGTCCGCCTCGCCGTGGATCGCGCGGAGGCCGAGAGTCCATTCGTTTCCGGTCAGGGCTGCCAGAGCGGCGGGATTGGTCTGCATCGCGCTCATCGCGTCAGCCGCGGTGCCTGAAAAGGCCCCGGCAGCGCCGCTGTCGGCCGCTCCGAAACCATATCTCAGAACGCCGTTGCCGGCTGCCGGGAGCAGCAAGCCGATGGCCACCGCGGGGTTGAGAGAGGAAAGTCGCATCCGGGATTTCATCGGCACCTTCCCCGAGCCGCGCGGGGTCTGTCGAGTACCCTTCATCAGGGGTGTTGCGGAAAGTTCCGTAAAAGATGCATCCGGAATCGGACCGCGGGCGTTGCCTGCTTTGAGAGGGCTTCCCCCTGCAGATCCGGGGAGCGGCCCGGACCATTGAACGAACCGCATCATGAAAATCACAAACCAACTTCCACGACGGCATCCGGGCCGCCGCGCCGCCCTGATCGCCGCCTGTGCCGCCTTTGCACCTGTCACCTGCCTGACCGCGGCGAGCCACAGCGACGCCCCGCTCATCAAGCAGGACCCGCAGGCGAACTTGACCGACGTTTATGCCTTCTTGGGCACCCGATATGACGACCCTTCGGTGAACGTACTCAACGTCGTGGTCTCGGTGCGACCCTTCTCCGATCCCGGCGACGGCGTGATTTACGAACGCTTCGCCGACGACGCGCTTTACAGCATCCATATCACCGACCCGAACACCGGCGTGCCGATCCAGCAGTTCGACTTCGAGTTCTCCTCGGTGACCGACGTGAAGAATCCGGACACCATCCTCTCCTACGGCCGCGGCACCGGGGTGGGGCCGATCATGAACATCGGCGACGACAATCAGAATTTCACCCAGACCTATCGTTTCACGGCCAGGAAAGTGGCGGGCAAGGGGCGGTATTCGAAACTCCGCGATGTCTTCGAAGCGGACGACTTGCCGGTTTCCCCGCCCAATGTCGGTGTCAGGACGACGCCCGCCTACAACGATCCGGAAACCGGGCTCGCCGTTTCGGGAGCCGTGGACCTCGCGGGACTCGACACGCTGACCATGCAAGCGATCAGTCCGGTGCACAGTGGCATCGTGACCTGGGCCGGCCCGCGTGAGGACGGTTTCTATGCCGACACCCCCGGGATCTTTGATTTCCTCGATCCGCGGATCATCGACAACAACGGCAACGGTGCCGATGGCCTTGGCCAGGACGGCGGCGGAGTCGATGGGTTCAAGGGATTCAACGTGCTCACCTACGGCGTCCAGATCCCGCTCGATCAGCTCGATCCGGTGGCCTTCCAGAATCCCTTTCTCGGCCAGCGTCAGGGAGTCGGCGTCTATGCCTCGGTCAGCCGCAAGTCCAAGACCACCCGGTCCAGCCACCGGGTGCCATCGAGCCGTGGCAGTTGGGTGCAAGTGAACCGGATGGGCAATCCTCTCTTCAACGAGGTGCTGGTCTCGCTGCGGGACAAGGACAGGTACAACATGACCTTGCCGGAAAACGACGAGGACTACCGCACCTATGCCGAGAATCCGGAGGTGGCGTTCTTGATCAATGCGGTGCTGTTCGCCGACCCTGAAGGCGACGGACCGCTTGCCATCAGCGGCCGCACCGATCTCGCGGCGGTGTATCTGCCGGACGTGCTGCGCGTCGACACCACGACGGGACCGGTGCTTCTGCCCGGCCAGGAAGGCTACAGCCGCCTGAGCTTCATCGGCGGTGATACCGGAGGCTGGCCGAACGGCCGCCGTCCCGGTGACGACGTCGTCGACATCGCGTTGACCGCGGTCGCCAGCGGCCCGGCCTACGCTTCGATCACGGTGGTCGGCGACAACGTCGCGACCAACGACCAGCTCTACAACCGGGTCTTCCCGTATCTTGGCACCCCTCACGCGGGCCCCACGGTGAGCCAGCGCACCGGTCCCTGAATCCTTCCGGGGCTGACGGTGGCGACAAACCCAAAACTCCCCCGGAGTCCGTCAGCCCCGGGATTTCTCCCCTCCAACCATTTTCCATCATGCATCCCTTTTTCCGCCTCGTCTTTACCGGAACCTATTTCTGGGTCGGCGTGGGCTATGCCCACCTCTCGCAAGAGCCTTCCAATGGCGATGCGGTCCCTGAATCCGGTGATTCGCATGAGGCTCCTGATGCCGGTGTCGCGAACGGAGCAGGTGCCTGGATCCGTCTCGGCAATCTCCGCATGCAGCAAGCGCGCGACCGCGTGGAGCATGATTTCACCGCGGCCGGCGCGGCCTACGAAAAGGCACTGGCGATCGATCCGAAGCAGCCCGAAGCCTTGATCGGGATGGCGTGGGTCAAGAATTCCGAACACGATTTCAGCGCGGGCAAGGAGTGGGCGGAGAAGGCGCTCGCCGCCGATCCCGGGCTGCAGGATGCCTATTGCCTGATGAGCGACGGTGCGGTCGAACTGGGGGACTACGATGCCGCCCTGGGATACTCGCAGAAGGCGCTCGACCTGCGGGCGGACCTGGCCAGCTACAGCCGGGCCGCGCACCTGCAGTGGTTGCTCGGCCAGTCCGGCCGGGCGCGCCTGACGATGCAGCGGGCGATCGATGCCGGCGGGCCCTTCGCGGAAAATGTCGCGTGGTGCCGGGCCGAGCTGGCCGTGATGCATTTCCACGACGGAGCGATCCTGCCCGCCGCCCAGCAAATTGACCTGGCCCTGATTGCTGCTCCGCGGAACCCGCGGGTGTTGGCGGCCCACGGTCGCATTCTCGCGGCGCAGAAGAAGTGGCCGGAGGCGATCGATGCCTATCGCAAGTCAATCGAAGTCACCCCGACGCACGACGCCCTCGCGGCGCTCGCCGATCTCTACCTTGTCACGGGCGATCTCGAGGCCGCAGGGAAGCAGATCGAGCGGGTCATCGATTTCCACAAGCCCTCGAGCCACCATCACGGCGGCGAGGTTCACAGCCATGGTCCGGGCAATGCCCAACTCGCGTTGTTTCTCGCCGATCACGATCGCGACCTCGACCTGGCCCTCGTCGAAGCGAAGGCCGCCTGCGAATCCTTCCCGAACATCGGCGCATTCGACACCCTTGCATGGTGCCAGTACAAGAAGGGCAATCATGAGGAAGCCCTCGTGGCAATCCGCCGGGCCTTGAAATGGTACACCGCGGATTCGCTCTATTATTTCCACGCGGGAATGATCGAGGCGGCGCTGGGAAAAACCGCCGAGGCGCGCCGTGATCTGGGCCGTGCGCTGCAGCTGAATTCCCGGTTCCATCCCCGCCACGCTCCCGAAGCGGCGGCCAAGCTGACGGAGCTGTCGGTGCGCACGACCACCCCGGTGGTTCATGAAGTGCCGGTCGAGCCCGCGGCTTCGCGATAAATCCCGTGTTCAATTCCACTCCGCGCCCCCATGATGCCCGCCGAAGCACGGATGAGTCAGGAGAACCTCACCCCCGACCAATTGCTGATCCGTGCCAGCGGGGGCTGCGCCGACTCGTTTTCACAGCTTTACGACCTCTGCTCCGGGGCCTTGTTCGGGATCGCGCTGGGGATCAGCCGCAATCACGCGGAGGCGCAGGAGATTCTTCAGGATGCTTTCGTCTCGATCTGGAAAAACGCCGGCCGCTACGATCCTTCGCTTGGCTCCGCCACCGCCTGGATGATCCACCTCACCCGCAATCTTTCGATCGACCGGCTGCGCAAGCGCCAGCGGGGCGACGAACTGCACCGCAAGTTCTCCGAGGAGCGCGCGGTGACGGACGACGATGCCGAAGCACCCGAAAGCCCCTTGATCGCCGCGGAAGTGGCGCAGCGGGTGCGCAAGGCGATGACGGGCTTGCCGCGGGATCAACAGGTTGCCCTCAATCTCGCCTTTTTCGAAGGCCGGACGCAAACCGAGATCGCGACGCAACTGAGCGAACCTCTGGGAACCATCAAGTCCCGGATCCGTCGGGCGATGGACCGCGTGAAGCACTTGATGGGCGAAAATCCAATCACCGACTGAATGATGACTGCCACACCCGACAACTCCTCCCCCCGGGACCTTGCCGCCGAGTTCGCCGCCCTGACCGGGCTCGACGCGCTCGACGGCGCGGACCAGGCCGCGATGGAACACTGCGGGGAGTGCCCGCTCGGCCGGGCCGTCCGTGCCATGCTCGGTTACGATGAAACCGTCGCCACCATGACTGCAGCCAGCCATCCGCCCGTGCCCGCGCCGGAGTCCGCCAAGGCCGCCATCCTCGCCCGCATCTCCGGGGAGAAGGCGGCCGAGCCCCCGGGCGGCGGTTACTTCTTCATCGGCGACCAGGACGGCGAGTGGACGCCGCTGCCCGGCGGCAAGGTGCGCCTCAAGGTGCTTTCCGATCTCCCCGGTGCGCCTCACACGATGGTGCTGTTGGAGGCGGATCCGGGCGGAGTCTTCTTTCCCCATGCGCACAAGGGGATGGAAGAAGTCTTCCTGATCAGCGGCGACCTTGAAACCGAAGGCCGAACCCTGCGCGCCGGCGATTACCTGCGCGCGGCGCCCGGCACCCGCCACCACAAGGCGGTCTCGCACCAGGGTTGCCGGGCGATCCTGGTGACAGCCCGCGACAATCATCCGCGTCGCGCGATCGGCGCGTACGGCCGCTTGGTCCGCTCGTTGCGGTCTTTGCGCAGAAAGCCGTCCTGATTTGCCGATTCCGGGAAAATCTCCAACGAATCGGCGTGACGGGGGAAATCGCGTTGCCGTCCGCCGGGGCATCCGCTGGAGTGCGCCCATGCGTTATGAACCGATCGATCCGCAGCTCTTCGTCCGCAACCGCGACAAGCTGCGCGCCCTGCTGAAACCGAACAGCATCGTCATCGTCCATGCCAACGACATCTACCCGACCAACGCGGACGGGACGATGGCCTTCAAGCAGAACGCCGACCTGTTCTACCTCACCGGCGTCGACCAGGAAGACACGGTTCTCGTCCTGATGCCCGACGCCAAGGATCCCAAGCAGCGCGAGGTTCTTTTCCTCAAGGAAACCAGCGAGCACATCGCGATCTGGGAAGGTGAAAAGCTGACCAAGGAGCAGGCGCGCAAGGCGACGGGGATCGAGCACATCGAGTGGTCGCACGGCTTCGACGGCTGGTTGCACCAGCTCGTCCCGCAGGCCGACCACATCTACCTCGCGACCAACGAGCACCTGCGGGCGGCGGTGACGGTGGAAACCGCCAACGACCGCTTCATCAGGAAATGCCAGGCCCGTTACCCGCTGCACCGCTACGAGCGGCTCGCCCCGCTGATGCACCGGCTGCGCATCACCAAGGATCCGGTGGAGGTCGATATCATCCAGAAGGCCTGCAAGATCACCGAGGCGGGCTTCCGCCGGCTGCTCGGCTTCGTCAAGCCGGGGGTCGGCGAGTGGGAGGTCGAGGCGGAGCTGCTGCATGAGTTCGTCCGCAGCGGCTCGCGCGGTTTCGCCTACGGGCCGATCATCGGCAGCGGGAAGAACGCCTGCGTGCTCCACTACCTCGAGAACCACGACGTCTGCCAGGACGGCGACATGCTGCTGCTCGACGTCGCCGCGGAGTATGCCGGCTACGCGTCCGACCTGACCCGCACGATCCCGGTCAACGGCCGCTTCACGACCCGCCAGCGCGACGTCTACAACTCGGTGCTGCGCGTTTTCCGCGGCGCCAACGAGATCCTGCGGCCGGGGAACACCCCGATGGAGTACCAGAGGCAGGTCATCGAGCTGATGGAAGCCGAACTGGTGAACCTCGGCCTGATCGGCGCCAAGGAGGCGAAGGAACAGGGGCCGGACAAGGCGCTGGTGAAGAAGTACTTCATGCATGGTACTTCCCACCACATGGGCCTCGACGTGCACGATGTCGCCCCGCCGCATGAGCCCTTCGCCGAGGGCATGGTGTTCACCATCGAGCCCGGCATCTACATCCGCGAGGAAGGCCTCGGCGTGCGGATCGAGAACGACGTGGTGATCGGCAAGGATTCGAACTTCGACCTGATGAAGGACATCCCGATCGAGGCCGACGAGATCGAGGAGCTGATGAACAAGTAGCGCAACGTTGCACGTTGCGTGCGGGGGCGGCAGTTAGCCGGGAGAAGGCATCGAACCGCCCCGTTTCGGCCGGCCGTTCGCGTGC
>NZ_JACZFQ010000132.1 GCF_014904755.1 Neoluteolibacter marinus
GATTTGAATTCGGCGGTGTAGCGTCGCCGGGGCTTCGGATTCATGGATGGGGTTTCTGAAGGTTGGTGGTCCAGAAATCCAGCTCACCTCAATTCGTTCCATTCGCCAGATGGGTGGTGCCTCAATCCACTTCTTCAATCCGGACGAAGTACTTCGGCCCCATCCCCGACACATCGACGATCGCGGTCTTGCGGTGGCCCGATGACGCCTCATGCGGCGCGGGGATGATCCAGCTCACCGCCGAGAGATCATCCCCGAAGTCTTCCGGAGTCGCGCCGCCGGTGACCTTCAGGGGCGCTGCTCCGTCCGGTGCCAGGAAATCGACCCGCAGCTCGTCCCCGACCCGCACCACGCCCAGCACCGTGGGCTCCGTCACCGCGGGCACCGACTCGAAGGTGCCGATCTCCGGGATCTGGGGGAAATCGGCCACCCCGTCGAAGCGCAGGTCGTAGTGCTGGTTGCCATCCAGCTCCTCCAGCCGGGACAGCGAGCCATCCACCACCGAAGTGGTTCTGGCCGCCGCCGTCAGCACCGCGAAGGGCGTCTTGCCGCCGGGTGTGTTGTCGGAAGGAGCCTGCAGAAGATCTCCCACGAGGTAGGTCCGCATCACCGAGGCGTCGGTGGCGGAACGGGTCGGCGGCTGCACCAGCGGCGCCACGCTGAAGGACAGCTCCTGGTAATTGTCGAGGTTGGGGGCGGTGACATACCCGCCCAACAGGGAGATGCGGAAATCCGGTTGCGTCGCGTCCGCGACCCGGCGCATGGCCCGGCTTTCCACGGCGACCGTGTCGGTCATCTTGATCGTCACCCAGCCGCCTGTAATGCCGTGGGTGATCTCAAAGGAATAGCGCGTCGCCAGCGGGCGGTCCGCGTTGGAACTCAGATTGTCGGTCTGGAAGCCGGCACGGAAGTCCACGACCTGGCAGGATTCCGAGCCGAACGAGTTGTTGGTCCGGGGGTCGCGGTTGGTGAAGTCTTCACTGGTGTTCCAGTCGAAGAAGCTCCGCGGGCTGTACGCCGATTGCGTCTCCAAGCCCCAGGTCCACTGGCTTTCCGTCCAGGTCCCGAATTCGCGCGACTCTCCCGGCTGCAGCGTGAAAGGATGCACCGGCGCCTGCCCGGTGTGCGACTCCCGCAGCAGCAGCGTGAAGTACTTGCGGGCGTTCGGGTTGTGGTCATTGGCGATCTGCAGCTGCGCCAGCCCGTCGAAGCTCCCGGTTTCCCACGGTGCCCTCAGGTAGATGCCGTTCTTCTTGAAGCGGAAGCCCACCGGCGGGTCCCAGATCCGGATCCTCACCTTGTCCAGCGTGAGCTCGTCGGGGTAGGGGTTGTACAGCGTCACCCGCGGCTCGTAGACAAGATGCGGCACCGCGTAATTCGTGTTTCCCGGCGGAACGCCGGCGTTGTTGTAGAAGGCGACCCGGTCGGGGATGCTGTTGTAGTGGGTGACCAGCGAAAACACGACCTGCACCTTCGCGATCACCGGCGGCCGGTAGCCCGCGGGAGGACGGCCGCGGATCTGCGCCCCGGCGTCTCCGGCCAATACCGCCAGGATCATCGCCACGCGCAGCAGGGGGATTCTCCGTTTCATGGGTTACCTCACTCTGAGCCGTTTCGCTCTCAATACAACCCGCAATCGGTTCCTCCTCCTCGTCCCTCGTCCTCGGGGAGGATCAATCGTGGCTCGAGATCGTCGAGGACGACGGACGAGAACGACGACGAGGAGGACCACAAATCCAAGCCAAGTGGAGCCAATCGGAAGGGGAGACCCACTGGAACCGCGTCTTCAAATTTCGCGCCCCTTCGCGTTCTTTCGCGGTGAACAAAACCTGCAAAGACTCCGCCCCCAACCCCGGCCACACCTTCCGTGTTTTCCGTGCCTTCGGTGGTTCAACCCACGCAGACTCTGTCCTCAAGCCAGCTCCATCTTTCGCCCATTTCGCCCCTTTCGTTGTCGAAATCCATCACCGGACCGGAAAGCGATTCGTTCCATTCGCCCGATTCGTGGTGCCAACCTGCATCAGACAGGTAACCGCGAAATCACGCGAAAATCCGCGAAATCTGAAATCCCCTGAGGCTTCCCATCCAGAGCCTCTTCCTTTCGCGCCCCTTCGCGTTCTTTCGCGGTTCACAAAAACTGCAAAGACTCCGCCCCCAACCCCGGCTCCACCTTCCGTGTTTTCCGTGTCTTCCGTGGTTCAATCCACGCAGACTCCGTCCTCAAGCCAGCTCCATCTTTCGCCCATTTCGCCTCTTTCGTTGTCAAAGACTCATCACAGCAATCGTCAGGGAAAACCAACCACCTATCCTGTCTCTCCCTCGCTCCACCTATCACCAGACCGGTCCCATTCGTCCGATTCGAAAGATTGGTGGTGCCTCAATTACGAGTTAGGAAAAGTGGCCGGTGATCAGTGCCCAGTGGTCAGAACGAGATAAAAGAACGAGGCGCCTTAGCCTGACCCCAGCCACTGACCACCGACCCCTAAAAAAACCGGCACAACGGGCGCTCATCCCCGTCGTGCCGGTCAGGCTGTCCATTCCGTGAGCCCCTTCGCGGGCCTCACGCGCAGATCCGGGATCCGGTCGAACTCCAATCCGACGACCCCGTGGTGCCGCCCATCGCGCGGACCCGGACGACATACACCTTGCCCGGTGTCAGGTCCGCCAGGAGCATCCGGCGGGAGCCGCTGTGGAAGCCGCCGTTCATCCACGGCCCCATCGTTTCGCCGACCAGCTCGGCCAGCTCGACTTGATAGCCGCGGGCGTTGCGGATCGCCCTCACCGAGACCACCAGCTCGCCGGTCTGGCCGGTCACCAGCTTCTGGATCACCGGCGTCGCCAGCGGGCCGCGGGTGCGGTTGGTGCTCACCGCCTCGAAGCCGCTCGACAGCAGCACCGCCAGGTCATTGGCGCTGGTCACCTGGACGTAGAAGGCCTGGGCCTTCAGCAGCTCGATCAGCGTGGCGCGCAGGTTGTTCTTGGTCGCCGTCGCGGCGGTGCCGCCCTGGACCATCGCCGCCATCGCGGCGACGAAGTCCGTCACGGCCGTCTGCAGCTCCGCCAGCGGCACCGTCGGGGTGGGGAAGCTGGCGTTCCCGGTCATGTTCAGGATCACGCCATTGGCGCGTTCCTTCAGCTGGGCATCCGTTCCCGAGCCGAAGGCCAGGGAAACGCGGAGGATGGGTGTGTTATCATTCATGGCTGGTTTTCATGTTTGGTGTGTTAGCAGTCATGCGGTCCGGCAGGTGGAGTCCTGCATCGGTGCATGTTTTTTCGACTACCACGACACATGCGGACAGATCCATTAAAAATATCATGCCCCGGATGGCGTGATAGGGGTTAAAAATTTAAGATTTACAAAATATCGAAACTCGGAATCCCGCGCCGTTGCGGGGATTTTTCAAAAACCCTGTTAGAGCGGCCCGGGAGTTAAGCGTCCAAATCAATACCCGTTACAAAATGCACTTTTCCCCGTCTTCTGGGAATCGCTCCCATGCCTTGACCGGGGCCTTCTCCATCCACCGTAGGCGCATTCGTGAGAATGCGATGCCCCGGACCGGCATCCCCGCGGTGTCACCACCGCGCCTACGGATCCTCCATCATCCGCCAGGGCATCAACAACCCTCTCCAACCTTCCGCGTATTCCGTGCCTTCCGTGGTTCCAAAAGCACCAGACCGACCTCCCATGCCCAGACCCAGGCAACTTTCGCCCCTTTCGCCCGTTTCGTTGTCAAAACCCACCTCCAAACCGACCTCCCATTCGATCCATTCGTCCGATTGGTGGTGCCCCGGACGACACCTCCCGCGGTGTCACCACCCCGCCTACGGATCCTCCATCATCCGCCAGGGCATCACCAACCCTCACCAACCTTCCGCGTATTCCGTGCCTTCCGTGGTTCCAAAAGCACCAGACCGACCTCCCATTCGTTCCGTTCGTCCGATTGGTGGTGCCCCGGACGACACCTCCCGCGGTGTCACCACCGCGCCTACGGCTCCTCCAGCATCAGCCAAGACATCACCAACCCTCTCCAACCTTCCGCGTATTCCGTGCCTTCCGTGGTTCTAAAAGCACCAGACCGACCTCCCATGCCCAGACCCAGGCAACCTTCGCTTCCTTCGCCCGTTTCGTTGTCAAAACCCACCCCCGGACCGACCTCCCATTCGTTCCATTCGTCCGATGGGTGGTGCCCCTTTCTGCCTTTTCCCGGCCCTCCTCCCTCCAATTCCGTGGATTTTCACGCCGTCATTTTACCTTGTGACGCCGTAAAAATGGATTTTCACGGAGCAACTTTATAAAGTGACGCTCTAAAAATGGATTTTCACAGAGCAACTTTATAAAGTGACGCTCTGAAAATGGATTTTCACGGAGTAACTTTATAAAGTGACGCTCTAAAAATGGATTTTCACAGAGCAACTTTATAAAGGAACGCTCTAAAAATGGATTTTGATGGAGCAACTTTACAAAGTGACGCCCTGAAAATGGATTTTCACGAGGCAACTTTATAAAGGAACGGCGTCACAAGGGATTTTCACGCCCCGGGGGAGGCCGGGGAAGCGGCCATGGGGGAACCGCGAAAGGGCGCGAAAAGGGGAGGTTCCTGCGCCTCTTCATCCCTCGTCCTCCCATTCGTCCGATTCGAGCGATGGGTGGTGCCTGTCTCCCTGTCATCGTCGCTTCGCGTGATGACTTTCCGCTTCCCGCGATTCTCTCCGTTCTCTAAGTCTTCCTGACCATTCTCCCCGCATGCCCGCAGCCGAAATTCCAGCCATTATTCCGGTTCCCCTAGCGCGCCGATCTTCCGTGGCATGAACAAGAAGGATCTCAAGGAGGCGGACATCCGCACCAAGTTCATCACCCCGGCGATCCAGAAGGCGGGGTGGGACATCATGACCCAGGTCCGGGAAGAGGTCTATTTCACCAAAGGCCGGATCGTGGTGAGGGGGAAGCTGGTCGCCCGTGGCAAGCCCAAGGTCGCGGACTATCTTCTCTACTCCGGCGATATTCCGATCGCGATCGTCGAAGCCAAGGACAACAAGCACGAGGTCGCGGACGGGCTCCAGCAAGGGCTCGACTACGCGGTCACCCTCGACGTGCCCTTCGCCTTCTCGTCGAACGGGGACGGCTTCGCCTTCCATGACAGGACCGGCACGTTTCCGGAGGTTGAGACGGAGTTTGGCATGGACGACTTTCCCTCCCCGGAGCTTCTCCGGGCCAAATATGATGAGTGGAAGGGGCTCACGCCTGCCGAGGCGAAGGTCGTTGCAACGCCCTATCACGACGATGGCGAGAAGAAGGAGCCGCGTTATTACCAACGCATCGCAATCGATCGCACCATCGAGGCCATTGCCCGCGGGCAGGACCGGATCCTTCTGGTCATGGCCACCGGTACGGGCAAGACCTACACTGCGTTCCAGATCATCTGGCGTTTGTGGAGGTCCGGTGCGAAAAAGCGCATTCTTTTTCTCGCCGACCGCAATGTCCTGGTGGACCAGACGATGGTGAGCGACTTCCGGCCGTTCGAGAAAGCGATGGCGAAGCTGAGCGCCAAGTCGAAGACGATCCAAAAGAAAGACGGCACCAAGGCAAAGATCTCCACCGCCATCCGCAAGGGTCGCCAGATTGATACCGCCTACGAGATCTACCTCGGGCTCTACCAGGCGCTGACCGGACCGAAGGAGAAAGACAAGATCTACAAGGAGCTTTCCCCCGACTTTTTTGACCTGATCATCATCGACGAGTGTCACCGCGGCAGCGCGGCAGAGGACTCGGCCTGGCGGGAGATCCTCGAGCATTTTGCCGGGGCCACCCAAATCGGCCTCACCGCCACTCCGAAAGAGACGGAATACGTCTCCAACATGCACTACTTCGGCCAGCCGCTCTACACCTACTCCCTGAAACAGGGCATCGAGGACGGCTTCCTGGCACCCTACAAGGTGGTGAAGATCCACATCGACAAGGACGTCGAGGGTTACCGGCCGGAACCGGGGAAGGTGGATGTCGATGGTGAGGTGGTGGAGGACCGGATCTACAACCAGAAGGATTACGACCGGAACCTGATCATCGACGAGAGGACTCGCATCGTTGCCCGCACGGTGACCCGGTACCTCAGCGAGGCGAAGGACCCGTACCAGAAGACCATCGTCTTCTGCGTCGATACCGAACATGCCCTCCGAATGCGGAAAGCGTTGATCGACGAGAACCAGCAGCTGGTGAAGGAGGACCCGCGCTACATCATGCGGATCACCGGAAACGACAAATGGGGCATCGACGAACTCGACAACTTCATTGATCCCGAAAGCCGCTATCCGGTCATCGTCACCACCTCGCGCTTGCTCTCCACCGGGGTGGACGCCCAGACCTGCAAGCTGATCGTGCTGGATCGGGAAGTCGGCTCGATGACCGAGTTCAAGCAGATCATAGGTCGCGGCACTCGGATCCATGAGGAGGAGAACAAGCTTTACTTCACCCTGATCGACTTCCGGCAGGCGACCAATCATTTCGCCGACAAGGATTTCGATGGAGATCCGGTTCAAATCTATGAACCCAAGGGAGACGATCCCGTCTTGCCTCCCGATCCCGAGGAGCCGGAAACGCCGTCCGGTGGGCTGCACGAAGAGGAGGGGCCCTATCAAACAGGTGGAGAGCCCCCTGAGATCCCCGGCCCTCCGGGCGGCAACGGGGGACCCGAACCGCGTCGAAAAATCCGCGTCAACGGCGTGGCGGTGAGCATCCTCGCCGAACGCGTGGAATACTACGGCGACGACGGCAAACTGGTCACCGAGTCGCTCCGTGACTACTCCCGCAAGACCATCCTTGGAGACTACGCTTCCTTGGACGAGTTTCTGAAAACCTGGAAGGGCGCGGACCGCAAGGCGACGGTGCTGGAGGAAATGGAGGCCCATGGATTGGCAATCGATGTCCTCCGCGACGACGTGGACCCCGACCTCGATGCCTTCGACCTGATCTGCCACGTCGCCTACGGCCAGCCGCCGCTAACCCGACGGGAGCGGGCGGAGAATGTCCGCAAGCGCGACGTCTTCACCCAATACGGCGTCGAAGCCCGGGCAGTTCTTCAGGCCCTGCTCGACCGCTATGCCGATGGAGGCATCCTCGACCTTGAAGACCCCACGGTTCTCCACCAGAAGCCCTTCAACGAGATCGGCCGCCCGCTGGAAATCGCCGCCTTCTTCGGCGGGGCGGAGGGCTACCGGAAGGCCATCCGTGAACTCGAAGACTCCCTTTATCCCGCTGCCTGATGAACGACGTCGCCTCTCTGAAATCCGACTACGAGGCTCTCAATAACCTCATTGTGAACTCTCCCGAGTTCGAGGATCTCGAACGGATGCTCGGGGGCTTCAACTTGTTTCAGGTGCTGAAATTTGAATATGGTGAGATCCGGCATTCGAACGTGCTCGGTTGGATTCTCGATCCATCGGAATCCCATGGCCTCGATGAGCTGTTCCTCAAGAAGTGGCTGATGCGCGTGCTCCACGAGGCCGAGGAACCGCAGACATCGGTTTCAGCCGTGCGTATTGATTCGTGGCAGCTTCTCGACGTGGAAGTGCGTCGGGAATGGCGACACATCGATTTGCTTCTAGTCCTTCGGTTCGCCGGAGAAGATCCATGGGTCGTGGCCATCGAGAACAAAGTCAACTCGAGCCAGCATTCCGATCAGCTCAGCCGCTATCGGCAGACTGTGGAGAATGAGTTCCCTGACGCTGGCGAACTTCTCTATCTCTTCCTGACCAAGAACTCCGAGAGCGCGGACGATGCGGCATACATTCCGGCGTCCTATGCGCAAATTCATCGGGTGCTGAAGGAGTGTGTCGCCGCTCGCTCCCATCTGATCGGCACAGAACCAACGACCTTGCTGGAGAACTATCTCCGGCTCCTTGAGGAGAAATTCATGGACGAAAACGAAATCGCACGCATCGCGAGGAAGATCTACAAAGAGCACAAGCGGGCACTCGACGTGATCTACAGTCATCGCCCGGATCACATTCAGCTCCTAACCAAAAGTGTGGAGGAGTGCTTGATTGAAAAGTCAGGTAAGCTGGGAATCCAGATGGCACCTGTCAGCAAGGGGTTCGTCCGCTTCATTCCCAGCTCATGGAGTCATCCGGGCAACCAGCACGGAACGGGCTGGTCGAACGACTGGAAGGGAACGGTGCTCTTTGAAATTAATCTTAGGGGTAAGAACCCCAAGCTTTACGTCATTTCGGGTAAAGCGCCGGATTCTTGGGCCGATAGGATATGGACTAAGGTCCAAAGTCCGGGGTCGCCGTTCGTGCGCAATCGGACTGCGACGAAGCGTCCAAAAGAGTGGATATCGCTCCACTACGCAGGCGCTGCAAAAATTGATCTTGATGCCGTGGACGCTGAGGACATGGGAGGGCTCCACGAGGAAATTGTCGCTTGGTGCGCCAAGCTTCTCGCCCAAGAGAAGACTCTCAAGGTCATTCAATCTGTTGCTGCCGAGCTCCCGGCCCTCGACGACCACTACCGATCCCAAGTTTCCTGACCCATGTCCCTGACCGCCACCATCAAGTCGATCCAGAACGAGATGCGCAAGGACGAGGGCGTCGGCGGCGACGACCAGCGCATCGAGCAGCTCGCCTGGATGCTCTTCCTCAAGATCTACGACGCCAAGGAGTCGGAGTGGGAGTTCACCGACCCGGACTACCGGTCGCTGCTGCCCGATGAACTGAAGTGGCGGAACTGGGCCGCCGATCCCGAGGGGATGACCGGCGAGGAGCTGCTGAACTTCGTCAACAACCGTCTCTTCCCCGGCCTCCAGAATCTCGAAACCGGCCGCAAGGACGGACGGGCGCGGATCGTCCGCGAGGTCTTCGACGGCGGCTACAACTTCATGCGCAGCGGCCAGCAGCTCCGCAAGGTGATCAACAAGCTCGAGGAGATCGACTTCAACAGCCTCGTCGAGCGCCAGCACTTCGGCGACATCTATGAGAAGATCCTCAGCGACCTCCAGTCGGCGGGAAATGCCGGCGAATTCTACACCCCGCGGGCCGTCACCCAGTTCATGGCCGACCGGATCGACCCGCGGCCCGGCGAGCTGCTGCTGGATCCCGCCTGCGGCACCGGCGGCTTCCTAACCTGCGCCATCAACCACATGCGCCAGCACCACGTGAAGGGGGTGAAGGACGAGCGCAAGCTCCAGGCCGGCCTGCGCGGGGTGGAGAAGAAGCACATGCCGCACCTGCTGTGCATGACGAACCTGCTGCTCCACGACATCGAGGACCCCGGCTTTGTCCGCCACGACAACACCCTGGCCCGGCCCTACACGAGCTGGGGAAAGGACGAGCGGGTCGAGGTCGTGCTCACCAACCCGCCCTTCGGCGGCAAGGAGGCCGATGGCCTGGAGGCGAACTTCCCGAAGAAATACCAGACCCGGGAAACCGCCGACCTGTTCCTCGCCCTCATCATCCGCCTGCTCAAGCCCGGCGGGCGCTGCGCCATCGTGCTGCCGGACGGCACCCTGTTCGGCGAGGGCGTGAAGACCCGGCTCAAGGAGGCGCTGCTCACCGAGTGCAACCTCCACACCATCGTCCGCCTGCCCAACGGCGTCTTTAATCCCTACACCGGCATCCGCACCAACCTCCTCTTCTTCACCAAGGGCACGCCGACCAAGGAGGTCTGGTACTACGAGCACCCCTATCCGCCAGGAGCGAAAAGCTACAACAAGACCAAGCCGATCCGCTTCGAGGAGTTCGGGCCGGAGCAGGCGTGGTGGGGGGAGCCCGAAAAGGACGGCCGCTACTCGAAGCGCGTCGAGAACGAGCAGGCGTGGCGCGTGCCCGTCGAGGACATCGTCAAAAACGGCTACAACCTCGACATCAAGAACCCGCATGCGGCGGATGACGGCCCCGGTGACATCGAGCACTTGTTGCCGGAATACGAGGAACTCCTCAAGCAGCTCGCGGAAACGAAGGCCAAGCTCAAAGCCGAGCTACATTCCGCGCTCACCGCATCCCAGGCATGAGCGTCCCGCTCGACATTTTCTCTGAGGAATTCGGAGAACTGGTGAACGATCTTGATGCTATTGATCGAATCCGCGGATTGGCCTTGGAAACCGCGATTTCTCCACGCAGCTGGCCACAACTCGCGCTTGAGGCAACGACGCTCAAAATTACGGACGGTGCGCACAAGACCCCGCGTTACGTTGAGTCGGGTGTTCCCTTCGTTTCCGTCAAAGACTTCAGCGGCGGTCGACTGGACATGTCCGACACTAGGTTCATCACGGAAGAGGAGCACGCTGCCCTGTTTCGACGGTGTGACCCTCGCCTAGACGACATTCTTCTCGGTCGCATCGGAACGTTGGGAAAGGCGGTTGTGGTAGACGTTGATTGCGAATTCAGTCTTTTCGTTAGCGCGGCACTCATTCGTCCCGATCATTCGAAAATTGGATCAAGGTTCCTTCAGCTCGTTCTTAATTCCCCAGATACAAAAGCAAAGTTCGATGCCGTTAAGGTTGGAGGAGCGACTCACACAAATAAGATTAACCTCAAGGACCTCAGATCGATTTTGATTCCGGTGCCGCCCCTCCCCGAGCAAAAGCGGATTGTGGCGAAGGTGGATGCCTTGATGGCGCAGTGTGACCGGCTAGAGGCGCAACTGCGCGAGCGCGACACCCGCCAGTCCGAATTGGCCCGCGCCGCGCTGGCCCGCTTCACCGAATTCCCGACCCCGGCCAACCTCCAGCTCCTCTTCCACGACTCCTTCACCCTCACCCCCGCCGACCTCCGCAAAACCATCCTCACCCTCGCCGCTTTGGGGAAACTGGTCCCGAAGCAGGGAGCGTGGGAGAGTCTTAGTCTCAGCGATGCCGCAGCCGAGATCGTTGATTGTCCCCATTCAACGCCGAAATGGACGAACGAAGGGAAAATCTGTGTTCGGACCAATCAATTTCGGCCGGGGCATCTTGATCTTACAGCGTCTCGCTTCGTTAGCGAGAAGACGTATTTGGAACGAGTCCAGCGCTTGAAACCGAGGGAGGATGACATCCTCTACAGCCGAGAAGGGGGGATTTTGGGGGTTGCTTGCCGTGTCCCGTCCGGGACGGAGATCTGCCTCGGGCAACGGATGATGCTCATCAGGACCGGAAAGACGCTTGTGCCGGCTTTCTTGGAACAAGTCTTGAACTCTCCCTTCATCACTGAGGTTGCCAGATCTAGGACTACCGGCGGAGCAGCACCGCGCGTCAACGTTTCGACAGTAAAGGCATATTCGATCCCCATCCCGCCCCTCGCCGAGCAACGCCGGATCGTCGCCAAAGTCGATCAACTGATGGCCTTGGTGGACGAGTGGGAAGCCCGCCTCACCGCCACCCGCACGACCGCCACCCGCCTCCTCGACGCACTCGTGGCGAAACTCACTACCGAGCCATGATCGCGTTCGAACAAGAGAATGACGGGCCGGATCTGATGCTTATCTACACCTCTGAAAACAACGAAGGAGAATGGCTTAAGTATCAGCTTCAAACCACGGGAAAGGTCAGTCTCAGTGGTCGTATATTTGACGTCACGAAGGAGCGGCTAATCGAGCTTGATGAGGAGGATGATGAGTATGAGGAAGGTCGCTTCGTGTTCTACATCGGGACCGTTTGCGCCAGCTACTATTGCATCGATCGTGAGGTGCTAGGCCTCAATTTCGACCTCGCGATCCACGTCTCGATTAAACTAGAGCGCAGGGTCTTCGCGGCAGAGCGGAACATCTCGATCTTTCGCCGGATGAATGAGTTTGACCTCAAGACTCTTTGGGTCGGCGGTGATAAGCCGGGTGCGCTTCCCAAAGATGTATTCGAGAAGCTGCTGAGGGATTTCCCGAACACCTATGAGCTGAACCGTTATGCCGCTGCACGAGTGAGCGCAATCCTCCGCGAGCATCTTCCAATCGAACAAGATCACGAGGATAGGTATAAGCGTTACATGAATCGGCGCGTTTCTCGCGCTCTAGGTGATCCGCGCGAGGATTTCGCCGCCTACGAGGTCGACAAATACTCGGATCTCATCAGTCGGATTGAGGTCATGCTGGAACAGCCGGATTCATACAACGAAGGTCAGTGGCAGAAGGAGATTCTTGGGTTCATCCTGTTCCTTTTTCCAAAATACGTCACCGCGTTTCGCGAGGCGCCGGTGCGAGACAGCCTGGCTGGCAAAGACAGAGCCATCGACTTTTTGCTGGTGGACGCCTCGGGTTACGTGGACGGGATCGAGATCAAGAAGCCGTTCTCCGAGTGCATTGTCACGCGAAACCGTTACCGCGACAACCACGTCCCGATGCGTGAGCTGAATGGAACCGTAATGCAGCTGGAGAAGTATCTCTTTCACCTCAACCGATGGGGGCAAGTTGGCGAACAAAGGTTGAACAAGCGCTACGCTCCGGACCTGCCCGCCGGCGTTGAGATCAAGATCGTGAACCCCACCGGCATGATCATCATGGGGCGGGATACCGATTGGACCCCGGAGCAACGGATCGACTTTGAAGTGATTCGCCGCAAATACCGCCATGTCCTCGAGATCATGACCTACGACGACCTCCTTCGGCGGCTCAAGGTCATCCGCGATCAGTTCGAAGCTCTTGCCCAGGCCCAGTGATGACCCACTTTGATGTACATACGCCGTTTCGCTGCTGAGCAGGTAGTAGCTGGACCCGTCCCTAATTTGTGACGCATGAAGATCTTCACCGCCGAGAGATTCCACGAACCGACCAAACGGGGGCTGATCCGCCCGTTCCTGGTGACGGCGAGTGATGAGGCGACCGGCGAGAAGGCGACGCTGGTGGTGAAGAGTCTTGCTGGCTACGACGACCAGGGCGAACTCAAGCACATGCACCGCGAGGCGTATTGCCTGTTGCTCGCCCGCGGACTCGGGCTGACCGCGCCGGAACCCGTTGGCGTGGAGATCCCGGAAGGCTTTGAGTTCGGCGCCCTCGATTTCCGCAACCACCTCAACACCGACTACTACGATCTGATCGAGCGGAGCCATGGCCGGAACCTGGCGACCGTCCACCTCGGCAACGACTGGAAGCCATGGACCGCGACCAACCGACCGAAGAAGATCACCCAGGGGACGATCAACGATGCCTACGCCTATGACGGGCTGGTCCAGAACGACGACCGGACCACGGAGAACCCAAATCTCCTCTGGAAGGCTGAGAAACTGGCGGTCCTGGATTTCGACCGGGCCTGGTGCCTGGGCTTCTTTTTGCAAGAGAAGCGCTCGTGGCGGAAGGCGCTGGAACGCCTGAATCTCAAGCAAAACAGTCTCTTTCCGCACCTGAAACGGGAGGCCAAGGCGGACCCCTTCCTCGGCGTCGGACTGAGGGCGGCGCTGGACCGGGAGAAGCTGGCCAAGCTCTCGCAGGCCTGCATCGACGAGGTGGAGGCCTGCTTCCCGGGGTCGAATCTGGACTTCCAGCAGATCCAACCCTACGTTACGAGGCTCGCCGGCGACGCCGACGACTTTTTCCAATACCTCACCCAGCTGGTCCAGCCATGACCAAGGAACCCTACAGCTATTGCTTCCTCCAGTATTGCCACGAACCGCTTTCCGGCGAGTTCGCGAATATTGGCGTGCTGGTGTGGGCTCCGCGCAGCCAATACCTCGGTTTCGAGGCGACCGAACGCTTCTCGCGTCTGAGCGAGTTTTTCGGAGGCTTCGAAAGCGGCGACTATCGGAACATCGTGGCGCGCCTGAAGACCCGCTTCCGCCAACTGGCGGGCGAATTCGAGCACCCGCAATCGGTGTTGCCGACGGAAGCGAGGCCTGAGAGCGCCCGGGAGATCGCCTTGCGGGTGGTGCCCCACGACTCGGCCGCCCTGCAATGGAGCCGGTCGGGCGGGGGACTTGCTTCGGACCCTCACGCTGAGCTGCAGGATCTGTTCCAGCAATACATCGGTCGCCACTACGAAAAGGAGCGGGCAAAGGGCAGGAACGAGCGGATCGTATATCGGGAAGTGTACCAGAAGGTTTTTCAGGAGCCGGTGGTCGCACGACACCTCAGCTCACACCACGTCCACTCGGAGTTTGCCGATCACACTTTTCCAAATGCTTGGAAAAATGGGATTTGGAATGTGTACGAAACACTCTCGTTTGACCTGGTCAGCGGGGATCAGATTCGTGCGAAAGCGCACCGGTGGGAAAGCATGACCCGGTATCTGCACGAGGCGGAGAAGCTGAAGATTACCTACCTGCTCGGGGCACCGGAAGGCCGGAATAGGAAGGCCTACGGGACCGCGAAGTTGCTGCTGGAAAAGGCTCAAGCTCGTCTCGTCGAGGAGAACGAGGCGGAGGACTTCGGACGAGAGCTTGCCAGCCGTATCGCGGCGGCGGCTCATTGAGTGATTTGTTCTTACAGCTCCTGAAAGGTGGGTGTCAGGGGATCTGCCACCGCTACCGACCCCTGCGCGGCCGATGAAGCAGAATGATCTGTGGCTCGCCGCGACGGCCGCGGCGCTTAAGGCGGAGCTCGTGAGCGCGGATCATGATTTCGATCACCTGGACGGTGTCTTCTTCAAGAGCCACTTCATCGGGCAGGGGAGCTAGGGATGCGCGTCATGCCGGGAGGGAGCCCGGGAGATACGGGGGCGGTCGGCTTGTCCTGGATCGAAGGACCGGGACCGGGAGAAAATTTCGGCAGCTCTGCATTTCCTCGCGCGCTCCAATTGCCGTTTTTCTCCTCGATGATGATCGCCGAGGGGAAGAAGAGAAAGCCGGAGGGTTGCCAGCCGGTCCATGCGGTGGTCTTGGGCTTCCACTGCCGGTGGGCGTCGCAGCGCAGACTTGCAAGGTAGCGGCGGGTGACGCCATTGAGGCGATCGGCCTCGGTGACCAACTGGCGGCTGATGCGGTGGACGACCAGCTTCCGCCATTCGACTGGCCAGGGTGAACCGTTGTTGTAAGTCGAGGATGCGGTCCCGTCCGGCCTGAATGTGATATGCTTGGAGAGTAGTGTGGCCGTTTGGTTGAGGACGACCTTCTTGTCCGCCTCGGGTATTGGCTTGAAGCCCTCTACGGCGTGCAGGAGCCCCGCCTCGAGCAATTTGGATGCATTCGACTGGGCGAGGAGAGGGTTGGCGAGCATGAGGAGGAGGGCTGCGAATTTCATGGTTAAGTATTATCGACATTCCGTGATTAGTTCAACCAGTCTAACCATGCCAGCTGGAACCGTGGAAATGACCCATCATCATATCGGAAGTCGGGGAGGTGCCGGGGCTCCATGCAGGATTGTCGAATGGCACGACGCCAAGGGCTACGGGTGGATCGAGGCCGGCGGGAAGCGGGTCTTCGTGCACATCAAGGACTTCGAACCGGGACAGCGGCGGCCGGTCGCGGGGGATGCGGTTTCTTTTACGATGGGGTCGGACGAGCAGGGCCGGCCGCGGGCGAAGGCGGTGCGGCTGGCAAAACAGGAGGCGAAGATCGGCGTCGGGTCGTGGCTGGCGTTGGCCTTGTTGCTGGTGGCACCCTGGCTGGCGGGGCTCTTCCTGCCGGGTCCGGACTGGGGGGTAATGGCCTTGATGGGGGTGGTGTCGATGATCGCATGGATCACCTATCAGCAAGACAAGCAGGCGGCGGGAGCGGGACGGTGGCGGACATCGGAGTCCACGCTTCACCTGATGGAATTTCTCGGCGGCTGGCCGGGCGCCTTTCTGGCGCAACGGAGGTTCCGGCACAAGACGCGGAAGCCGAGCTATCAAGCAGCGTTCTGGGGGATCGTGCTGATCCATCAGGTGGCGGCGGTGGATGTGATCTCGGGCGGGATGATCCGGCGCGGATTGGCGGAGGTGGTGAATTCGGTCGAGATCCGTGGAAGGTGATCCGTGGGGAGAGGCATCGCGCTGTCACTCGGGAGGTGGATCATTTTCGCGAGGGCTATCTTGGGATTGTCGATGAGTGGTGGATTTACGATGGTTCCGAAAGCCCACCGCGCTTGCTCAAGGCCGGTGGCAACCAACCGCCCCGCACGCTCATGGAAGATTCCGTTCCCTATCGCCCTGACCGCTGCGACCGCGAGCCGGTGAAGCCGCTGGATGACCCGGATTTCATCGGGGCGGAGGCGGCCTTGAGGAGGGCCTCGGCGAAGGCGGTGGCGCGGGACCGTGCAGCGGGATTGGAACCGGTGGTGTCCCGGTACGGGGAGGATGGGGGAGGGAATGACGAATGATGAATTTCCGAATGTCGAATGGAGTGGGGGGGGAGGGAATGACGAATGAGGAATTTCCGAATGTCGGATGGAGTGGGAGGGAGGGAATGACGAATGATGAATTCCCGAATGTCGGATGGAGAGGGGGGAGAGTTTGCTAGCTTTCAGATTTCAGGGGGAGGCATGCTGTCACTGCCGCGGTCGGGTCGGTGCGGAAGAGGTTCAGGAATTGTCAGGCAGGGCTGGAGCCCGATCGACAAGAAGGTCCGCATGGGCCATTCACGAGCAAGAGATGCACGCGGGAGGGCCACCGCGCTGATGAAGGCACGGGGCAATGAATCCCACTGGGATATTGCCTCATTTTTCCTTCGGGCGGGTCACCCAGTCCTGATAAGCCGCAACCATGCTTGCAGGTGCGGAGCCGAATTTATGATTTTTCATCATCAGATCCAGGTGAGTGCTTGTCTTTGATTCGCTGATCACCAGATAGACGGAGATTGCCATGGGCTCGCGGAGCATGCGCAGGGTGATGGAGCGGTCGCCGGACAACCAGTGCGCGGCGAACTGCTCCCCGGCGAGTCCCGTGCGGTCCAGTGAGGAGGTGAAAAGCCGGGGTTTGCCAAAGGCCTGCTCCAATTCCGTGACCAGCTTCTCCGCTTTGGGATAGTCCCCGAGATGCGAATTGGTTGATCCCTCCAGCTTGATTTCAACGATGCGCCCCCGGCTCTCCTTGTCCGGGCCCGGGGTGTATTGAACCTTGTAGCAAACCGGCGTGTCTTCTCGGATAAGGAAACTGTGATCCCTGAAGTTCTCGCTGAACGAGCCGAGCTTCCCACGTTCCTCTTCAAGGGTTTCCGTGCTCATGCCGACCTCCAGATCCCAGAGGCATCCGGGCAAGAGCCAGCGGAAGACACCCTTGGGTTGGGGCTTCGCGAAGGCAACCCCGCCGTATGCGGCCATCATCTCCGGCTCCCTCTTCTCGCCTGTAGGAAGGCACAGGGGCTCGAAGAGGAACTTTCCCGGCAGCTGGACGGGTGGGTAGGGCTTCACAACAGAACGCCTCACCACCACGGTTCCCACCACCTTTCCCGATGCCGCGGAAAACACGGGCGAGCCCGGGACGACATCGGGCTCGGCATTCTCGTCGTCGGTGAAAATTTCGAGGCTGATCGGCCCCATGAATGAGGAGTAGTCCTCGCCGTTGGCGGGATTGTACATGAGCTTCCCCTCCACCTTCCTGCCATCCGGGGACACGGCAACCAATCGGTCTCCGGCCTTCAGGCCGAACCCGGGTTCGTAGGGAACGGCCTTCGGGAATTCGGTGTTTCCGAAGATGTAGACGCTCGACGAGGGTTGCTGGAAGGCTTTCGCCTTTGCGGTGTCGAAGCGCAAGCCTTTGGGGAAGTCGAACACCGGCGCCCTGCGGGCCTCACCGGGATCCGCCGCGGTCACGAGGCAGAGCGCTCCGCGGTGGTTCACGCCGTAGCCGGGGAACGACCCGCCAGCGCGAGTGAGCGCCGCATACGAAAGGCCTTCGGCAGCCGCGCAAGGAAACGCCGCCATGATAAACGGCAGGAGAAGCTTCATGCGGCCAAGCTGTCCGACGGCTTTTTTTCGGGCAATGCAAAATGGCTCCCCGGCTTTCCCTGCGTCTTGAAGTCCCGCGTCTGGAACGTCGAACGCTTGATGGATCTGGCTGGCGCCTGATCTGGGAAGTGGCGGCGGGGCCGCGGTGGGAAGGGTTCCCGGGGTTTCACCCCGGGCTGTTGCTGGGCCCCCTCGGGGCCGGGTGGGAGTGAGTCGAGGAAAGGACCCGGCCGTTCCAACATTTGACCCGGCGGAGCGGCCCTGATTGTTTGAAGGGGAGCCGGGCGAATCCGGCCGTCCCTCCCCACGATGAAAACCCCGATCCTTGTTCCTGTGCTGGCGGCCGTGTGTTGCCTGGGCTCCTGCACCCCGTATGCCTACTGGACCGATCACGGGCAACCGGGGGCGATCAAGGCGACGAACCTCCGGACGCAGGAAACCCGGACGGTGATCGTGCGGGACATGACCGAGCCCACGAAGTGCAAGGGCTTTCCCCGCAGCCCGATGGGAATGATCTACGACCGGAAGGGGGACCGGCTGCTCTACCGGGAGGGCGAGGGGCACGCGATCTTCGCCGTCGACCGGGCGACCGGGAATTCGCTGGAGTGGCGGGTCTGCGTGGACGGGGGCCGGTCGATCCCCGAGGACTTCTGCCTGTCCCCCGATGGGAAGCGGATCTACCTCGCGGTGAGGCATCTCCCGTCGCAACGCTGGGGGCTGTGGTCGGCCGCCACCGCGACGCCCGGGGAGCGGCAATGTCTGATCGAGCCGGGGGCGGAGACCCTCACCGCGGTGGCCGCGGCACCGGATGGGAAGTCGCTGTATCTGACCGTCGGCAAGGACGTCAAGGGGCCGCGGGCCTTCGTGCGCCATGACCTGGAGACGGGGAAGCGCACGCCGCTGACCGCGGCGCTGAACGAGACCGCCGGGTTGCGGGACTTTCTGGTCAGTCCCGACGGGAAGCGTCTCTACTGGACGCTGAATCACACCGACAACCGGCTGGACGGGATCTGGACGCTGCCGGCCGATGGCTCCGCGGCGCCGGCGATGCTGCCGCTGCCGGCCGAGGCGAAGAGCTCGGGCGCCTGGGAGATCGTCTATCAGCGGCACTTCTTCGGCCCGGACCGGATCGTCTGGACGGACATGACCACGGGAAGGATCAAGTCGGCGGACCTCGAGGGCGGGGACTACCGGGTGGAAGCGGATCCCAAGGCGTCGGGGGAGGTGACCTATCTCACGGCCCTGGAAGTCATCCGCAAGCGGCCGGGCGGGCCGGGATCGACGGCGGCTTTCACGAAGTGTGGGTGTGGGCAGTGATCCGTGATCCGTGGAAAGTAGAAAGTAAAAAGTGGGAAGAGGTGTTTGGGGATCAAAGGGCTTGGGGCTGACTGGGGGATTTTCTTTCGCGTCGATTCGCGTGTTTCGCGGTGAGAATCCTGCATTGGATCGGAAAACCCGGCGCTGTCACCAGCGCGCCTGCGCGGAGTGATCAGTGATCAGTGGAAAGTAAAAAGTGGGGAGGGGTATCGCGCTGTCACCAGCGCGCCTACGGAGATCCGGGAAGTGATCCGCGAGCATTGCTCGTTCTCGTTCTCGAAGACGCGGGGCCGGGGATGAGATCCCCCGAGGACGAGGGGAAAGGCAGGGGCGTCGGGGGCGGGTGAATCGACTCGACCTCGGGTCGCCGGGCGGGTTGTTTCGAGGCATGGGTTCCGAGATACTCCTGGCCGCGGTGTTGCTCATCGGAGGGGCGGCTAGTTTCTGGATCATCCTCCACCACTCGGCGGGGAAGATCTCCGGGCAGTACCGGCTGCTTGCGGAGCGCTTCGGGCTGGAGCTCGATCAGCCGGCGGCGAGGATGGGTGGCTTCGTCCGGCCGGATCCATCGGTCTACGGCCGCTATCGCGGGCGGGAGATTTCCTTCGCCGCGCTGGCCAAGGGGATCAAGGACAACCGTCAGATCGAGAGCGTGGTGAAGGTGGAGCTGAAGGACAAGATGCTGGCTGCCGAGCTGAGGACGACCGGGCTGCTGGGCGGTCTGGGCCAAGGGGGGCGTGAAGGCCAGGATCCCTGGAAGAGCGGGGACGAGGCCTTCGACAAGGCGGTCAAGGTGCGCACCAACCAGCCAAGGACTCTGGCCGAGGTGCTGACCGACGAGCGGCGTGCCTGGTTGGCCGGCACGTTGAGGCACTCGAAGGCGACGATCTACATCGGCGACGGGATCATTGCCTATGCGAAGCTGGGACTGATCGCCGATGAAGCCACGCGGCGGAAATTCGAGGCGGTGGCCGAGTTTCTCTGCGATCTGGCCGAGGCGATTGAGAAGTGATTGGTGATCGGTGATCGGTGATCAGTGGAAAGTAAAAAGTGGGGAGTGAACCGTGAGCGGTGATCCGTGATCCGTGATCCGTGATCCGTGATCCGTGGGAAGAGGCATCGCGCTGTAACCAGCGCGCCTACGTGGAGGGGATGGAAGACGAGATCCACCATCCACCATCCACCATCCACCATCCACCATCCACCATCTGCCATCCACCATCTGTCATCCACCATCTGTCATCCACCATCTGCCATCTGCCATCTGCCATCTGCCATCTGCCATCTGCCATCTGCCATCTGCCATCTGCCATCTGCCATCTGCCATCTGCCATCTGCCATCTGCCATCTTGATCCGTGGGGAGGGCGGGGGGGTAATGACGAATGACGAATTCCCGAATGTCGAATGAAGTGGGAGGGGAAGTGGGGAATCCGAACGCCCGGCGGCTCCCCGTGGCTGGTGATCGTGGATCCTTGAAGGCATGGCGACGAGCCCCGGGATCGGCCTTGCCGCTTGATCGTCAGGTTGCCGGGTGTTAGTCGATGGGAGACTCCAAAACCCTACCCCGATGCACTGGCTCCTGATCGCGCAACTTCTGGCCCTGACCTTGATCTCTGTGAGAATGTCCGAGGGGACCGCCCGGCGTGGCTTGAGGACGGCGTGGTTCTGGCTGGCATTGGCGCCGCTGAGCCAGTTCGCCATGTCCCTGTTTCGCGCGGGGAACCTCAGGGACGCCCGCGATCTGGCATTGATCGGGGTCTGGGCGGACGGCTTGGGGTGGCTGTTCGTGGGGCTGAGTATCGTTTGCCTGGGAAGAGGCGTGGCAGGGAGAGAATGACGAATGAAGAATTCCCGAATGTCGAATGAAGTGGGAGGAGACGGGGAGTGATCAGTGGAAAGTAAAAAGCAGGGAGCGGCATCGCGCTGTCACCAGCGCGCCTGCGGAGAGGGGATGGAAGACGCGATCTACCATCCACCATCTACGATCTCCCATCTGAGATGCGAATGGGGCGGGGCATCGCGCTGTCACCAGCGCGCCTACGGAGAGGGCCTGAAGGGGCAAATCTACAATCGACAATATCCGATGCGCCGGGGCGCGGTGCTTCGGAACGATTGAAATTGTAGTTTTTCGATGGATCCGCGAGGGTGGCACGCGTTCACCCTTTGCCGTCCCCATGAAAGCAGTCCTACTTTCCCTCCTTTTGTCCTTCGCCGGCACGCTGTGCGGCCGGGCGGATATCGAAGCCTACATGCGGATCGTCGGTCAGACGGCGTTCGCCGAAGAGGGAGTGCCCGAGGAGCTGGCAGGCCAGGGGTTTTTCCCGCTGGGGTCGGTGGAGATCGGCGTGGAGAACACGGTCAATATCGGCTCGGCCAGCGGTGGCGCAGGGGCCGGCAGGGCGAAGTTCAAGCCGCTGAAGATCCGCAAGCGACCCGGGAGGGTGAGCACCGACCTGTTCAAGAAGCTGGTGACGGGGGGGCACTACGATGAGGTGGAGATCGTACTGGTGCGCGGCGGGTTGGCTCCGGGAGCGCCGCCGTCCCTTGTGATGACTTTCGGCCTGAAGATGGTGGTGGCCGCGGCCCTGGACTACAACGTGACCGATGGCGACGCGGCGCCGGATGAGGCGGTGGAGCTGCAATTCGGCGCGATCCGGATGAAGAACTACACCTACGACCCGCAAACCGGGGAATCGACGCCGGCCGGCGAAGAGGTCTGGAGCCAGGTCCTGAACAACGCCACCTTCAACGTGCAGTAAGGATGGCGCGGACGATGAGGGCCGGGACGTCGAGGAAGGGCCTGCCGTGCCTGGTGGCACTGCTGCTGCCCTGCGGAGCGTGCCAGGCGGCAATCGATGCTTACTTCTACCTGAAAGGGAAGTCGGGCGGCGCGCAGACGATCGTGGACCCGGTGCAGGTGCTGGGATTTTCCCGGGGTGCGGAGAACACCGTCGACCTGAGCGGCGAAACCACCGGGGTGGCGACGGGTAAGCCGGCGACGCTGAGCTTGACGCCGAACCTCGCGACGACGGAGATCTTCAGCGGGCTGGTGAGCGGGGCGCATTACCAGATGAAGATCGTGCTCCGCGGCAGCGGCGAGGGAGCGGTGCTGGGCGAGGTGTCCTTCGACGATGTGGTATTCAGCAAGCTGGACGTGAACGCGGCCTCCGGGGATGAGGTGGCGGAGGTGGAGGTGAGCTTCCACTACGGGGCGATGTTCTGGACGGAATATTCCGAGATGAGCCCGAAAGGCACAGGCACGGGGAATTCGGCCGGCTGGTCCTTCCTGACGAACGAGGCGGTGACGACGGACTTCTTCGGCGGCACCGGCGGCGGGGGGCCGCCGGTGGTGACGGACGGGGATCACGACGGCATGCCGGACGCTTGGGAGGACGCGAACGGGCTGAACAAGAACCTGGCGTCGGACGGCGCCGGGGACCTGGACGGCGACGGGCTGGACAACCTGGGGGAATACCTCGCGGGCACCGACCCGCGCTCGGGGAGTTCCTTTTTCCGCACCCGCGTCCGGGTGGCGACCGGCGAGGTGGAGCTGGAATGGACCGCGGTGGGCGGACGGATCTACCGGATCTATCAGTCGGCGACGCTGGAGGACGGCTTCCGTCTTTTGGAGGAGGTCGACGGCGGGGCGGGTGGCACCACGACCTACCAGCCGGCCGCGGGCACCGGGCCGTTCTACCGGGTGGAGGTATTGATGGCGCCGTGAGCTGAGTGCCGAGTGATCAGTGATCAGCGGGCGGGGCTGTTCTCCGCGTTTCCCTCTGCGGACTTCGCGTCTCGGCGGTTCGGTCTTTCCCTTCGTCAACCGTGGTAGTTGCCAGCGGCAACGATGGCCGGGATCGGGGAGCTACCCCAATTCCTCCTCGATGAAATCGACGACAAGGTCGACGAGTTCGTCCATCCCTTCGGCGAGTTCCTCCTCGATGGTGCAGAGATACTCCTCCTCGGTTTCGCTGTAGTCGTTGCGGTCCTCGCTGCGGGTTTCGCACCAGCGGCTGGCATTGAGGGGATCGACGAGGGTGGCGGCGCCGATGAGGTCGAAGGAATTGATGACCCGCTGGTGGTTCACCCCGCTGTGCCAGAAGCCGTGCAGGCAGTCGTCGCTCTCAAGCAGCGGGACGGTCTCATAGACGTCCATCAGCGCGCGTTCCTCGCGGCTGAGGCCGCGCTCGGAGGCCTTGCGCTCGAGGCGATCGATGAGAATCTCGACTTCTTCCGGCCATTCAATCGGTTCCTGGGAAAACATTTCGCGCCGGTCTAGGAAAGTGGGGCGAGGCTTGCAAAGCGAAATCGGAAGGGAGGGGCGGTTGAGTGGCGAGTGGCGAGTGGCGAGTGGCGAGTGGCGAGTGGCGAGTGGCGAGTGGCGAGTGGCGAGTGGCGAGTGGCGAGTGGCGAGTGGC
>NZ_JACZFQ010000133.1 GCF_014904755.1 Neoluteolibacter marinus
CCGCTGCCGAGAAAGCCGCTGCCGAGAAAGCCGCTGCCGAGAAAGCCGCTGCCGAGAAAGCCGCTGCCGAGAAAGCCGCTGCCGAGAAAGCAGCCGCTGAGAAGGCTGCCGCGGAGAAAGCTGCCGCGGAGAAAGCTGCCGTGGAGAAAGCTGCCGTGGAGAAAGCTGCCGTGGAGAAAGCCGCTGCCGAGAAAGCTGCCGCGGAGAAAGCTGCTGCCGAGAAAGCCGAGGCGGAGAGAGTCGCCCATGAAAAAGCCCTGGCGGAGCAGCGGGCGATGGCCGAGCGACGCTTGGCCGAGGAAAAGGCCGCCATGGAGAAAGCGATCGCGGAACAGCGGGCGTGGGCGGAGGCCAAGTTTGCCGAGGAAAAGGCGGAACTCGAGAAGACGCTCGCGGAGCAGCGCGCGTTGGCAAAGCAGATGGCCGACGAGGAGAAGGCCGCCGCCGAGCGGGCCATCGCCCAGGAACGTGCGTTGGCCGAAGCAAAGGCGCGGGCACTGGAGGAAGCGCTCGTCGAGGAAAAGGCCAAGGCTCAGGAGGAGGTTGCCCGGGAGCGCGCGGCCTTGGAGAAAGCTCTCGCCGAAGAAAAAGCAGCCGCGGAAGAGAAGGAGCGCGCTCTGGAAAGCGCCCGTGCCCAGGAGAAGGCCCTTTCCGAACAAAAGGCGCAGGCAGAGAAACTTGCCAAGGAACGGGAGCAGGCGCTCGCGCGGGAGCGGGTGCTTGCCCACCAGCGCGAACTTGAACAACAGAAAGCACTCGCCGAGGAGCGGTCCTTGATGGCCGCGAAGGAAGCGGCCCTGGCCAAGCAGCGGACGATGGCCCAGGAAGCCGCCGCCGCGCACGAGCAGGAGCTCGAAAAGGAGCGCAAGCGGGCCGAAGCCCGGGAGAAAGCCTTCGCCCAGCACCGTGAAGCCCACAAGGGGCTTACTCCCGTGATCCAGATCGTGCATCCGGGCCAAGTTGCCCAGCCGGTTCCGGAGCCGATGTTGGCGGCGCCAAAACCTGCCCCCGTCAAATCTCCAGCAGAACCCGGCGAGGCCAAGGCAGAGGCAGAGGGCGATGGCGACGGGCAGACCGCGGCTGAAAAGTCCCCGTCCAAGGATTCGGGGAAGCCGGACAAGCCGAAGCGGTCCAAGCCATCGAAGCCCCGGCGGGCGAGCCGGAAGCATGTGCTGATCCCGCTGTTCTGCTTGCTCGGATTGATCCTGTCTGCCGGTGGCACCGTGGTGTTCATGGCCTCGCGGATGGGACGCACCGCGCCCGTGAAGGCGCCGGTCCTGGTCGCTTCGGAGGAGGCCAAAGTGAAAGAGCGCAAGTATCTCCAATCCGGATGGCGGGACGATGCCAAACAGGTGCTTACCGATTTCCTCGCGGCGGAGACCGCGGCAGGGAAGGCGGCGTTTTCGATCGATGGCGCCGCCAAGCTGGCCGAGATGGACAAGTTCTACGGCAGCAACAAAATCAACGATTCGGATACGCCGATCAGCGGATTTTCGGCGTTGCAGTTGCCGGATGAGGACATGAAACGCGGCATCTTCCGGATGCGCTACGATCGTCCCCCACACTTCGAGATGGGCGAGTTCTTCCGGCCACTGGCCCCGCTCGACGTCCAATATGGAGTCCGGGAGCCCGACTTGCTGCTTTCCTCGATGGCCAAGTCCGGCAACTACGCGTCGGATCCGGTGAAGGTGGAGGTTTTCTTCAAGCGGGGACCCGACGGGCTGCGGATCGACTGGGACACCTTCGTGCAGACGAAGTATCGCTTGTTCCGCGGCTTCACCGAGCTGGCGGCTCCAGGGAGCAGCCGGGTGTTCCGCCTGTTCATCGTGGAGGACGTTCCGGAGAGCGGCCGCGCCATCCCCGGGACCAAGACTTATCGCATGGCCGATCCCGCCCACAAGACCGACACCGTACGGATCGCCGTGCCGATCGATTCGGAGATGGGTCGTGCCCTGTCGATCCTCAATTGGCGCGGCGTGAAGAATGCCCGTCCCAAGACCCGCACGGCGACGCTGGAGCTCGAGTGGACGAATGAGGCTGCACCGAGCTTGCAGATGAAGAGGTTCATCTGCTGGGAATTCCTCGGGATCGGCGGTCAGTCCGTCGCGCCGGCACCGAAGGCTCCGGGCAACTGATGAACCGGGACACCGAAACAATCGCCGCCTTGGCCAGCGGTGGAGGCACGGCTGCCGTCGCCCTGATCCGGGTGTCGGGACCGAACGCGGAAGGCGTTGCCGACGTGGTGACGGGCTTTGCCGCATCCGCAGCCACGGAGCGCCGGGCGACCCGGGCCAAGGTCATCGACGCTGCCGGACGCATCATCGACGACGTGCTCATCACCGTCTTCCGTGGCGACCGCAGTTTCACGGGCGAGCCGGTGGTCGAGATCGCCTGCCACGGGGGCCGGCTGGTCACCCGCCGGGTGCTCGGGCGCTTGCTGGAATGCGGGGCGCGGCCGGCGGAAGCCGGTGAGTTCACGCAGCGGGCATTCCTGCACGGCAAGCTCGACCTGACCCAGGCCGAGGCGGTGATGGACCTGATCTCCGCGCAGAGCGACCTGGCCCTGCGCGCGGCCCACGAACAGCTGGAGGGGGGCATCGGCCGCCAGACCAACCAACTGCGCGAGGATTTGATCGGGCTGGTGGCGCACCTCGAGGCGTGGATCGACTTTCCGGAAGAAGACATCGATCCCGATACCGGTGATCTTTTCACCGCACGCATCACCGGCGTCCGCGAGGGGATTGCCCGGCTCCTGTCCACCGCGGAGCAAGGGCGGATCCTCCGCGAGGGCGTTCGCACGGTCATCTGCGGCCGGCCGAATGCCGGCAAGTCGAGTTTGCTCAACCTGCTGCTCGGCAGCGAACGGGCGATCGTCAGCGACGAGGCGGGCACCACGCGGGACACGATCGAGGAGATGGTGATTCTCGACGGGGTCCCGCTGCGGCTGGTCGACACCGCCGGTCTCAGGGATGAGGCGGGTGGCATCGAGCGCGAAGGCATCCGCCGGACCATGAAAGAGGCGGAGCGCGCGGACCTTCTCTTGGTGGTCCGTGACGCGACGCTGCCGGAACCGCAGAGCACGGTGGAACTGCCGCAGAACGCGCGGCGGACGGTCACCGTCCTCAACAAGTCCGACCTCGGCGAGCATGCCGATTGGGCGGGCTCCGCGGGCGTGCGTTTGTCCTGCACCTCGGGAGAAGGCTTGGAGGATCTTCGCCTGGCGATCCGTGAGGCGCTTGATCTCGGCGAAGCCGACTGGGGCGAGCATTCGGTGGCGATCAACACCCGGCACCGCGATTGCCTGCGCCGTTCGGACGCTGCCTTGGAGGCTGCGGATCAATTGCTGTCGCAGGGCGCAGCGCCGGAACTCGCCGCGCTGGAGCTCCGGACGGCACTCGATGCCCTCGGGGAGATCGCGGGAAAGGTCGACACCGAGGAAGTGCTTGGCGCGATCTTCAGCCAGTTCTGCATCGGTAAGTGACCCCGGAAGTTGGGCCAAAGCTTGCCCGGACTGGAGGGGATGCTTTCCTGCGGGAATGAGAATCGTGGTGTTGACCGGGGCAGGCATCTCGGCGGAGTCCGGGGTGCCGGTGTTCCGCGGAAGCGACGGGCTATGGGAAGGGCACCGGGTCGAGGATGTGGCGACGCCGGAGGGATTCGCGCGCGATCCGCAGCAAGTCCACGCGTTCTACAACGGGCGCCGGGCGAAGCTGACCGGAGGAGCGGTCGAGCCGAATGACGCCCACCGGGCGCTGGCGAAATTGGCCGCGGCTCCCGGCGTGGAGCTTTTCCTGGTCACCCAGAACATCGACGACCTCCACGAGCGGGCGGGTTCCGGCGAGGTCCTGCACATGCACGGCGAGCTCTTGAAGGCGCGCTGCCAATCCTGCGGAGCGGTGGTTCCGTGGCGGGAGGACTTGAGCCGTGCCTCGGTCTGTCCGGCGTGCGGGGAAATCGACTGCCTGCGGCCGCATGTCGTGTGGTTCGGGGAGATGCCCTTCGGGCTGGACGAAACGGCGGCGGCGATCTCGCGGGCGGATCTGTTCGTGTCGATCGGCACCTCGGGTCGTGTTTATCCGGCCGCGGCCTTCGTTTCGTGGGCGCGCGAGGCCGGAGTGCCCGGCCTCGAGATCAACCTGGACGAGAGCGACGGCAGCAGCCTCTTCACCGAGAGCCGGCGGGGCCGGGCCGGTGAGCTGGTGCCCCGGTGGGTCGACGAAGTGCTGGCCGGTCGCAAGGATCAGGGTTGATTTCCCGTTGAAAGATCGGACTCTACGAACCGATGAAGCTGGACCTCGCGAGACCAACCCTGTGCGCCCTGATGGCAGTGGCGAGTGTGGCTGCGGCCCCGAACCCTCCGGCATCGACCAAGGACGACATCGCGGCAACGGTCCGGGCCCTCGGCGACGAGTCGTTCGTGGAGCGGGAGAAAGCCACCCGCGATCTTTGGAAAATCGGCGACGCGGCGGTGGCCGAACTCAGGCGCGTGTCCGATGGCGACGACCCGGAGGCGGCGCTGCGGGCGCGCGGGCTGCTACGGAAGATCGAGCTGGGCATCCTGCCCGACAGCTCGCCGCGCCTGGTCGAACTGGTTATGCGCTACGACCGCGGCGGCATCGACGAACGCCGCGTGGTGATCCGCGAAATGAAGGCCCAGCGGGCATGGCGTCAGATCCTCAAGCTGTTCGCGCTCGAGGAAGACCAGGCGTCTCGGAAGATGCTGGAAATCGCCACCCGCGGCGTGGCGATCGAGGCCGCGCGAGAGGCGCTTTCCAGCAACCCGCCCGACATCCGGGGTGCCTTTTCTTATTTGGAACTGGCGCCGCGGGAACCACGCGAGCTGATGGCGATGGCATCGCTCCACCGGGCGACCGGGAACCTGGACCGCGAACTGGAACGGGCCGACAAAGACGATCCCGCGTGGCGCTATGCCCTGCTCGCCACGGCGGGCCGGCTCGACGAGGCGGCAGTTGCGGCCGAGGAGGCAGGACTCTCGATGGCGGCGGCCCGCTTGCAGTTGCTGGCCGGGGATCCGGTGCCGTGGATGACCTTGGCCCAGCCGGGCGGACAATCGATCCCGGCCTTGGGGCTGGCCACCTACCGTGAGATCGCGATCGATACCTGGGAAGGTCGGCCGGTGAAGGCGGAAAAGCTGCTCCAACTGAGACGCTTCGTCCGCGGCGGCAATGAGGACGAGAAGGGCAAGGACCTGCGGCTGATGTTCCTGGCCGGGGAGAACGAGGAGGCGGAAAAGCTGCTGGTGGACCTCGATCCGAAAGCGGCCTTCTTCTACTTCGAGGAAACGGAACGGATTGAGGAGGCACTCGCGGTGTTCGATCTGGATCCGGAAAAGCCCGACTACACCGGCTGGGCGATGAAGCGGTTCCGCGTCCTGATCGACGAGCCCGACCGGGAGGACGACGAGATCCCACAGCTTTCGTTGATGGGTTATTTCCTGGAACGCCACGGACTGGTGCAGGAACTCGACGCAGCGTTCACCCCCCCTTTGGTGGAACTCGCGGGGAAGGATCAGGAGAGTTTCATCCGGGTCTGCGCGCGCTTGTTCAACGGCGGTGTCGACGGGATCGCCACCCCGACCGCCCTGCCGGTGGTCAAGGCGGTGGCCGCCTACGCCGGGGATGATGAATTGCGGTGGCTGCATGCGGTGAAGAATCTCTTCGACCGGATGGAAAGCCCCGACCAACTGTGGGATTGGCTCGGCAAGCTTGAACCGGAGTTGGACCGCCCGCAGCGGCTCGAGCGCTTGTGCCAGATCCTTCCTTTCCGGCCGAACATGTCGGCCTCGTCCGGGTTCCTGCCGGATCCCAACGACGAGCGAGGCAAGTTCCTCAAGAAGGCCTGGGCGGAAATCGAGACGGCCGACGGCGTCGAGAAGGCGCGCTTAACCGACCTGTTCACGGACCTGAGCCGGGCGGTCAACGATGCGGAGAATTTCCTGCGGGGGGTGGAAGCGATCGAAGCCGATCTGGCGGCGCAGAACCGCGAGGACCCCTGGCCGAAGGGCTTTACCGGCAATGAACTCGCCGCGGTGGGTCGCTGGGCCGATTCGGCGGTCGCGTGGTTGCAGGTGGTGGAACGTTATCCTTCCGAGCCGATTTTCCATGCCGTGGCCGCCGCGGCCCTCCGCAAGTCCGGCAGTATCGAAGCCGCGGACGAACACGAGAAGGCAGCGAGCCTGCTCGCGCTGGGGGAGACCTCGACCCTCGATGAATGCGGCGACGTTTTCGCCAAGGCGGGGGATTTCGATCGGGCCTGGATCTGGTGGAACCGTGCGGCGGCGGAGTGCTCCCGCGAGCTGCCGGTCTTTTACGATGTCGTCGACAAGATCTACGAAGGGGCGATGTGGAAGAGCGACTGGAAGCTCGCGGCGCCGCTGATCGAAGCCCATGCCTTCCTCCAGGCGCTTTCGGCCGATGATCCGTACCGGATTCCGGTGACCTACCGGGTGGATGACGCGATCAAGTCCCGCGTGGAGGCCAATCTGGTCCGGGCATTCTCCAAGCTGGACACCGACCGCGACCGGTCCCTGAAGGTCATCGAACGATGCTCGACGATGCCGTGGTCCGAGAACGTCCTGGCGGATTATTTCTTCCCGCTGATGCGCGAGAAGGGCCTGGTGAAGCTCCACGACCAGGCCTTCGAGTTCCACTGGCGCAAGCTGGTCAAGGAGATCGAGCGCTTCCCCGCTTGCGATAACACCCGGAACTCCGCGGCCTGGCTGGCATCGCGGGCCAACCGCCGGCTCGATGAGGCCGAGGCGTATCTGAAGGAGGCGCTGGTGAACGCGCCGCGGCAGGCGGCCTATCTCGATACGATGGCGGAGCTTCATTTCGCCCGAGGCGACCGCAAGCGGGCCGTCGAGTTCTCGAACCGCTCGCTGGCCGAGATGCCTCCCGTCGTGTTCCTGCGCCAGAACCAGCGCTTCGTCAGCGGGCCGCTGCCGCCCAAGTGATGCGATCTTCCGGCAAGGTGGACGCAGGCCGGGCGCTGTGATACGGGTGCGGGGATGATCAAGGCCTTGGTTCTCGGATTCCTGCTCGCGGCAGGGGGCTTCGCGACGGCGGAGGATGATGCAATGGCCCCCCAGGCAGAGACCTATCTGCCCGGGGTGGCCCTCAGTCAGGGCATCACCGAAATCACCGGGGTGGCGATCTCGCCCTTGCTCGGCGTCAGTACGGTCGGCGCGTGGCACTATTGGAAATGCCCGGCGGAGGCTCGGGCCGGACTGCCATGGTATGCCCAGCCGTGGGCGTGGGGGACGGGCTTCGCGCTGCTGGGGCTATGCTTCCTGAAGGACACCTTCGGTGCCGCGACGCCCGGGATCTTGAAGAAGCCCTTCGACATGGTGGAGCTCTTCGAGAACAAGCTGAGCGCGGCGGTGGCGAGCGCGGCCTTCGTGCCGCTGGTGGCGAACCAGATGGCGGTGCACTTCCGGGCGGAACACCCCGCGGCGATCCCGGTCCCGGATGCGTCGCTGGTCGCTGCCTCGTTCGCGGGGATCGACATCGCCTGGGTGATGGTGCCAGTCGCGGTGGTCGCCTTCCTGGTGGTCTGGCTGTGCAGCCACGCGATCAACGTGCTGATCATCCTTTCGCCGTTCTCCACCGTGGACAGCCTGTTGAAGCTGGCGCGGGCGGCGTTGCTGGCTTCGCTGGGGCTGGTCTATTTCATCGCGCCGTGGCTGGCGGCGATCCTGTGCGTGGTCATCATCGCGGTGGCCGCCTGGCTGGCACCGGCGGCGATGCGGCTGATGATCTTCGGCAGCCGTTTCGCCGCGGACATCCTGTTTCCATGGATCGGCAAGAAGGGCGTGTCCGTGGAGCGCGCCCATGCATTCACCCTGGGCCGGGTGGCGGGTTTGCCCTCCCGGACCGGCGGGCGGGTGGTGCTGGCGGACGATGGCACCGCGGTCTTCCGCTACCGCCGCGCCTGCCTTCTCGACGAGCGGACGATTCCCTTGCCGGAGGGACTCAGGAAGGTCGAGCGCGGCCTGCTTTCACCTTCGTTGGTGTGGCAGGCGGACGGCCAGACGGAGACCGTGGGCGTCCTGTTGTTCCTGCCCCGTTACCGTGGCCATGAAGAACATCTGGTCCGGCATTTGAAATTCCACGGGATCCGCGATCACGCCTTGGCCCGCGGATTTGCGGCGGTGCGGGGCTGGCTCCGTGCCGTCCTGCGGCGCGGCAACCGCGGGGTGCCGGTGGGCTGATGCGACTCTAACAAACCCACGGAATGAGAACGCTCCTGCTTGCCCTGGTTTTTTCCACGGCCACGGTCCGCGGGGCCGAGATGCCCGAGGGCGCACCTGCCATCGCGATCACCCTCGAGCAACACCTGCCGTTCAAATCTGGAGTCCTATTGGTCGCGTGGCCGGACGGCACGGTCATTTGGTCCGGGAATGCGGGGGAAGGAGGGCCGCCGTATCAGGTTGCCCATCGCGGACCGGACCAGATCCGGGATTTCCTCGCCTCGATGGAGAAGAAAGGATTGTTCAAGAAAGACGCGGACTTCCTCAACCACTTGGGACCGGACGCGAGCTACCACTCGATCGTCGTGAGGCAGGGGAGAAAGAGCGCCGAACTCTCGTCGTGGCACGAGTGCTTCGAGGCGAACCCGAAGCTGGTGGCGACGAGCCACGGCATTACCAGCCTGGACGGTGCCCGCCGGGAAGAGGTGCTGCGCGGGGATACCCCGGAATACCGCGAGTTCCGCGGACTTTGGGAGTCGATCCGCCGCTTTGGCCGCGAACTGACGTCTCATGGCGGGGAGCCTTGGAACGGGAAGTTGAAAATCGACTGAGCCGCCCGGCCGGACCGGTGCCCGGCGAGGCGGCGGGGAATCCGGTGAACTTATTTCGGGTGCGACTTCACGAAGTCGATGTTGGCCTTCACCTTCGGCACGCTGTCGTGCCAGTCGTTTTCGTGCTCGATGGAGATGTGGCCGTCGAACTTCTGCTTCTTGAGTTCTTCCAGGCAGGCGGCGACATCGACGACGCCCTTGCCGGCAACGACGACCGGCGCATTGCCGTTCTTCTCCTTGTCCTTGAGATGAACGCTGACAATGCGGCCGTTGAGGATGCGCAGGCACTCGACCGGGACGAGGTTCGAGGTGCACCAGTGACCGAGGTCGGCACAGGCACCGACGCGATGGTCACGGCTTTCGACGACGCCGCGGATGTAGAGGGGATTCCAGACCTTGTAGTTCGGGTTGCTCATCGAGCCGCCGTGCTCGTGGAAGGCGACCTTGACGTCGGTTTCCTTGGCGGCGGCTTCCCAGGCGACGATCTGTTCGGTGGATTCGGTGCAGACGGCGTAAAGGCCCATCTTCTTGGCGAAGCTCATGATCGCCTTCACCTCCTCGGGATTGCCGGCGCCGACGACGCCGTAGTTGACCGCGTGAACGCCCTGCCGTTTACACTCGGCCAGCAGCTCCTTCATGGCGTCCTCCGGCATGTTGTGATGAACCTTGACGTCCGAGCCGGGTTTCATCGTCTGGCCGGGGAAGAACTCGATCATGTTACCGCCGGCTTCCTTGGTCTTGGCGATCGCCTCGAAGGCGGTGAATTCCTTGAAGGTGTAGGCCTGGGCGCCGATGAACCATCCTTCCTGGCGGAGGTTTTCCGGGATCGGTTCAGCGTGAGCGGTCGCGGCCAGGGCGAGCGAGAGCAGGGCAAGGGGTCGGAGGCGTTTCATGGATGGTGGGTTCGGGTTGGTGGACTTCACGAGGCGTCCACTTACGGCGAAGCTACCGGGAATGTTTCGGCCCCTCCAACCCCGAAGTGGGGCATCCCGCGCTTCCCTCCACGACGGCTCAGGGGGTCCCGGTATTGGCACCCGGGACGCGGAAGGAAACCTTGTAGAAGCCTTTGATCGCCGGTGCCTCGACATAAATCGTGAGCGGGCCCTCGGCGGTGGCGACGTGCTTGTGGCGGTCGATGGCTCCGGTCCGGGTGAGCGAGAACGGCAGCGCCGCCCATTCGAGGTCCGCGAGCGTCGGGTTACTGTAGACCTCGTAGCAGTAGTTCGGGTAGGCGCGGAACGTCAACTTGTAGCGCGGGCTGCTGCCGGGGCCGGCGACGAGTTCACCGCTGGCCAGGAAGCCACCGGGGGCGGGATAGGTCGGTTCCACCGGGGTGTAGCCGCTGACGAAGTCCCACTGGGTGTAGACCTCGCCGGTGGTGGTTCCTTCCACCGGCAGGAAGTCGAGCAGGATGGCGGCCTTCTGCGCCGCGGTGAGGGAGGCGAAGACGTTGTCGTTCGAGTTCTGGGTCGCCCACTGGGCCCCGGTGTTCGAGTAGGCGACCTCGTTCCACCCCGTCTGGGTGCAGGAGCGGGTGCTGCGGCCGGGCAGGGTGACCCCCCAGTGATAGTGGCGGGTGCGGCCGGTGTAGAGCCCTGCCTTGATGGTGCGGAAGCGGAAGTAGCCGCTGGATCCGGTGAGAAACTGGCCGAAACCGGCGAAATTGGCGTCACAGGCCGGATTCCGGCCGGTGCCGGTCGAGTAGAGGTAGTCGCCCTCGTGGTCGGCGTGCCAGCACTCGACCAGGGCGTTTTTCACCGGGTTGCCGGAGGCATCGAGCACCCGGCCGGTGATGTAGCTGACCACGCCGGTGGCAATGTTGAGGTTGTCGCCGAGCTGGACGAGGTCGTTGTCCTTGTCGAGCGGGATGTCGTCGGCCAGCGGATAGTAGGGCCCCTGGGTGACGATCGGTGAGGTCGTGAGCACCTCGGCGAGGTAGCCGGGCAAGGTGAAACCGGCGGACGCCGCGGCCATGCTCTTGAAGAAGCGGCGGCGGCTGACGGGAATGTGGAACGGCCGGGGTTTCATGGTGGTGGGTTTGGGCCGGGCGGCCGGTCGGGTTCAGGTTGCGGTGATGGTGTGGGGCCCGCCTGCTCCTCCGTCGGGATGCACTTGCCCCGACCAGGCGGGCCTCCTGTGCCCATGGGAAATTTCATCGTGGCGGGGAGGTCCGCCTGCTCCTCCGCCGGGGTGAACTCGTACCCGGCCAGGCGGACCTCCGGATCCACGTGTGGCGGTCCTCCCGCCGCAAAGCTTGTGATCGTCCGTCCGGATCAGGCAGGGATTTGCGGTTGGATCGCTGGCTGTCATCGGTTTCGGATCGATGGCTGCACCCTGGCGCGGGGTCGACTAAGCGACGGTTAAGGGTGGAGAATCCCCGCGAAAAACTTCCCGCAACGCTTTCATGTTCCCTTAGTCTGCAACCTGCTAGGCTGGTTCCCGGCACCGTGCGTGCCCCCACAAGGATGAGGTTGCTGGTCATCGAGGACGAACCCCGCCTGCAGCGTGCCCTGGCCAAGGCGCTGCGCGAGAACGGCTACGCCGTCGACACGGCCGGAGACGGGCTCTTCAAGGCGAGCACCTGCGACTATCCCGCCGAGCTGCGGATCGATCCGGAGAGGCAATGGGGGGCGGCCCGGGCGGGCAGGGGGATGTCCCGTTGAGGTGCCGGATGACATTCCTGCTGGCGGGATCCGGTGGGAAGCTGCTTGGATGCCGGGCACTCACCGGCGGGTTGATCCCGCGATCCACTTTATCTAACAGATCAGCCGCCATGTCTTTGGAGTGCCCCGCATGCCGTTCGACCAAGTTGATGGACCACGGCCGGAAGTTCCCGGTCTATCCCGCCGGTTGCGTGTGGATCCTGGGGTTCCCGATCGCGATCTTTCACCAAGGGCAGACCCCCCACCAGCTGGAGTGCGAGGAGTGCGGGGCCAGGTTCAAACGGCGGACGTTGCTGGCGCGGATCAACCTGGCCGGGCTGGTGCTGGTGGCCGGCTTGGTGCTCTGGGCGATCGCCTCGGTCGTCTGGCAACTGGCCTTTGCCGCGGAGGCGCGGTGAGGCCTTGATCTTCCTCATCGTGCGGCGCGGCCCGTGCTGATAGAATGCCGCGTATGATCGAGCGATGGTTCAAGGTCCGCCAACAGGGCAGCACGCCGGGCCGGGAGGTGGTGGCGGGCCTGACGACCTTCGCCGCGATGGCCTACATCCTGGTGGTGAATCCGGCGATCCTCGCGGACGCGGGAATGCCGCGGGCGGCCCTGGTGACGGCGACGGCCCTGGGGGCGGCGGTGGCGACCTTGTTGATGGCCTTCCTCGCCAACCTGCCGCTGGCACTGGCGCCGGGCATGGGGATCAACGCGTTCTTCGCCTACGCCGTGTGCCTCGGGATGGGGGTGCCCTGGCAAAGCGCGCTGGCGCTGGTGTTCATCAACGGCGTGATCTTCCTGCTGCTGTTCGTCAGCGGGGTGCGGGAGAGGATCGTGCACGCGATCCCCGCGTCGCTGAAAGCGGCGATCTGCGCCGGGATCGGGCTGTTCATCGCCTTCATCGGGCTCAAGAACGGCGGGATGGTGGTGGCCCATCCGGCGACCCTGGTGGGCCTGGGTGATCTAACAAGCCCGCCGGTGGCCTTGTTCTCCGGCGGCATCCTGGTGACCTGCATCCTGGTCGCACGGCGGACACCGGCCGCCATCCTCTGCGCGATCGCCCTGATCTCCCTCGCCGGCTTCTTCGTGCCCGACGGCGCGGGCGGCCGGATCACCCGGCTGCCGGAGACGGCGCTGGCGATGCCGGCGTCGCTGGAGCCCCTGTTCTTCAAACTCGACTTCGGCTTTGTCGTCCGGGAACCGCTGCGGGCCCTGCCGGTGATCCTGACACTGCTGCTGGTGGACATGTTCGACAATCTCGGGACGCTGATCGGAGTGACCAAGCGGGCCGGGCTGATGGATGCCGACGGCCGGGTGCCGAACTTGTCCCGGGCACTGACGGCGGACTCGCTGGCGGCGATCTTTTCCTCGCTGATCGGGACCTCGACGGTGGTCAGTTACATCGAGAGCGCCGCGGGCGTGCAGGCCGGGGGGCGGACCGGCCTGACCGGGGTCACGGTGGCGGCCTTGTTCCTGCTCTCGCTGTTCTTCGCGCCGCTGATCCTGGCGATCCCCGGGGTGGCGGTGGCCCCGGCGCTGGTGGTGGTCGGGATCCTGATGTTCGAGAGCGTCACCGAGATCGACCTGACCCGCTTCGAGATCGCCGCTCCGGCGGTGCTTACCCTGCTGGCGATGCCGGTGACGTTCAGCATCAGCACCGGCATGGGGATCGGGCTGATCGCCGCCGTGGCGATCGGGCTGGGTAGCGGGCGCTCGCGGGAGAACCTCAAGCCGTTCACCATCGGCCTCGCCGGGGTGTTCGTGCTCCATTTCCTCGAGCCGCTGTTCCTCGGCTGATGGCACCTTTGGAGTGCGGCGGCAGAGGGGACCGGCGACGCCGCTTTTGAAGCTACGAGCCCGGTCCGCGCCACAAAGCGGTGTCGCCGTCCCTGCGGGACTCTGCCACCGCACTCCAAAGGGTGAGCCAGCCCTGGAGGCACACAACAGTATTGGGCAATCCGTTCAGTGACGAAGGAGAGGGCAGCCATGTCTCCGGCTGATGGCACCTTTGGAGTGCGGCGGCAGAGGGAACCGTCGACGCCGCTTTTGAAGCTACGAGCCCGGTCCGCGCCACAAAGCGGTGTCGCCGTCCCTGCGGGACTCTGCCACCGCACTCCAAAGGGAGAGCCAGCCCCGGAAGTATACAACAGTAGCGGACAATCCGTTCAGTGACGAAGGAGAGGCCAGCCATGTCTCCGGCTGACGGTACCTTTGGAGTGCGGCGGCAGAGGGAACCGGCGACGCCGCTTTTGAAGCCATCTGCCCGGCCCGCGACGCAAAGCGGTGTCGCCGTCCCTGCGGGACTCTGCCACCGCACTCCAAAGGAAAGAGTCAGCCCCAGAGGTATTCCATCGTGTAGGGAGAGCCGTCCATGCCCCAGAATGCCCCGTCGAGGAAGCGGTGGTCCTGGTCGAGCGCGGAAAGGGCGGCCATGTCCTCGGTGTTCAATTCAACCGAGGCGGCGGCGAGGTTCTCCTGGAGCCGGGCAGGGGTGACCGACTTCGGGATGACCACGGTGCCGCGGCACACCGCCCAGGCCAGCAGCACCTGCGCGGGCGTGATCCCGTGCTTGCGGCCGATCGCCTCGATGACCGGCGCCTTCATCAGCGGCGGGTCGTTGCCGCGCTGGAGGCGGGCCGGGCGGTCGGGCGAGCCGAGCGGGGAGTAGGCGGTGAAGATCACCCCGTGCTTGCGGCACAGGTCGAGGAGGTCGTTCTGAGCGAGCAGGGGTTGCGACTCCACCTGGTTGACCTCGGGCGCGCGCCGGGCGGTGTCGAGAAGCTGCTGCAGGCGGCGCGGGCTGAAATTCGAGACGCCGATGTGGTGGCACAATCCGGCGTCGGCGGCTTCCTCCAAGGCGGCCCAGGTTTCCGCCAGCGGCGCTTCGTCGGGGGAAAGGAAGTCGGCGGCCTTTTCCGGGAACGACACTTCCGGCCGCTGCGCGATCGGCCAGTGCATCAGGTAAAGGTCGAGGTAGTCGAGCTGCAGGTCGGCGAGGGTCTGGCGCAGCGCGGGCAGGACGTCGTCCTTGAGGTGGGCATTGTTCCAGAGCTTGGAGGTGATCCAGAGTTCCTCGCGCTTCACTGCGCCCGATCCGATCGCCTCGGCCAGGGCCGTGCCGATTTCCTTTTCGTTGCCGTAGACGGCGGCGCAGTCGAAATGGCGGTAGCCGAGCCGCAGCGCTTCTTTCACCGCGGCCCCGACCTCGCCGGGGTCGGATTTCCAGGTGCCGAGACCAAGGGCCGGAATTTGGTCTCCGTTTGCGAATTTCAGGGTGGGAACCATCGTGTTGAATCGTCTAGCTTGATGTAGATCGCGCAGAGCGTCCTGCACGCCCGAGCATCGCCTCATCCGGCCGCACATCTGAACCCAAAACTCCAGAAATCCGATGAATCCTCCCCAATCGCGTAGCGTCGGCCGGCTTGCCGCCGGCGTCCTGGCCGCCGTGGTGACGGCCCTTGGCCAACCCCTGTCCGCCGCCCCCGAGTGGAAGTTCACGATCGAGGAGCCCGCCGAAGGCTGGGAGCAGCCCGCCTTCTCCGATGCCAAGTGGCAGACTGGCACCGGCGGCTTCGGCAACACCGAAGGGGCCGTTGCCCAGAACGCCACCGTCCACACCGAGTGGACCACCGCGGACATCTGGCTGCGGCGGAAGTTCGACCTGAAGGAGATTCCCGCCAAGCCGGCCCTGTTCATCTACCACGACGACGAGGCGGAGGTGTACCTCAACGGCCAGCGGGTCGCCATCCTCGCCGGCTACACCGAGTTCTACTCCATGGTGCCGCTGGAGGGCATGAACCGCGATGCGCTGAAAAAGGGCTCCAACCTGATCGCGGTCCACTGCCACCAGGGGCGGGGAGCCCAGTATGTCGATGCGCATGTCATCGACTCCGATACCGTGCCGGATCTCCACGAACTGCTCGGCGAGGACGGTGCGGTGCGTTCCGAGCTGATGACCGAGTGGGGGGAAAAGGTCACTCCGGACAATGTCTGGCGGGAATACCCGCGTCCCCAGATGAAGCGTGAAAATTGGAACAACCTCAACGGAACCTGGGACTATGCCGTGACCACGCTGGATGTCATCAAGCCGGAAACCTGGGCCGGCACCATCCTGGTTCCGTTTCCCATCGAGTCGAAGCTGTCCGGCGTCCGCCGCATGCTCCAGCCCTACGAGGCGCTGTGGTATCGCCGCACCGTGAACCTGTCGCCAACACCCGGGAAGCGCACCTTGCTCCACTTCGGCGCGGTCGACTACCGCTGCCAGGTCTGGGTGAATGAACAGGAGGTCGGCGCCCACGTCGGCGGCAACCTGCCGTTTCACTTCGACATCACCGACGACCTGCGGGACGGCGACAACGTGCTGATGGTCCGGGTCGAGGACGCGACCGGCGGCATCCAGCTCCGGGGCAAGCAGGTGCTCAAGCCGGGCGGCATCATGTACACCCGGAACTCGGGCATCTGGCAGTCGGTCTGGACCGAGGAAGTGTCGCGGCGCCACATCGAGCGGCTGGCGATTTCCACCGACATCAAGGCCTCCACCATCACCATCCGGCCGGAGCTGGAGGGCAAGGTGGTGGTCGGCGAAACCCTTCACGCCGAGGTGTTGGCAGAGGGCGAGGTGCTTGGCACGGCCGACGGCGAGCTGGTCCTGCGCGTGCCGGACGCCAAGCTCTGGTCGCCGGCCAGCCCCCACCTCTACGATCTCAAGGTCTCGCTGCTGGATCCCGACGGCAAGGTGATCGACGAGGTCACTTCCTATGCCGGCCTGCGCGAGGTCGGCCGCGAGCGCGATGCGGACGGGAACTTCCGCTTCACCCTCAACGGCAAGCCGGTCTTCCACTGGGGGCCACTCGACCAGGGCTGGTGGCCCGACGGCCTGCTGGCACCGCCCTCGGACGAGGCCATCCGTTGGGAAATCCAGTGGCTCAAGGACGCCGGCTTCAACATGATCCGCAAGCACATCAAGGTGGAGCCGGAGCGCTACTACTACCACTGCGACCGCATCGGCATGATGGTTTGGCAGGATCAGGTCAGCGGTGGCGAAAGCCCGCCGTGGACCCACCTCAAGCCCGACCCGGAGGACGCGCTGTGGCAGGAGTGGAACCGCCGCCAGTGGCTCACCGAGTTCGATGAAATGATCACCCACCTCGGCAACTTCCCGAGCATCGTTGTGTGGACCCCTTTCAACGAGGCCTGGGGGCAGCACCGCACGATGAGCGTCGGCAAGTGGGCGATGGACCGCGACCCTTCGCGCCTGATCAATATCGCCAGCGGCGGTAACTTCTGGCCCATCGGCCACATCGCGGACGAGCATTCCTACCCCGATCCCGGCTTCCCGCTCGATGACGACCGCTTCAAGGACTACGTCAAGGTGGTCGGCGAATTCGGCGGTCACGGCTGGCCGGTGGCGGATCACCTGTGGGACCCGAAGAAGGAGAACTGGGGCTACGGTGGCCTGCCGAAGAGCCTCGACGAGTACCGCCAGCGCTATGAGAAATCGATCGGGATCCTCGCGGGCCTCAAGGCGAAGGGCATCTCCGGTGGCGTCTACACCCAGACCACCGATGTCGAGGAAGAGATCAACGGTCTCATGACCTACGACCGCAAGGTGCAGAAGATCCCCGCCGCTGAGCTGAAAAAGATCAACGCACCGCTCACCGCCGGCGATTCCCCTGCCGAAGCACCGTAGCCGGTCCGTCCATGCTCCGGTGATCTGAGGTCCGTGGCTGATGGTACCTTTGGAGTGCGGCGGCAGAGGGAACCGGCGACGCCGCTTTTGAAGCTACGAGCCCGGCCCGCGCCACAAAGCGGTGTCGCCGTCCCTGCGGGACTCTGCCACCGCACTCCAAAGGGAAAAGCCAGCCCCGCAGGCGCACCCAACAGTATTGGGCAATCCGTTCAGTGACGAAGGAGAGGTCGGCCAGGTCTCCGGCTGACGGCACCTTTGGAGTGCGGCGGCAGAGGGAACCGACGACGCCGCTTTTGAAGCCACCCGCCCAGCCCGCGCCACAAAACGGTATCGCCGTCCCTGCGGGACTCTGCCACCGCACTCCAAAGGGAGAACCCGGCCACGGAGGCACCCAACAGTATTGGGCAATCCGTTCGGTGACGAAGGAGAGGTCGGCCAGGTCTCCGGCTGACGGCACCTTTGGAGTGCGGCGGCAGAGGGAACCGGCGACGCCGCTTTTGAAGCCACCCGCCCAGCCCGCGCCACAAAGCGGTGTCGCCGTCCCTGCGGGACTCTGCCACCGCACTCCAAAGGGAAAAGCCAGCCCCGCAGGCGAACCCAACAGTATTGGGCAATCCGTTCAGTGACGAAGGAGAGGTCGGCCAGGTCTCCGGCTGACGGTACCTTTGGAGTGCGGCGGCAGAGGGAACCGGCGACGCCGCTTTTGAAGCTACGAGCCCGGCCCGCGCCACAAAGCGGTGTCGCCGTCCCTGCGGGACTCTGCCACCGCACTCCAAAGGGAAATGCCAACCACCGAGGTCTTCCGTCGCAAGGGTCGGTCCGCCCATGCCCATCCCATCACTGGCGGATGCGCATCAAGCGGTTCACCCGGATGCGTGACGGCACGGTCCGAGAGCATGCCCGGGGCAGCTCATCGCCCGTCGCACCGTGCGATCCCTCCACAGATAGACCCAAGACCGGTCATCCCATCCATCCCATCCATCCTGGTCCCTATCTCCAGCACGCCCTTCGTCCCCTCGAAAAAAGAACGAGCTTCCGGAGGAAACCCTAAACCCCCGGAAGCTCGTTGCTCCGGAACCCCGAGAAGTTCCGGTTTCGCGCGGTCAGGCACGCCGGCGCCGCAGCGTCAGCAGACCCGCACCTGCGGAAAGCAGCAGTAGCCCCGATGGCTCCGGGACCGTGGAAACGGAAAGATTGTCGATGCCGATGAAGCGGTCGTTGTAGTTGCGGAAGCCGAACACCAGGTTGCTCTGGTTCAGCTGGTTCAGGGAGATTGTTCCCAGCGTGGTGGCCCCGTTCATCACCGTGACCTGGGAGCCGCTGCCGTCGAATGCGGAGCCGGTGCCTGCCGTGTTGGTGAAAGTGAAGGTCCAGTGGTCGGCCATCGCCAGGCCGGGCGTGTCCCACGACGGCAACGCGCCGTTGCCGCCCTGGAAGGTCTGCACGCCGCCGTTCGCCCGCACCAGCATGCCGAACTCATCGCCGCCGGCGATCGGCCAGACCTCACCCGCGGCGCGCAGGGCAAAGGCCCCCCAGTTGGTGTCATCGGGATTACCTCCGGGATTCGTGCCGCGCAGATACATGTCGAACTCGATCGTCAGCGGCCCCGCCGCCAGCGTGGCGACATTGAGGTCGCTGTGGAAGGAGCTGTTGAACGCCAGCAGCAGGAAGTTGCTGTTCGCGGCCCCGCCGGGCTGGCCGACATCGGTCGTCGAGTTCCCGACCTGATGCTGGGTGCCGTAGCCGGTGTAGGTCGAAGTGGCCAGGGTTCCGGTCTGCCGCCCGGCCAACTCCTGGTTCACATCCTGGGAGTTCGAGGAAACGGTGAAATCATCGGTCAACAAGGTCACTGCCGGGGCGGACGCCAGCAGCAGCGGCACGGAAGCCATCAGGGCGAGGGTATACTTCATGGAAATCAGGTTTTAGGGGTGACGACCGTTCGTCCGGCCATCCCGCATTTCATAGCCTGATTTCCGGCTCCTTGGGAACCTATCCATTTCCATAGGATGCTGTAAGTTGCTGACGGTGAGTTCTGAGTGTTGTGATCGATTCGAGATTGGCGACACCCTGGACGGACGGCCCCTCCGCCCCACCATCCCCGCGTCCGCGGACCTTGCGATTCCAGTCCTCGTCCTCCTGCTCGTCCCTCGTCCTCGACCCACTTCGGATCTGGACAACCCGAGAAGGTCCTCGTCCTTCCATGCCGAACTCTGGCTTTTGCTCCGTGAAAATGGATTGTGACGGAGCAACTTTATAAAGTGACGTCGTGAAAATGGATTGTGATGGAGTAACTTTACAAAGTAACGCCGTGAAAATGAATTTTGACGAAGCAACTTTACAAAGTGACGCCGTGAAAATGGATTGTGACGGAGCAACTTTGTAAAGTAACGCCGTGAAAATGGATTGTGACGGAGCAACTTTGTAAAGTAACGCCGTGAAAATGGATTGTGACGGAGCAACTTTGTAAAGTAACGCCGTGAAAATGGATTGTGACGGAGCAACTTTATAAAGTGACGTCGTGAAAATGGATTGTGACGGAGCAACTTTATAAAGTGACGTCGTGAAAATGGATTGTGACGAAGCAACTTTATAAAGTGACGTCGTAAAAATGGATTGTGACGGAACAACTTTATAAAGTGACGTCGTAAAAATGGATTGTGACGGAACAACTTTATAAAGTGACGCCGTAAAAATGGATTGTGACGAAGCAACTTTACAAAGGAACGCCGTGAAAGGGGTTTTTCACGGGGGGAATTGAGAGGGGGGAAGGATTTTGGTGGAAGTTGCTCAGGGGATGGCGGTCAGGGGGGGGCACCGAGGCGGTCGGCGAATTCGATCGCGAAGTGGTTGAGGCTCCTGGACCAGATCCGAGCGTCAGGGTCTTGATCCGGTCGAGCGGACTTTGCACGCCCATCGCCCCGACGCCCGTTGCCACATGGGTATAGATCTGGGTGGTGCTGACATCGGCGTGGCCGAGGAGTTCCTGGATGGTGCGGATATCCGTCCCGCCCTCCAACAGGTGGGTGGCAAAGCTGTGCCGCAGCGCGTGGGTCGTCACCTGCTTGTCGATCAAGGCATCGTCCACGGCGCGCCGCACCGCCCTGGCATAGGCGTCTTCACCGACATGATGCCGCCGGGTCCGCTGGCTTTCCGGATCCAGCGATGGCTTTGCCGCGGGGAACTGATACTGCCATGCGAACTTCTCGCCACCCTTCGGGTACTTCCGCCGCAGGGCTCCCGGCAACCACACGCCGGCCAGGCCATCCGACCGGTCCTTTTCGTGAAGCTCGCGCAGATCCGCTTTCCTCTCCGCCACCTCGCCCCGCAGGGCCTCCGGCAGCATGGTCGTCCACCGCCACGGCGCGACAGCGCCTTCCCATCCAGGGGCGCGGAGGAGCGCCCCTACTGACTGCGGGTCGGCGTTGGAAGCGAGGACAATCCTTGTTGCCCTTGCCGTCACGAACGGTGAGGATCCCGCGCTTTTCGTCGATGTCCTTCACCCGCAGTCGCACCAGCTCCATCAGGCGCAGTCCGCACCCGTACTGGATCTTCGCCATCAGGCCGTAGCGCCGGTCGATGCGATCCAGCACCTGCATGACTTCCGCGACATCCAGCACCACCGGCACCCGCCGCGAGGTTTTGCGCATCTTCACCGGAATGTGCACCTCGTCCAATCCGCAGACCGCCTTGAAGAAGAAGACCAGCGCATTGAGCCCCAGCTTTTGCGTCGCGTAGGAAACCTCCTCTTCCATCACCTTCCATGCCAGGAACTCCGCCGCGCGCTCCGGCGCCATCATTTCCCGCGCGCTGCCGGCCCACCGCGCATAGGAGGCCGCCCAGCGGCCGTAGCACTCCCGCGTCCGTGGAGCCAGACCACGCCGGGTGCCTGCCCGCTCCACGGCATCCCGCACCCGCCCCTCCAGCGAACGGGTCTCACCACCGCTGGCTTCGCGGTGCTCCAGCCAGCGCAGATACCAACGCACCGCTTCGCCCCACTGTTCGAGCTGCCAGCGCTCCCGGGCCTTTGTCTGCACCTGCTCCCGCCAGAACCGCTGGCACGCCTCCCGGCCGGGCTGCAGGCTGTGGCTCGCCACGAACTTCTCCAGCCATCCCAGCAGCATCGCGAAGCCGGGCTTCTGCAGGTGCTGCACGTCCCGGGATCCTTCCAGATCCCGAGTCCACGGATAGAGGCCGGAAGCAAGATTAGTGGTCATCTGAACAAAATGGAAGGCTGTTCATCGGAACGTCGATCAAAAAACCGATGCTTCGTTCTTGAGGAAGATCTCGCGAACTTTTCCTCCAGGATCTCGGGAGCAGCGCAAACCCGATGTTTCAACGATCCGGGAGATCAGGGGGATCGGACCAAAGCAACCGGGCTTCTCGGTCCGTCCTCCTACATGAAAAGGGTTGATCCTGAGAATCTTCCGGCCTTACTTCGGGTGATCGAAAGACCCCGCGCAAACTCGCTCCCGCGTTTGCGGATGGGGTAAACTAATACTGATAGGCAAAGAATTTACAGATGCCCACCCGCCCGAACCTAACTGTAATCCGATGCGCGGACATCGATGTGTCGGTCGCGTTTTATCGGCTCATCGGCCTTAACTTCGAGAAGCACAGGCATGGCTCGGGCCTAGAGCACTTTGCGGCTTTCGACGGGACGTGGACATTCGAGCTCTATCCTGCTTCGCCTAGGTATCCTGACAGTAGCTCGGCGCGTATTGGATTCGCGGTCGACTCCTGTGATGATGCCGCCGAACAATTGCGAGGCGCAGGATTTGTGATCGAGACAGCACCTGCTAATTCGCCTTGGGGCAGGCGGGCCGTTGCCCTGGATCCCGATGGCCACCGAGTTGAACTCTCCTCCCCAACCAACGAATGAAGAGGCCTATCAAGTCGTGCATGCCGACGCCGATAAGCCGCTTTGTTGGATTTTGGATTTCCATACGGGATTGGAGTTGCTTTGATTATCGAGCCGCTGAGACCGCGGCATCACTTTGACGTTGGCCCAAAATGAAGAGCCGAAGGGCATTGCGGAATATCTGGCTCGGAGCAGGTGTAGGGCTGCTCTTTCTGGTAGCACCGTTCGTCGCTGGATACTGGCAGATTGGTGATCGCGATGGACCAGCATTCTATCCAGAGGGCGTTCACAGCTCCCTATACATCATCGGGCACGAGGCAGCGACCGGCATCAAGCCGAGGATGGCGCTGACATGGGCACTCTACGATCGACCGCTTTTCTGGGGCATGCCGCGCCGACCAAAGCCAGAATCTGAGCGCCAGGCATACATACTGCGGGTGGCTCAACGGGGAGGATCCGACTCGGATGCCGTGGACTTCTTCGAAGCCGAAGAGGCAAAAATACAAAACGGCCAACAAGCCGCTGGTGCCGACCACTAACCGCGGCCTTGATGCGTTCTTGGCGCCAGCATCGGGAGCGTCTTGATTGGGGATGCCGGCAGGGTGGGTCACCGTGGCCGGCACAGCTTTAACGTTGGGCCAAAAAATGAGATCACTAATTACGGCTCTAATCATTCTACCTCTGGTCGCTCTCGCTGAGGTTGATAACCAGAAGGAGCCTGAATTCGCGCTCACGACCGAGTATTTTGATTCGTACGTGAAGTCCTTGGACTACTACCCATTCACGCAGGATCTAGCGACTATCGACGAGGCGATTTCCGGAGAGTATTCCTACAACTGGTCGATTGGAGCGCCCGCCGTGCGACATGTCGTGGAGGCTGCATGCCTTGGAGATTTTGATCGTTTGCTTCTTGGTTGGTGGCAGAGCGGCGATCGCGCTGCACGTGTTGCGGTGCTGGCAGTCTACTTCAGCACTGGAAGAGACCCCGATATGACGCCTTTTCCTCAGTTCGCCCGCGACGCCAAGAGATTCACTGAAGAAGAGGCCAAGGAGCGGATTGCGGAGGTTGATTTCGTTCGCAGCAATTCACCCTATTTCAGAACGTGGCTGAGGTCCCTGACCTCCGACAACCTTCCGGCGGACGCCAAGTTTCGGCGCATCATCGGCCCGAAATGAAGAAGCACAACGAGACCGTCGGAAAACCCCGATTGAGCCCGTCGTTCCGTTGCCTTCCGATCATGCCGAGTGATGGACGTCGTTCCCGATTTCCGGGC
>NZ_JACZFQ010000134.1 GCF_014904755.1 Neoluteolibacter marinus
CCCGCGCCTCCCCTTCCACGCTGCCGCCACGAGGACAAAAAAAGAGCCCGGCACCTTCATCTCTGAAAGTGCCGGGCAAATACCTGGCGACGACCTACTCTCACAGGACCTGTCGTCCCACTACCATCGGCGCTGCAGCGTTTCACTTCCGGGTTCGGAATGGGACCGGGTGGTTCCACCGCGCTCTGGTCACCAGAGGGCGATCCTGTATTCCCAGGACCGGGACTCTGGCCACCTGATCCGCCGTGGCGTGTCAGCTGTCGCTTCGTTTCTGTCATCAGGGCCACTCGGCCGCTCCCTGACATCCACACGGAGAATCCATTTTTTCAAAACCTCAATTCGTCCACCGAACCGATCGCGGTCACTTGGAACAAGCGACTTCGAACGAAATCAAGCCGGACGGATGATTAGTACCGGTAAGCTGCATGTGTTACCACACTTCGACTTCCGGCCTATCAACGTGGTGGTCTTCCACGATCCTTCAGGGAAAACTCATCTTGGGAATGGCTTGGCGCTTAGATGCTTTCAGCGCTTATCCAGTCCGAACTTAGCTACCCGGCCATGCCGTTGACACGACAACCGGTGCACCAGAGGTTCGTCAATTCCGGTCCTCTCGTACTAGGAATTGAACCCCTCAGTTTTCCTGCGCCCACAGAGGATAGAGGACCGAACTGTCTCGCGACGTTCTGAACCCAGCTCGCGTGCCGCTTTAACCGGCGAACAGCCGGACCCTTGGGACCTTCTCCAGCCCCAGGATGCGACGAGCCGACATCGAGGTGCCAAACTTCGCCGTCGATATGAACTCTTGGGCGAAATCAGCCTGTTATCCCTAAGGTACCTTTTATCCGTTGAGCGACGGCAATTCCACATTCTACCGCCGGATCACTTAGGCCTACTTTCGTATCTGCTCGACTTGTAGGTCTCACAGTTAGGCGGGCTTATGCCTATGCACTCGACACACGGTTGCAGACCGTGCTGAGCCCACCTTCGCGCTCCTCCGTTACTCTTTGGGAGGATACCGCCCCAGTAAAACTGACCGGCTGACACTGTTTCCCGCCCGGTTTCACGGGTCGGGGTTAGATCTTCCAACACCCAAGGGTGGTATCTCACTGATGACTCCTCGATCCCCTAAAGGACCGTATCAACGTCTCCCACTTATACTGAGCATGAGAATCGAAAAACCAATGACAGCTTACAGTTAAGGTCTATAGGGTCTTTCCGTCCTTCTGCGGGTAGGCGGCATCTTCACCGCCATTACAATTTCACTGAGCACCTAGTTGAGACAGTGCCCAACTCGTTACACGATTCGTGCAGGTCGGAACTTACCCGACAAGGAATTTCGCTACCTTAGGACCGTTATAGTTACGGCCGACATTCACGGGGACTTGGGCTCAGAGCTTCGCCTTGCGGCTAACCCCTTACCTTAATCTTTCCGCATTGGTCACGTGTCACACCCTATACTTGGACTTGCGTCTTGGCAGAGTGCTGTGTTTTTGCTAAACAGTCGGTTGGGCCATTTCACTGCGGCCTGCCAGAGGCAGGCACCCCTTCTTCCGAAGTTACGGGGCTAATTTGCCGAGTTCCTTAACTAGGGTTCACTCTTGCGCCTTGGTATACTCTACCCACCCACCTGTGTCGGTTTACGGTACGGGTTCCTTAGCATGCACAGGGGCTTTTCTTGGCACTGACGCCAGCCATGCGGATCAGCCGTAGCCTCACCTCGGAATTCAATCACCTAGTGGCTTTAATCAATGCGTCCTCCCTGCTTAAGTTTCGGAAGTGCTGGAATATTAACCAGCTGTCCATCGCCTACGCCTATCGGCCTCGGCTTAGGTCCCGACTAACCCCGGGACGAAAAACGTAGCCCGGGAAACCTGGGGTTTACGGCGGACCGGGATTTCACCGGTCTTATCGTTACTCATGTCTGCATCCTCTCTTCTCAACTCTCCAGGGTCAGTCGCCATCACCCTTCAACGTGTTGAGAATGCTCCTCTACCGCGCCACACGATACGTGTGACACCCAGAGCTTCGGTACCATGCTTATCGCCAATCATTTTCGGCGCAGGATCTCTCGATGAGTAAGCTATTACGCACTTTTTAAATGGTGGCTGCTTCTAAGCCAACATCCTCACTGTCTGTGAAATCCCACATCCTTTCCACTTAGCATGGTTTAGGCACCTTAGCTGCTGATCAGGGTTGTTTCCCTTTTGACGATGAAGCTTATCCCCCACCGTCTCACTGCCGCGCTCCACTCACCGGTATTCGGAGTTTGATAGGGTTTGGTAGACGGGTATGCCCCCTAGCCCTTTCAGTGCTCTACCCCCGGTAATCAGCACGCGACGCTGCACCTCAATGCATTTCGAGGAGAACCAGCTATCACGGGGTTTGAATAGCCTTTCACTCCTACCCTCAACTCATCCGAGAATTTTTCAACATTCACCGGTTCGGTCCTTCACGCCATTTTACTGACGCTTCAACCTGGTCAAGGGTAGATCACCTCCGCTTCGGGTCCAGCACGTGCAACTATGGACGCCCTGTTCGGACTCGCTTTCGCTGCGCCTCCGTCCCGGAAGGACTTAGGCTTGCCACACATACTGACTCGCAGACTCATTAAGCAAAAGGCACGCCATCACAGCCGAAGCCGCTCTGACACCTTGTAGGCACAGGGTTTCAGGTTCTATTTCACTCCGCTCGCAGCGGTTCTTTTCACCTTTCCCTCACGGTACTGGTTCACTATCGGTCGCTAACTAGTATTTAGCCTTACGCCGTGGTCGGCGCAGATTCACACAACGTTCCACGTGTGCTGTGCTACTCAGGAACACCCTAGGGCCTCTTCGGATTTCGGTTACGGGGATTTCACCCTCTATGTCGGAACTTTCCAGGTCCTTCACCTATCGTCAGAGGTCCCACGACGGGGTCCTACAACCCCGGGAGCAAGCTCCCGGTTTGGGCTGATCCGCTTTCGCTCGCCACTACTTACGGAATCGATTCTCTTTCTTTTCCTCCGGTTACTGAGATGTTTCACTTCACCGGGTATCGCGTCTCTTTTCCTAACTTCCGTTGCCGGCTTCAGAAAAGAACGATGGCGTATTAACACCACCAGGTTACCCCATTCGGAAATCTCCGGATCAAAGGTTGTTTGCACCTCCCCGAAGCTTATCGCAGCTTATCACGTCCTTCATCGCCTGTTAGCACCAAGGCATCCACTCTGTGCCCTTCTAAGCTTGATTTCACATTCGAAATCAGCTGTCCGTGCGTCCCACCTGCAGCCATGCCGTAAAGCGGCTGTGGTTTGGTCCGCGGCCGGGATGAGTCACCCCGGCAAATCACATATACCAAGGACCGCGCAAATAATGGCTCATGTGAACAATTGATTTTTGCAGTCTTAAAAAAACTTTTTCTCCATGTGGATGTCAAAGAGCGGCCAGCCCTTCACAAGTGCTTTATCATGTTCTTTCTCCAATCCGCGGGAATGGTGGGCCTGATAGGACTCGAACCTATGACCCCCGCCTTATCAAGGCGGTGCTCTAACCAACTGAGCTACAGGCCCTTTTAGAATCGGACCGAAGCCCGGTCGGAAGTTGGTGGAGGTAACCGGATTCGAACCGATGACATCCTGCTTGCAAAGCAGGGGCTCTACCAACTGAGCTATACCCCCTCGCGAGGAGGACAAAAGAAGAAGAGGACGAAAGCTAAATCGTGTGCTGCGGGCATTCCAAATGACGCGCGAATAATACCTTGGTGCGGCGACTTCCGTCATTCCGCTGACCTTCCCGGTTGCCCGGACATCGGCCATCGACCTGTCGCAGTGACCCGTGAGGGTTTGCAACTACTCCATAGAAAGGAGGTGATCCAGCCGCAGGTTCCCCTACGGCTACCTTGTTACGACTTCATCCCAGTTACCAGCTTCACCTTAGGATCGTACGATACTTCGGGTGCTACCGGCTTCCATGATGTGACGGGCGGTGTGTACAAGACCCGGGAACGTATTCACGCGGCCGTAGCTGATGCCGCATTACTAGCGATTCCGGCTTCATGGAGGCGAGTTGCAGCCTCCAATCCGAACTGGGCCCAGTTTTATAGATTTCCTCCACCTCGCGGTCTCGGTTCTCATTGTGCTGGGCATTGTAGTACGTGTGCAGCCCAAGGCGTAAGGGCCATACTGACCTGACGTCGTCCCCACCTTCCTCCCAGTTGATCTGGGCAGTCTGACCAAAGTTCCCGCCATCACGCGCTGGCAACTGGTCACAGGGGTTGCGCTCGTTGCGGGACTTAACCCAACATCTCACGACACGAGCTGACGACGGCCATGCAGCACCTGTGCAAATTCCCCGAAGGGTCACGCGCTTTCACGCGCTTAGAGATGCATGTCAAGCCTTGGTAAGGTTCTTCGCGTTGCATCGAATTAAGCCACATACTCCACCGCTTGTGCGGGTCCCCGTCAATTTCTTTGAGTTTTAGTCTTGCGACCGTACTTCCCAGGCGGTGCGCTTAACGCGTTAGCTCCGGCACAAGGGGGGTCGAATCCCCTCACACCAAGCGCACACCGTTTACTGCCAGGACTACAGGGGTATCTAATCCCTTTTGCTCCCCTGGCCTTCGAGCCTCAGCGTCAGTAAATGTCCAGTAGCTCGCCTTCGCCACGAGTGTTCCTCTCGATATCCACGCATTTCACTGCTACACCGAGAATTCCAGCTACCCCTCCATTACTCAAGCATGGCAGTATCGGATGCAGTTCCGGGGTTGAGCCCCGGGATTTCACATCTGACTTACCACGCCGCCTACGCTCCCTTTACGCCCAGTGATTCCGAACAACGCTCGGGACCTTCGTATTACCGCGGCTGCTGGCACGAAGTTAGCCGTCCCTTCCTCTTCGGGTACTATCAACCCTGTCGGCTATTTACCGCCAGGTCTTACTCCCCGATGACAGGAGTTTACAATCCGAAGACCGTCATCCTCCACGCGGCGTTGCACCATCAGGCTTTCGCCCATTGTGAATTATTCTCGACTGCTGCCACCCGTAGGTGTCTGGACCGTGTCTCAGTTCCAGTGTGCCTGATCATCCTCTCAGACCAGGTACCCGTCGTAGCCTTGGTGAGCCGTTACCTCACCAACAAGCTGATAGGCCGCGAGCCAATCCTGCAGCGGCAGCTTTCGCCACCTTTAACCTTGCGGTACCATGGGGTATTAATCCGCCTTTCGGCGGGCTATTCCCCACTGCAGGGCATGTAACTCACGTGTTACGCACCCGTGCGCCACTGGAGACA
>NZ_JACZFQ010000135.1 GCF_014904755.1 Neoluteolibacter marinus
GCCCGGAAATCGGGAACGACGTCCATCACTCGGCATGATCGGAAGGCAACGGAACGACGGGCTCAATCGGGGTTTTCCGACGGTCTCGTTGGGCTTTTCCGGTTAGCGAGCAGTCATCCCCATCGCTCCATCAGGCCTGATCGCGGCAAGGCAAACTCCGCTACCAAAGGGGTCCCAACCAAGGTCTAGGGCGGCTTCGATCCACTGCCTGACGAGAGCTGGCGTGACCCCTCTCGGAGCTTCGATGAACGCATTCTGAGGGTGAGGAAAGCCAGTCTCGACCACCAGCTTCGATACTGGACCTTCGTGAGCTTCGATGGCCACTACCGCGGACACCTCCTCATAATCTGCCTGCCCACGTGAAGCCTTGCGTCGGATCGTCCAGCGATAGTCGATTCCGCGAACTTCGATCTTTCGTGAGCCCTTCCGCGGGATTCCCATTTCCTAGCCCAACAGTGCTTATTAACCCGCTGAGCATATCGGCGAATTCCAATACAACAACGGCTGTTTCAGCCGGAGGTTGATCCGCAAGATTATGGCTGTCAACGAGATAGAACCGTGCGTTGGCGCTTCTTCGGTGTGAAATCCCGTAAACCCCTGAGGATCATCCGCAAAGGTAAGGCAACCTGTTACGATCCTGTTATGCCTGCTTTCGAGTTCCAAAAGATCAGCGCATCCTGAGGAGTCCCGAGAGATCACCCGCACCCGACCCCGAGCCAGCAGTCCCTCCCTCCCGACGAGCCCTCACCCGCTCGACCGCCTCCCTCGCGGCCTCCGCCGGCGTCTTCGGCTTCGGTCCGCCCCGCAGTTCCTCCAGCAGCTTCCGCTTCACCTCGGGATCCATGCCCCGCACGCTCGCGGTGAGCCCCTCGTTCAGCCCGGGTAGCTTCTTCTCCACCTGGCGCCCGGCATCGAACTTCAACCCCAGTCGCTCCGCCTCTTCGCGCGAGACATCCTCTTGGCCCATCCCGGAGTGGAACCCATACGGCTCCCACGGCACGCCGAAGCCGCCGATTTTCGGGTCGTTCTGGTAGCCCGCCCACCAGGCGTGATCCGTCTTCAGCCGCACCTCCCCCTCGTGTTCCAGGTGCCGCGGCCGTGGCTGGCCCACGTCCCGGACCCGCACGAAGCGCGCCGCCGGATAGGCCCGCCGCACCGCCGGCTTCATCCCCTGCCGCCACTGGCCGTAGCCGTAGGCCTGCCGCACGTTCGTGTCGAAGATCAGCCGCAGCCGCGCCTCGCTGCGGACGTCCTCCAGATCGCCCTGGTTGACCTCCCGGAACTCGTCCGCCGTCGCCATCCCCTCGCGCACCATGAACTCCCGCATCTGCCGCACGAAGTCCGCCCGCCCGCCGGTCCGCAGCGCCCGGCGCTTCACCCCGTCCGGCCCCGTCACCTCCTCGGTGACCTTGGCCAGGTAGTCGAAGATCGCCGCCTGCGCCCGGTCCAGGAACCGCGCGCTCTCCACCCGCGAGGAAAAGAACGACCGCACCTTCACCGCCGTCCGCTCGCCCGCCCAATCCGCGGCGTCCCACTCCGCCGGGTTCGGGTCCTTGTCGAGCAGGTAGCGGATCGCTTCCTCGAATGCCATCGGCCGCTTGATCATCGTCCTTCGATGTAGTCCGCCATTTCCTTGCGCCAGGCCACCGAGAAGGCCCCGGCGATCAGCTCGTCCGGCGGCACCGCGTCCGGCCACGGCTGCTGCGTCACCTGCTTCACCAGCGCGTAGACCGCCCGCACGCCCTGGCCCTTGCCCAGCGGCTCGAAGAGCGCCTTCTTCCCCTTCACCCGGAACAGCCGCCGGCCCGTGAAGATCTCATAGTCCGCCACCCGCCGGCCGCGCGCCTCGTCCACCATCGGGATGGTCAAAAACTCCACCCGCTTCGGCGTGATCGTCCCGCCCCGCACCTTGAAGCCGTAGTGGTCCGCGTCGTTGCCGATCACCGCGCCCTCCCGGTCCGCCGTCCGGAAGCTCCAGCCCTTCGCCACGTCGGCGCCGAAGCTCGAGCGGCCGCTGCGCGCACTGCCTTTCCGCCGCCAGCCGCCCGCCGCGTCGAAGTCCCGGTGATAGGCCACCGCCGCATTGCTCGCCGCCCGGCCGCCGACTTCGTTGAAGGCGGACATCTGCTCGCCCGTCAGCGCCGAGATGAGCCCCGCCAGCGTTCCCGATGCCCCGTCGCCGATATTGACCCCGATCTCGATCATCGCTCGTAGCGGCTCACGCTCCCCGCCAGCATCGCGCTGCCGATCGCCTCCCCGAAGGCTTCCTCCAGCGCCCCGGCGTCCAGCACCTCGAAGAGTTCCGGCAGCTCCCGGCGGGCTTTTTCAAGGGCCGCCAAAAAGTCCTCGTCCGTCACCTGCTTCGCCATCGCCAGCGCCGCCAACCGCTCGAAGGCGGGACGCACCGGCGACAGCCATTCCCGCGTCACGCCCGTCAAGCCCTCCAGCACCGCGTCGGACAGTTGGTCCACGGTGAGGGGTTGGCTGGCGTCGGCTGCGGCGACACGGGTGCTCGGCATCCGGTGCGCCATCATCAGCACCCGGTGGATCGGAGCCATCAGGCGAATCACCCGGAGGGTTTCCCCCTCCTCCCGGGCCGCGAGCCACTGGTGGTGGCCGTCGACCACGTGGTCATCCTCGGAAATCAGGATCGCCCGGTTGCCGCCCTTGTGGACCTTCGCCGCCGCTACCTTCTCCGGGAAATACTCAAGCTGCGTCGGCTTCAGGCTGGCCGCCGCCACTTCCTCCTGCCGCGACTCGATGCCGCGTGCCCTCAGGAAGCCGACCATCGCCCCGCGGTTGCCGCTGTCGATCTGCGGCATCTCCACCCGCGGGATCCCGAGCGTTCCCGACTTCGGGCCGAATCGCTCCGCACCTCCTCCCGCATCCGCCGCCGAGACCTGCTTCCCCTTTTCGTCCCTTTCGCCCGTTTCGTTGTCGCCCCCCTTCCCAGCACCATCCGCCACCGGTTGGAACAGCTCCTCGCCCTCCGCCGGCATCGGGATGCCGAGGTCATCGTAGACGAACTGCTTCGACATCGGCACGCCCATCCGCTGCACGATCTCCATCCGCTCCGCCGCCGCCTTCTCGTCCTTCGTCTCCTCCCGCTTCGCCCAGATCTGCGGCAGCTCGTCGTGGCGCTCGCCCCAGTTCACCGCCACGATCGCCGGCACCAGCTGGTGGGTCAGGATCTCCCCCACGAAGTCCGCCACCGCGTCCACGTTCCCGTGTTTGGTCTCCTGGTGCACCTCGCCCAGAGCCCGGCTGCCGCTGCCGTCCGTCCCGCTCGTCAGCGTCTGGCCGAGGATGAAGACGTCGCACTGCTTGTCCGCCAGCTCGATCAGCTCGCGCTGCGGCAGCGACTGCCCGCTGGTCGCCCCGCCGTCCAGGATGTTGATCTTGGTTCCCGGCCGTGTGACGATGTAGCCGTTCGACCCGATCGACGCCAGGGCGCTCTTCACCGCGTTGTCGTCGGCGGCGCTCGCCACCTCCGCATGCCGCCAGGGGATCCCGTAGAGCTGGGTGAAGCTCATGAACCACTTCAGCCCGTACACCGCCGCCAGCCAGTAGGCCGCCAGCGACCGCAAGGGCGCCGCCACCGCCGGGTGCCCCGGGTGCCCCTTGTTCACACCGATCAGGAAGCGGTGCTGCGGGAAGTCGACGAAGTTCCGCGAGCCCGTCCCGCCCTCCGGGTCCAGCATCAGCCGGTCCTCCGGATCGTCCTGCGGGGCTTCCTCGAAAGGGTAGCCGTAGTAGCGCGCCGGCAGCGGCTTCGTCGCCCGCGGCCGCCATCCCCCGGCGGCGGCTTCCCAACGGATCTCCGACACCGCGTGGCCGAAGTAGAAGCCCGTCGCCAGCGCCTTCACCGTGCCCTCGAACCCGCACTCGCCCCGCGCCGGCCGCGGCTTCATGCACCAGATGAAATCCTCCACCTCCGCCGCGAACTTTTCCGCCCCCGGCTTCGGCTTCTTCCCCCGCGCCGCATGCGGCACCACCTTCCACGGTGCGATCGACACCAGCCGCGCGATCTCGCCGATGTTCTTCTGCAGCTTCGGCCAGGAGTCCATCATCGCCACGAACAGCAGGTGCTGCAGGTGCAGGTCGCCGTTGAGCGCCGCCGCCAGCGTCTGCTTCACATCCCCCGGCAGCTGCTCGCGCTCGAAGAACTCGAGCATCCGGTCCCGCGCCCGCGGCACGTTGATGGAATCCCCCCATCCGCCCGCCGGCGGCCCGGGAGCCGGGGCAGCCTCCGCCGCCTCGATCAAGGAATCACGCCGCGGAGGGAGCAAGGAGCCGACAGGAGCAAAGCCGTGTGCCATGCCCGCAAGAGTGCAGCCAAGTCACCTCACCGTCCCGCCGCCTCATTGGTCCCCGGGGCCTCGCGCATTCAACAAGGCCACGGTCAAGGGTCGACATCGCCACCTTGTTCAGCGCTTCTGATTCGCTCACGAAGCTCCGTGATACCCTCCTGGCTTTGGCTGTCAGGGTGAGCTTCGGTGGCGGCGTTCAAGATCGCCCGAACCTTCTCAAACGACTTGAGCTTACCTTGTCGGTGGAGATCTAGTGCCGCATTCACGAAGGATGAGAGGTCCTCCAGCGATTTACGCCCCATCGAGAGCAGTCGCTGATAATCCGCGTGGCTCCGCTCATCGGATTGCCGCAGCTTCCGGCAATCGACGCAACGAACGCAGTCGGCGGCCGTGGAGAATCCGAGATCTTCGTACCAGTGCTTCTGCTCGGCGGCGTAGAATATGAAGTGGCGGCGGCAGTCCACACAGGTCTTGAGAATATCGAAGTACATCGTCGGCCCCATGAACATCGGCCTAGCCTTGATCCCAGTTCCGCGAATGATCTCAGATCCGTCCCACTGTCCACTTGCCTCAAAGTGAGGATCTTCTCCGTCGAGGTCGAGCCGGGTGTAGCACGGTCCTCCGCCGTAGCGCGGGTGACGAACCAAATCCTCGGGCATTTGTAGCTTCGTTGCCCTTGGAACCTGAGTCCCAGGCCGTCTCCTGCCGGGCTGCTTCTTCCGAGTCATCCTTTCTGCCGAGACCCTATGGCTGCGACTTGAAGCAGTCGGCCGCCACCGGGTTGGGTTCGGGGTTTGGAAAGAGGTGCCGTGTCTGGTTCAAAT
>NZ_JACZFQ010000136.1 GCF_014904755.1 Neoluteolibacter marinus
GTGGTCCTTGCCTTCGGGTGGGGGTGTGGTGGTTGGGTGTGTGTTCTGTGGCTTGCTTCAGGTAGCTGCGCACGGTGTGTGTGGTGAGGGGGGCGGCTGGTGTTGTTTGAGAACTGTATAGTGGACGCGAGCATCTTATTCTTTATGTGAGAATATTTTTGTGTGTCTGTTTGAAGATTACTAAGGGCGCACGGTGGATGCCTTGGCATCAGGAGCCGATGAAGGACGTGGCAATCTGCGATATGCCTCGGGGAGCCGATAAGCGGGCTGTGATCCGAGGATTTCCGAATGGGGAAACCCCGTCGTCTGTGAGGGCGATGACCTGTATCTGAATACATAGGGTGCAGGGGGGAACGCGGGGAAGTGAAACATCTCAGTACCCGCAGGAAGAGAAAACAACAGTGATTCCGTGAGTAGTGGCGAGCGAAAGCGGAAGTGGCTAAACCGTCTGTGTGTGATACCCGGCAGGGGTTGCATGGGCGGGGTTGTGGGAGCATCAGTGCCCGGTCTGCCGGCTGGGTCGTGTGAGTGCAGCGTGGTAGTCGAATCATCTTGAGTGGTGTGCCGTAGAGGGTGTGAGTCCCGTAGACGAAATCATTGTTGCCGCGCGTGGTGTTTCCCGAGTAGCACGGAGCCCGTGAAACTTCGTGTGAATCTGCCAGGACCACCTGGTAAGCCTGAATACTACCTGATGACCGATAGCGGACCAGTACCGTGAGGGAAAGGTGAAAAGCACCCCGGGAGGGGAGTGAAATAGTACCTGAAACCGTGTGCCTACAAGCCGTCGGAGCCTTTTGGGGTGACGGCGTGCCTTTTGAAGAATGAGCCTGCGAGTTAGTGTCATGTCGCGAGGTTAACCCGTGTGGGGTAGTCGTAGCGAAAGCGAGTCTGAATAGGGCGTTGAGTGGCGTGATCTAGACCCGAAGCGAAGTGATCTACCCATGGCCAGGTTGAAGCGCGTGTAAGAGCGCGTGGAGGACCGAACCCACTTCAGTTGAAAATGGAGGGGATGAGCTGTGGGTAGGGGTGAAAGGCCAATCAAACTTCGTGATAGCTGGTTCTCCCCGAAATGCATTTAGGTGCAGCGTCGTGTGTTTCTTGCCAGAGGTAGAGCTACTGGATGGCTGATGGGCCCCAACGGGTTACTGACGTCAACCAAACTCCGAATGCTGGTAAGTGAGAGCACGGCAGTGAGACTGTGGGGGATAAGCTTCATAGTCGAAAGGGAAACAGCCCAGACCACCGACTAAGGCCCCTAAGCGTGTGCTAAGTGGGAAAGGATGTGGAGTTGCTCAGACAACCAGGAGGTTGGCTTAGAAGCAGCCATCCTTGAAAGAGTGCGTAATAGCTCACTGGTCAAGTGATTCCGCGCCGATAATGTAGCGGGGCTCAAGTACACCGCCGAAGTCGTGGCAATGCACATTTCCGCACACCGATCCTGTCAGGGCCTTTGGGTTCTGGTGGGGTGCTGTGTGGTGACTGTAATGGTTTTGTGTGTGTTGGGTAGGGGAGCGTCGAGCGGGTGGTGAAGCTGCCGGGTGACCGAGTGGTGGAGCCTGTTCGAGTGAGAATGCAGGCATGAGTAGCGAATGACGGGTGAGAAACCCGTCCGCCGAATGATCAAGGGTTCCGGGGTCAAGCTAATCTGCC
>NZ_JACZFQ010000137.1 GCF_014904755.1 Neoluteolibacter marinus
GGGTGAGTCGGGACCTAAGGCGAGGCCGACAGGCGTAGTCGATGGACAACGGGTTGATATTCCCGTACCGGCGAAGAACCGCCCATACTGAACTGGGGATACTAACCACCGGTTCCACCCGTTTCTCATGCGCCACTTTGTGGTGTGTGGTTGTGGTGGGATGCGTGGGACCTGATCCAGGGAGGTAAGCGTGTTAACAGGTGTGACGCAGGAAGGTAGCCGAGCCAGGCGATGGTAGTCCTGGTCTAAGCGTGTAGGGCGAGTCATTGGTAAATCCGTGGCTCATATAGCTTGAGACGTGATGGGACCCCTTTGGTGGGGGATTCGGTGATCCTATGCTGCCGAGAAAAGCATCGACGTGAGGTTCTAGCCGCCCGTACCCCAAACCGACACAGGTGATCAGGTAGAGAATACTAAGGCGTTCGAGAGAATCATGGTTAAGGAACTCGGCAAAATGCCCCCGTAACTTCGGGAGAAGGGGGGCCCGGACCCTGACATGCCCTTGCGGTGTGGAGGGGGTAAGGGTCGCAGAGACCAGGGGGAAGCGACTGTTTATCAAAAACACAGGTCCGTGCGAAGTCGTAAGACGATGTATACGGACTGACTCCTGCCCGGTGCTGGAAGGTTAAGAGGACCTGTTAGACGCAAGTCGAAGCGGAGAATTTAAGCCCCAGTAAACGGCGGTGGTAACTATAACCATCCTAAGGTAGCGAAATTCCTTGTCGGGTAAGTTCCGACCTGCACGAATGGAGTAACGACTTCCCCGCTGTCTCAACCATGAACTCGGCGAAATTGCAGTACGAGTAAAGATGCTCGTTACGCGCAGCAGGACGGAAAGACCCCGAGACCTTTACTATAGTTTGGTATTGGTGTTCGGTGCGGCTTGTGTAGGATAGGTGGGAGACTGTGAAGCGGACACGCCAGTGTTCGTGGAGTCGTTGTTGAAATACCACTCTGGTCGCTCTGGATATCTAACTTCGGCCCGTGATCCGGGTCAGGGACAGTGCCTGATGGGTAGTTTAACTGGGGCGGTTGCCTCCTAAAGAGTAACGGAGGCGCCCAAAGGTTCCCTCAGCCTGGTTGGCAATCAGGTGTTGAGTGCAAGTGCACAAGGGAGCTTGACTGTGAGAGTGACGGCTCGAGCAGGGACGAAAGTCGGGACTAGTGATCCGGCGGTACATTGTGGAATGGCCGTCGCTCAACGGATAAAAGGTACCTCGGGGATAACAGGCTGATCTTGCCCAAGAGTCCATATCGACGGCATGGTTTGGCACCTCGATGTCGGCTCGTCGCATCCTGGGGCTGGAGTTGGTCCCAAGGGTTGGGCTGTTCGCCCATTAAAGCGGCACGCGAGCTGGGTTCAGAACGTCGTGAGACAGTTCGGTCCCTATCCGCTGCGCGCGTTGGAAATTTGAGAAGGTCTGTCCTTAGTACGAGAGGACCGGGACGGACGAACCTCTGGTATGTCAGTTGTACCGCCAGGTGCATGGCTGATTGGCTACGTTCGGGAGAGATAACCGCTGAAAGCATCTAAGCGGGAAGCTTGCTTCGAGATGAGATTTCCTTCCTCCTTTGTGGGGGTGAGGCTCCCAGGAGACTACTGGGTTGATAGGCTGGATGTGGTAGCGAGGACTGACGACTCGTGGAGCTGACCAGTACTAATAAGCCGATGATCTTCACACACACAACATGTCTTGCAGCCCCGTTTGGGGTGTGAATAGCAGCGTGTTTCGCGTCCACTGTACGGTTTTGGAACAACACCGTCCCACAACCATCTGGTTCCCGTTCGCGGGGTTGGTGGTGGTGGGTGGTAGGTTCGTGAACAGGTTTCCACGCGCACTGCGGTGTGTGGTGGTGGCAGGTTTGCGGTGGTTATAGCGTGAGGGAAACGCCCGGTCTCATCCCGAACCCGGAAGCTAAGGCTCACAGCGCCGATGGTACTGCACTCTGATGGGTGTGGGAGAGTAGGTCGCCGCCGCAATTATTTGTACGGAGAG
>NZ_JACZFQ010000138.1 GCF_014904755.1 Neoluteolibacter marinus
TCGAAGACGGGATGGTCGAGTAGCTGAGGAACATTCTCCATCGTGACCAGATCGGGCTGGACTTCCTTCACGAGCTTGCCGAACGTCTCAACAAGTTGCCAGTCGTCTCCGCGCTTCTTGCTCCTGCCCGACCGGCTGTACGTTGAAAACGGCTGGCATGGGGCGCATCCAGCGATCATGCTGATGTCGGCACCGCCAATCATGGCTGCAACGTCAGACGCCGAAAGTTCATTGACATCACGTTCAATGAACTTGGCCTTGTTATTGGCCTCGTAGGGATACTTGCACGCCGGGTCGATATCGATGCCCGCAACAACTTCGATACCTGCCTGGACGAGGCCGTATGTCAGGCCGCCAACTCCGCAGAACAGATCGACGGCACGAATCGTCGGAGCGTTCTCGCCCTCACTCATCAAGCGACCACTCCTTCCGTCTCCATCTGCTCTTTGCTCTTCGCAATCTCGACCTGGATAAAGCTCACGAAACATCCAACTGCTTCTCTCAGATAGTCTCCGACCGCAGTAGCGAGGACCTTGAGCTCCGCTACCGTCACGCCATCGCTGCAGTCAACGAATGACAGCGACCCATGAGCAAGTCCGTTGCGACGGTTCTTAACTAGTTTGAGGGCGCCCATGTCATCTCGAATGTGACGCTTTGCCGCTTCGAGGACATCAGGTGAGAGCGTCAGGCCACAGCCAACTCGTTCACATATCTTCTCAATCGAAGAGTCGTCCCAGTTTCCGCCCCCACCAGGTTCTATCTTGAACCCTTTGACAGGCATCTGCTGCAACAACTGCTCGCACAGATCAAGTGCCGCTTGCAGACGTTTGTCCGGCCCCAGATCGCTATGAGTGCGCGCGATCGAACGCACCCACTCAGTTCGGAGACCAATGCTTAGCTCGCTCGGACGCCGTTCCGTTTCCTCGACGGCGGCGACAACCGCTTCCAAGCATCGGAGCACGGTGGCTTCTACGAGGTTGTAGAGCTGTAGGTAGAGACTTGAGTTGAGAATCTTCTTCTGCTCAGTGGTGATCGGAGCGTCGGTTCCACGCAGGCGGGGTGTGCCCTCGCGGGCGGCATCCTCGACGTTCTGCAGAAAAGAGAGGTACGCCTCTATTTCTTCGTACCTCTCCTCAAAAAACGGAGCAAGATCAATCGTCGCCATGCCCCACCAGCTTGTGCTTCACGAAATCAATACGTCCGCGAAGGCGAGCGATCGCATTCGCACCGTCCGAACTCGTGATCTTCTGGAACTCCGGCAGACTAATCCAGGAGGCGACATCAATCTGGTCGGCCGGGCGGTCGGCAAGCTCCGGCATCTCAGCCAGTGCCCGGTCAACGCCGATAGCAATCGACTCGAATCGCGTCCGCGGCGTGGCCGTGCTCTGCTCGGCTTTACGGAATCCGAACGGGAAGTTGCGTGACACAAAATCAAGAACAGCATTGAACCGCTGGCGATATGCGTCCGCCAGGTCCGGGTTTGAAGCGAACTCTTGATTCATCTTCTTTGAGTAAGTGAAGAGGAAGTCGGAAGGCCGGTCTCGATAGCCGTCAAGACCGTCTCCGTAAGCGAAGAGTCGCGTGACGAGTTCCTCGTAGCCACGCTCTCTCTTGGCCTTCGCTGGCATCGGCGCGAGCTGGGCAAGGAGCGGCACGTTAGCAAGTTCAGTTACAACGTCCAGGAACGGCCCAGCGAGAGCGCCACGACGAATCTCTGCATTGTTGGCGATCTTGCTGCCCGTGTTGATGCGCTCAAACATGTCGAGCCGCGCCGCCTCATCGGCATGCTCATTCAGAACGATGCCGCGAACTGATCGGTTCTTGATCTTTCGCTGCCTCGACTCGGGGAGGTCATCGAAACGGAATCCCGACAGATGTGTCAGAGGATCAAGTTCGCCAAGCTGGAATCCGCCGTAAATGAACTCTTCGATAGTGCGCAGTCTCTGCGAGCCGTCAACGATTTCCAGCCGCCCGTCCGGCATCTCCCAGAAGAAGATGAACGGAATCGGAAGACCCATAATCAACGACTCAATGAACCGAGACTTACGACGCTCCTCCCAGGTGAACTCGCGCTGATACGCGGGCACGACATATTCGCCGTCGCGGACCTTCTGGGCCAGCAGCTCGACGGAATACTCCGTGAGGAAGAAGTCGATTCGTTTGGACTGCTCAACGATCTGCGCTTCGGCAAGCTCGATCTGCTCCGCAGTCGGTCGATCCTTGGACCGCGCCACCATCGCACCTCCTCCTTCTGCTTGCTTCACCTCCGACAGGTAGGCCTTGACTCTAGGCTACCGGGGCG
>NZ_JACZFQ010000139.1 GCF_014904755.1 Neoluteolibacter marinus
TCGAGGGTGGGCGGGTCTTGAACGCGTAGTACGTGCTCGGCGCGATCTGCGTGCCCGCTGCGGTCAGCGTTCGACAGATCGGCTCGACGCCGAACTCATGCCTGTACCGGTCGATGTACTCCACGATCAACGCTGTGGGCGGTCGAGCTCCGCCGCGAAAAAAGCCGAGGCTGACCTCAGGATCGAGTTCGCCCTGCGCAGCTCACGCACTTCCTTCTCCAGCTCGACCAGGCGCTGGGACTCGCTGGTCGTGGTCCCGGGACGGTGCCCCTCGTCAACCTCGGCCTGCACGACCCAGTTCCTCAGAGTCTCAGGATTGATCCCGAGCTGCTCGCCCACACGGCGAAACGTTCCCGACCTCGTCGATGGATCGCGCCGTGACTGAACTGCCATCCTTGTGGCTCTCTCCCGAAGCTCGTCGGGGTACTTCCTCGGTGCTGCCATGCTCCTCATCCTCCCGTGGATTCAGAGCCTCCACCAGACCCGGGGCGATTCAGTTTCGCAGCATCGCGAAGATGACGTTGCAGCGTCGGCGTGCCAGGCAG
>NZ_JACZFQ010000140.1 GCF_014904755.1 Neoluteolibacter marinus
CGAGAAGAACCGCGCAGCCACACCCGACAAGCCCAAGAACAAGCACTACGACCCGTTGATGTGCAAGGCCTACGTCCACACCGTCATCGACGACCACTCCCGCGTCGCCTACGCCGAGATCCACGACGACGAAACAGCCCACACCGCCACAGCGGTCCTGGCCAGGGCCGTCAAGTGGTTCAACGCCCGCGGGGTGACCGTCGAGCGGGTCCTGTCGGACAACGGTGGCGCCTATCGCTCACACCTGTGGCGCGACACCTGCGCCGAGCTGGGAATCAGGCACAAACGGACCAGGCCGTATCGCCCGCAGACCAACGGCAAGATCGAGCGCTTCCACCGCACCCTGGCCGACGGCTGGGCCTACGCCCGCTGCTACACCTCCGAGACGGAGCGCCGCGGCGAACTCGACGGCTGGCTGCACTACTACAACCATCACCGGCCCCACACAGCCTGCAGCAACCAGCCGCCCTTCTCACGATTGACCAACGTGTCCGGTCAGTACATCTAGCCAGCGCCAAGAGGAGCGCGAGCGACATATCGAGGAGCGTGATTATGAACGGCTTACAAATGCTCGGCAACTACGATCGCAAGCTTACAAGGAAGTAATCAATCATGGGATCAGTTCATTTACGGGAGGCGTCACCGCAGAGTCGGAGGGTGTGATACGTACGCAAGTGTCCCTCTGGGGATCTGAGTCATTCATAATATCGTACGCTCTCTGGCGAGACTCTATCTCCGAATTTGCAGGGAAGGGTTCGGTAACAATCCCCCTCGAACAGCGAAGGGAAGTACAAGAAGGCCTGGCCGGCGTGGTGTCTTCAGCTCGAGTAGATCTAGGCATAGATCCCGAGCGGGGAGTTTTTATACAGCAGCTCGCGGCGACCCTTTTCGACGACTACACCCTTACTAAAGATACCGAATAGTTTCAG
>NZ_JACZFQ010000141.1 GCF_014904755.1 Neoluteolibacter marinus
TATTCTAGTACACTTTGAAAAATGGGATTTATCAAAGGCGACATGAATCATGCCATACTCCAAATTCCTGTTGTGTATAGTCGTCTCGGCTACCTGCGGCGCGGCCCTCGCGTCCAGGTATTTCACGATATTGGCCTGTCAGCCCTGCTGCTCAGGCGCCAACGGCATCCACACCTCGGCCTGCGAGTTCTCGGGGTAGTAGTGGCCG
>NZ_JACZFQ010000142.1 GCF_014904755.1 Neoluteolibacter marinus
GGGAGGGTCTGCAGCTCGATGGGCATTCCCCACGGGCCTTCACGTAGACGCTGTCGTTGCCCGGGGTGTCCTCGTGGCGGCTGTTGCCTTAGATCTCCGACAGCGCTTCGTCGCCCGCGGCGACCAGTCGGTCGCGGGAACCCTCGAGGTCGTCGCAGTACAGGGAGATGTGGTTCAGCCCGAAGTCGGTCAGCCCCGCGGCTTCGCGCTGCTCACCGGAGATCTCGAACATCTCCAGGCCCGGCCCCTCGCCGTTGACGATGAAGCGCTGACGAC
>NZ_JACZFQ010000143.1 GCF_014904755.1 Neoluteolibacter marinus
GTGGAGTGATGGTGTCGATGATCTGTCCGTCGGTGAACGCATCCCCGTGCCACCGGAAATGAGAAGCGAGGTCGCCGGGGGCCTTGGTGACCCGCGAGCCGACGATGAACCGCAACCCGGCCGCATCCAGCTCCTTGAGGTTCGATGAGGAGAGCATGCCCGCGTCGGCGACCACCACGATGTCGGCCAGGTTGTGGCGCTGCTGGAACTGCTCGATGATCGGCAGGATCGTGGCGGTCTCGGCCTTGTCGCCCTCGAAGCACCCCACCTCCAGCGGGAACCCGGCACGGTCCACGAGCAGCCCCACGACGACCTGCGGGTCCACGCGCCGCTCCTTCGAATAGCCGACCTTGCGCAGCTCGTCCTCCTGCTCGGCCTCGAAGTAGAGGGTGGTTACGTCGTACAGGACCAGCGACAGGTCCCCGTGCCCGGCGGCGTGGGCGAAGCACGCCGCGGCGACCTGGTCGCGGTAGCCGCGTTCCTGGGCCCGGGCCAGGCACCGGAACATCGTGCGCAGCGACGCGTGCGGCACACCGAGCTCGTCCAGCACCCGCAGCGAGTCGGCCTTGCTCGTGGGTTCCACGATCCGCGCCAGCACCAGCGCCTTGAACGCCTCATCGCCCAGGGCATCGAACCCCAACCTGGCGTACGCGCTGGTCAGCACGTGCCACAGCAGTGCGCTGCACTTGCCGGTGATCACCGACTGCCCCGCCGGCACCGCGCCCGCGCTCAGGTCGAGCTCGCCCTGAC
>NZ_JACZFQ010000144.1 GCF_014904755.1 Neoluteolibacter marinus
GGGTGCATCTTCACCCGGGCGGCCTCCAACAGCGCGGTCAGCTCGGCCTCGGTGTGCGCTGAGCCCAGGTGCTCGAGGACTTTGTCCCGCCCGCCCCGGCGCTCAGCGATCTGCACCGCCGTCGCCCCCGACGCCGTCCGGACCTTACGCACGAACACCACGGTCCGACCCTACCCACCCGATTAGTGTGTCGCCGACCCCCGCCACAGGACCCTGACCAGCGACAACACCGGCCAAGTCAGCCAGGAGCTCTCAAGTGGCACGAGTCAGGTGATGATGCCGCTGGCCGACGGCGAGACCGACACGGCCTCCCTGTTCGAGGCCAGCGGCGAGCACTCGAGTCCCCTGCCGATCGGCTTCGCGCTGAAGGGAGTCGAGCCCCTGGAGGACGGCAGCCTGTGGCTGCGCTGCGACGTGCAGGGACCGGCCGAGCAGGGCTGAGCCCAGTTCGACCCCGCATCACCAGATCACGCGAAGAAGTCCTCGTCGATCTCGATCACCTTGTAGGTCTCCTTGACCTGCACCCCGACGCCGAAGCGGATCATCAAGCTCGTGAGGCGCTTGCCGTCGATGAGGATGATGCGCGTCGGGACATTCTTGGCGTAGGTGCGGGCGCCTTCGGAGAAGCGGCTGCTCGTGATGAACACGCCGCTGTCGGCTTTGCCGCTCAGAGCTCCGACGAAGGCCTGAAGATCGGGGCGCCCGACGGTGTTGTCATCCCCGTAGCGCTTGGCCTGGATGTAGACGCGGTTCAGTCCCAGGATGTCCTGATCGATCACCCCGTCGATGCCGCTGTCGCCCGAGAGCTGGGTGACACTGCCGCGTCCGGTCGTGCCGCCGTAACCCATCGCAAGAAGCAGGTCGACCACTGCCTGTTCGAAGAAGCCGGGGTCGTTGCCCCTGAGCCGGGTGAGGAGCTCCATCGCGGTCTCCTCGTGGATCCGCTCGATCCCGCTCTGCACCTGCTCGATCGGCGTCATAGACGACTCGTCGTCGGTGTCTGCTGAGGCAACGGAGGCTCTTGCGTTCTTTGCGCGCGCAACATAAGGCCGGATCAGTGAGCCCGGGTCCTCGCCCAGCGCGGCGATGTCTCGCTCTCTCGCCCCTTGGGGAAAGCGCCCGACGACTTCACAGCCGGCCTCCGCGATCTGATAGTGGCCGCGCTCCGGACGGGTGAGCGCACCGACGTTCGTCAGGAATGACACCGCCCATCC
>NZ_JACZFQ010000145.1 GCF_014904755.1 Neoluteolibacter marinus
CTTGTTGAAACTGTCGAAAAACCCCACCCTGTTCCAGCCCGATTTCCTCCCGCTGGCCCGGCCACTGCTCCCCGGGACGCGAGCCATGGCACGCTTCAAGCCCTACGACTACGCCCAGGGACTCATCGTCCCCGTCAACCTCGATGAACAGATCGAACCGGGCACGTTCGTGTTCGCCCTCCACCACCTCATCGAGGCCCGCTACGACGACTCTTTCCTCGCCGAAGAGTTCAAGAACGACGACACCGGCCGCCCCGCCTATCCGCCCAAGCTCCTGCTCAAGGCCATCCTATTCGCCTACTCCCAGGGCATCCTCTCCTCGCGCAAGATCGAGCGCGCCTGCAAACACAACATCCGCTTCATGGCCCTGCTCTGCGGCGAGGGCCCCGACCATTCCACCATCGCCGCCTTCATCCACAAGCTCGGCAAGCACGTCGAGCAGGTCTTCGTCGACGTCCTCACCGTCTGCCACGAGGAAGGCCTCCTCGACGGCACCCACTTCGCCGTCGACGGCCTCAAGCTGCCCACCGACGCCGCCAAGGAATGGAGCGGCACCTTTGACACCCTCAAGCGCAAGCGCGACAAGTTCCGCAAGAAGGCCGCCGCCCTCATGAAAGAGCACAAGCGCCGCGACCGCCGCCTCGCCAAGGGCAAGACCGAAGTCGCCGGCGAAACCCTCACACCCGCCGAAAAGCTCATCGCCAAAGCCGCGAAGATCGACGCCTTCCTTTCGGAAAACGAACCCCGCGCCGGCGTCTCCGGAAAGGAAGTGCAAAGCAACCTGACCGACCCCGGGTCCAGCAAGATGCACACCTCCAAAGGCACCGTCCAGGGCTACAACTGCCAGGCCCTTGCCGACGGGTCCCACCAGATCGTGACCTGCGCCCACATCCCCGACGGCGGCCAGGACGGCCGCGTCCTCGGCGAACTCTTCGAACAAGCCTCCGCCCGCGCCGAGGCCGCCGGACTCGGCGGCGACTTCTACCGCGGCAAGGAACTCCTCGCCGACGCCAACTACCACAGCGAGCCCAACCTCGAAGCCTGCGCCGCCCACCGGCTCGACGCCGTCATACCCGACCCCAACCACCGCGACCGCGACGAGCGCTACGAAGGCCGCGACCAGCACCTCCGCAAAGTCCGCCCCAAGGACACCGGCCGCTTCACCGCCGCCGACTTCACCCGCGACGAGGAAGCCGGCACCTACCGCTGCCCCAAGGGCCAGGTCCTCCGCCGCAAGCCCGGCACCAGCACCTCCGCCGGCGGCAAGGGCGCCTTCCACAAATACGAGATCGAAAGCGACTTCTGCAGCATCTGCGAGTTCCGCTCACGCTGCCTGGGTAAAAACGGCAAACGCCGTACTTTGAGCGTCTGCATCGAGCCCGCACGCCCCCATTGCAAGGCCATGCGGGAAAAGGTCGACACCCCCGTAGGCAGGCACCGCTACAGCTACCGCATGGGCACCATCGAACCGATCTTCGCCAACCTGCGACACGCCAAGGGCCTCAACCGCATCAACTACCGCGGACGCGAGAAGGTGGGAGTTATCTGGAACCTCTGGAGCATCATGCACAACATCGGCAAGATCGCCCTCTACCGGCCGGGATACGGCACCGGCGTGCCCGCCACGGGGTGAGACCGGCATGCCCCACGGCACCGGTGGTCTTCGCAGGGCGTCACAGGAGCCCATCACGAAGTGCCATGACCCCGGAGATCAAATGCCCGCCCGGAAATCGGGAACGACGTCCATCACTCGGCATGATCGGAAGGCAACGGAACGACGGGCTCAATCGGGGTTTTCCGACGGTCTCGTTG
>NZ_JACZFQ010000146.1 GCF_014904755.1 Neoluteolibacter marinus
CGAGACCCTATGGCTGCGACTTGAAGCAGTCGGCCGCCACCGGGTTGGGTTCGGGGTTTGGAAAGAGGTGCCGTGTCTGGTTCAAATCGTGGGCTGTCCCGCGCGAACGGGACCTATCCAACATCAATCGATTGCGACGAATGAATACGAACTCAGACACGGCCAATCCACTCTACGTCGGGCTCGACGTGCATAAAGAACAAACCGTCATCGCCCTCCTCGAACCGGACCGCGACGCCGAACCCCGCTCCTACGGCAGCATCGCCACCACCCAGCACGCCCTGGAGCGCGCCATGCGCCGCATCGCCCGCCAGCAGAAGCGCAGGCTCTCCGACCTCCACGTCTGCTACGAGGCGAGCGGATGCGGCTTCTGGATCGCCAGGCGCCTCCTCCAGATGGGCCTCCATTGCGATGTGATCGCCCCCTCGTTGATCCCCTCGCGCTCCGGTGACCGGGTCAAGACCGACAAAAGGGACGCCGCCAAGCTCGCCCGGATGCACCGCTCCAACGACCTCGTCGCCGTCCACGTGCCCGACGCCGTCGATGAAGCCATCCGCGACCTCTGCCGCGCCCGCACCGATGCTGTCGACGACCTCCGCCGCGCCAAGACCCGCCTGCTCGCCCTGCTCCGCCGCCTCGGCTACCGCTACGACGGCAAGACCCACTGGACCCAGGCCCACCAAAACTACCTCCGCTCCCTCAAGCTCCCCGACGCCGCCCACAACCGCGTGCTCGAGGACCACATCGCCACCATCGACTTCCACGAGGAACGCATCGCCCGGCTCGAGGACGAGATGCGCCAACTCCTCGACGGCTGGCAGCGCGAACCGCTCGTCAGGGCGCTGATGGCCTTCAAGGGCTTCAAGCTCGTCGCCGCCATGGTCACCGTCAGCGAGATCGGCACCTTCAGCCGCTTCGCCCATCCGAAGAAACTCATGGCCTTCCTCGGCCTCGTCCCCTCCGAGAACTCCAGCGGCACCAGCCGCCGGCAGGGCGCCATCAGCAAATGCGGCAACCCCCACGCCCGCTGGCTGCTCGTCGAGCAGGCCACCCACTACCGCGTCCCACCCAAGGTCAGCCCCCAGCTCTCCGAGCGGCAGAGCGGCGCCCCGCGCTGGATCCGGGAGCTCTCCTGGAAGACCCAGACCCGGCTGAGCCACCGGTTCTCCGTACTGCGCAAACGCGGCCTGCATCACAACAAAATCAAGGTCTCCATCGCCCGCGAACTGGCCGCCTTCGTCTGGGAACTCGGAACACGCTTCGAAGCGAAACAAGCCGCCGCCTGACCACCCACTCCGCTCTCCCTTTTTCAAAACCCCCGGCGTTCCTTGGGGGGGCTTTCGAAAAACGAAGATCTCCGTTCCCTTCAAGGAACCACCCGCCGCACCCCGACCCGAACATACCCGTCCACCGCGTTGCGGTCCGGGATGAGAAGCGCCAGCCGGCTCCGAGTCTTCCATCGACGTTCTGGGTTAACCCGGCCCCGCCGGGCGAGCACCCGCTGCGAGACTGAAGCATGGGAGCCACCCACGTGAAAAAAGAACCTGTTGGAAAGGTCCCGCTACCGCGGGGCAGCCCACGAATAGCAGCATACAAAGCCGTAGGCGAACTGCTGATCACACTGGATCAAACGCCACCTCTCATCCCGGTCTCCGACGCGTTGAACCGGACGCCGGAATCTCATCACCTACGATGAAAACAGTAGCACTTTGCCCGTTGACAAACACGAAGCCATAGCAACGT
>NZ_JACZFQ010000021.1 GCF_014904755.1 Neoluteolibacter marinus
GTCCCTCGGCTACCGCACCCCGGCCCAGTTCGAAGCCGATCTGAACTCGATCAACTAACCAACAAACGGTCCAAAAATCCGTTGCATCTCAGCAACCGAAACTGATTGGCAGTCAACAGCCGTGGAGGATAGCGGATTCGAACCGCTGACCCCTTGCATGCCATGCAAGTGCTCTACCAACTGAGCTAATCCCCCGTTACGGCGTTGCGACCGTTACCGGTCGCGTGCGGGCGTTTGGTAGGAGATGGACCGGACGCGTGCAAGAGGTTTTTGTCAGGAATTCGAAAGTCTTTCGATGAGGGACACCAGCGCTTTCGTCGCGGCGGCATGGACGGCGGCCTCCGGGGCCTTGTTGTCGACTTCGTCCGCCTTCACCACCGGCCGGGTTGCGACCCGGACGGCGGGCAGGCCGACCTCGAAAAGGGTCGACGAAAGATCGAAATCGTCCTCCAGGCAAATCGACTCGGCCGAAGAAATCTCGCCCAGCTCGCCGACGGAGCGGAACACCCGGCTCTCCGCCTCTCGGGAGCTGATCACCAGGGACGGGGCGGCCCCCATCGACTCGACGACCAGCACCTCCGAGGCGGATCGAGCACGCTGGCTGAAAAGCTCGAAGGTCTCGAGCAAGGGGCTCTCCGGATCGTAGGCGTGGGGCAGGAAGGCAAACACGACCGGCCGCTCTGGCTTGGCCGTGGCCAGAGAGCTTGCCGCCGCCATCACACTGGCCGTCCCGCTGGCATCCAGCTCGGCGCCCAGCGATCCGGGCCGCGCATCATAGCCGGCAATCACCCACAGCGGGGCAGCCTCGTCGTTCCAGCCCCGCAAGGTCACCATCAGGATCGGCCACCGCCCGGACGGGGTTGCGGGCCCTTGGATCCGCTCGACCCGGTAGCCGGCGTTGCCGGGCCCCAGGGCACCTTCGATCATGGCCGCTGCCCGCGTGAGCCCCTGCACCCCTGCCCCGCTGGAGGTGTGACGTTCGCCGACGAAGGTCAGAAACTTCCCCACGTCGTCTTTCAAGCCCGCCTCGTTCACCCCGGTGGCGAAGCGGATCTGCTCGACGTCGCGATCCCTCGACTGACGGTCGAAATACAGCCACATCCCGAGACAGGCGGAGATGACCAGCCAAAGTGGTAGCATCCAGAGAAACATGGCGATCCGGCGGGACGGTGGAGATGCGTTGGACACGCGCCATCCGTCCGCCAAGCGGCGTCGCCACGCAAGGCCCGAAATGGCTCCGGCTCCGCCAAGGTCCCGGGATTTTAGGATTGCACCCCGCCCCACCCGCGCCTCCCTTGCGTCGATGCCGTCATCGCTGAACATTCCCCAGACCTGCGGTGTGATGCTGCTGCCCGACTGCACCTTGTTTCCCCACGGCGGACTGCCCCTGCATATATTCGAGCCGCGTTACCGGATGATGCTCGACGAAGCGCTGCACGACACCTGCTTCTTTTCGGTCGGACGGCTGATCGGAAAGGAAACCAGCGATTTCTCACGCTGCAGCGCGCCGGTGGGCACCATGAGCCTGGTGCGGGCCTCGCGGGAGCTCGATGACGGAACCTCGAATCTCCTCGTCCACGGCGTGATCCGGGTGCGTTTCATCGAGTGGCTGGAATCCCCCTACCCGAAGGCGCGGATCGAACCCATCCCCTCGCTCTTCGAGCCGGAAAGCCAGGCCAGAGCGGCGCTGGAAGCGCTCCACGAAGCGGCCGAGGCCGTCACCCGGGACTTGCCGTCGGATGTCCGCGAGACGCTCAGCGCGATGACGACGCAGATCGATGATCCATCGATCCTGGCCGATGTCATCGCCCAGCAATTTCTCCACGACCCGGACGAACGGCAGGTTCTGCTGGAGATGGAATCCGCTGCCGCCCGGGTGGCGTGGATCTGCAAACGCTTCGAGTCCGGCTCACTGCAGTGAACGAATCACGCAACGGGGTGTTGAGCGCGGTGGCGGCGTTTTTCCTGTGGGGTATCCTTCCCATTTTCTGGAAGTCGCTGTCCTTCATCCCCCCAGCCTCGATCATTGCCCACCGCACGCTTTGGTCGCTGCTGCTCCTCCTGCCGGTGCTGGCCGGACGGCGGCAACTGGGAGAACTCTTCCGGAGCCTCGCGCCGCGACGCGGTGGCGGCTGGCACCTGCTTTCCGGCACCCTGCTGGCGGGAAACTGGCTCCTCTACGTCTGGGCCACCCTGAATGGCCGGATCATCGAAAGTGCCCTGGGCTACTACCTGAATCCCTTCCTCAACATGTTGGCCGGGGCGCTCTTCTTCGGGGAACGCCAGAATCGCCTCCAACTGACCGCCGTCGCGGTCGCCATCGCCGGGGTGGCATGCCAACTGCCGGCAGTGAAGGGCATCCCGTGGGTCGCCCTGGTCCTCGCCCTGAGCTTCTCGCTTTATGCGGTGGTGAGAAAGAAGGCGCCGCTCGGTGCCCTCGCCGGACTCGGTGCGGAAACCTTGATGCTGGCCCCGGTCGGCTTGGTTTGGCTGCTCTGGCAAGAGTCCCAAGGCGCCGTCATCTTCGGCGGATCCGTCCCGAGGGCGGCGCTGATCCTTTGCACCGGGCTCGCCACCGCCACACCGCTGCTTTGTTTCGGCCACGCCGCCCGCACCATTTCGCTGACCACCCTGGGAATCCTCCAGTTCCTCGCACCAACCTTGCAGTTCCTGATCGGCTGGAAGTTCTACGGCGAAGCGATGAGCCCGCTTCGCCTCGCTTCGTTCTCGCTGATCTGGGCGGCCGTCGCGATCTACGCGGCCAACGCCCTGCGTCGTCCCCCGGAAACGCAAAAGGCCGCCTGAACGAGGCGGCCTTCACAAAATGACGACGCGATGGCCGTTCAACCGATCTCGGTGCGGCCGGAAAGCTGGGCGCCTTCTTCCATCGAGAAATTCTTTGCCTTGATGTCACCATCGAGGCGGGACTTGGTCTTCAGCTCGCAGCGCTCGGAAGTGATCTTGCCTTCCACCTTGCCGAACACCTTGACGTCGCCGGCGGTCACGTTGCCCTTGATCATCGCGTTTTCGCCGATGGTCACCCGGCCCTTTTCGGAAATGATCTCACCTTCGATCTTCCCGTCGATGATCATGTCGTTGGAAAAGCGGATGGAACCGGTGATTTCGATCCCGCTGGCGAGGACGTTGGTAGCATTGGCCATGGCGGAGGAAATTCAGCAGAGCCCGGGCGGCTTGGCAATCCGATTCCCCCGTCACCCGGCATTCCGGCACCTGACCCAGTTTTTCCGTGCAGATCGCGCTGATTCTCCGCTAGAAACGCCTCGCAGTTCACGTCAAACATTTCCATGCCACGCGTCACCATCACCGTCCCCGAGCGCACCCCGCAACCCTATCGTTTCCAGCTGGACCGCATGAAGGTCAACATGGGCCGGGGCAGTGAAAATGACATCGTCATCGACTGCGGATCGGTATCTGTGCGCCACGCCGTGATGGAGCGCATCGAGGGCGGCTACCAGCTGCGCGACCTCGGATCGACCAACGGGATCAAGCTCGACGGCGTGGCCCGCGAGATCATCCCGCTGCGCCACGGCCTGTCCGTGCGGATCGGCGACGTAGCCTTCGATTTCACGCTGACCGAGGACGAGCGCGAGGCCCTGTCGCGCGAGAAGCCGATGGAGGAATCGCCCATCGTCCGCGAGGAATACACCGGTCCTCCGTCCAAGCGGGTGGCCGCCCGTCCCGGCCCCGCCGTCCACCGGCCGCTGGGTTCCGCGATGCAACAACCGAGCGCAGCCGCCAATTTCGGCATGGTGCTGCTGTTCATGCTGCTTTCCGCCGGCGCTTTTTTCGCGGGCCTCTACATCCGCTATTCGCAGGAGAACGACGGCAAGTCGCTGATCGAAGCGATTGCCAAAAAAGGCTCCCCGGCCACCGAGGAAGCTCCCGCAGAACCCGCGGCGGAGCCGGCCGAATAACCATGGTCTATTCGACTTCGTCGACGGTCTCGTCGCGCTGGTAGATCGGCAACTGCCGGTAGGGCACGGTGAACGCGAGTACCATCATCGTGGTGCCGTAGATGCGGCCGGCCTCGCGGCTGTTCCATGAGCCGTCCTCGGACTGCTTCTTGACATAGGTCTCGTACATCCAGTTCGCGTATTCGCTCCAGTAGCGACCGCCGATCTGGAAGGTTCCCTGGGCGTTGTAATAGTTGCCGTAGAACTCGAACTGGTCCCCCGGCAGGTCGCGGAAGGTCTTCATCACATAGTCGGCCGCTTGCACCGTTTCCGGGGTTCCGTGCGCGCCGCACAGCTCCAGGCATAGCAGGCCCATCCCGGTGAGGGACCGCGCATGCTCCGCGCGGTTGGTGTAGCCGAAGGACCCCTCCTTTTCGTCCTGATGGCGACGCAGGTAGGCAACGGCATCGGCGATCGCCTGGTCCGGGACCGCCGCCCCGTTCAACTTGGCCGAACGCAGGGCCATCAACGCCCATCCGCTGCACGACGTGTCGCTGTCGTGCGAACCCGGATGATAGCGCCAGCCGCCCTGGTGCCGCTCGTCCTTCTTGACCGCTTGCGCCTTGAGGATCAGCTCCAGCGCCCCCGGCAATGCCGCCGCGATCTTCTCCTGCCGCCCGGGATCGACCATTCCGCTGACTTCCGAGAGAAACAAGGTCGAGATGTTGTGAGCATACATCGGGCCGCTGCCGGCATTCCCTTTCTCGAACAAGCCGCTGTCCCGTTGGTTCGCCAGGACGAAATCAATGCAGCGGTTCAAGGTGTCGGCATGGGCGCCTTCGGTCGGCAGGTGTCCCTTTGAAAGGAAGGCCATGCCCGCCAGCGCGGGGATGCCGGTCGAATCCCCGTAGCTCTCGGGAAAGGTGCCATCCTCGTGTTGCACCCGTGCCAGATAGTCCAGAGCCAGTTCGACCGACGGGTCGACCCGGTCGCGCCACTCGGCGAACACCTCGTCTGCCGGTTGCTGGGCCGTCGCGAGCCCGGTGATGCCGATTACCGGCATCAGGCCGCGGATGATGGAAAGCACCCTTTTCATTCCTTGGTCATCGCATCGAAGTAGTCCCTCACCAACCCGCGGTATTCCTCGGGCACTCCGGCGCCAGCCGCGGCACCGACGTCCGACTTGAGGGTCGCCTGGATCTTCTCCCAATCCGCCGCACTGATTCCCAGTTTCGCCAGCTCCGGGGGCACCCCCGGGTCGGCCTCGCGCTGCCGCGGGCCCTCGTCCGGACGCTGCCCCGGAGGACCTCCCGGGGGCCCCGGCGGGCCCGGCTGCCCGGGTTTCGATTGGCCCTGCATGCTCTGGCGGGCTGCTTGGGCGGCCCTCGACATCGCCTCGGCGGCCTGTGACGCCTGCCCGGCAGCCTGCGCGGCTTGAGCCTGCCGGGACGCACGCGACGCCGCTTGGAAAGCCTCCGCCAGATCGGCCGGCGAAACCGGCGCCCGGTTCGGATCCGCCTGCTGTCCCCGGGCTTGCTCGGCACCCCGCTGGAATTCGTCGGCCGCCCGGTTCAGGGCATCGGCACTCCGCTGCAGGCTCCCGGCCGCCTGCTGATGCTGGCCCGCCGCCTCCTGCGATTTCCCCTGGCTGCCCTGCTCCGCGGCGGCCTGCGCCTGCTGGCTTCCTTGGCTGGACGAATCCCGGGCCTCATTCATGGCTCCCGATCCTTCCACCTGCGGCAATCCGGCGACCGCCTCCGCCAACGCTGCCGCCTGCTCCGCCTGCATCGATTCAAGGGCCTGGAGCGCCTCCTGGTTCTTTCCTTGTGCAAGAGCCTCCAAGGCCCCGGCGACCTGCTCTTGTCGCCGGGCCAACGCCTCGACCTGCGCTTTCCGCGACTCCTCCACGTCATCTGACGGGTGTTCCATCCCCGCTTGAGCGGCACTCTGGATTCCTTGTTCCGGGCTTCCTTGTTCCGGGCTTCCTTGTTCCGGGCTTCCTTGTTCCGGGCTTCCTTGTTCCGGGCTTCCTTGCTCCGGGCCTCCTTGCTCCGGGCTTCCTTGCTCCGGGCTTCCTTGCTCCGTGCTTCCTTGCTCCGTGCTTCCTTGCTCCGTACTTCCTTGTTCCGGACTTCCTTGCTCGGGAGAATCCGCAACCGCGTCGCGTAAAGCCTGCACCGCCTCCTTGGCCGACTTCGCGGCCGCTTGGTCGTCCCCTCGCGACAAAGCTTCACTCGCCTCCCCGGTCTCAGCGACCGCTTGCGGCAAGAGATCCGCCGCCTTGCTACGCTCCTGCCGCGCTTCGGCCAACTGCCCGGCCGTCGCCTCGGCGATCCTCTGCTGTTCTTGCGCCAATGCCTCACGGAGGCCGTCGGCTGCAGGTGGTGGCTCGGCAGCGTTCACCGGCATCGCCTTGGCCTGCTCCGCCAAGCGCTGCTGTTCCTCGCTCAACTGGCGAGCCTCGGCCGCAAGCTCGCGGGCCTCTTCCGCCTGGGCCTCCAAGGCCTCGGCGCGGGCTTGCGGCTGCTCGCGCAACTGCTGCCGGAGAGCTTCCTCCATCGCCTTCTGGAGATCCTTCCAGTCCTGCGGAACCGCTTCGTCCGGGGATGCCTCCGCCATCTGATCCGCCTGGCGGGCCAGCTCCGTTTGCTGCTGCGCGAGCTCGAGGAAGCGCGCGAGTTCCTCGATGCGCTGCTTCTCGCGATCCATCTGGTTCCGCACTTCCTCCAAGCCCTTTACCGCGGCCTCGGCCTCGTTGCGTGCTTGATCCAATTTGCCTTCCCGTTGTTCCTGATCGTCCTGCAATGGCGCACTCTCGAGGTCCTCACGGGCCTTCGCCACTTCCTCCGAAGCCTGTCGTACTTGCTCCGCCTTCGAGGCGTGCACGCTTTCCTCCATTCTCCCGGCCAGCTCCTTCAGATCCGCCTCCGCATCCGCCAGCTTCTCGCGAGCTTCGGCGAAATGCTTCTCGGCGTCCTTGCTCAACGCCTCGTTTCGCATCTCGCCCCGATGCCAATCCATCCGCTCGCGGGCCTCGCGCGTGGCGCGGATCGCCGCCTCGATGGTTTCCCTGGCCTCTTCGTGTTCGACCCGCAATTCCTGCCGGGCAAGCGACTCCGCATTCTTGTCGATCCGCACCAGCAGCCACTCGGAATGACCGACCCCCGGGCCGTCCAGGTCCGCGGGACGTCCGTCTTCGGCACGAACCCGCATGCGGATTTCCCAAGCGCCGGGCAGTTCCTCCAGCAATTCGCCCAATGCGACCTCCGTGTTCCCACGATAGCGGGCCGGCGTCGCACTCCCCGCAACTTTCTCCGGCAAATCCCTCCCCAGCCGGAACGGCTGCTTCCCTCCGGTCTTCACCTCGATCTGCAATGCCGCGACACCGTGGTCCTCCGTCACTTCATACGAGAGAGCCAGTACTTCGTCCGGCCGGACCCGCAATTCCTTCGCAACCGGCTTCAGCCACCGGACCAAGGGCGGCAGGTCATCGAGGACACGATAGGGAAAGCGCAAGGCATCGACCTCACGTCCCAGGCGATGCTTCAGCCAAACCACCGCTTCCCCGGATTCCCCCGCTTCCATTGTCCAACCCAGGCTGACCCGGCCACCGCCGGCCGAGCGCTCGACGTTGCCGTCGGCCAGACGCTTGCCTCCGACTTCGATCCACGCCGCTTCGATCGCCGTGTTGAGCTTGCCGGACAAGGTCACCTTGGTGCCGCGGATCGCTTCCACCCCGCGTCCCAGCGCCCGCTCCTGCTTTGGCTGTCCGGTGTATTCGGGCAGGGTCAGCTCGACCCGGGGATCGACCACGGCCGGCATCGGCCAGGAAGTCACCCGGAATGCATCGCTCTCACCCCGCCCCGCCCGGGCACGATAGCGGAAGCCCTGCCGCACCGGGTCCATCCGGTAGCTCCAGGCCTCGCCCGATTTCAACAGGGGCTGCGTCACCTGGCTGCCATCGTCGAAGTCCATCACCAGCTCAAGGTCCTGCTCCCGCCCTTCGTAGGCCACCTCGATCGAGACCCCGTCGCCTTCCAGCAACTCGACGTCTCCCGGCATCACCGTGAACCGGACCGCGGCCGCGTTCCCCAGGTCGCTGAAGGGCGCCACGGCGCGAACCGCCAGGCGTGCCGCTTCCCCGGGCCAGATCACGAACAAGGCCAGCAGCAAGGCCGCCAGCGCCATGGCCGGCCGCGCCCACCGGCGCCCCGCCCCCGCGGCCTTGATCTCCGTCCGTGCATCGACCTGCTCGATGTCCGCACCCGCCGCACGTGCGAGTTCATCCAACAACCCCGCCGAAGCCCCGCTGTTCGCATCGCGGATTTCCAGGATCGTGCTCATCCGCTCCTCGATCTCCGGATGCCGCCCCTCGATCCAGCGAGCCACCTGGACCAGGCCGATCTTCCTCGTGACCGGCTTGATTCCCGCGAAGAGGGCCGCACCCACTCCCAGCACCCAGGCCGTGAACATCGCCCAGCGTGCCGCCCCGGGCAGCGGCGCCATGAAATGATCGGCGGCCATCATCACCAGCAAGCCGCCCAACGCGACCGTAGCCACCAGCAGACCGCCGCGAAGCAACTGGGCCCGCCGGATGCGGCGCCTGACCCCGGCGAGCCGGCGTCCGATCTCCTGTCTTGATTGGTCCGAGTTCATGAGTTCAAGTCGATAGTTCTACGGGAGCCCGCCCCCTCTTCTGGTCACCCATTCCGCCGTCAGCAGGATCGCGAACAACCCGAGCACCCAGCCATTGTCCCACAGCGGGGTCTCGCGCAATTCCGTCCGCGCATTGCCATCCTTGAAAAACAATCCCGCCAATTCCGCCGCGGCGTCCGGCGTCACCACCTTGCCGCCGGAAAGCTGCGCCACCGTGTCCAGCAAGCCCCGGTTGAGCGTGGTCTCGGCCAGTTCCACCGGACCTCGGGAACCCACGACCCGAAGTCCGACGCTCACCCCGTTGGCCCCGTCCTCGGCCGTCAGACGGGCCACCTCCGCCCCCTGTAGACGGATCTCGTAGCGACCGGCATCCGCCAAGGGCTCCATCACCGCTTCATACAAGCCGCTCGAGTTCTCGACCGCCGACATCGCCACGCTCGTCAAGACCTGCCCGTCGCGGACGAGTTCGGCGGTCAAGTCGGTGGATTCGACGGGACTCAGCTCGGAGTCCCTCAAACGCGCCGTCACGGTGATCTTGTCATCGGCCGTGTAGGTCAACTGGTCCGTCCCCAGGCGGACGCGGGAAGCGCCCGCCCGCAGCACCGGCCCGGCACCCCAACGCACGAGGTTTCCCCAAAAGCGATGATGATAGAGGTCCCCGGCGCCCTCCCGCAGACGCCAGGTGCGATCCGTCAGCAACAACGCCACCTTGCCCTTGCCGGACTGGCGCGTGACCAGCAACGCGGACTTGGCCTCCTGCTCGCGGCGCTTGACCATCGCATCCAGCGCCTCGCCCAGATCCCGCCCCCCGGTCACCTGTCCCGGACCACGGCCATCGTCCGCCGTCAACAGCACTTCCGCCCCCTCCTTCAAGCCCGCGATCGGCTGGCGCCAGCGCAACTCGGGAAACCCGGCCCACACCGCGGCGTTCTCGGTCTCCCCGCTCGACTGCTGCGTCACCGGGTGCGCCCGGCCCTCGGATGTCAGGGAAATGCGGAACGGCTCCCCGCCCGCCGAATAAAAACTACGACGTCCCTCGTAACCCTCGACCGGAACCAGCTCCCGCCCCGCCACGGAAGTGAGGCCGTGCGGCATGAACTGCGGCCCCGCGACCATCACCAGCATGGCCGCCCGCTCCTTCACGCAGCCCGCGATGATTTCCCAGGTCGCCTCGTCGATCGCATCCGGCTCGATGTCACCGAGGATGATCACGTCGAACTTCCGCCATTCTTCGGCCGTCGCAGGCAATCGCGTCGCCTGGGCCTCGCCGAAAGGACGCGAAGCCGAAGCCGGGATCTCCTCTTCCTCCTGCCCCGCGATGCGATCGGGATGCAGGAGCACGTACTGGAGATGCACCGACTTGTCGCGCCCGTAGAAGAGGTTCCGGAGATAGCGGAATTCCCAGCGCGGGGTGCCCTCGACGATCAGGACATTGGTGCGAGCATCGGTGATCGACGTCTCGAAATCCCAGCCGTTGTTGTCGGCGAACCGCTCGCCCTCAAGGCCGTCGATCTCGATGCGGAATCCCCCGACGCCCCCTTCCTCGGGCACGGTCACGAACCGGACTTCCTCGCGATGGTGATCCTGCGGCACCTGCACCACCCGCTCCTCGAGCAGCTTTCCATCCCGCATCAGGCGGACCTTCGCTTGCTTGCCCTTGTAGCCATCGAACTTCAGGGCCGCGGCAACCCTCATCCGGTCGCCAAGATGGATTGCCTCCGGAGCTTTCACTTCCAGGATGGAGGCATCCTTGGGCGGCTCGACACTGCCGCTGGCGATGATGCCCACCGGAGCGTCGAGGATGCCGAAGCGCCGCGCCACGTCCTCGACGTGTCCCGGCCGGTTATGACGGCCGTCGCTGACCATGATCACTCCCGCCAGGCTGTCCGGCGGCACTTGCTCAAGAACCGTCCCGAGGGCAGACGCCAGGTCCGTCGCATCGTTCCAACCCGCCGCCTTCGACTCGCCGTCCTCACGGATGCTGCGGGCCGCCAGCACTGTGCGGACCTTCATCGTTTCGCCGATCCGGTCGAGAATTCCCGACACCTCCAGTCCGGCCTTGCCCAGATCCATCCGGGAGGCCGCGGCACCGTCGTCGGTCAGATGCATCGACGCCGAATCGTCCAGCACCACCACGACCTCGCGTTGCGGCTCCCGCTCGACCATGCGGACCCACACCGGCTCGATGAGGATCCACCCGAGGACTGCCAAGGCCGCCAAGCGCCAGGCCACCATCCACCGTGCCCGGCGGGGAGCGACGGCGCCGGACTCGTACCGATAGAGCAAGAGGATCGCCTCGATGGCCAGGGCACCGCCGACGGCGATTCCCCAAACCGGCCGGTCCGGGGTGAGACGCACGATCGATCCCAAGCCGGTGAGAACGCCCCACAGGACCAGGAAAACGATCGGGATTCGGATCAAATGCTTCATCGTCGTCATCTCCTGCCGGCCCACACCGCATCGTCGCCGAAATCCACCCTTACGTTCTCGGCGCTCCGCCTGGAGCGCGAAACCCATCGGGACAAAACGCTTTCCAACAAGAACAAGACAAACGCCGCCACCGCCAGCAGCTTCCAGATCTCGCGACCGAAGCCCTTGCCCTGCAGCACCCCGATCATGTCCTCGACCGAGCCCGGCTGGAGAAGATCGACATGACCCCGAACCAACGCGAGGTCATCCTCCGACCTCGGCTCGAAATGACTCTCCACCGGATCCCGGATCACCGCGACCGGCAGAACCGCCTTTTCAGGCAGGGCCATCAAATCGCGGAGACCCTCGTCGGCGCTCACCTGATAGATCCCGGGCACGGCCGGTCCGCTGATCGCCAGCTCGCGCCCACGCCGTGCCGGCCTCAGCGACGCTTCGCGCGGCAACCCGTCCGGATCCATCACCCGCATCGGCTCCGCGGTCTCCAGCGGTTCCGCCCGGAAGGCGTAGCCGGGAATCAGGTGCCGCTTGCCACCGGGCGGCTGCCAGAACAACTGGATCCGGGCGTCGCCGCCATCCTCCCGGTATTTCGCTCGGAACTCCACTGGTTTGCCTTCCTCCAACATCACCTTGCCGAGGTTCTTGTTGCCGTACTCGGCCCGCAAGGTGGTGTGGTCGCCGATCTTCACCTCGATGGTGTCATCGACCTCCGCGAACAGCTCGAACTCCCCGCTGGCGGGCGGTATCAGCTGACCCCGCCACTCGACGGAGAAGCGGTCCCGGCCCAGTCGTTTGTCCGGGCCACTACCCTCCCAACGGAAATCGATGCCCGGATCGACCCTGACCAAGGCCGGTCGGCCGCGCCACTCGGGATTCTTGTAGTAGCTACCGGTCAGGCCGCCGGATGCGCCGTGGAGATCCACCGCCGGGCTCCACGCCGCCTCGACATTGAGATCGGCACCATGACCTGCCGTCCACGCGACCAGTTCGTGAACCAGCGGCACGAAGGTTTTCAACGCCGGCAAATTCCCGGACCGGGCATCGAAAGCACAGGTGGCGAGCATGCAACGCCCGTTGCCATAACCTCTGGCGGCGAGGAACGTGTCGCCATTGAGAAAAGCTGCCGCTTGGACGCCGCCCCCGGCCGCCCCGAGCTTCCACCACTGCCGGACCTTGGCCGAGTCGATGTCCGTCGACTTGCCGTCCTTGAAGATCGAGACCGCCTCGTGGAGGAAGGTCGCCGAAGCGGGTGAAACGCCGTCCTCGCTGACTGCCATTTCACCGAGCGTCATCGGCAACAGCAGACCATCGCCTCCCTTCCACTCGTTGTAGAAACCGGCATCGGTCCGTGGACCGGCGATCACCAGCAAGCCGGCCCCGTCGCCAACCATCCCCGCGAGCTTCGTCGAAATCCGCTCAGGCAAACGCGGCACGTCCGCGAGCACGACCACCGCCCGGTCCTCGAGATCTTCCGGCTTCAACTCCGGTGCGGGGATCACCTCCGGATCCATCAGGAAATCCGCGCCCGCATCCTTGCCGCGGCGAACTTCCACCGAAGGCGCGAGCGCCAGCGCCGCATACCCCGATGCCCGCTCGAAGAACGAGCCGGCCGGATTGCCGTCAACCAGCAACACCGGCAGCTTGCTGCGCACATCGACCACCCGCTCGGCCCGGTCGTCGGTCCTCAGGTCATCGCCACTCTCCATCCGGGCGGAAATCACCTGCGGTCCGGGCTTCCGGAATCGATACTGGAACTCGACGGTTTCCTGCTGTCCCGCCACCAACAATCCCACCGGCTTCTCCGCCACCTGCTCGCCGGCAATTTCCAGGCTCACCGGCCCCGGGGTGACCGCTTCGGTTCCGGTGTTCTCCACCAGCACCCGCAGCGTGACCTCGCGGTCGGTGCCGACCACACGGCGCGACACCTCGATCCCGGCAATCGCGACGTTGCGCAGCACGGCCGGCACGCCGAAATCACGCAGCAGAAGCTTCGGCTTCGACGGCAGGGCCGACCAGGCTTCTTCCAGACCGTCCCAGGCATTCGGATTGTCGAATCGCCAGCCACCGCGCTGGGCATCTGTGAAAACAACGATCTCCTTGGTGGCGCTGGTACCTTCAGCCAGTCCGAGCGTCGCCATGCCCAGCGCTTCATGGGCCCGGAAGGTTCCCCCCACCGGCCTCAGCCCGTCGAGGACTCCCAGCACGTCGGCCCGGTGCGTCAACGGCGACGCCGTTACCGCCTCCGGGGCCGGTCCACCGAGGATCACGAGGAAGGCCGTCCCGCGGGGAGCTTCCTTCACCAGTTCCTTGGCCTCTTCGACCGCGTGGGCAAACACCGTCTTGCCGTCCCGGGAAAGTTCCATCGAAGCCGAGGCGTCGATCACCAGCGCCACGTCCCGGCGACCGCTGGCCTCGAAACGTTTCAAGTTGAGGTTGCGCTCGAACATCACCAGCGCGGCGGCGCCCAGAAGCAGCAACAACGCCACCGCCCGCAACAGCCAGCGAACCTTCCCGGACAGCACGACTGAGCCGCCGGCCAGCGCGATCCCGACAAGAGCCGCCGGCAACACGAACAGCCATGGAACCGAAGAATCCGGCGGCACGAAAGGCCGTGCCACGGCGAGGGCGACCAAGCCTAACAGCAAACAGCGGGCCGCCATGAGGAGCAGGTCCTCCCACTCCATCTTGCGCCGCCTCATCGCCACCGTGTCGAAGAGGAAGCGCATGGCGCCCCAGTCAATCGGTTTCGCCGCCTGCCGCCTGACCAGATGGATGATGATCGGGATCGCCACTCCCGCCAATCCGGCAAGCAACCATGGATTGAGGAACAGCATCTACTTCCGGCCTCCCAGGTAGCGCAACAGGGTATCCCGCAGCGGGGTTTTGGTGTTCACCGCCACGTAGTCGGCCCGGAGCTTCCCGCAGGCACCGTCGATCTTCTTCACGAAGTCGCGGATCTTCTCGAGGTAGGCGGCCCGGATCGCCTGGGGATCGATCCGCAGCATCGCCTCGACGCCCTCGAGATCGCGGAAACGCTGGAAATTCTTGAACGGGAAAGTCAGCTCTTCCTCGGCGAGGAGATGGAAGACCACCAGCTCATGCTGGCGGAAGTCGAAGTGATGAAGCGCCTCGATGATCTTGTCCGGGTCGTCGAAGAGGTCGCTGATCAGGATCACCAGGCCACGCCTCGGAATACGCTCCGCCACGCCGTGCAGGACGCCGCCCACGTCGGTATCCTCCCCGGCTTTGGTGTCGTGGAGTTCGTCCAGGATGCGCCGCACCTGGCTCGGGCGGCTGCCGCTGCGGATGAAGCTCCGCACGGTCTTGTCAAAGGTCACTAGGCCGGCGCCGTCGCCCTGCTTGACGAAGAGGTAGGCCAGCGCGGCGGCGAGGTGCTTGGCGTATTCGAGCTTCGAAAGCACCGTCTCCCCCGACCTGGCCGCGTGGTCGCCGGTGTAGTTCATCGATCCCGAGACATCGATCGCGAGGGTCGCGCGGAGGTTGGTCTCCTCGATGTACTGGCGGATCACGTTGTGATCGCTTTTCGCCATCACCCGCCAGTCCAGGTTCTTCGGATCGTCGCCAGGGACGTACTGGCGGTGCTCGGCGAACTCGACCGAGAAGCCCTTGTCCGGCGACGTGTGCCGCCCGGTCAAGGTGCCTTGCATCCGTCTCCGGGCATACCACTCGAGCCGGCGCATCACGCCCATCGTCTCCGGCGGGAGGAGCCGCATGCACTCGGGCAGCTTCAGCGAATCACCGGACATGGGGATCAAACGACGAGCTCTTCGCGCGGGGCGAGGGTCTTGATCAGGCGCTGGATGACGTCGTCGCTGGTGACGCCTGCCGCCTCGGCGTTGAAGGTCGTTAGCACCCGGTGGCGGAGCACCGGAGTGGCCACCGCCGCAACATCGCCGGTGGTCGCGTGGAAGCGGCCTCGCAACACGGCGTGGGCCTTGGCCGCGGAAATCAGGCAGATGCCCGCCCGGGGCCCGGCACCCCAGCCGACCATCTCTTTCACAAAGTCCGGCGCCGAGGCATCCTTCGGCCGAGTCGCACGGGCGATCTTCGCGGCGAAATCGATGACGTGATCACCGACCGGGACCCGCTTCACCACTTCCTGCATGCGGAGGATTTCCTCGGCATTCATCAACGGGGTGATTTCCGCGGAGCCCGGGCTGGTGACGCGGCGGATGATCTCGCGCTCTTCCTCTTCGCCGGGATAGTCCACCACGATGTTGAAGAGGAAGCGATCCAGCTGGGCCTCGGGGAGCGGGTAGGTTCCCTCCTGTTCGATCGGGTTCTGGGTGGCGAGGACGAAGAACGGTTCCGGCAAGTGCAAGGTGTGTTCGCCGACGGTGACGTGATGCTCCTGCATCGCCTCCAACAGGGCCGCCTGGGTCTTGGGGGGCGTCCGGTTGATTTCATCGGCAAGCACCAGGTTGGAGAAAATCGGTCCATGCACGAAGCGGAACCCACGGCGGCCGGTTTCCGGATCGACCTCGAGGACGTCCGTGCCCGTGATGTCCGCGGGCATCAGATCGGGGGTGAACTGGATCCGCTTGTAGCCGAGATCGAGCGCCCGCGACAGGGTGGAAACCAGCAGTGTCTTGGCCAGTCCCGGCACGCCGACAAGCAGCGCATGCCCCCGGCAGAAGATGGCCATCAGCGCCTGCTCGACCACCTGCTCCTGCCCGACGATGACGCGCCCGAGTTCCTCTTTCATCCGCCCGTAGGTCGCGTGGAGTTTTTCGACCGCCGCCTTGTCGTCGTTGCTCATGATCCCGGGCATACGCCCGGCCCTTCCATCAAGTTGCATCGAATCAAACGCGTTCCGAAGTTTTTCCCGCTGTCGCGGTACTCGCCAATCCACGGGTGGCCGGTTAGGCTCTTCGGCGTGGGTTTCATGAGGCTCCTTGGCGGCTTGGTGACCGGCTTCCTCCAGTATCTCGGGGAGGTCTCGATCCTCATTGGCGACATCTTCGAGTCCTTCGTCAAAGGCAAGATCCGCTGGCGCATTGTCATGCAGCAGATCGTCGAGATCGGTCACCGTTCCCAGCCGGTCGTGATCGTGACCGGAGCGTTCACGGGTGCCGTTCTGGCCGCCCAGTCGCTGTTCCAGTTCAGCATGCTCAACATGGAAACCGGCGCCGGTGCCTTGGTGAGCGTCGCGATGCTGCGGGAGCTCGGGCCTTCCGTCACCGCCCTGATGCTGGCCGGCCGCGTGGGTGCCGCGATGGCCGCGGAGATCGGCACCATGAAAGTCACCGAACAGGTCGATGCGCTGCGATCGATGAGCGTCCACCCGGTCGACTACCTGGTCACCCCGCGGGTGATCGCCATGTTGGTGGCGATGCCGCTCCTCATCGGCGAGTCGGCGGCATTCGGGATCATCGCCTCGGTGATCGTTGGAACCGGACCCTTCGGTGTGAACGAAGCCTATTGGATGAACCAGATGGGGAAGTTCACCGACCTCAGCGACATCACCATCGCCCTGATCAAGGGCATGGTGTTCGGCCTTCTGATCGTGACGATCTCCTGCCACCAGGGCATGAAGGCCAGCGGCGGAGCAGTCGGGGTCGGCCGCAGCACCACCCGGGCGATGGTCTTTTCCGCGCTCGCGATCCTGGTCTTCAACTTCTTCCTGACCCTGCTGATGAACATCGTGTTCCCGGCTGGCCTACACCGCGGTTGACGCTCACGCGGACAACCTCACCGACGACGGGTCGGGATCGATGAAATGCCCCCAGCTTTCGTGCGACGGGGAATTTTCGCGCATCCCGAACATCGGCCGCCAGCGCGGCGCCGACGGCTTGCGGAGCGGATGCATGTTCGCTTCGTGGGTCAGCTTGTTCGCCTTGCGCGTGTTGCAGCGGATGCACGACGTGACGATGTTCTCCCAGGTCGTGCGCCCTCCCTTGTCCCGGGGCAGGACGTGGTCGAGATTCAGCTCCGACTCTGTGAAAATCTTCGCGCAATACTGGCAGGTGTGTTTGTCGCGGAGGAACACATTGCGGCGCGTGAAGCGCACCTCCATCCGCGGCAGCTTCTCGTAAAGCGAGAGCACGATGATCTTGGGAACCCTCAGTGCCACCCGGACGGTGTGGATCATTTCCTCGACCATCTCCATGGAAGAATGCTCCACCCACGAACCCAGATCGTGGGTCCGGAAGCGTTCCTCACCCTCCGTTTGCACCACCTGGGCATGCCCCAGGAACAAGAGCTTGAGGGCACGCCTGACGGAGCAGGTTTGCACCGGTTGCCAGAACCGGTTGAGGACGAGGACGGGATAGTCGAGATGCGCTACCATGCCTTTTCCCAGCAATTGCCGCGGAAGCTAGCAGGAACGCCGCCTGTCGCAAGGAAAAGCTTGGAGTGGCGGAAATTACGGGAACCAACAGGGCTTCAGCGCCGGGACCCACGGACTTCTCTCTTGCACCGGCCCGACTTGGACCCAAACTTGTCGGACAACTTCATGAAACTCCAAAGCACCATCGCCGCCCTCTTCCTCACCCTGAACCTCGGTTACGCCGCGGAGCCTGGATTCACCGACCTCTTCAACGGCAAGGACCTCACCGGCTGGAAGAAGGTCAATGGCAACGGCGAGTACCGGATCGAGGACGGGCAGATCGTCGGCTTCGGCGAGAATGTGAAGTCGAACACCTTTCTGCGGACCGAAAAGACCTACAAGGATTTCGATTTCCGCTTCGAGATGAAGTTCGACGACTTGAGCGGGAACTCCGGCATGATGTTCCGCGGCCTGCAAAAGGACGGTCAGGACGGCAGGGTTTACGGCTACCAGTGCGAGCATGACAACGGCAAGGCACGGGCCTGGACCGCCGGACTCTACGACGAGGCGCGCCGCGGTTGGCTGCAGCCGAAGAGCGGTGACAAGGCGGCCGAGGCGGCCTTCACCAAGCAAGGCGGGAAGCTGATCAAGTGGGAGGACTGGAACGAGATCCGCATCGTTTGCGAGGGCAAGCACATCCGGATCTGGCTCAACGGGAAGGAGCGCGTCGATTACACCGACGAGGCCAAGGAATTCACCCCGGAAGGCTTCTTCGCCCTTCAGGTTCATTCCGGCAAATCCTGCAAGGTCCGCTGGCGCAATCTCCGGATCAAGGAGCTCTGATCCCGCGCTCAGCGCTCTTCCGGAGTGGTCAATTCGCGGAAGGCATCTTCAATTGCCTCCGCGCCGCCGGTGGCCGGGGTGACGAGGGTCGCCGCGGCATCGAGCTGCTTCTGGAGATCGTCCACCGGCTTGTCCGCGGTTCCGGATATCCGGATCGTCGCCCACGAGCGGCCCTCCTTGCGGTTCTTGAACACGGAGCGCAGCGCACCCGAAGCATTGTTGACGGAGGCCACGGGCAACCCCACTTCGAGGACCCCGTCGATCACCCCCTGGCGGTCGGAAGCAATCTTGCCGGTGATGACGAGGCGTCCACGGGATTCGAGACGAAGGTCTTCGATGCCCGAGGTATTCCCGTCGCGAACGATGACCCCGGAAGTCTCGACGTCGTAGCGCAGGTTCTCATAGGCGTCCTCGCCAAGCTCACCGGCGAGGATTCCGAACATCTTGAGCCCGATAATCCGGGTTTCCGAGGACGCGGTGGCCTTGAAAGGGATCCGGCACGCCAGTGAATACTTCCTCCCGGAAACGAGAGTGATAGTTCCGTCCCCTTCTTCCTCGGGAGACTCCACCTCAGCGGTCAACCACATGCCGAACGCAGGATCAACCAGCGAACTCAAGCTGGAGTGCTGGACCCGGACCGGCAGCTCCGTCTTGCCGCCGCTCATGTCGACCACGACCTTGCCGGGATTGGAGATTTCAATTTCCCCTTCCGGGCTGCCCTCCGGAGCCAATCGGATGGTGCCAACCCGGAAGCCACCTTGCTCGAACTGAAGGGACGCCAGGATCAACTGGAATTCCCCCCATCCATCGAGGGCCATTTTGCCGCGCTCAAGCTGCAGGTTCGCGACCGATGCGGTCGGATCGAGCACGGTCAGCGACGCCTCGCTATCGCCGAGCTTCAGGTCGGGCGACTTGCTGCCACCCATCAGCAACTGGAACCGGGGACTGCGGTAGCGGAACTGGAACGGACACTCGCCGGAACGCTCCAGCGGAAGGGCCGACGTACCGCTCGGGCGTCGGAGGATCAGCGTGCCGCCATTCGTCGCGACCATCTCGGCGCCTTTCCAGGTGCCGCCGAACAAGCTGGTGACGTGCAGGTTGCCACGAACCCCCTGAAGCTTGAGCGACTCAAGCACCGATCCCTCGGGCCAAGTCAATGTCATCGCTCCCGCCCCGGCACTGACCGGCGAGGCGCGAAACTGGGTCAGCTCTGGTTCCGCCCCAGACCATTGCCGGATCTTCTCCACCACCGACGCTTGGTAGGCCGAGCTATTGAGATAAATGAGCGCCGCGAGGAAAGCCAAGCCAGTTCCCGCGACCATCACGACCGCGGCGATCACCTGGGCCACCCGCAAACGGCGCTGCCGCTTCTCCTTCTCCTTCTTCGGCTGCCGGGTGCGGCGCTTGCGCTTCCGCATGCGGTAAACCTGGGTGCCATCCTCGCGGGTCACGAGTTCAGCCTCGCCGTCGCTTCGCCCCTCGCCACGGGAGCGCAGGCGCCCCATCATTTCATCGATGGAATAGTTCTCCGGCTCGGGATCGGTGGCAGGCATCGCGGGATGGGAATCAGGTGGAACACGGGCATGCTCCACATGATGCGGCGGGGGTCAATTGTCCCGGAAGGGCCGGCCGGTCGGATCGACGACTTTCACCGTCACGAAGAAGACGATCGCGGTCTTCACCGGCGAGTAGACATCGCTCTGGAACATCCGCCCGATGAGCGGAAGATCCCCGAGAATAGGCGTCTTGTCCTCCACCTTCTGGATTTTCTCCTGAAGCATGCCGCCGATGATCAGCGTCGCTCCGTCCGCGATCGTCAGGTTGGTTTCCGTCCGCATCGTCGAGAAAACCGGCATCAGGATCTCGTTCGACGTCAACACCACCCGGCTGCCACCCGTGAAGCTGGTGGCGAAGCCACCAAGGGACTGCGGAGCATCACCGAGAATGGGCGTGCCGTAGTTGATGAAACCGTCGAAGTCGGTGACCGATGGCTTGAGGACAATGTCGATGTAGTGCCGGTCGGCACTGACCGTAGGCAAAACATCGAGGATCACTCCGACCTCGCGGGTTTCAAAGCTGGTCGGCGTCGCGGGAGTGATCGGCGTCTGGCCCAGATCCTCGTTGAACACCTCCCCGGTGTCCAAATCGACCAGCCCGCCACCGCCGACCGTGTTCGGCAATTCCGGCGGCTCGTATTCGGTCGGGTAAATGAACTCGCGGATGACCTCGATCGTCGATTGCTGCCCGCTGCGCGTGGCGGTCGACGGGCTGACCACGAGATCCACTCCCGTCTTCTGGTCCAAGCCCCGCATCAACATCGTCAGGTTCGAATTGTTGACCACGGCATTCGCCCACAACACCCCCGGCGCACGCGAGGTACTCGCGCCGAAACCGGTGCTGTATTCGAGCAAGAGGGCATCAATGCTGTCGCTGGCGATCGCTTCCCCGCCACTGCGGTTGCCCGTGGTGATGGCGCGACGGAAAAACTCGCCGGAAGGCAAGGCGATGTCTGCCAAGTTGCCCGGGTTGTCAGACCCGCCGGTCAAGGTGAGTGCCTGCGTGCCGGGAGTAAGTCCTTCGCCTCCGAGGCTGTAGCCACCGAGCAACCAATCGAAACCAAGTTCCTCCAGGACACGCTTCTGCGTCTTCAGCATCTTCACCTCGACCAGCACCATCGCGGGCTCCGTGCTCGCGGCGGCTTCGACAATCTGTTCGACCATCGCGTGGTTGGCTGAAGTGTTGTGAATCCGCAAGGTGCTGCTCCCGGCATTGAAATTGGCGGTCGCCCCGTCAGGGAAAGAGACCCCCTGCTGCTTGAGAACTTCCTCGGCGCTCAAGCGCCGCGCAAGAAGACCTTCCGATCCGTCATCCGCGGCGAACGGGTCGTTGGCCCCGTCATCGCCGGACCCCGCACTGCCGCTGGTGAGGAAATCGGGCGGCACCCGGTAGCTGCGGGTGATCATGTCGCTCGAGTCCGAGCCCGCGGGCCGGATGGTGACGGCGTATTCGTGGGCAACGTGGACGGTGCGCGTGATTTCGCAGATGTAGCCGAGGACCTGGCTCAGCGGCACGTTCCGCAGCTGGAGGTTGATCTTTGTGGCCATCGTGCGCTGCCGCGGCTCGGAGTCCGAGGGGCCGAGATCGAGCACGAAATTGACGCCGCGCTGGGCCGGATCGACCTCGAAAGTGTCGAGGTCCACCGATTGGGCACGGAGGAAGTCAAGGGCCTCCTGGATATTGACCTCATCGAAATCAACGATCGGAAGAATCATCCGATCCATCTTGTTCGAAATCAGCATCCTGCTGTTGGTGATCGAGCCACCTGCCACCAGATCCGCTGGCACCTCGGCCGAGGGCCGCACCCGGAGCTCCCAAGCCTCGTCGACCTGCGCCAGCATCGAAGCACGAGCTTCGTCGTAGGCGGCACGGGCATAGTCGGCACGCAGCTGCTCGATGACTTCCATGCCGCGGCGGGCCGCCTTGTTGGTGGGGTCCACCCTCAGCACCTCTTCATAGGTGCGGAACGATTGGTCATACTCGCCGAGATCCTTGAAGCCTTCCGCCCGATAAAGCAGGTTGCGGACTTCCTCGACGTCCTTGGTGTGGTCCAAGGTCGCGGCCGGGTTGGTGCGGATCGGATCGTCCAGCTGCTCCCGCATCGCCAGCGCGCTGCCATCATCCGGAGCAACCGACTCGTCCAAGACACGGTCGATGGTTTCCCCCGCCCCGGACACGTCGCCCAAGCGGCGCTGCTCGCGGGCCCGCTCGACGGTCGCCTGGACGAGGCGTTCGGTGGCGGCCTTCCTCTGCGCGGCAGTGGCCGGTGCATCCGGCAAAAGCTCACGGGCCCCGGTGTAGGCCTCGACGGCATCGGACCAGCGACCGGCCTCGTAGGCCTCGTCACCCTTGATCAGGAGTTCCTGTGCCTCGGCGGCATTGGCAGCCCGTCGCTGCAACTCCGCCTGAGCCAGGTTCGAAGCCTGCTGGGCGGGGAGAGGTTGCGACAGGAGAAGACAGGTCGCCGGCGCAAGCGCCAGCAAGCGCGCACGGGAAACGAAATTGGAGGTCAAACGATCGTTGATCGGCATCGGGGTTTCCGGGACGTATAGAGACCGCTTTCGCTGAGCGTAAGCCGAAAATCCGGGAAATTTCAGCGATCCTCGCCATCAAGCCCACGAAGTAAATACAGTGCCTCTGCGACGTCGTGCGAAATCTGCTCTTTCAGCGCGTCCAGCGATTCGAATTTCCGTTCGTGGCGGAGATGTTTGATAAATTCGACCTCCAGGATCCGGCCATAGAGATCCCCGCTGTAGTCGAACAAGTGGACTTCCAGCACCCGGTCCTCCCCATCCACGGTCGGCCTCACCCCCAGGTTGGCGACGCCGTTCCAGCGCCCCGCCCCCTCCCGCACCCGTACCGCCCACACCCCGTCCGGCGGAAATTGCTCTTCGCCCCGCTCGACATTGGCGGTCGGGAAGCCGATCTGGCGGCCGAGCTTGCGACCCTCCACCACCTTGCCCTCCACCGTGTAGCGACGACCCAACATCCTGGCGGCCGCATCCAGACTCCCGTCCCGGATGGCCTGGCGAATGCGGGTGCTGCTGATCCGTTCGCCGTCCATCATCACCGGCGGCAAAGCCTTCAAGGTGAACCCGAGGTCCCCGGCATAACGGGCCAGCAAGGCGACGTCCCCCGCCCTCGCCTTGCCAAAGCGCCAGTCATCGCCAACCGCGATCGTCTTCACCCCCACTGCCACGACTTCCTGCACGAAGTCGTCCGCGTCCTGCGCGGCCCGCTCAAGATCGAAGGTCAGCGCCAACAGGAAGTCGACGCCCATCCGCCCCAGAATCTCCGCCTTGTGGTCGAGCGAGGCCAACAAGCGGCGCGGGGCCGTCCCGGGAGAGAGGACCCGGATCGGATAGGGATCAAAGGTCAGCACACCGCAAGTCCCACCCTCGCGAGCGCGCGCGGCGATCGCCTGCCCGATCACTTCCTGATGCCCCCGGTGCACGCCATCGAATACCCCGAGGGCCAGGTGATGGGGTCCTTCGACCCGCGCGAGTTCTTCAATTGCCGTGAAACGCAGCACGGCCGGAGCATGAACGCGGCACCGGGAAGGTGAACCCCGAAATTCGGCGTTCGTCTTTCTGGACTTCCAGCGGCGGCCCGCCGACGCTCCGCCCACCAACCATGGCTGAAGTTTTCCCATCCACACCCCAAGCCCCCGGACTCCCCGAAACACTCGCCACGATCGTCAAATGGCGCGACGTGCCGACCCCGATGTCCGAGGAGGACTTCGGCACCGCCGTGAAGGAGCTCGATACCATTGTCGAGGCCCTGCAGGAGAAACCCGATGCACCCAGCCGCTCCGCGCTCGCGCTGGCGCGCGTGGTCCTCGGCAATCTCCACCGCGACCACGGATTGATCGACCATGCGACCCCCTTTTATGACGCCGCCCTTGCTACCCCCGCGGACCTCGACGACGGCAGCCCTCACGGCAAGCATGAGCTCGCGAATACGCTCAACAATCGCGGCCTTTGTACGATGGCCCGCGGTGACGAGGAATCACTGAACGGGGCTCTCGGTGATTTCGACCGGTCCATCGCGCTGCGCAAGGAGCTGCCGCTCGACGAGGAGGAAGGATACCGCTGGGAGCTTGCCACCAACCTCATCAACCGCGGCGACCTGCTGCACCGGCTCGGTGAACGGGAAGAGGAAGCCCGCCTCAGCTACGATGAGGCCATCTCCCTGTTGCGCGGACTTCCCTACACTGAAAACCCGGCCGCATTGCAGCGCCTTGCATTGGCCACGGCCAACCGGGGACTGGTCGCCAGCGACCACGACGAGGCCCGTCGCCAGTTCGAGGAAGCCATCGCCCTCCTGCCTTCCCCGCAGAACCCGTCCCAGTTGCTGACCCTGTGCAGCGCCCTGCTCAACCGTGGCCGGCACTCCCTGCAGGTGGTCCACGATTTCGACGCGACCGCCGACGATGCGCGCCAGGTGATCAGCCTTCTTTCACAGCACGAAAAGCAGCATCCTGCCCCGGCGGAACTGGCCCTGCAGGCACGCCACCTCCTCGCCCACTCGCTCTGCGCCTGGCTTGATGAGGAGCAACAAGGACCGGGACTCAAGGAGGATTGGGTTGGCGACGCCACCGACACGGTCGAGGAGGGACTCGCCGTCGAACGCCACTGGGAGCGCCAGGGCTTCGGAGGCCTGCGACCGATCGCCTGCGAACTTTTCCAACTCGGCCTCCACGTTTATCGGGTTTGCCAGCCGCACTTTTTCGCCGAATTCCTGGTCGAGTCGATGGATCCTCAAGCTTCGCCCGGAGCACCGTTCGCCGATCCGAACTTCCAGGCCGCGGCGGGTCAGGCCTTGCGCCACGCGGTGAATGAAACCGCCCAACGGGCGACGTCCGCCGCCCTCGATCCGGAGCTCGCAGCCAAGCAAACCAAGATCCTCGCCTCCTTGCGTGCCGCCGACGAAAGACTCGCCGCATTGCAAAAAGCATCGAACCCGGCCTAGACCATCGCCAGGCGCACTTAGTTGCATGAAATTTCATTGCGCTTGGTGAAATTTTGACCGAAATTGGGTCTCTCTCCGGAGAGCCCTGATTTCGGTCATTTTTTTATCTCATTTGCGACATCCACGACCCGTCGCAGCGAGATTTTGGTAGATTTCGCTAAGTTTGATGGATTCGTGACATTTGTTCGGGACACTGGATGACCGGTGATAACCATGTATATTCATCCGATCTGCGTTTCCCGCTAAACCCAAAGCAGCGTAGCGACGTTGAAAAGTAGCCAAACCCGTTCCAGTTGCGTCCGATGAACCCAAGCACTCGCAAAAACCCGAAAGATCGAGGATTTGCCCTCGTGATCACACTTAGCCTGATGGTCCTGCTCACCGTGATCGGTGTCGGGCTTCTCTCGCTGAGTGCCATCTCGCTCCGCACTTCCTCCGCCGGCGACGCCAATGCCCAGGCAATCGCCAATGCCCGCCTCGCCATCGTTCTCGCCATCGGGGAACTGCAAAAACAAAGCGGCGACGACCGCCGAATCACCGCCGACGCCTCGATCACCGGCAGCACCGGCCAACCGCACCTGGTCGGCGTCTGGGACTCGTGGACTCCGAACTTCATTTCCCGGCCCAACCTTTCGGCGCCGAACTACGACTCGCAGAAGGAAACCAGCTTCCGCTCCTGGCTCGCCTCATCGCCGAATCCCACCGAACTGACCGACCGGGCCTGGGCAGATTCAGGATCCGGCGGCGACTGGGTTTCCCTGTTCACAGAGGACCGCGATGGCTTCGATCTCAGCGCCCCGTCGGTGGCCACCGACACCGGAGGTTTCGCCTGGGTGGTGTCCCAGGAAAACACGAAGGCCAAGGTCAACGTCGCCGGACCCGACGATCGCGACCCGACCGGCAACTCGGTGCTTCAAGCCCAGGCCCGCCCGTCCTTGGCTGCGTCGAAAGTCCTGCAGGATCCCGACTCGGACTGGAACCGTCGCGCCAACCGGGTGCTTTCGTTCAACCAGGTCAGTTTGGATTCGGATTTGATCTCTGATCCAAAGAGCGCTCCCTCCACGGGCGCAAGCTACACCGTTCATTCGCAGGGCGTCCTCTCCGACGTGGTCCGCGGCGGCCTCAAGGTCGATCTCAATCTCGGCTTCGAGATGAGCGACTCGGACTTCGCCAAGGACACCTGGGGCGACACTGAAAACCCCTTCCGCTCGCCCAACAGCCGCGCTCCATTCTCGTCGGCCTCCACCTACAAGGGTGAGCTGTCGATCTTCCGGCCGTTGACGACCAACGCGATCATCTCCAACACCACCAACTTCGCGCCGGCGTCGGTCGCCGACCGCTTTTACGCCGGGGGAGTTCCAACCTTCGATCATTTGCGGTCCTTCTACCGCATTCCCCATCACCTCTACGGTGGCAGCGGCACGCCAACCGTCGCCGAACGCGGCCCCGACCATGTTGCAGTCAAAATCGACCGCGCACCGGGTGGAACCTATTATGCCCCCTCCGATCCGCCTCAGGGAAGAAACTCCCAGCTGTCCGTCCGGCCGGTCCTCAACCGCATGGTTTACCTTTTGAGCGCATCGCTCGGCAGCGACAGCCAAGTGAGGCTGGTGATCACCCCGATCATCTCGCTGTGGAACCCATACAACACGGCCCTCGAAATTGAGGGTGCCGTTGCCTTCCCGTGGATCGACGTTCCATTCACCATCGACTGGCAAATCCGCACCACCTCCGGCACCAAGAACTACGGCGTCAGCATGTCCCAGATCATGGGCAGACAGTTCGAGAGCCAAAGCCACGGTCGTTCGGTGGATCCCTACTTCTTCTGCGCCATCACGGCCGGTGGCGGCGGCAGCACCACCGCCCCGATCCGCTTCGAACCGGGCGAAGTCCGTGTCTTCGTGCCCACCTCGCCGACACCGGTGGAATTCATCCGCCACGGCTCCAATCTCCAGCGCACTGTCCCGATGCGCCCGGTGGACGATGCATCCCAGATGAACACCCGCGGTGGACTGGCCGTGCCGATGCGCGGCGGCATCAATGGCACGGGCTTCGATTACACCGTGAAGCGCGGCGAATCGGTCAGCACCGCCGTCAACGCGCTCAACAATTCTTACCACTACTTCGTTTCCCTCGAAGACTCGGCCCGGATCAAGAATCCCTCCGATGCGACGCGAGGTGAGGCGGTCTCCGCGGTGCAGGTCCTGAACTTCAGCTCCGCGGTGACCCGGGTCTCCTCCCCGCTCCGCAGCTACGACGCGCTCAAGACCATCACCCAGCCCTTCGGAGTCCTTGAAACCTATCATCGGGTTGCCAAGCAAGGCCTGACGGGGCAAGCGATCGCGGACCTAGTTTACACCACCAACCCGCGGCACGCGTCGATCAACCACCTGCTTTCCGCCGGCAGCTTCCCGGTCGCGCCTCATTACCAGTCGACCTTGCGCGCGGTTTCTTCATTCGACGGCGCGATCCAGACCACCAGTGACGGCCGTCGCTCGTTCTGGGGACCGTCCCAATCGTCGTCGGGTGAGTCGCAACTGCCCTTCTTCGAAATCCCGCGTGAGCCGATGCTTTCCCTGGCCGCGTTCCAAAGCGCGGACCTGGCAACGTCCACCTTCTCGCCTTCGAACCAGTTCGCCAACAGTTGGGCTTCGCCCTATCTGGGCCGGAACCGTGCCAGCAACCTCGACCGCTCGAAGATCTCTGCCGGGGTTCCGATCTACGACGTCTCCTACCTCTCCAACGAGGCGCTGTGGGACAGCTTCTTCTTCAGCGGCGCCGCCCCGCGCTTGAGCCCGGGAACCAGCGGTTCCCCGTCGAATGCCTGGCAAAACGACATTGCCAGCGTGACCCGTTCGACCGAGCAGATCCTGAACAACTTCGTCAAGGACCCCCTGAACCAGCCGCTCGCCAATCCACGGATGCGCCTGCGCAAGGGCGGCCTCAGCGACGACGAGCTCGTGGAGGAACTTCTCGACCCTGCCGGCTGCACCAAGATCGCATCCCATCTGATGGTGGACGGCGCTTTCAACATCAACTCCACCGATGTCGAAGCCTGGGTCGCGGTTCTCTCCGGCATGCGCGGCCAGGACTTCGAGGTCGAACGCGGCCAGGCTCCTTCCGACGCTCTCACCGCATTCCCGCGCTTCCGCCATCCTTCCGGTGAAAATGGCGACAACTGGGACGGCTTCCGGGCACTTTCCGAGGGCCAGATCCGCACCCTGGCCGAGGGCATCGTCGAGCAGGTCAAGCTGCGCGGCCCCTTCCTCTCCCTTGCGGAATTCGTCAACCGCCGGGTTGAAAACAGCGACCTCGGCCGGAGCGGTGCCATCCAAACCGCCATCGACCAGGCCAACTTCAATGACAGCGCCCAGCAGGCGCAGTTCTCGACGAACTATTATCCGGCCGAAGCCCGCGGTCACATCAACCCGGACACCGGGGTCGGCATCCCGGGCTACCTGACCCAAGCCGATGTCCTGCAGTCGCTCGCGCCGGTGATCACGCCGCGATCGGACACCTTCACCATCCGCGGTTACGGCGAAGCGAAGGATTCGAATGGCAAGGTGATCGCCCGCGCCTGGTGCGAAGCCGTGGTGCAGCGCACGCCTGAATTCCTTGATGCGACGGATCCAGCCGATACGCTCCTCGACGCGACCAAGGAGGTGAACCAGACCTTCGGACGCCGCTACGAGATCGTTTCGTTCCGCCACATTCCTCGCTCCGAGATCCAGAACACCCTGTAATTTCACCGACCGTGTCTTTTTTCAGTCGCTCCACTCTCGCCGCCATCGTTGCGGGCGCCTTCACTCTCCAGGGAACGCTGCTCGCCGGCAGCATCCGCTTCTTGCCTTGGGACGATACTGTCGCGGGACGACAGCTTGGATTCCAGGGAGGCAAGGATGTGGTCGAGCTTCAGGACCTCCATCCCGGCCAGCGCTCAAAGGCGTTCCAGGTGGGAGGCGAGGATTCCGTTCCCAAGCTGGTCGCCCTCGACAAAACCAGCGCCGACGGCAAACAGGTGTCGGTCGACATCAAGCTGGGTTCGGGCTTCAAGTCGCCGCTCGTCCTGATCATTCCGGATCCCAAGCACCCCACGGGGGTCCGTCCCTTTGTCATCGAGGACGACACCGCGAACTTCGCGTGGGGAAGCGTCCGCGTCTTGAATGCGACCGGCAGGGAACTGCTGATATTGCACGAGAAGATCGTGAAGAAGCTTCCCAAGACCTGGAAGCCCGTCGACATCGTCCAGCAAGGCAAAACCCGGAATGTCGGCGTACAAGTTGCCGCTCCTGAGAAGCCCAAGGACATTCTTTACTCCGCGGTCTGGGAACATGACCCCAACGTCCGGAAGCTCGTGTTCATCGTACCCGGCACCGATGCCAGGACGGGGGTCGTCGATTTCAAGATCGTCCCCGAGAACCGTCTTGTGGTCGCAGCCGAGCAGGTGACCGCGGAAGCCAAGGATTGACCCGCACTCGGGCTCGACGCTTCAGCGCCACGCGTTGTGTCCCCAGCCAAACAGCGAGAAGCCTGCGAGGATGATTAATCCGAGCAGGATCACCGCCGTCGCCCACCAGTACCATTTCACGCCCGTGCGACGATGAGGCTTTCCCCCGAACTCCCGGGCGATGAATTCATCATAGTCGAAGTCCTCATCCGGGAGCCCCAGGGCGTCTAGCTTGGAATCCTGTTCCCACCCGTGCTTCGGGCGTGCCTTCACCCTGCGACGGCGCTTGAGCCCTTTCGCGGGAGGATTGCAATGGGGACATCTCCGCGAGCCGACGCGAACTTCTTTGTCGCATCCGGGGCAGAGATAAGTGTCCACGCTCACAGCGATCACCCTGCCCTCACCTCGGCCATTGCGCCAGCAGGTTTTCAATCTGTCGTCGTATTTCCTCGTTTTCCAGCCGAAGCAGTTTCGAGTCGAGCGACACCGGATCCAGTTCAGCAAGGGAGCGTGACAGGACGAAAACGGCTTCGATCCGGACCTCGTCGCACGCCGCCGTCATCCATGCGGCCATGCCAGGTGGATCTGAATCCAGCCATCCGGGAAACACTTCCTTGATGGCTGCCATCCGGGTCGCGCCCGGCCGCAAGGTGGTGATCCATGCGGCCGCCGCCACCGGGTGTTGCTCCGCCAAGCACCGAGACAATTGAACCGTCGCCCGATCCTTGGCCTCGCACTCCGGCACGGCATCGAGAACCGACAGTGCCCGCTGCCGATCCCGGGCGGCGATCACCATGGCGACCATGCTGATCGCCTCGCATTGCTCATCGGGGGATTCCAATGCATGGACCCACTCGAGGGCCGCGGCAGGATCCTCCTCCGCCAACCGCATGGCGTGATGACCCGCCAACCGTTTCGCCGCGGTTCCTCCCGGACCCAGCTCGGCAAAGGCCTCGCCGGCAAGAGCAAGGTCAATATCGAGCGCATTCCAGGCCACTGCCTCCAGCGAGCGCTCCCTTGTCTCGCGATCATCATCCTGAACAGCGCGATCAAGGTCGACCCGCAGCGCACTCCTGAAATCAGCCGGTGATTCCATACGACGTGGTTCCGCCGATCGATGTGTCTTGCGGACTTCCGGGCGGTTCGCGGCTACTCCTCCATCCCTGCGCGCATCGCATGCCACGAAACACAGGAAAGTGAGCAGAGGGAAATGACGGAGACGACTCACGGCGACAAGGTGATGTGGCTGAAATCTGCCGTGATCGTTTCGCTCAGGCTTCCCGAACAAACCCCGAGGCCAAAATAACAGGTGGCGGGCAACTCTGCGGTCAGGCTTCCGATCTGGATCCAGGTCAATCCGTCGGAACTCTTGAATGCGGTGATCCGGCTTCCCGTGCGGACCAGGCGCACCCACGCATCCGGAAGCAACGCGCTCCCGCTGCTGCTGGTCGAAGTGTTTCCATTGTAGCCGGTCCGCCTCACCCACCGGCAGCTTCCGTCGCCTGCCGCGCCGAGGAACACGTGACGGGAATTCCCGGCGAGCGTGTCGCGGATCATCACTCCCGCCAATGCGCCCGGGTCCGCATTGTCACCCATCGACTCGACGCGCGCGGTGATGCTCCCGTCGGTCGCCATCGGCTGCCAAACGTACTGAAAGCGATCCATTCGTCCCGACAGATTCCCCGACCCAGTCACCTCCATCAGGCCATCCGATTGATCGACGCCACCCTCGATCCCGATGCCAACCGATTGCCACGGCAAGGGCAGGCCTTCCGAGGCAACCTCGATCAGGAGCTGCGCCTCGTCGAACAAACCTCCGGGATCGCTTGCCCTGACGGTGAAGACATTGAGGCCGGCACTTCCGGCGGGAGGCGTCCCTGACAAGCTGCCGTCTTCAGCGACCGCCAGCCACCCGGGGCCGGCGATCTTGGCGTAGACCAGTGCCTGTCCGGCATCCGGATCGATGGCACTTCCGGAGAGGGAGGCTCCGGTGTAGCCGACCAGCTCACGCCCGCCCTCCCGGACGACGGGATCGAACTGAAACGAAGGAGGTGAATATGCAGGCATCACCTCGATGCCAAGCGTCGCTCCGGCGATCGATCCGCTCGGATCCCTGACGTCGACACCGAAGTAATTCCATCCAGCGTCCCCGCCTGCCGGAGTCCCCGAGAGAGTTCCGTCCTCCGATACTTGCAGCCAGGCCGGGCCGGACGTCTTCCGAAACGCGAGCGTGTCTCCCGCATCGGGATCATAAGCCAGGGAGGCGATGCTCGCGAAGTACGCCTGCCCCTCGTTCGCCGCGACGGCGGAAATACCGGGACTCAAGAAAGCCGGAGGATCGTTGACGTTGATCACCTCGATCACCGCCATTGCCTCGCCATAGGCACCGGCGTTGTCCGTGGCTCGAACAATGAGCGAGTTCGTTCCCACGAAGTCGTTTCCAGGTGTTCCGAGCAGTGACCCATCCGCCGACACCAAGAGCCAATCCGGACCCGCAACTTTCGAGTAGCTGATCGCATCCTGCGGGTCGATATCCACGCCAAGACCCTCCAACGATGTTAGGTAGAGCTGGTCTTCGGACGCGTCTGGCAACGACAAATAAGCGTCCACGAAGACCGGGGGATCATTGACGTTCACGACCTCGATCGTGAGAATCACCTCGTCGAAAAGCCCGCCGTAATCCGTGACCCGGATCGTGAACTGATTGGATCCGACGTCGCCGTTCGACGGCACCCCGTCCAGCTGCCCGTCTTCTTCAACCACGAGCCAGGACGGCCCACTAATCTTCTCGTAGATCAGGACATCTCCCGCATCCGGGTCGTGGGCGCTGAGCATGTAGCTGACCGGTTGATCCTCGAGACCGCCCAGTTCGATGGACTCGGAATAGAATGCCGGCGGCAGGTTCGAACTTTCCACGGTGATGACCACCGACCGTGACGTCGTCTTGAGCGGATAGAGCCCCCCCAGCCCCATGTCCTGCGCGGCCACGGTCAAATAGTGATCCCCCGGCTCCATCCTCGACGCGTCGGCCACCGTGATCTGACCCGTCGCTGGATCGATCGCGAACACCCCCTCGCTCAGCTCCTCGGTGATGGTATAGACCAAGGACTCACCCTCGGGATCGAGCGCCGACATCCAACCCACCGAGGATCCGTCGGGCGCTTCCTCGCCGAGGGTGAATCCCCCTCCCTGCGAGGCGAAAACAGGGGCCGTGTTGAGATCGTAGGGCTGCAATGCACTTCCCGGCACCACTTGGATGCCATCGATCCCGGGGCCGCTCCAGCCCACCCTCAGATGGTCGTCGCCGGCACCTTCCTTGTGCACGGCCTCGATGTAGTACTTTTGACCGGCTGTTAGATTCACCGGCTCCGAGGTCTGGGAGGCGAGCTTGGTCCATTCGTCGTATCCGCTCCAGCCCTGGATCCTCGCGACCTCGGTCGCCGACCCGGCCGCCGAACTGCTGCCCAACAAGAGAATCGAGCTGTCGTCGGACGAGAGGTGGAACCGGTAGGTGCCGCTGACCGGAGGAATCAGCAAGGCGCGCACCCGCGAGCCATAGTTATCGCCCGAGTTCTCTCCCGTATCGAAAGACGTTAGGATTCGGGTTTCGTCGGGATGGTAGGGATAGCGAGGGTTCCCCGTCAGCGACGCCACGGTCCCCAAGGAGATTCCCTGCCATACCTGCTGATAGATGCCGGGATTCGCAAACCACCCCGCGGGCAGGACATTCACGGTCACCGTCCCCGAGCCCGACAGCTCGGGAGAACCGTCGTCGGAAACCGCGATGGTCAATTGATGGGCCGCTTGTTCGGCATGACTCAACCAGGCGCCTGGTGCCACACTCAGTTCACCGCTTTCCGGATCGATCTCAAAGAGACCGGAATCATTTCCGCCCGTGATGACGAAGTCGCCGTGTCCATCGTCCAGATTTACATCGGCGACCCGGACGAAACCCACCGGATGGCCCGGAAACGCTTCCTCGGCGACGTCGAAGCTCTCCTCCACCACTGCCGGCGCGTAGTTCTGCCGGTATGGAGCCACGTAGAGCCCCTTGAGCAACTGCTTTGAAAAGCCCGGCCCGTACCAAGCCACCGCAAGATGGTCACCACCGTCGCCTTCCTTGTGCCGGGCTTCGATGTAGTAGGGAACCCCCGCCGTCAGCGTCACGTAGGCGGAGCGCTGGGAACCGAAGTTCGGCCAGGAATAGCGCTTCGACCAACTGCTGACCGTGGCCATCGTCGTCACCGCAGCGGGATCGGCAGAGCTGCTCAATAGCAACTCGCTGGCGTCGTCCGAAGAAATCCAGAAGCGATAGGTTCCGGTCGCCGGGGGAATCAAGTAGCCGCGGATGGTGCTGCCAAATTCGTCGCCGTGCCCGTCGCCATCGAAATCATCCAGGAATTCCTCGCTGTCCGGATGGTCGGGCCACGTGACCGCCCCGGTCAGATCCGCCACCGTGCTGCCGGCGATCCCCTCGAAATAGGTCCGCACCACCTGTCCCGGCCGGAGTCCCTCGGCAATGTCCACCAACGTCATGGTCACGGTCAGGTAGGCGAGACCCCGGGGTGTTCCCTGGTCGGCAACCTCGATCGTCAGCGGCAAGGTCGTCGTCCCACTCACCTCGATCTCCGCCGCCACACTCAGTTCACCGGTGCCAGCATCGATCGCGAACCATTGCTCCGGGTCGCCGGCGATGATCCTGAACTCGGGAAAGTCGAAATGATCCTCATCAACCGCCTCGACCTTCAGCAACGGCTTGCCGACGATCGTCCGCTCCAACATGACGAGCGAGGCATCGGTGACCGTCGGAGCTTCGTTGATGTCCTCCACCGAGATCACCACCCGGATCTGCTCGTTCAACGCCGGTTCAGCGACGTCCAGAATGTCCACGAGCAGTTCGATCACCGCAGGCTCGTCCCAACGAGTGGAAAGCGGCTCAAAGTCAATCTTAGCCGGATCCGCCACCCGGATCTCGCCGGTCAAGGGATCAAGAACGAACTTCGCCCCTTCGTTCCCTGACGCGATGCTCCATGACAAGATCGACTCGCCGTGTTCAAGACGCGCAGCCACGAAGCCCACCGATGCACCCGCGTCCGCATTCTCCACAACCGACAACCGCTGCGCCGCGACGCCACCCGACACATTCCCGCTGATCAAATAGGTTCCCAGCGAGGCGTAGTCCGTGTAGCCATCGACCAAGGGGTCTCCTCGTCCAGTGCCACGCACTCGTAGCAAGTAATCACCGGCCGGCACGATGGAGCTCAAGGCGGCCGACAGCTCAAGGTCAGGGTTCGACGCTTCCAGTACTTCGCCGCTTCCGGCCTCCACCAGCTCGGCCAGAATATCGAGGTTCGGGCCGGATTCCGCGGGATCGATTTGGAAATGCACCTCGCCCCCTGTCGTCGAGAAGCGGAAGGCATCCATGTCTCCCGTCGTCTCGATGATCCCTTCCCCGGTGACCGCCCCGTCGTCGAACACCTCGAGGTAGCGGGCGGTCGCCGTCGTTGCCCCGGCGTCGTCGAGCCGGTAGGTGAGATCGTTGTTCGTGGACGCAATGATCTCGAGGTCATCCTGCGCCTGGTTGGCACCACTGTATTCTCCTTGGGACCACTGGGTCAGGTTCCGCGAGTAGCCCACGCCCATGATGGGGGCCCACCCGGTCGGACCGGTGCCACCATGGCCCTCGTAGTAGGTCTCCGTCACCCCGTCCACTTCACGCCCGTCGTGGCTCAGCCCGAGCGCGTGGCCCACCTCGTGGGAGATCACCTCGGCGGCGGCTTTGCCCGCGGAATAGAATGCCCAGCAGACGGTGTCACCCGACCAGTTGTAGGAGCCGATGTAGGAGACGCCCCCGCTGCCCGGTGCCGCCGTGGTTGTCGGTGTCACCACGACGTGTTGGCGGCGACCCTCGGCGGCATTGTCGAACACCCTGCGGTCGGTGGTCACGTTCAGGTCGAACCCTTGGAAGTCTTCCGCCACCATCTGCCAGACCTGCTGGATCTGGCTATTCGTGGACCCGGCTGCCTCCGCATCGAAGTCCCCCCAGCCCGCGAACGGCCCCTCCTCCCCGTCGAAATCCAAATAGATCACTCCCACCGCGCCCGGCAGGCTCTGCAAGGGCAGGACCGATTGATAGGACGGAATCGGAATGTCCGACGGATGCGTTTGCGGCGCTTGCTCGGTCAATGAAACCTCCGGCGCCTCCGTCAGGTACCCCACGCAGAGGATCCCATCCCGATGTTCCTCCACCAGAGCCGGCGATCCGCCTGGACCGACTGGAGCCACCTTCCAACCCCACTCGCCGCGATCGGGAACGATATTCCCAACCAGGTGCCCTGCCACGCCTTCCACCGTTTGGCGCTGGAAAAAGAATCGTCCGGCTTCGGGTTCGATCAGCCTCCCTTCAACCCGGACGATACCATCCGCGTCATGATCCATGGCCGTCACTTCGCCCTTGGTCGCACGGCCATCCGGTAGCTGCACCGACCAGATGCCGCCCCTCACCGAGGTGTCGAGGAAATTGGCTGGCAAGGCCACCGGCCTCGCCTTTCGGCGATCTGGAACTCTTCCGGCAAGCCGTTGGTCCGGACCTGCACGCTGCACGTCCCGGACGACGCTCCCGGCCGGAATCTCCGGGGGGGGGATCGCTGATTTGGAGCCGGAACCGTGGGTTGAATGGAACAGCTCCGTCAATGCGGCCACGACAAGCGTGGCCAGAATCGCCGGGTTGCGCTTCATGCAGTGGGGGGAACACGGGGGAAACCGCGTTGGCTAACATGCCGGATCCGCGACCATCGTGCAAGAAGCAAACTTGCCGTTGAAGCTCCAGCTCAGTCGGTTACCCGGTCACGGACTCTAGCAGACTAGGATCGTCATCCCTCCGTCTCCCCCATCACCGAGAATCCGGGCTGGTAGAACCCCCGGCCTCCCGTCGTAATCGGCGCCGCATGACGTTTCCGAGACGACCCCTGATTCTCGCCCTTCTTGCCGTCCTGGCACCTGCCCGCGCGGAAGTCCGGCTGCCCCATGTATTCACCAATGGGGCGGTGCTGCAGAGGGACCGGGCCGTCCCCGTTTGGGGCCATGCCGAGCCGGGCAAGAAGGTGGTCGTGAAATTCGGCGGCCAGGAGAAATCCGCCGAAACCGGCGGTGACGGGACCTGGAGGGTCGACCTCGACCCCATGCCTGCGAGCGCGGAGGGCAGGACCCTCGAAGCCTCGGAAGAAGGCGGCAACAAGCTTGAGATCCACGACGTCCTGGTCGGTGAAGTCTGGCTCGCCAGCGGCCAGTCGAACATGGAATGGAACATCGGCGCGTCCCGCGCGGAAGACCAGGAAATCGCCAAATCCGCTCCCGTTCCCCTGCTGCGGCTGCTGACCGTGCCGAAGCGGCTCTCGCCTTACCGTCTCGACGATTTCGAAGGGCAGTGGCAGCAGGCGACACCTGAAACTGCTCCAGGATTTTCTGCGGTCGCTTACTTCTTCGGTCGCCGCCTGACCGAGGAACTCGGGATTCCCGTCGGCATGATCCACAGCTCTTGGGGTGGTTCACGGATCGAACCGTGGCTCGCCGACGAAGGCTTCAAGGACATCCCGGACCTGCAGGAAATGCGCGAGTTCCGCCAGAAGCGGACTCCCGGCAGCGACGAGTTCAATCAGATCATGCAGCGCCACCTCGGTGCAACCCGGGCCTGGGTCGATGCTGCGGAACGCGCGCTCCATGACCATCGTCCGATCCCCGGACAACCCGCCGCGCCCCCCGTCCTGCCGGTCGGCCACAACCAGGCCATCGGCACCTATCAGGCGATGATCCATCCGCTCGTTCCCTACGGACTCCGCGGATTCATCTGGTACCAGGGCGAGTCCAATGTCGGTGAGGGCATGCTCTACACCCTGAAAATGCAGGCGCTGATCCAGGGCTGGCGGGAGAAGTTCGCGAGCCCCGAGGCGCCCTTCCTCTATGTCCAGCTGGCCCCCTACAATTACGGGGGCAACCGTGAAGGCGCCTTGCAGGCGCTGTGGACGGCGCAGGAGCGGGCTTTGAAAATCCCCCGCACGGGCATGGCCGTCACCCTCGACATCGGGAACCCCGGCGACATCCACCCGCGCAACAAATCGGAAGTCGGCCGCCGCCTCTCGCTCTGGGCCCTCGCCGACACCTATGGCAAACCGGACATCGTCAAGTCCGGGCCGCTGTTCGAAAAATTCGAGGTTGCAGGCGACTCCATCCGCGTCCGCTTCGGCCACACTCCCACCGGCCTCGCGACCCGCGATGGCAAGCCGCCCTCCGATTTCGAAGTGGCGGGCCCGGATTGGAGTTTCAAGCCCGCCACCGCGGAAATCGTCGGCAACGAGCCGGTGGTGGTCGTCCGGAGCGAAGAAGTGAAGTCCCCCACCATGGTCCGCTTCGCCTGGCACCAGACCGCGCAGCCGAACCTGATGAACCGGGAAGGACTCCCAGCAGCAGCCTTCCACAGCCACTGGCCGGACGACCCCGAACTCGGCCGCAACGTCGCCTTCCAGCGGCCATTCACGTCGAGCGATCCCAACACCGCCGGCTGGAACACCGGCCTAACCGACGGCAGCTGGAACGACGCCGCGGGAACCTGTTTCGCCACGGGATTCGCCAACGGCTTCCCGAAGCACGTCACGATTGACCTCGGCCGCGCCCGCGACGTCCGGGCCGTGCGCTTCGGAGTTCCCGGTTTCGGGGCGACCAAAACCGTGACCATTTCCATCAGCGGCGACGGCAAGGAATTCCAGGAAATCGGCAAACACGAGTTCGCCGGCAAGACCCGCTCCTCCACCGAAATCCGCTTCGACCAGCGCCCGGCGCGATTTGTCCGCGCCACCTTCCCCGATCACCACGAAAAGCAGGACCAGTACAACGAGAACCACGCCTTCCTCAGCGAACTCGAGGTCTACGGCCCGGCCGACTGAACTGCTTCAGCGCCCCTCGCTCACATGTTTGCCAGGTAGGCCACGCTGGTCTTGATGCTCGCCATCGGATCGGGCGAGTGGTCCTGCTCGACGTGCAGGTGCTGCACGCCGGCCTTCTTTGCGGCGGCGAGGACCGGCGCCATCGGGATGATGCCGTTGCCAAGCTCCTTGAAGGCATCCTGCGGGATGCTTCCGTATTCGGGCAGGTCCAGCCCCGCCTTGAGGTCCTTGAGGTGGAGTTGCGAGACGCGCTTGCCGAGTTTCTCGATGAAGGCGGCCGGTTCGTGGCCGCCGACCTTGATCCAGAAGATGTCGATCTCGAACTTCATGTCCTCCGAGAATTCTTCGAGGAACACGTCGTAGCCGCATTTCCCCTCGTCCTTCGGCTCGAATTCAAACGCGTGATTGTGGTAGGAGAGCTGGATCCCGGCCGCCTTCGCCTTGGCCGCCGCCTTGTTGGCATTGGCCGCGATCCGCTTGTAGTCATCCAGCGTTCGCCGCTCGCCGTCCTGCAGGTAGGGAATCACCAGATGGCTCAGGCCCACTTCCTTGGCCCGCTCGAGGATTTTCATGAAGTCGCTCATCCCCGCGTCCTTGGGGCTCACCACGCTGGCCCACTCGAAGTGGGCGGAATTCAACGCCAGTCCAGCCTCCTTGGCGCCGTCGAGCAGGGGCTGACAGTTGGGGAAGCCGAAGGGTTCGACCTGCTGGTAACCGGCGGCGGCGACCGCTTTCAAGGTCCCCGCGGCATCCTTGGCGAGGGCATCCCGCAAGGTGTAGAGCTGGATGCCGATGTTGCCTGCTTTCGAATTTTCGGCGGCCAAAGCGGCCAACAACCGGCTTGGGGCAGCGATCGCGATCGATCCGGCGGCGGAATAACGGATGAAGTTCCTGCGGTTCATGGTCCATTTCTCGCGGGATCGCGGGACCTTGGCAAGCTCGCGCAAACCCGGCTGTTCCGCCGCTCTCCGGACTTTGTGAAAATTTTCACAAACCCCTTGCCCGCGAGGCCCACTTGGGGCCTGATTCCGGGGCCGGGATTCCCATGAGCAGCACCTCCACGACCGATTACCAAGCCCCCGACGTCGCGGCCAAGGCCGCCGAGTACCACGAGGAGACGACGGACCTGATGGGCGAAAAGATGGTCCTGAACATGGGCCCTTCGCACCCCGCCACCCACGGCGTGTTGCGTCTCATCCTTGAACTCGACGGCGAGACCATCACCAAGGCGGAACCGGATGTGGGATTCCTCCACCGCGGCGACGAGAAGATCGCCGAAAACATGCACTACAACCAGTTCGTGCCCTACACGGACCGGCTCGACTACCTGGCGCCGCTGGCCAACAACGTCGCCTACGCCTGCGCGGTCGAGAAGCTGATGGACTGGCAACTGCCGGCCCGCGGCCAAGCCCTCCGGGTCCTTTGCTGCGAACTCGCCCGCATTTCTTCCCACATGCTCGGCGTCGGCGTCTGCGCGATGGACGTCGGTGCGATGACCGTCTTCCTCTACACGTTCACGGAGCGCGAGAAGATCTACAACCTCTGCGAACAGCTCACCGGCGCCCGTTTCACGACATCCTATACCCGCGTCGGCGGCCAGGTCCGCGACATGCCGCCGGGCTTCGCCGATTCCGTCCGCACCTTCCTCGATGAGTGCGCGGTGACCATCGACGAGGTCGCCAAGCTGCTCGACAAAAACAAAATCTTCGTCGACCGCATGGCCGACATCGGCGTGATCTCCCGCGAGGCCGCCATTGCCTGGGGCCTGACCGGTCCCAACCTCAGGGCCTCGGGTGTCGCCCGCGACCTGCGCAAGGACAACCCCTATCTCGGCTACGAAAAATACGACTTCGACGTCGTCGTCGCCGACGAAGGCGACTGCTACGCCCGCTACCAGGTGCGGATGGAGGAAATGCGCCAGTCGATCCGGATTTGCCGCCAGGTGCTGGACACCATGCCGGACGGGCCCGTCAACCTCGCCCACGCCAAGAGCATGCTCCCCGACAAGGAGAAGGTGCTGATGTCGATGGAGGAGTTGATCCACCACTTCATGGTCGCCACCCAGGGAATCGACGCCCCGCCCGGCGAGGTCTACTTCGCGGCGGAGAACCCCAAGGGTGAGCTCGGATTCTACATTCACTCGACCGGCGGCGGGGTCCCCTACCGCCTCAAGATCCGCAGCCCCTCCTTCTGCAACCTTTCCCCGCTCTCCGCCCTGCTCCCGGGCCACATGGTTTCCGACATCCCGGCCTTCCTCGGCTCGCTCGATTTCGTGATGGGCGAGTGCGACCGCTGACCGTATAGGTGATTTGTTATGAAAACGACGATTCTACTCAGCCTTTTGCTCGCAGGTGTCTCCTTCGCCGGATTCGAGAAGTGGACCAACAAGGACGGCAAGACCGCCGAACTGGACCTCATCAAGGTCGTCGAAAAGGACGGTGAAAAGGCCGGCGAGTTCAAGATGCGCAATGGCAAGACCGTCACGCTGAAGGCCTCCGACCTGTCCGAGGAAGCGGGTGAAAAGCTCGCGGCCTGGGAACCGCCGGCCGCCGAAGTGCAAGGCAAGCCGAGTGTCTTCGACGACACCTTGGATGGCAACCTGCTGAAACTCGACGGCAAGCGCCTGAAGAAGTTCGAACTCACCGAGCGCCCGGAGAAGTTCTACGTCTTCTACTACACCGCATCCTGGTGCGGCCCCTGCCAGCAATTCACGCCGTCGCTCGTCGAGTTCTACAACGAGCACAAGAACGAGAACTTCGAAATTGTCCTGATCACCAGCGATCAGGACGAGGATTCGATGGAGGAGTACGCGGCCAACAAAAGCATGCCTTGGCCACAGCTCAAGTTGAAGAAGGCCAACGACTTCAAGAAAGAGTTCAAGCACGGCGTTACCGGCATCCCATCGGTGATCGTCTGCGACCTTGAAGGCAAGAACCTCGGCAACTTCCGCAATCTCGCCGAGCTCGAGAAACTCGTTAAGTAATCATGTCCTCATCGATCCTCGAAGACAACGTCGCGTCCGAAGAAACGCCCGGTTCGAAGTTCTTCCCGCCCTTCACCCCGACTCCGGCCCTGGAGGCGGAAGCGGACAAGCGCCTCGCCCAGTTTCCCGAGGATCAAAAGCGCTCGGCGGTGCTGCCCTTGCTGCATTTCGTCCAGCACCACCACGGCTTCATCTCGGCGGAGGCGATCGATTGGGTCGCCGGACGCCTGGGGATCGAGCCGATCAAGGTGCTCGAGGTGGTCACCTTCTATCCCGGCTTCCGCCAGTCGGCTCCCGGCAAGTTCCACATCCGGGTTTGCCGCACGCTGTCCTGTGCAATGGGCGGCTCGCACGAACTGATGGACAAGATCTGTGAATTGACCGGCATCGACCGCTCGCACGCCGACTCCCATCACCACCCGGTCACCGTTTCGCCCTGCGGCAAGTGGTCGGTTGAGTTCGCCGAATGCCTCGCTTCCTGCGGCACCGCTCCGGTTTGCCTGGTGAACGACGACTTCCACGAAGGAGTCGCCGCCGACAAAGCCCAGTCCCTCCTCGACCAATACGATTCGGCTCCTTCCGCTGAACACTGAACTCCGAAAACGCGCCACCTCAGTGAGCACCGCGAACGTCCAATACAAAGCCGGCAAACAGCCCGATCCCCGCGAATACCGGCTAATCTTCAAGAACGTCGACCGCGAGGGATGGGATCCGTCGATCGACTGCTACCTGCGCGACGGAGGCTACGAGGACCTGAAGAAGGCCCTCGGCATGGAACCGAAGGCGATCACCGAAGAGGTGAAGAAGTCCGGCCTGCGCGGCCGCGGCGGTGCGGGCTTCCCGACCGGCCTCAAGTGGACCTTCATCCCGCCGACCAACACCAAGCCGGTCTACCTGATCTGCAACTGCGACGAGTCCGAGCCCGGCACCTTCAAGGACCGCTACATCGTCCACCAGGATCCCCATCAGCTCATCGAGGGCATGGTGATCTCCTGCTTCGCTGTCGGCGCCAAGATCGCTTACATCTACATCCGCGAGGAGTTTCCCGAGGCGGCCCGGATCCTTGAGAAGGCCATCGAGGAAGCCCGTGCGAAGAACTTCGTCGGCGAGAATGTCCTCGGTTCCGGATTCGACCTGGAGATCTACGTCCACCGCGGTGCCGCCGCCTACATCTGCGGCGAGGAGACCGGCCTGATCGAGTCGCTCGAAGGCAAGCGCGCCTACCCGCGGATCAAGCCGCCTTATTTCCCCGCGGCGCTCGGGCTCTACATGTGCCCGACCATCGTCAACAACGTCGAATCGTTGTGCCACGTGAAGCACATCGTCCGCATGACCGGCGATGAATACGCCAAGCTCGGCGTGGCCCGCAACACCGGCACCCGCATCCTCTGCGTCTCCGGCGACGTCAAGAAGCCCGGCTACTTCGAGGTCGAGGTCGGCAAGATCACGATGCGCGAGCTCCTCTACGACATGTGCGGGGGCCCCAAGGACGGCCGCGAATTCAAGGCGGTCATCCCGGGCGGTTCGTCGTCGAAGATCCTCCGTTGTGACGAGGAATTCACCCTCCGGGGCCAAGGCCCGGACGGCACCGACAAGAAACTCGGCTTCTGGGACATCCCGATGGATTTCGACTCCCTCGCCGCCTGCGGATCGATGGCCGGCTCGGGCGGGGTCATCGTCATGGACGACTCGCGCAAGATGTCGTGGGTGCTCAACAATATCAACTCGTTCTACGCCCACGAATCCTGCGGCCAGTGCACGCCCTGCCGCGAGGGCTCGATGTGGATGAAGAAAATCTCCGACCGGATCGTTGCCGGCGAAGCGTCGCCGAAAGACATCGAAACCCTGGAGAGCGTCGCCTACCAGATCGACGGACGCACGATCTGCGCCTTTGGCGAAGCGTCGTCCTGGCCCGTCGAGGCGATCATCGCGAAATACCGCGAGGAGCTCCTTGCCGACACCAATCCCGACAACGACGCCGTGCCGCACAATCCGGAAGCCGAAGCCCAGCGCCGCTTCCTGCAGCACGCCTGATCCAAGCGGAAACCGCACAGCTTTCGACCTTCAGCGGAGCCACCCATGGGTGGCTCCGCTTTTCTTTGGGGACGATGCACCTCCCCCTTTTGGGTTAGGACCTGTCGCAAAATTCCCAGATCCCGTCGCATTAACCCTAGAACCCTCTGATTTCCAATACGTTGCAACATTTCTAGGCTTGTCGAAACACGGAATTGCCCTGAGATTCCCCGCCAATGATCGCCGGAGTCCCGTCCCACCCGACGTCCCGCGATCAAAAACCCAACCCGCGATGATCTCCCGAAACCCGTGTCCACCGGCAACCGGCGTTGCCGGCTCGCTGCCCTGTCGAATCCTTGCAATCTCCCTGCTCGCCACCCACGCCCGCGCGGAACTGACCAACCGCTGGTCGTTCAATGATCCCGCCGGCGACGCCCCGTCCGGGACGACGATGGTCGACTCGATTTCAGGCGCCGTCGCCACGGTGATCGGCCAGTATGTCACCCTCGCGAGCTTCGACGGCGCGGCACTCCGCCTTCCCGGTACATCCAATGGCAACCATTCACTGGGTTTCATGTCGGCCTACGTCGACCTGCCCAACGGGATCGTCAGCTCGAAAGCGAACTTCAGCGTCGAGATCTGGGCCACCCCTTTCACCACCACCGGATACGACCGGCTTTTCGACTTCGGGCGCACCCGCGGCATCGACACCCACGGACCGGGTGCCGCCGACGGGGAGATCGTCGACGTCAACGGACAGGGCCAGACCCCGGGAGCAACCCAGGCGGAGGACAACCTCTACCTCTCGTTAAGCCTGGGCGCGGATCCCAACTCCATGCGGATGGACGCCATGATCAATGCCGACGGATCCAACCCCGATCTTTACCACGACACCAACCTCGCCACCACCCTGGGCACCAGCCACCACTATGTCTTCACCTTCGAGGACGGTGCCGGCAGCTACGGAAGTAACGGCGGGCAGGTCAAATGGTACCGGGACGGATCGCTGCTCCACACCGCGGACGTCGATTTTCGCCTGTCGCAACTCGAGGACGTCAACAACTGGCTCGGACGGTCCCAATGGGCGAACGACTGGAATGCCGACGCATCCTACGATGAGTGCCGTATTTATGACCATGCACTGAGCCTCGGGGAAGTGACCGCCAACCTGGCCGCAGGCCCGGACGTGCTCGTCGATCCTCCGGACCCGGTCGCCCCCCCGGTCGCCGACCATCTCTGGACTTTCACCACCCAGGCGCAATCGGAGGTTCCGTCGGGAGTCACGTTCACCGATGAACTCGGCGGCCTGATCGCCACTTTGAAGGGTAACGGGGCATCCCTCAACGGCGGTGCCGTGGTCCTGCCCGGCTCCACCACCGGGGCGCAGCCCGCCTCCAGCATCTCGGCCTACATCGACCTTCCCAACGGAATCGCGACGGCCACCGACAGCGTCACCTTCGAAGCTTGGGCCACGCCATTGTCGTCGAAGAACTGGCAGCGCCTCTTCGACTTCGGTCGCTGCAACGTCACCAGCGGTCCGGACGCGGCGCCGGGCGAGATCGTCGATGGCACCGCATCGCCCGCCTTTGGCGGCTATGACAATCTCAGCCTCACCCTCAACACCGGCGGCAACCTCAACTCCCAGCAACTTGAGGGCCAGATCGGCGGGAACGCCGCCCAGTATTCAAGCACCACGGCCGCCACGGTCGTCGGGACCCGCTACCACTACGTCCTCGTCGTCGAGGATGGCGCCGGCACCCACGGCAGCGCCGGATGCCAGGCACGCTGGTACCGCAACGGGGCTCTCCAAAACTCCGAGGACTTCCCCTTCCACCTCTCGCAGCTCAGCGACGTGAACAACTGGATCGGCCGCTCGATGTATTCCGGCGACTCCAACTCCAACCTGTCGCTCGACGAGTTCCGCATCTACCGCCGGGTCATCACCCCCGCCGAGATCGTGGCCAGCTACGGTGCGGGCCCCGACCCGACCGTGGGACCGCCCGAACCTCCGGCACCGGCGCCGGTTCCTTCTCGCCGCTGGACCTTCGACACGGAACCCGGGGATGCGCTTCCCGGCACCACCTTCCTCGATGAGGCGACCGGCGAGATCGCCACGGTGCAGGGAAATGGCGCCACGCTCAACGGCAGCGAACTCGTCCTCGAAGGCGCGATCACCACCGGCAACCAGATCGTCGAGAACATCTCGTCGTACCTCGATCTGCCGAACGGGATCATCTCGTCACGACCCAGCCTGACCGTCGAAGCCTGGCTGACGCCCCTCTCTTCGAGAAACTGGCAGCGCGTCTTTGATTTCGGGAATTCGTCGATCACCAGCGGCACCGGCGCCGAGCCCGGTGAGATCATCGACGGTGGCCAGCTTCCCGGCAACTTCGTCGCCAACGACAACCTCTTCCTGTCCCTCAACGTCGGCGGCACCCTCGGCTCCCACCGCCTTGCCGCGAAGATCGGCGGCGGCGGCGAGACCTCGCCCGGCAACACCGACCTGTCGACCATCACCGAGGTGGGCACCGAGTACCATTTCGTCATGACCGTGGCCGATGGCGCCGGCACCGCGGGCCCGGGCGGTTGCCTGGTCAAGTGGTACCGCGACGGCACCCTCTACGGCACCGCCGACCTCGCCTACCGGCTGCCCGACCTCGCCGACGTCAACAACTGGATCGGCCGCTCGATGTGGGCCGCCGACTCCAACTCCAACCTCAAGCTGAACGAACTGCGCATCTACGACCGCGCCATCTCCAGCGCCGAGGTCGCCTCCTCGCGGACCGCCGGTCCGGATGCCGTGTTCGAGCCACCCGTCACGGTGGACGACTCGGCCACCATCCACGCCGATCAGAAGGTGCTCGTCGATGTCCTTGCCAACGACAGCGGCGGCCCGCTGCCGGGGACCCTGGAAATCGTCGCGCCTCCGTCCACCGGCATTGCCTCGGTCGACAACGGCCGGATCCTCTATGCTCATTCCGGAAGCAGCTCGTCACCGGTCACTTTCACCTACCGCGTCGGCAACGTCAGCGGGAACACCGCCGAAGGCACCGTCACCATCGATTTCGCCACCTCGCTGCGGCTCACCAACGAGGCCCTCGCCATGCCGGCCGCGCCCCCGGTGAACACCTGGCAGATGGTCGATGCCCTGCCCGGCCTCACCTTCAACCAGCCCATCTGCATCACGGCGGTTCCCGGCGACACCAACCGGCTTTTCGTTTGCGAACGGATCGCCAAGATCAAGCACGTCCCGGATGTCACCGCCGCCACGCCGGTGCAGAACACCTTCCTCGACCTCCAGGCGGTCATCGCCGGTCGCACGCCGACGGAGACCATCGAAGGCGGCGCGAATGCCGAGCACGGCCTGCTCGGCCTCGCCTTCCACCCGCAGTATGCCGGCAACGGCTACTTCTACGTCGCCTACACCGTGCGCATCAACGGCGGCGCCTACTACCAGCGCATCTCGCGCTTCCAGGTCAACGCCGGCGATCCCGACACGGCCGACCCGGCCTCCGAACTAATCCTTCTCCAGCAGCTCGACGAAGGGTCTAACCACGACGGTGGCGACCTTCACTTCGGGCCGGACGGTTACCTCTACTACACCGCCGGCGACGAGCTCGCCCAGCGCGACGTCCTGCAAAACAGCCAGAAGATCAACCTCGACTTCTTCTCCGGCATCTTCCGCATCGACGTCGACAAAAAGCCCGGCAACCTCGAGCCCAATCCCCACTCCGCCATCCCCACCGACGGCGGCATCGCCCGCTTCTCGGTGCCCGTCGACAATCCCTTCGTCCACACCTCCCTCGGCGGCACCTGGGACGGCTTCTACAACGGCAACGAGATCACGCCGCTCGGCAGCGTGCGCACCGAGTTCTGGTGCACCGGCCTGCGCCATGTCTGGCGCTTCTCCTTCGACGAGGAAACCGGCGACCTGTGGGCCGGCGACGTTGGCCAGGACACCTATGAGGAGGTCAACAAGATCATCAAGGGCGGCAACTACGGCTGGGTCTACCGCGAGGGCTTCCACGACACCGCCTTCACCAATCCCGTGCCACCGGCGAAACCGGCCGGCTTCACCAGCATCGATCCCGTCTACGAGTACGTCCACACCGCCCTCGCCGGCGACGCCAACTTCAAGGGCAACTCCGTCGTCGGTGGCCACGTCTACCGCGGCACGCGCTACCCCTCGCTGGTCGGCACCTACATCTTCAGCGACTCCGTCTCCGGCCACGTCTGGCAAATGGACACCGGCAGCGGCGCCACCGTGCGCCTGACCGGATTGCCCGGCGCCTACGGCGTGATCTCCACCCAGGGCGTCGACCCGTCGAACAAGGACCCGCTGTTCGCCGCCTACCTCACTGGCAAGATCATGCGCCTTTCCTCCGGTAGCGATGCTTCCAGCGGCTTCCCCGCCACGCTCTCCGCCACCGGCCTGTTCTCCGACCTCAGCGATCTGTCGCCCGCGTCCGGCCTCCTGCCCTACCAGCCGAACCTCACCTTCTGGAGCGACCACGCCATCAAGCGCCGCTGGTTCGCCATCCCCGATGCCACCAGCCACATGGCCTGGAGCAAGGAAGGCAACTGGTCCTATCCGGCCGGCATGCTGTGGGTGAAACATTTCGACCTCGAACTCGAACGGGGCAACCCCGCCACCCGCAAGCGCGTCGAAACCCGGGTCCTCGTCAAGACCGACACCGGGGCCTATGGCGTGAGCTACCGGTGGAACGAGGCGCAGACCGAAGCCACCCTCGTCGGCGACGGCGGCGAGGAATTCGACATCGACATCGATGAAGGCGGCACCCCCCACGTCCAGCACTGGCAGATCCCCGGACGGTCGTCCTGCATCACCTGCCACGGCGACAATCCCCTTTCCTTCAACACGCGCCAGCTCAACCGCGACGGCTCGATCAACGGCTTCGCCGGCAACCAGATCAACCTGCTGGCCGCCCACGACTTCCTTTCCAACACGCCCGACCCGGTGGCAACGCTCGGCCGCCACATCGCGCCCGATGACACCCAGCATCCGGTCGAGGAACGGGTCCGATCCTACCTCGCCGTGAACTGCGCCTACTGCCACCAGGCGGGAGGCAGCGTGGATGGCTTCTGGGACGGCCGCCCGGAACTGACGCTCGAGCAGACCGGCCTGATCCATGGCATCCCGGTCAACAACGGCGGTAGTCCTGAAAACCAGTACGTGGTCCCCGGCGACATCGCCCACAGCATCGTGCTCAGCCGCGTGGCCGCCACCAACGGCTTCACCCGCATGCCCCCGCTGGCCACCAGCGAACTCGACCAGAGCGGCATCGCCCTGCTCACGGAGTGGATCCAGGATTCCCTCCCCGGACATCCGCTCTACGACCAGTGGCGCGACGGCTACTTCGCGCCAGGCGACCCGGACGGCGACAAGGCCATCGACTTCGACGGCGACGGCCTCGACAACTACACCGAGTATCTCCTCGGCAGTTCACCGCTCACCGGAACCGGCGCCTGGCAGGCGATGATCGGTGACGGCGGCAGCACCCTGAGCTTCCTGCGCAAGGCCTACCGCCGCTATCAGATTGAAACAAGCGACGACCTCAGCGGCTGGCAACCCTGGGACGCCCCGGAAAACCACGATGGTTACAGTACCTCGGACACCCCCGTGAACCTCGCCATTCCACCCGGCGACCGCCGCTTCTTCCGCTTCCAGGTCACCGAGCCGTGATCAAAGCAAGCCGCCTTCGCCCCAGAGATTCACCCAGACGACCAGAGCCCCTGCGGCCACGACGAGGCAGGCGTTCGTCACGAAACCCCACGACCAACCCCGCCCCCCGCGGCCTGGCCACAAACGGATCAGACAAGCGATCGCCGCCAGGAGGGAGATCAGGACAGCCATCTCAAGGTACCAGTGGATGGCGAAAAACAGCTCCCACGAATGACGGGCCGCCAAGTGGCCACATGCCGTGGACGCAACCGCCACCGGCAGGGGTAACAAGCATCTCCACTCTCCCTGTTTTTTCTCCACCCCGGTATTGTTGGCCCCGGGGAAGGGCTTGTGAATTCAAGATCACATTGCCGTCCCATTTCGTTCGCCCGGCCGCGGGCGTGGCGGAGCGCCGACTTCAGTCGGCTTGGATGGTTGGTCAGCAGCAGAAGGGTTGAAAGCACTGCTTTCCGGGTCATCAGCCCTCCATCCCCGATCAACTTGGGGCAAGAATGATGCAAAAGTGTCACCTGAAACCTTCTGTCCAAGCCGGATGAATCCGGCGCTCCGTTGACGCGGGTCAACGCTTGGGGCCGTCCTTCAGATACTGATCCACCGCTTCCCGGTCCGCGGCGGGCAAGGTGGCGACCCACTGCTTCGCGGCGTTCGGGTCATACTGCGCCCAGTTCGCGGCGAGGTTCTTCTGCGCCCACAGCCGGGCGTCGCCCTCGGGGAGGGTGCTGGTCCACGCGCTGGCCGCCTGGGGATCTTTCAGCCCCCAGGTCACGGCGTGGCGGGAAGCGGAGGCGACCAGGTTGCGGGTGGCTCGATCCTGATTCTCGTCATCCTCCGTGGCGGGTCGCTCCATCAGGTAGGCGATGGCGTCGCCCCTGAGGGCGGGATCAATTCCCATGCCGTAATCGTTTCCGGAGATGGCCCGGGCCACGGAGACCTTGCTCTCGTCCGGCAAGGTCTGGAACTGCTTGGAGAGTTCCGCCATCTGCTCCTTGTTCCAACCATTGAGCATCCGCATCAGCTCATAGCCACTGTTCGACTGCGGGTCGAAGGCGGCGGCCTTCTCGAACCACTGATCGGGCGTCTCGACCTTGGCCGAGGCAGAACCAAAGCCGAAGGGATCATCTCCCCGGTTCTCGACGGCCTGCGCGACGGTCTCGCGATCGGCCTCCGAGCCGAGCAGCGCCATCAGTTCTGCGGTCCTGGCTTCGTCTCGGGAGAAGCGGGAAAAGATGTTCCTGAGCGCATTCTGGCGATCGGAGGAGTCCAGTCCCGCACTTTCCAAGGCACGGATCGCGCCTTCCGGATCGCGGCCGGACAGGGTCTGGATGGCTCGCGCTTTTAAAAACTTGGCCTGGCGGTCTTCAAAGCCGTGGCCCTCGTAGTCGAGAGCCAGCCAGGTGGCCGCGTTCTCATCAGAGATGAATCGGTAATAGACATCGGAAAACTTCGCCTTCCAGGAAGCGGGGAACTGATCGAGGTCGGCGAGAATCTTGTCACCGAAGTTCACGTTGTTGCCGTTGTTGAGGGCGGTCTCGAAGAGCTTCCAACCGTCCGGACGCTCGAAGAGACTTCGGATCTCGGAGTCAAAGTCCGTTTTGAGCCGCTGCCCGGTCAAGGCGGACTCGGCCTGGAGGCGGACATGGTCAGGCAGGGACTCCAGCGCGGCCTCCAGGGCGGCCGGCGAGTTCTCGGCGAGGTCGCGGAGGAACCCCTGGGCCCGGTAGGTGTCGTTCATGCTGATCTCGCCATTGGCAATCATCTCCCGGTAGCGGGCCAGGGCGAGGGCGGGGTCATTCCGGGCGATCTTGCCGAGGGCCTGGAGTTCCTTTCCAAGGTCCGGGGTCTCCTTGAAGAAGGAGAGCAGGCGCTGGGGATCCTCCTCCGCCCAGCGGGTGAAGACCGCGTCCGAGGACTGCTCGTTCTCGCGGATGCTCCAGGCGAGGAATCCCTCGGGGTCCTCCCGCTTCCAGCGCTCCTTGGCGAGCTTGTTGAAGAGGGTGAGCTCGAAGCCAGTGCGGTCCTCGAACCATCGCTCGTCGAGCCAGCGCCCGATCTCGTCGAGCGGCAGCGAATTCACCAGCGAGATGGTGGCGCGCATGCGGTCCTGGGCGGAGCCGGCGTCGAGGACGGCGCGCATCAGCTGCTTGGCCTGCTCCGTGGGGCCGTAGACGCGCCGGGTGCGCGTGGCGCGGGAGGAGGACTTGGTGGCGCGGTCAGCGGCGGACTTTTCCCCGGCGGCGGGCGCGGGCTTGCCCCCGGCGAGCTGCCAGCCGGCGGTGGCGGTGGCGAGGAAGAGCAGCGCGAAGGAAACGAGGCGGCCGGGGGATGAAGAGGAGGGTCGGCTCATGGCTGGGCGGGGAGAGAGGATTGGAGGCGGGTGATCTGATCTTCGGGGAGGCCGGAGTTTTCCAACCACTCGACGGCTGCCTGGCGGTCGGAACGGCCCCACTGGTGGATGAGATTGGGCAGGTAGTTGTATCGGTTCTCCGATTCCTTCAGGCTCATCGCCCACTCGACGGCGTCATCGAAGCGCCCGGACTCGGTCAACCTTGAAACCATGACATTGACCCCCTGCGTGTGGGTGGAGGGATCGTCCTGGCGGCCGACCCAGTCCGCGTAGCCATCCAGGTCCTGCTGCGCCCAGATGTTGGCGACCTGCTGGAAGCTGGATCGGTGGCCCGATGAAGGATCTGTCCCCATGACCATCTCCAGCGTGCGGGCGGGATCGCGGGAGACCAGGGAGGCGATCAGGCGGTTCGCCTCCGGCGCGCCGCTTCCCCAGCCGGAGCCACCGCCGCCGTAATGGATCGTGGTCATGCCGCTGAGGGCATCGGGATCGAGGGAGAAGATCCGCTCCGCCATGGCGAAGGCCTGGTCGGGATCGCTCGAAAGCAGGCTGATGCCGACGGCGGAGAGCTGGTCGATGGCGACTTTCGGCGCGGTATTGGCCAGGGCCTGCTCCTTGGCCGCCTCCGGGTCGGTCTTGAGGAGGTTCGCGAAAAGGGCGGCTTCCATTTTCCACTTCAGCTCGCCGGAGGGCGTCTGGGCGGCGAGCTTCTCCAGCATCTCCGGGTGCTGCTCCGCCACGAGGTTAACGAAGCTCCCGAGGGTGTCCTGCGAGCCGCCCCAGGGTGTGCTCACTTTCCCGCCGCTCTCCTGGATCCACTCGTAGGCGGCCCAGGGATCCTTGCCGATCAGGACCTTGAAAATCCCAGGATGGAAACCATAACCCTTGTCCTGGAGGAAGGTGAGGATATCGAGGGGATTGCCCACGTCATCCCACTTCGCCATGCCCTGAAGAGCGTTGTTCTGGCCTTCGGAGGGGATCTCGTCCCAATGCTCCCGGACCCAGTCGGGGTGGAACTCCCCCAGCCCCCAGGTCACGTTGTTCAAGCGCCCGGGGTTCTGGGCCATGACGGCGGCCAGGGATCCCGCCGGATCGTGGCAGGCCCAGGCCCACCATGTGTAATGCTCGTCGGGCGTGCCCTTGGCGGCGTCCACCGCGGCCTGGGGGTCGATGCGGGACCAGTTGATGAAAATCAGGTCGTTGATCTCGTTGGCGCGGTTGTCGACGGTCTTGTAGTGCTGCCAGAAGGCGGCGATGTCTTCCTGGCTGGCGTCCACCATCCACAGCGCGAGCCGGGCATAGAGGTCCTCCGGCGGCAGCGCCTTGAGGGACTCCAGATCATCGTCCGAGTGAACGGACGGTAGCACGATCCGGGGCGCCCGATCGCGCGACCTCGACCTGCTGCCCGGTTCGGTGGCCAGATCGACATTCGGTCGTTGGTCCACGACTTCGACGGATTCCGTGGCCGGGAGCGAACGGTCGCCCGCGCGCTTGGCGGCAAAGCCGCAAGCAAGGCCTCCGGCACCAGCGGCGAAAAGCAATGTGAGTTGTGTCCTTTTCACGTGGGTTGAATCGACATGACTTTTCAGTCAATTGCCGGTTAGTGGCTCCGTTTTCGTTCGTGAAGTCAATGCGATTCACGCCCGCCGGTGGAAGCGAGGGAAAGATGACAGATCTTCCCTCCGCTCCACACAATTGCTCGGCAGCACGCCCATTCCTTGATTGGCTGGATCCGCCGTGAGTTACGACTTGAAGCCATTGCACGCCCCGCGCTTGGCAGGCGGCAGCCTCCGGTTGGTGGTGTGGTTGCTCGAAAGCCGGGTCTTCGGCGGACTGCTGAGGAGTGTCCTCTACCGGAAAGTCGGCATCACCTCGTTCCGCGGCAAGCTCGTCGACGAGCCCCCTACCCTGCGGCCCTTCGTCGATCCCGATCAAATCCAGTGCGCCGTCGTTTCGGTGAGCGCAGCCTCGATCGAGACTGTCGCATTGACCCCGACGAGACGACGCGGCTTCCAGCCGCCCACCATCCACGACTTTCTCCACGCATACCGGAACGGAACAACGGACCCCGAACAGGTCGCGCACAAGCTGATCGACGCGATCTCGGACTCAAACTCCTCGAAATTGCCGCTCCGGGCCATCATCCAGTTGGATCCCGGCGACCTGATGCGGCAAGCCCGAGAGTCGGCGCTGCGGTGGCGCAGCGGCAGCCCGCTGTCCGTGATGGACGGCGTGCCGGTCGCAGTGAAAGACGAACTTGATCAAGTCCCCTACCCGACCCGTGCCGGTACCACTTTCCTGGGCGAATCCATCGCCACCCGCGATGCCACCGCCGTCGCCCGCTTGCGCGCCGCGGGCGCCCTGCTGATCGGAAAAGCCAACATGCATGAGATCGGCATCGGCGTCACCGGACACAACCCCCACCACGGTGCGGCACGGAACCCGCACGATCCCTCCCGTCATACCGGAGGATCATCGAGCGGTTCCGCGGCCGCGGTGGCGGCGGGCCTCTGCCCGGTGGCGCTCGGAGCCGACGGCGGCGGATCGATCCGGATCCCCGCGGCGTTCTGTGGTGTCGTCGGGCTCAAACCCACCTTCGGCCGGGTCAGCGAACAAGGAGCATTCCCGCTCTGCTGGTCCCTGGCACACATCGGTCCCATTGCCTCGACCGCGCGGGATGCCGCCATCACTTACGCCCTGATCGCCGGCCAAGATCCGGCCGCCCCCGGAACGAGAGGACAGCCCCCGGTGTCCATCGACGGCATCGACCGGTGCGACCTGAAAGGAGTCCGGCTGGGCGTCTTCGATCCCTGGTTCCGCGACGCCAGTCCGGAGGTGTCGGAGTGCTGCAGCCGGATGCTTGAACGCTTTCAGGAAGCGGGCGCCGAGATCGTCCCGGTGGTCATTGATGATCTCGAATTCATCCGCGTGGCACATCTGGTCTCCATCGTTTCGGAGATGGCACAGTCGATGAGCCGCTATCATAAGGATCACGGCAAGGACTTCTCCCACGACACCCGCATGAACCTCGCCTTGGCGCGCCACCTCACCAGCTCCGATTACATCCAGGCGCAACGGGTCCGCACCCGGGCGATGGCCATCTTCCGGCGCGCGTTTGAAAACGTCGACGCCATCCTCACACCGACCACCGGCTGCACGGCACCGCGGATTCAGAGCGATGCCATGCGCGGCGGGGAATCCGATCTCGCCCTGCTTTCGGAGATCATGCGTTTCGTCGTCGCCGGCAACCTGACCGGTCTCCCCGCCATCTCCTTTCCGGCCGGCCACGACCCGGCGGGACTACCGGTCGGCATGCAAGCGATCGGCCGCTGGTGGGACGAACCCGTGTTGTTGAGAATCGCCGCCGTCGCGGAGCACTTCGCCGAACGCCGCAAACCGGCAATCCACTACAGTCTGTTAGACTGAACCCCCTCCGGCATCAGGCACGCGCCGTAGAAGCCATCCCAGCCGGTCGCCGCCGGCGAGATGAGTTCCTCCTTCCCGAGCTGCCAGCGGGACGACGATCCGATCAATGCGGCGACCTGACCCTGGTTCTCGGACGGCAGCAGCGAACAGGTGGCGTAGACCAACTTTCCGGACGGCCCCAGCAAGTTCTGATAGAGGGCAAGCAACTCCGCCTGCTTGCGCTTGATCTTCTCCAAGCCGGCCCTGGTGAGCCGCCACTTCAAGTCCGGCTGGCGCTTCAGGGTGCCCAAGCCGGAGCACGGGGCATCGATCAACAGGCGGTCCGCCCAGCCCTTGCGCTGGCGCAGCGTGCTGTCCTGCCATCGCTCGATCCGCACGTTGCGGGCCCCGGCCCGGCCGACACGCTTCTTGAGTTCGACCAGCTTTCGTTCGGCGACATCCAGGGCGAGGATCTCACCCTTGTTCTTCATCAGTCCGGCGATCTGAAGCGTCTTTCCACCGGCCCCGGCGCAGGCATCGACGACCCGCATCCCCGGCTCGACGTCGAGCAAGGGAACGATCTGCTGCGACCCGGCGTCCTGGATTTCGATCCGACCGTCCTGTGCGCAAGGCTTCGGCAGCAGCTTCCCCTCCGGCAGCACCAAAGCCTGGGGCACGCCCTCCACCCGCTGGACGGTCACGCCTTCCCCGGCAAGCCATTCAACCACTTCGTCGACCGTGGCCAGCAGCGGGTTCACCCGCAGGAAAATCCGCGCCCGGCGATTCAGGGCCGCGAGTTCCCGATCCCACGCCTCGCCCAGCTCCGCCTCACCGAGAGCATCCAGCCAATCCGGCACCGACTCCCGCACCGCCCGCGGCTGCCCCGGAAGTTCCTCCTCGCGGGCGGCCATGTCGGCCAGATCGGCGCCCTTCCACTGCCACCAATCCGGAACCTCCAGCCCGCCGCGCCGCCATTGCGCCGCGCATAGAGCTTCGACCGCATCCCCGTCGGCCACAAAGGCCAGCGACCTCCGCCAGCGGGTTACTTCGAAAACGGTGGTCGCAATGAACCCGCGGTCGCGCTTGCCCCACTTCGGGTTGGCGCGGAAGGACTCGTCGAGCGCCCGGTCGAGGACCTTGCCCTCGACGAACACTTCCTTCAGGACCCCCGCACAGCCTTCCGCCAACACCCGGTGAACTCTCATCACCGCGACCTTGGCTGGCGCGGTGCGGCAATCAATGACGATATTCCCTGCTCTTGCCGCAGGGCCACGGCGGACCTAGAAACCGGCGTGCCGACCATCCATCCGACCGCCCAGGTTTCATCCGAAGCCGAGATTGCCGACGACGTCAGCATCGGCCCCTTCTCGGTGATCGAGGGTCCGGTGAAGCTTGCTGCCGGCGTGAAAGTCGGCGGTCATGCCCTGGTCACCGGCCGCACCCACATCGGCGAAGCGAGCGATATCGGCTGGGGTGCCGTGGTCGGAGCCGACCCGCAGGATCTCTCGTTCGATCCGTCCGTGGACTCGGGCGTGATCATCGGCCCCCGCAACACCCTGCGGGAATACGTCACCGTCCACCGCGGGTCGAAGGCAGGGATGCACACCGTCATCGGCGAGGGGAATTTCCTCATGATCGGGGTCCACCTCGCCCACGACGTGAAAATCGGGGATGGCAACATCCTCGCCAACAACGTGCTCCTCGGCGGCCATGTCACGATTGGCAACAAGGCATTCCTCGGCGGCGGCTCCGGCTACCACCAGTTCATCAAGATCGGCGACCTCGCGATGATCCAGGGCACCTCGGCGGTGAGTCAGGATGTGCCGCCCTTTTGCACCGCCCACGGGCGGAATACCCTCGCCGGCCTGAACACCGTCGGCATGCGCCGGGCGGGATTCGACGCCGCAACGCGGGCGGCCGTGAAGCGTGCCTTCCAGCTGATCTTCCAGTCCGGAAAGCTCCGCAAGGAGGCCCTCGCCGAGGCCGCTGTGATCGACTGGCCGGAAGCCGCGCGGCGCTTCCTCGACGCGATCGCCACGCCGTCGAAGAAGGGCGTGATGAGCCCGTGATCTAACGGACCACCATGATCCCGTCGCAGATCGCCTGGGCGACCGTCTGCTGGTAACTCGCCCCGCGGCATCGCCCGCGCTCCGTCGGGTTGCTGAGGAAGCCGCACTCCACCAGCACAGCGGGCATCTTCGTCTTCATCAGCACCGTCAACTGGCGCCGCTTCACCCCGCGGTTGCGCGTCCCCAGCCGGGATGGCAGCCGCCGTTGGATCGCCCCCGCCAGTTTCATGCCGGTCGCCCCCCAGCAGTAGGTCTCAACCCCGCGGAAGCGGGTGTTCCGGTGAGCATTGTAGTGAATGCTCACGAACACCGAGTTCCGGTAGCGGTTCGCGATCGCCGCGCGCGAGGCCAGTGAGACGAACACATCGCTGCGCCGCGTCATGACCGTCTTCATTCCCTTCTTCTTCAACAAGCGCTCCAGCCGCTGGGCCGTCGCGAGCGTCAGGTGCGACTCCCGGATGCCACCCCAGTAGGCGCCCTTGTCCTTGCCACCGTGTCCGGCATCGATGATCACGGTCGTATACCGTGCCGCGTCCGCGGTGGTTCCCCACACCAGAAGGGCCAGGATCCACCCGAACATCCATCGGGACAGGGAGGAAAACCGGTTCGCGTCGAAACACTTCCTCACGCGCCCTGTCATACGGAATCCCGTAAGATCACTCAACGTCTTTCTCCTCGGCGGCTTCGCCTACCTCCTCGCCTTCCGCCTCGATCTCGCGCTGGACCTTCACGGGGAGGAAAGGTCTCACCACCAGCCCATACAAGAGATAGGCGCTGAATAGCACCGCGGGCATCACGTAGTGGAAGCGCACGGTGACGATCAGGACCACGGCCGCCACCACGATCAGCAGCGGCGTGCCACGCGTCCGCCAGCCGACCTTCTTGAAGCTCGGGTATTTGACCTTGCTCACCATCAGCAGCGACAGGCCCAGCATCGCACCGCCCAGCAAGTACTTCCACGCGCCCAGGTTGCGGTCGGTCTCGTTGAAATAAATCACCAGGTAGGTCAGCGAGGAGATGAAGCCGGCCGCCATCGGGATCGGCAGGCCGCTGAAGTCGGTCGTCCGCCCGGGACGCGGGGGCATCGCCGCGATGCAATTGAACCGCGCCAGCCGGATCGCCCCGCACAACACGTAGATGCACGCCAGCACCCAGCCCAGCCCGACCACCGATTCATCAAGCGGCAACAGCACCGCCTTGGCCATCAACATCGACGGCGCCATGCCGAAGGAGATCACATCCGCCAGCGAGTCGAACTCCCGGCCGAACGGAGAATCCTGGCCGCCGAACCGCGCCAGCCGCCCGTCCAGCAGGTCGAAGATGCACGACGCGAAGATCAGCAGGATCGCCTTCTCGTAGTAGGGCTGCGCGGCGGCGAAATCGTAGCTCGCCGAGGTGGTCGCGACGGAGATCCCCTTGAAAATCGTCAACACCGCGAAAAACCCGCAGGCCAGGTTGCCCGCCGTCATCAGGTTCGGCAGCAGGTAGATTCTCGGTTCGTCGGGGTCTCGCTCGCGGGCCATACGGCCGAACGTTGACCGAAAGCACAGTCCTGAAACAGGCCAAAATCAATGCGGGCATTCTGCAGTCCGCCGCCCTTGCCACCGTGCATGCCACCATTATCGTCCGGGCGTGGAAACCGACCCCATCGCCGCCGACACTCCCATGGGCCGCATCATGGACGCCTACCCCGGCGCCCGCCGCGCGCTGTTTTCCCGCTATCATCTCGGCGGCTGCCAAAGCTGTGGTTTCTCCGACACCGAGACCCTCGCCGAGCTCTGCGCCCGGGCCGGCGATCTCGATGTCGAGGAAGTCCGCGCGCATCTCGTCGCCAGCCGGCAGCACGACGAGTCGATGATGATCTCCCCGGCCGAGCTCCGCGCCGAGCTTGAATCATCCTCCCCGCCCCTGCTCCTCGACACCCGCACCAGGGAGGAACACGACGCGGTCAGGATCGCCGGCGCCGTTTTCCTCGAGCAGGACCTGCAGCAACAACTCTTCGCCGGCGACCCCGGGCGGCGCATCATCCTCCACGACCATTCCGGCCGCCACGTCCTCGATACCTGCGCCTGGTTCCTGGGCCACGGCCTCAAGAACACCCGGGCCCTCCGCGGCGGCATCGACGCCTGGAGCCTTGAAATCGACCCTGCTCTGCCGCGCTATCGCATCGAGATCGACTGATCGACTTCCTCCCGCATCAGGGAAAAGCCTTGCATCCGGCGCATTTCCGTCTATCAGCACGCCGCGTTGGCTGCGGCCGACGGGGCCAATCGACGGTCCCAGCCCTTTTCCGGTCTTCATCGATGAGAGATGGTTCGGGGATCCCACCTGATTGCTCATCGACACCGCCAGCCGCCGGATCCCCGTGCGGGCAGGCATCCCACATATGACCCCGACATCGTTCGAGGCGCTGCCCCTGGCCGCGCCCCTTCACCGCGTCCTGCGCGAGCTTGACTACACCGTTCCGTCGCCGATCCAGGCCCAGGCCATCCCATTCCTGTTAGAAGGCCGCGACCTCATCGGTTGCGCCCAGACCGGCACCGGCAAGACCGCCAGCTTCGCCTTGCCCATCCTCAACGCGCTTCACGAGCGGCCGCAACGGCTCAGCCCGAAAAGCGCCCGCACCCTGGTCCTCACCCCGACCCGCGAGCTCGCGGTCCAGGTGGCGAAGAGCTTCACCACCTACGGCAAGCACATCCGTTTCCGCCAGACCATGATCTACGGCGGCGTCGGCCAGAACCCGCAGGTCAATGCCATGCGCGGCGGCGTCGATGTCCTCGTCGCCTGCCCCGGCCGCCTGCTCGACCTGATCGAACAGGGCTTCGTGGATCTCTCCGGCGTCGAGTTCTTCGTGCTCGACGAGGTCGACCGCATGCTCGACATGGGCTTCCTCCGCGACGTCCAGCGCATCGTCGCCATGCTCCCGAAGAAGCGCCAGTCGCTGTTCTTCTCCGCCACCCTCGCTCCGAACATCGTCCAGCTGGCCCACAGCATCCTGCAGGATCCCGCCCAGGTCACCATCCAGCCGGAAGTCACCACCGCCGAGCGCATCGAGCAAAAGGTCTGCTTCGTCACCAAGGACTCGAAGCGGCCGCTGCTTGAACAGCTCCTCGCCGAGCAGTCGCGCGCCGAGAGCGCACGGCTCACCATCGTCTTCAGCCGCACCAAGCATGGCGCCAACAAGCTGGCCAAGAGCCTCAGTGCCGCCGGCTTCCAGGCCGACGCGATCCACGGCAACAAGTCGCAGGCCCAACGGGAAAAGGCGCTCGAACGCTTCCGCAAGGGCCTGACCCCGGTGCTGGTCGCCACCGACGTCGCCGCCCGCGGGGTCGACGTGAAGGACGTCGGCCTGGTGGTCAATTTCGACCTGCCCAACGAGCCGGAGGCCTACGTCCACCGCATCGGCCGCACCGGCCGCGCCGGTGCCGACGGCCTGTCGGTGTCCTTCTGCTCCGACGAGGAGTTCGACTACCTGCGCGACATCGAAAAGACCATCCGCATGTCGGTCCCCGTCTGGGAGGGTCACGACCACCACCACGCCGGTTTTGCCGAACGCTACGCCAAGGGGGGCCGCGGTGCCCCGCCGAAGCGCGTCCAGCAAGGCCGCGGTGGTAACCGTGGCCGCGGCGGGAATGGCGGTGGCGCCCCGGGCGGCGCCGGAGGTCAGGGCCGCCGCGGACGCAGGCCGTCCCGCTCGGGCCGCTGAACCCCCACCTGTTCTTCCAAGAGGCCGCTCGGAGATCCCGCGCGGCCTCTCCGCATCCGGGGGGCCGGCGATCTTGCCGCTTGACGTAACGAGGATACTCATAACGAATATTTTCGTCATGAGCAATGTCGTCGCCTTCGCCCGGGCGCTCGCGGATGAAACCCGCTGGCGCATCGTCCGTCTGGTGATGGATGAGGCCCTCTGTGTCTGCGAACTCGCGGACATCCTGGAAATGCCACAGTCGACGGTCTCCAGCCACGTCCAGGTCATCCGCAAGGCCGGCCTGCTGGAAAGCGAGAAGCAGGAGAAGTGGACCTATTTCCGCATCGCCCGGCCTCAGCTCCGCCTCTTGCGGAGCATCGCCAGCGCCTTCGGCGACGGCTCTCCGGCAGCCGATGTGGAGAAAATGACCCGCCGCCTGGCGGAACGGGAGGACTCCTGCTGCCCCGCTCCGAAGAAGCTCAAGCGCCCCCGCAGAACCAACGCCACTCCATGAAGCTGTCCGAACTCAAGTCCCTGCTCCGCGAGCACGCCGACCGCCATTTCCGCATCCGACTGCCCGACGGATCCGCCGTGCCGGTGTCGTTCCACGTCACCGAGGTCGGCCGGGTCCAGAAGACCTTCCTCGACTGCGGCGGCACCTTGCGCGAGACCCTTACCTGCCAGCTCCAGATCTGGGTCGGCGAGGATTACGACCACCGGATCGAGACCGGAAAGATGGCCTCGATCCTCGACAAGGCCGCGGCCTACCTGCCCGACGAGACGATCCCGGTCGAAATCGAGTACGAGGACCGGGTGATTTCCCAGTACACGGTGGAAGGTCACGACCTGACCGGTGAAGCGGTGATCCTCAACCTGGCCCACAAGCACACCGAGTGCCTCGCCCCGGAGCTGTGCGGGCTGCCCGCCATCAACCGCCTGCCGGCCATCGGCGGCAAGGCCCCCTGCTGCGGCCCCGACGGCTGCTGCTGATCATGAAAAAAGCGCTGGCGGAATTCCTCGGCACCTTCGTCCTCGTGTTCGCGGGCACGGGAGCGATCGTGATCAACCAGGAAACCGGTGGAACGATCGGTCATGCCGGCATCGCGCTGGTCTTCGGTCTGGTGGTGATGGCGATGATCTACACTTTCGGGGACATCAGCGGCGCGCACCTCAACCCGGCGGTCACCTTGGGCTTCGCGGTATCGCGGCGTTTCGAATGGAGCCAGGTGCCTCTCTTCATCGCGGCCCAACTGGCCGGTGCGTTCGTCGCCAGCGGCCTCCTGAAGGGGCTCTTCCCGGGGCCCGGATCGCTGGGCGCGACCCTTCCGGCCGGCACCGTGCAACAAAGTTTCATCCTCGAGGTCGTGCTGACCGCCATCCTGATGCTGGTGATCCTCAGCGTCTCGACCGGTGCCAAGGAAAAGGGCATCACCGCCGGCATCGCCATCGGGGCGGTGGTCGGCCTTGAGGCGATGTTCGCGGGGCCCATCTGCGGTGCATCGATGAATCCCGCCCGCTCGCTGGCACCCGCCGTTGTGAGCGGCCACCTCGAGCACCTCTGGCTTTATCCCGTCGCCACCGTCCTCGGTGCCCTGGTCGCCGTACCGCTCTGCAGCGCCCTGCGCGAGCCCGGCTGCTGCGGCGGCAACTGCTCCAACTCATGAAACCGACCGTACTGATTCTCTGCACCGGCAACTCGTGCCGCAGCCACATGGCCGAAGGCATTCTCCGCGCCGCCGCCGGTGACCTCCTCGACGTCCAAAGTGCCGGCTCCAAGCCCGCCGGCTACGTTCACCCGCTGGCGATCAAGGCGTTGGCAGAAATCGGGATCGACATCTCGGGCCATCACTCGAAGCACATGGACGAGTTCCTCGCCGGCGAGGTGGAAACCGTGATCACGGTGTGCGGGAACGCCGACCAGGCCTGCCCCGCCTTCCCCGGCCAGATGAACCGGCACCACTGGGGCTTCGACGACCCGGCCCACGCCACCGGCACGGAGGACGAGCAATTCGCGGTCTTTCGCCGGGTCCGCGATGAAATCCGGCGGGTCTTCGAGGCCTACGCCGCCGGCCGCCGCGACGCGAAGTAACGCCGCTTCAAGCGGTGGCGCCCGGTGGACGGGCGGACCGGCGGATGAGGCGGTTTCATGCGGCGAATGACTCGACCGCTCGCCCGCTCCTTTCCTAAGTTCTGGAACTGCACGCCAGATGCTCGTTGGTGGAAGGCAACCACCGGCCCACTACCTTGCTTCCATGCTCGCCAAGTTCCTCAAACAGCACACCGGCCCGCTGACCGCGGACCTGGTGCAGGAGCCCGGACATTTCGGGCTCGGCAAAGTGCCGCGCCGCCTCAAGCCCGCCTCCACCGTCACCTCGATCTGCGGCTACTGCGCGACCGGCTGCCAGCTGAAACTCCACCTCGACGAGCAGGGCCGGGCCGTCAACCTGAGCCCGCAGGCCGGCTACCCGGTCAACCTCGGCATGGCCTGCCCCAAGGGCTGGCAGGCGCTCGATCCGCTCGATTCCCCGGACCGCGCGACCGTCCCGCTGCTGCGTGATGAGTCCGGCACCCTGCAGGCCGTGACCTGGGCCGATGCCATGGGCGCGTTCACCGGCCGGCTGCAGGCGATCAAGGAGCAGCACGGCCGCGAGTCGGTGGCATTCCTTTCGACCGGCCAGATCCCCTTCGAGGAAATGGCCTTCCTCGGCTGCCTCTTCAAGTTCGGCATGGGGTTCCTCCACGGCGATGCCAACACCCGCCAGTGCATGGCCACCGCGGTCACCGCCTACAAGCAGTCGTTCGGCTTCGACGCGCCGCCCTATTCCTACGCGGACTTCGAGGAAAGCGACGTCATCGTCCTCGTCGGTTCCAACCTGTGCATCGCTCATCCGATCCTCTGGCAGCGGGTGATGCGGAACCGCCGCAATCCCGAGATCATTGTCATCGACCCCCGCGCGACGGAGACGGCCCAGGCCGCCACCCGCCATGTGAAGCTCCAACCGAAGGGCGACCTCGCGCTGCTCTACACCCTCGCCCACTGCATCATCCGCGACGGCCGCACCGATGCCGCATCGATCGAGCGGACCGAGGGAATCGAGGAACTCACCGAGTTCCTCATGGACTACAGTCCCGCTGCGGTCGCCCCGGCGACCGGTCTCAGCGTCGAGGAAATCGAAGCCCTCGCCCGCACCGTCTCGGAACCCGGCAAGCGCGTTTCCTGGTGGTGGACCATGGGCGTGAACCAGTCCTACGAAGGGGTCCGGGTCGCCCAGGCGATGATCAACCTGGCCCTGATCACCGGCAACATCGGCAAGCCCGGCACCGGCGCGAATTCCATCACCGGCCAGTGCAATGCGATGGGATCGCGGCTGTTTTCCAACACCACCTCCCTGGTCGGCGGACACGATTTCGCCAACACCGGCCACCGCGAGAAGGTCGCCACGGGGCTCGGCATCCCCTGCGATGCGATTCCCTCCGATCCGTCGCTTGCTTACGACGAGATCCTCGCTGCCGCGGAAGCGGGCCGGATCAAGGCGCTGTGGGTCATCGCCACCAACCCGTTCCATTCGTGGATCGACAGCGGCAAGCTCGCCGCCCTGCGTGAAAACCTCGAATTCCTGGTGGTGCAGGACATGTACCGCACCACCGAGACCGCCCTGGCGGCCGACCTGGTCCTGCCCGCCGCGGCCTGGGGCGAGAAGGAAGGTTGCTTCATCAACTCCGAACGCCGGATCGGCACCCTCAAGGCGGTGCGCCGCGCCCCCGGCGTGGCCCTCTCCGACTTCCGCATCTTCCGGCTGATCGCCGGGGCCTGGGGCTGCGGCGACCTGTTCGCCGGCTGGAAGGACCCGGAGTCCGCGTTCAAACTGCTGCGCGACCTGACCAGGGACCGTCCCTGCGACATCACCGGCATCGAGGGCTTCGAAATGATCGACCGCCTCGGTGGCATCCAGTGGCCCTATCCCGCCGGGAGCCCGACCGTGGAACCGGCCCTTGACACGGAGCGGAGGCTTTTCGAAGACGGAAACTACTACACGCCCAGTGGCAAGGCCAGGCTGCTCTTTTCTCCGCCGGCCCCGCTACCGGAAGCCCCCGACTCCACCTTCCCCTTCCTGCTGCTCACGGGACGGGGCACCAGCAGCCAATGGCACACCCAGAGCCGGACATCGAAGTCCGACATCCTGCGCAAGCTCTACCCGCACGATGCCTACATCGAGATCCATCCCGACGACGCCACCCGCCTCTCGCTCAAGGAGCACGACACCGTCACCGTCCGCTCGCGCCGCGGCGTGATGAATGCCGCCATCTACATCGCGCCGACCGTGCAGCCGGGACAGCTTTTCCTCCCGATGCACTATCCCGAGGTGAACCGGCTCACCCATCCGTCGTTCGATCCCCACTCGCGCCAGCCGAACTACAAGGCCTGCGCGGTTTCCCTGACCAAGATCCGCCGATTTGCCGATTGAGGCGAACCGCTTGCCAGCCGAGGTTATCCCCATGACCCGCGCCGTCATCCACGCCCTCTACACCTCGCCCGGGCATAACTACTTCGGCCACCATGGCCAGCCCTCCGGCGACCATCCGGTCGAGGAGCACGACTCGGTCGAACTCGTTGCCGGCAAGGGCATCCCGGGTGACCGCTTCTTCGGCTGGAAAGACGACTACAAGGGCCAGGTGACCCTGATCGACCGGGAGGTGATCGAGGCGGTCCGCGAGCACGCCGGAAACCCCGATCTTCCGGCCTCGGCCTTCCGGCGCAACGTGGTGACCTCCGGCATCGAGCTGAACCGGCTGGTCGGCCGTGCCTTCCGCCTCGGCGACACCTTGCTGGAAGGCACCCAGAAGTGCGCGCCCTGCTACTGGATGGACGAGGCCTGCGGCAAGCCCGGCACGGAGAAGCTGATGCACGACCGCGGCGGGCTCCGTTGCAAGATCCTCACCGGCGGCCGACTCGGTCTCGGCGAGGTCGAGTTCGCGACCTAGACTTCGCCGCGGGCGATCCGGCACAGCAGCTCGGCACCTTCCTTCAGCTTGTCGTCCGGCACGGTGTAGCAAATCCGGAAATGGGTGTCCTTCTCGCTGAAAACATTCCCCGGGATGATCAGCAGGTTGTTCGCGATCGCCTTTTCAACGAAACTGCTCCCGGTGAATCCGTCGGGCGCCTTGGCCCACAGGTAGAACGCCCCGTCCGGAGGTCCGAGTTCGAAGCATTCGGAGAGAATTCCCACCATCAGGTCGCGCTTCGCCCGGTAGGCGTCGATGTAGGGCTCCAGCACCACCTGCGGGCATGCCAGGGCCGCGAACTGGGTCACCGCCGGAGCACAGACAAAACTGTACTGCTGCACCTTCGTCATCGCCTGGATGACGTCCGCCGGGCCGCAGGCATACCCGAGCCGCCAGCCGGTCATCCCGAAGGCCTTCGAATGACCGCCGAGCATCAAGGTGTCCTCGTAAACCTCGGCCATCGAGACCATCTCGACGTAGGCGAACTTGCGGTAGATTTCGTCGCTGATCACCAGCAAGCCGTGCTTGCGGCAAACTGCAGCCACGCCCTCGAGCTCGCCCCGGGAAAGGATCCGCCCGGTCGGGTTGGCCGGTGAGTTCAACAGCAACACCTTCGTCCGCGGCGTGATCAACGCTTCCAGCTTGGCCGGGTCGATCCCGAACCCGGAGTCGTAGGTATCGAGGTAGACCGGCGTCCCGCCGAACAAGCGGACGAGGTGCTTGTACATCACGAAGTAGGGATCCGGGATGATCACCTCGTCGCCGTCCTCGACCAAGGCGAGCAGCGCCAGGAACAGGCCGCCGCTCACGCCCGAGGTCACGAGAAGCTCATCCGCCCCCCATTCCCGGCCGGTGAATTCCTTTTCCTCGGCGATCAGCTGCTCGCGCAGCTCGGCGATCCCCTGCGTCGGCGTGTAGGTGTTCTTCCCGGCATCGATCGCCTCGTGGGCAGCCTTCTTCACTTCTTCCGGAACGTCGAAGTCCGGCTGGCCGATCGAGAGGTTGATCGGGTCCTTCAGCTTCTTCGCGAGGTCGAAGACCTTGCGGATTCCGGAGGCATCGATGCGGCTGGTACGTTCGGCGAGTCGGCTCATGATCGTGTTTCCTGTTACGTGCCAATTGCCGCGGCGGATGGCGAGCGCGATTCCCGGCTCACCACTCGTCGTGGAGTTCCTGCTTCACCCGCCGGCGTTCGGCGCGATGCTGGATCTGGCGCTTCTGCTTCGGGGTGAGCTCCTCCCCCCGGTCCCGCCACGAACGGCCGGTGTCCCCGGCCATGATGCAGCCGAGCGGACGGATCTCGGCGACGATCTCCGCCAGCCCGAACTCGCGGATCTGCTCCCGCACCCGGGCCGCATCCTTGTAGGCCAGGGGCGTTTCACTCAGATCGGGCTTGCCGCAATACCAGCGGACATCGATGCCCGCGGTGCTGCGCTCGATCGCATGCCGGCGGTCGGCCTCGTCGTGGAAGCGCTTGCGCATCGCGGTGCGGGAGAGATTCCGACCCGCCCCGTGGGGCGCGAAGGAAAGGAACTCCTCCCGGTCGCCGCCGAGGACCAGAAGCACCGGCTCCGCCATATTGAGGGGAATCAGCCCGAGCTGCGGCCGCCCGTCTCCATCCTTCCAGGCGGGTGTCGCGCCCTTGCCGTGGTACCAGGTGTCGCCTCGCTGCCACACGAAATTGTGCTCGTTGCCCACCTCCGCGAAGGAGCGTCCACCGATCCGCTCCAGGAAGCGGCGGTGGATCGCCCGGTGGTTCGCCTTGGTCCAGCGGGCGACATATTGCAGGGCATGCCAGTAGTCGCGGCCGGTGTCGGAGCGGGCATCGAGCCACGCCGCGGCCGCCGGGATGTGCCGGGCCGTGCGGGCGACGTGTTTCTCCGCCGCGATCTGCCCGCGCTTGTAAACGTGGGCACCGAGGCTGCGGGAACCGTGGTGGGTGACCAGCACCCGGTAGCGCTTCCTCGGGGACAAGCCGGCCGCCAACTCGGCGTGCCCGGTCAGGCGCAGCATCGCCAGCATCGCGTCGTCGACAGCCACCTCGCCGAGGTAGGCGAAATGGTTGCCGTCGCCCTGGTCGGCGATCTGCGTCCGGGCGTGGTCGCGCAGCCCGCTGAGGAAGCGGTTCTGCCAGACATCCTCGTCGAGGACCGGATCGTGGATCAGGTCATCCAGGTGCCGGTGCATCGGCCCGAAGCGGGTCGACGACATCAACGCGTCGAGCTCCTTCGCGACACTACTGCGCTCCTCGTAGAAGCTCGCGAACATCGAACAGCAGATGTCCGCCGAGTGGGCCGAGGGAATGATCGCGTTGTCCACCGCGATCGCCCCGCCGACCGGCGTCGCCGCGTGACCGGGCCCCACCGGACAGGCATCCGGCATGATCACCCCGCGGACGATCACCGGGGCCTTGAGCAGCTGGTGCATCTGCCGGCGCACCGCGTCGACGTTGGCCCGCTCGTCCTTGGTCACCGGGACGATCGCCTCCGCCAGCGGCGCCGGTTTCTCGCGCATCACCGATTTCGGCGGCGGCGGACCAACGTCGCGCTTCAACAGCTTGAGGGCATATTTCGCATCACTGATGCCGCGGGACTCGTACTCCGAGACCTTGGCCAACAGCTCGCCGAAGAGCGGCCCCGGGTCGTAGCCGGCGTCGATCAGTTGTTGTTCCGTAAGCAGTTTCATGGTCGGGAAAAGGCAGTGAGGTTCGCCCGCCATTCCGCGGCAGTGATGCCGTAGCAAACCCTGTCGTAGACCTGGTCGCCACGCTTGCAAGAGAGGACCTGGACGCCCTGGTACAGGAGTCCCGCCTTCTGCATCACCCGTCCTGAGGCGGGGTTATGGGCGAAGTGGTAGGAACTGAAGTAGCGCAGGCGAAGCTGGTTGAAACCGTGGCGGATGACCCGGTGCAGGGCCTCGGTGGCGTAGCCGTTGCCCCAGTGCGGAACGCCGATCCAGTAGCCCAGCATCACGTCCCGGGCATCGTCGACGATCGAGATCGCCCCGACGAGTTCACCGGTGGAACGCAGGCAGATCACCCAGGTCGATTTCTTCCCGTCCCGCTGCGCCTGGCAGCATGCCTCGATCCACTCCAGTGCCCCGCCTGCCGGATAGGGATGAGGAATGAGCGCGGTCATCTCCGCGACGCGGCGATCGCTGACAAAGCCTTCGATCGCCCCGGCGTCCGCAGGAACGGGAGGGCGCAGGATCAGCCGGTTGGTTTTCAAAGTCATCGGTTTCATGCCGAGAGTCTTGAGGATTGGAGGGCACGCCATTCCGCGGCGTCGATGTGGAGCGAGAAGCCGGCAACCATGCCCTCGCCGTCGCGGTGAGGGAGCTCCACCGCCGTCGCGTGCGACATGCCGGCTTTCGCCATCACCCGGCCGGATGCCGGATTGATGAGCAGGTGGTTGGCCTCGATGCGGGCCAGCCCGCGATCCTCGAAGCCGAAGCGCAGGAGCGCCGAAAGCGCCTCCGGGGCATAGCCGCGCCCCCACACCCGAGGGCTGTACCAATAGCCAGCGCTGGCGTGGCCGGCGGTCTCTGTCAAGCGGAGGCCGGCCGCCCCGATGAAGGCGCCGTCGTGTCGCGTGAATACCGCGAAACCTCCGATCCCGTTGGTTTCCCAGTTTTCCCGGGCGCGCCCGATCCACTCCTGCGCGTGGTTGGGCAGGTAGGGATGGGGCACCAGGGTCATTTCAGCGATCCGCCAGTCCGAGGCCACCGCCACGATGGCGTCGATGTCCTCTTCTGCGGGTGGTTTCAAGATCAGGCGATCCGTGGTCAGTTTCATGGTGAGTCAGGTTTTGCGCGCATGCCATTCGTCGGCGAACAGCCCGTAGTTGACGCGCTCGTAGTGGATGCCGGCGCGGGTGATCCCGCCTTCGACGATGTTCTCGAACTTCATGCCGGCCTTCGTCATGACCCGGCCCGAGGCCGGATTTCCGGCCATGTGACCGGCGGTGATGTAGAGCAAGCCGAGCTCCCCGAACCCGTGGTCCAGGATCCGGCGCAGGGCCTCGGTCATGAAGCCCTTGCGCCAGAACTTGACGCCGAGCCAATAGCCGGCTTCGGCACTGCAGCGGTCCTCGCGGACCTCCAGGCTGATAACACCGATCATTCCGGGATCGGCCTTCCTCTCGATCGCGAAGGTATGGTTCGAACGATTGGCACGCCCGGCAGTCACTTCCGCCAGCCACTGGTGGGCATGACTGGCGAAATAGGGATGCGGCATCACGCTGGTCTTCAAGGCGACCCTCGGGTCGCCGGCGTGCCGGACAATGGCGGGTATATCCGCCGCCTCCGGTTGGCGCAGGATCAGGCGTTCAGTTTCGAGGGCGGTCGGGGCGATGGTCTTCATTGGTTTGTTAGAGAGAGATTTTTCAAGGATCGGTGAGTTCGAGCCAAACGAAGCGCAGCGCGAAGCCGGCGGTCAGGATGGCGAGGATGAGGGTCACGGTGTCCATGGCGGGAAATCGGGGGAGGAGGCGGACGCCCCCTCCCCCGGGGGTTACTTCTTGAGGAAATCCAGCCACTGCCCGGCAGTGCCGAGAGCGAGGGGCTGGGAGATTCCCCCGTCGGCCTTTTCAAGCGTCTGGAGGAACTTGAGCTGGAGCAGCGCGGGATGGGTCTCGAAGACCCGGGCCGCGTTCGCTAGAGTCCGGATCGCGGCGGCCTCGGCCCTGGCTTTCTCGAGGGCGATCAGCGACTGCTGCCGGACGGTGAGGGCTTCGGTGAAGACCCTCCGGAGATCGCCTCCGATCATCAGGTCCTTCACCGCAAGTCCGTTGACCGCAAGGCCAAGGCCCCCGGCAAAGGGAGCGACCCGGGCAATCAGCTCCGCCGACAGATCGTTCGAGCGGTCGAGCACCGCATCGAGCGCCAGTCCACCGATCACATCCCGCAGGGCGACCTGGACGGCCCCGTAGAGGGTCGCCACCGGATTCGCGGCGGCACCGACATACAGGGCGGGATCAGCGATGTGGTACTCGAGCACCGCGCTGACCTTCAACCCGGCCTTGTCGGCGGTGAGGAACTCCTGGCCGACGACCTGGATCTCCGTCCGGCGGAGGTCGAAGTGTTCGACCTCGTATCCGGATCCGAAGATCCGGTGCCGGCCGGGGCCAAGCGACCGGCAGAGCTTGCCATGCCGGGAGAGCAAGGCGGCCTGATGCTGGCGGACGATCACGGTTGTGACCCAACGTGCCCAGGCAAGCGACGCGAGGAACGCGAGGATCGAGAAGAGGATGAGGTAAAGTATCATGAGATTGAATGGTGGGTGGTGGTCACCGGAGTTGGGCGGGAGAATCCCCGCCCCACCGATCCCGGGCGGGAGGGTCCGCATCGATCCGCTGCCGTGGGCGGCGGCTCGAGGGGCGGCCCTCGCAGGGCCCGTTTGCGGTTGCTTCACGGGGAAGCCGGGGCGGGGATTTCCGTTAGGTTCAGGCGGGATTTGAACCCGCTACCGATCGATTTTCAGTCGACTGCTCTACCAATGAGCTACTGGGGTGAATCGACCTGCCGGTCCGATGTGCGGGACCTGTCCGGGAAGACCCTTCGAGGCCGCATGGATGGTCAGGCCGAGAGATTGAGGAAGTGATTCCAATCAGGGACGTTCCAATGGTTGCGGATACGCTGCGTGGCAGGGACCGGTCGCGGGACCCGGGGCGGCGCGACGAGCTGGAGCCCCGCCTCGGCGGGAGTCCTTGCCCCCTTGCGGGTATTGATCGCCCGGTCGGAGAGCACACAGTTCGTCCATTCGTCGCGCCCGCCCCGCGAACGGGGCAGCACGTGGTCGATGTTCGCCTCCCCCGGGCTGAGCCGACGGCCGCTGTACTGGCAGCGACCGCCATCCCGTTCCCACAAGGCGCGGAAACCGAACTTCGGCCGGTGCACCGGAACGCGGTCGAACCGGGCCAGGACGATGACGGTGGGAATCCTGACCGGTCCGCGGGGCGTCCCCACCACCGCGTCGCCGGATCCCGGCGGCAAGGCGCGCCAGTCATCCCAGCCGAAAGCCTGGATGGAATCGCCGTCGATCCTCAGCGCCCGTGCGGTGGCACAGGCCAGATGGCCGAAGGCCTCGGCAGGCGTGATGGCATCGATGGCAAACCACCGCCGGTTGAGAACCAGGACGGTCGTGCGTTGGAGAATGGGCGTGGTCATGGAGAAGACGGGAGGAAATGAGGTTGACCTGCGGGACTCGAACCCGCCCCGCCGCGTTCACAACGCGGGGTGCTTCCGCTACACCAAGGTCAAATCCGGGGCCGCCGCAAAAAGACAACAGTTCTCCCACGAAACGTGATATGTCGATCGATCCGGAAAACGATATACCGGACGAAAGATCGACTTCCGTATCGGAAAGCCGGTTGCCCGCCGCGTGCGGCGGAAGGAATCAGGGAACGAGGTTCAGAGGGATTTTTGGATCACCATGAAATTGCGGGAAGAAGGTTGAAGTGGAACGAGGAAGCGGGTCGGGAAAAACAAAAAGCCCTGCTTCCGGTTGGAAGCAGGGCTGCGGGAAAATCCTTGGATCTACGCGGCTTTCAGATCTCCGGGAGTCTGATCCTGCTTCTCATTGGCTCCGGTTTGGCGGCAATGGCCATTCCTTCGAAAGACCGGCGGCAACCGGTGTGAAACGCGGAGTCGACCGTGCGGAGCCAAAGCGCCGAAACCTCGGTCATGAGGTCGACGGGGCTTTGCAGCATGGAACGGTGGAGACGCATCGGAGCGGATTGAAGTTGCGGGTAGATATGGATTCACGACCTTGCGGTCAATCCTGATTTTCACAATTCTTCATCTTCATTCAACGGACCTCGCCGTCCACCGTGCGCCGGATGCCAAGCGGATTGTCGTCCCGCAGCTCGTCCGGCAGGCACGAATCCGGGAAGCCCTGCCAGGAAACCGGTCGGACGAACCGGTGGATCGCCATGGTCCCGACCGACGTACTACGCCCATCGGAGGTGGCCGGGAAGGGCCCGCCATGGACCATGCTGTGGCAGACTTCAACGCCGGTGGGAAAGCCGTTGAAGATCAACCTGCCGACCTTCTGCTCCAATGCAGAGACCAGTCCGGCATGTTCCGCCAGTTCCGCATCCGTGCCATGGATGCTGCCGGTCAACTGCCCCTCGAGTTCCGGAATCGCGGCCTCGATCTCATCGATCGAACCACGGACGATCAACGCCGCCGGTCCGAACATCTCCCCCCTCAGGAGGTCTTCCTCGAGGAACCGGCGCAGCGACACGCTGAACACCGCAGGAGCGCCCTGGCCGGTCCCGGCGGGACTCGCGCTGCGCGCCACGGTCTCGACGCCCTCGATGCCGGAGATCGTCTCGACGCCATCGGCATAGGCGCGGCAGATCGAGTCGTTGAGCATGAGTCCCGGAGCGGCGGCCGCCACCAGTGACTTGAGCTTGTCCATGAACACCAGCCCCTTCCCTTCCGGCAGGAAGATCAAACCGGGATTGGTGCAGAACTGGCCCGAACCGAGCGTCAGCGATCCGACGAACGCCTCGGCGAGAGCCGGCTCGCCGCGTTCAAGGGCTCCCGGCAGGATCACGACGGGGTTCACGGAACTCATCTCGGCGAAGACGGGGATCGGTTGCTCGCGGTTTGCCGCCAGGTTCATCAGCGCGATGCCACCTGCGCGTGAACCGGTGAAGCCGACCGCCTGGATGGCCGGATGCTGGACCACGCTGGCCCCGACCGTGCGGCCCCCTCCGTAAAGCAACGAGAAGACCCCCTCCGGCATGCGAGTTGCCAGCGCCGCCCGCATCACCGCCGCACCGACGATTTCCGCCAGGCCCGGGTGAGAGGCGTGGGCGATGACGACCACCGGGCAGCCGGCAGCGAGCGCCGATGCCGTGTCCCCGCCGGCGACCGAGAAGGCCAGCGGGAAATTGCTGGCACAGAAGACCGCCACCGGACCCAGCGGGCGCAGCATCGAACGGATGTCGGGCTTGGGCAAGGGCTGGCGGTCCGGCTGGGCCTGCTCGATGCGCGCATCGACCCACGATCCCTCCTCGATCAGCGAAGCAAAGAGTTGGAGCTGCCCAACCGTCCTTCCGGTCTCGCCGCGCATGCGGGCGTCGGGCAGGCCCGTCTCAAGGGTCCCCCGCTCCGCGATGTCGTCGACCATGCCCTCGATCTCCCCGGCAATGGCCCGCAGGAAGCCGGCCCGCACCGCGCCGGGCAAGGCCGAGTAGGCGGGGAAAGCCTGACGGGCGAGTTCGACCGCGCGCTCCACTTCTTCCGTCGTCGCGGCGAGGTAGGGAGGTTCGAGCCGGGCATTGCTGGCGGGATGGACGGCATGGCCGGCCACCGTGGTGCCGGCACCGCGGGAAAATCCGATGATGGACGAGCCGAGGAGTTGGGATTTCATGAACGGGACAAAAGGCGTGGAGGCAGCGGACGCAAGGCGGGATTCGATCTCAGACCGCCGGGGCCGTGGCGATGGCCTTTTCGATGATCGCCGTGGCTTCGGCGAGCTCCTCGCCCACCAGCTCGAGGCGCGGAGGACGGACCCGGTTGTTGCCGAGCGTGCCGCCGCTGGCGAGGGTCTGCTGGAGTTTGATCAGCTGCACGAACTTGACCACGGTGTCCATGCGCAGCATCGGCAGCATCCAGGTGTAGATCGGCATTGCTTCCTCGATCTTGCCCGAGGTCGCCAGGTCCCAGAGCTTGATGTTGTGCTTCGGGAAGGCGCCGCCGACGCCGGTGATCCAGAACTTCGCCCCCATGGCGGCTCCCTCGAGGGCGCAATCGTCGACCCCCACCCCGAGGACCAGGCGATCCCCGCACACTTCCCGGATCCCGGCGACGCGGCGGGCGTCGGTCGAGGATTCCTTCACCGACTCGACGTTCGCGTGCTCGTCGGCGAGTTCCTTGATGTGCAGCGGCGTGAAGTCGGTCTTGTACGCGACGGGGTTGTTGTAGATGATGCAGGGCAGGTCGGTGGCCGAAATGACCGCGGACATGTGCGTCTTCATCTCCCGCCAGTCGGAGGCGTAGAGATAGGGCGGCAAGACCATCAACCCGCGGCAACCGTTGTCCTTGGCGGCCTTGGCAAGGTCGACGGCCTCCTTGGTCGAAAGGGCCGCGATCCCTGGGATGACGGGCGTGTCGGGCAAGGCGTCGGTGTAAGTCTTCTGCAAGGCGACCTTTTCCTCGAAGGAAAGCGTCGCCCCCTCACCGAGCGAGCCGTGGGCGATGATGGCGCTGCAACCGCTGTCGGCGAGCCACTTGCCGTGCTCCGCCATCAAGGCGTGGTCGATGGTGAGGTCGGCGTTGAATTGTGTGAGGGTCGCGGGCATGACGCCCTTCCAATGGATGCTCATGGTCTTGTTTTGTTAGAGAGAAGAAGGAATCCCGTGGCGGAACGGATCGGCGGGATCGAAGGAGTAGCGGGCCTCGCCGGTGATCCACGCCCGGCCGGTGACCTTGGGGAGCACCTTGCCGTCGGGAAGCAGCTGGTAGGTGCCGGTGAAAACCGTGTCGAGGATGCCGGCCTGACGCCACGGCTCGCCGGGCGCGAGCTTCCCGTCGGCATGGAGGCAGGCGAGCTTGGCACTGGTCCCGGTGCCGCAGGGCGAGCGATCGTAGGCCTTGCCCGGGCACATCACGAAGTTCCGGCTGTCGGCAATCGCCGGATCCGCGGGTGGACCAAAGCTTTCGACGTGGTCGATTTCCATTCCGTTGTCGCCGGTGATGCCCTGGCCAACAAGCGCCTGGCGGACCGCCCAGGTGAAGTCGGTCAGCGCGCCGAGGTTCGCGTGGCAGACTTCGGGTCCCTGGCCACCGATCAGGAAAAACCAATTGCCCGCCCAGGCGATGTCACCGCGCACGGTCCCCCACCCCGGCACCTCGACCTCGACGGAGGCAGCCTTGCGGTAGCTGGGCACGTTGGCGACCGTCACCGAGCGATCCTCATTCACCCGCGCGACCACGACCCCGACCGGCGTGTCGATGCGATGCTCCCCGGGACCGATTTTTCCCTGGTGCACCAGCACCGATGCCAACCCGATGGTGCCGTGGATGCACATGTTCAGGGTCCCGACGTTGTTGAAGAAGATGACGCCGCAACAGCAGTCCGGTTCGTGAGCCTCGCAGATCAGGGCGCCGACCATCGCGTCGTGCCCGCGCGGCTCGTTGCAGACGGACGAGCGGACCCAGTCGAACTCGGCGGCGAAGCGATCCGCTTTTTCCCGCATCGTTCCCGGTCCGAGGGCGGGAGCTCCGCCGACGATGACGCGGGTGGGTTCCCCTTCGGTATGGGAATCGATGACGTGGATGCAGGTCTCGCTCATGGGTTACGGGACCTTTTTAGCATCAGGGTCTAGGCGAAAGCTCTAGCGCCGGCCTTTCAATCCGTATAGCAGTGCAGGAGTAGTCTCGATCGCAACCATGAACCCGGCTGACCGACTCCGCAGATCGTTTTTCGAGAGCCTCGACGGCATGCCTCCGGTCGACAACCTGTTCGACGCGGTGCCGGACATCGTGTTCTTCATCAAGGACGCACAGGGGCGCTACATGGCGGTGAACGAGACGCTGGCGACCCGTTGCGGCCTGCCTAACAAGGAGTCGGCGATCGGCCTGACGGCGGAGGAGTTGTTCCCGCCGCCGCTCGGCGAGGGCTTCGCCGCCCAAGACCAGGAGATCCTGAAAAAGGGGCACGGCATCCGCGACCACCTCGAGCTCCATCTCTACGCCGGCGGCCGCCGGGGGTGGTGCCTGACCTTCAAGGAACCGGTCAAGGCGAAGGACGGCAGGATCACCGGGGTGTGCGGCATTTCACGGGACCTCCACGGTGCCCGCGACCGGCAGGAAGACTTCGCCGCGATGTCCAAGGCGATCGACCACATCCACCGTCACTTCGAGGAGCCTTTGCGGCTCCCGCAGCTCGCCGAGATGGCGGGACTCTCGGTCTATCAGTTCGACCAGCGCATCCGTTCGTTGTTCCACGTCACCGCCGGGCAGTATCTGGTGAAAGTCCGGATCGACGCCGCGTGCGAGCGGCTTTCGAGGACGAACGAAGTGATTGCCCAGATCGCGCTGAGCTGCGGCTACTCGGACCAGTCGGCATTCTCGCGGCAGTTCAAGCAGGCGGTCGGAATCAGCCCGCTGGCCTACCGTAAGAAGATGCAGGCGGGCTGACCGCTAGGAGAAGCGCCCGGGAGCCATCGCTTCGATCGAACGGAACGGCACATCCCCCGTCAGGAGGCCGGTGGCGAGACTGCCGGTCACGGGACCGAGGCTGAGCCCCATCATCGCGTGACCGGTGGCAGCGATCGCATTTTCCACTCCGGGAACCTTCCCGAGATAAGGAATGCCGTCCGGCGACACCGGCCGCAGACCGGCCCAAGGCTGGACGCCCTCGAAATCCGACTCGTTGAACTTCGGGAAGTAGCTGTTCACCGATTTGACGATCCCGCGAACCCGCGCCGGATCGACCGAGAGATCCAGCCCCCCGACTTCCATCGTGCCGGCAAAGCGAAGGCGGCCTCCCATCGGAGTGACCGCGACCTTTGCCTCGACGAAGATCGAGCAACAACGCGGCAACTCCGGCGGACCGGAAAGGGTCAGGGAATAGCCCTTGCCAGCCTGCAGCGGCAACTTCAGTCCCAGCTGGCGCAGCAGACCCGGAGTCCAGGATCCCCCTGCGAAGACGAATTGTCCGCCGGAAAAGCGGTGCCCCCCTCCCGCCAAGGCAGCAACCTTGCCTTGGGACATCTCGACGGACTCGATTTCGATGCCGGAAACCAGCTCACCACCGAGATCGGCCACCCGTCGCCGCATCGAACGCATGAAGCGCGCGGGATCGAGATGACAGTCCTGCGGAAAATGCACCGCGCCGGCCAGGTCCATGGTGACGGATGGATCCAACCGGGCCACACCGGCGGCATCCAGCACCTCGGCATCGATGCCAATCTCCCGGGCGGCTTCCGCCACCGCAGCCTCCTCTTCGAGCCCCTTTGCCGACTTGCACAGCATCAGCATGCCGCGCTGCTCCATGCCGAAGTCATCGTCCCCCCCCAGCTCCACGAACAGCCGGCGGCTTTCGAGGTTCAGGTCGCGCAGCAGCTCGCGGCTGGCCGCGACGTGGCGATCGGTCGAGCTGCGATGGAACAGCCAGGCCCAGCGGATCAGCGCCGAATCGAGCCTCGGACGCACGTAAAACGGGCTCTCGCGGTTGAACATCCAGCGCAAGCCCTTGGGAATCATACCCGGTGCCGCCAGGGGGATGAAGTGGCTCGGGACGATCATTCCGGCGTTGCCCATGGAGCAGTTGTCCCCGCCCTCTTCCTCCCGCTGGACGACGGTGACCCGCAAGCCGCGCTTGAGGGCGTAGTAGGCCGTGCACAGTCCGATCACCCCGCCACCGAGGATGACCACGCGGTCTTTGTCTTGGTTCACTCCGGTCACCTTAACCCGGCCGTCTTGCCGGAGACTCGAGCAATCTCTTGAGAAATCGCGGATCCTTCCGGGCACTGGACAGCCCCAAGGAGCAGGTACATGATCGTCGCGGTTCATGAAGAACGTCGCCACGCTCCTTCTCCTCCTGGTTTCCACCTTGTTTGCGGCCGCCGACCCGCCGCGGATTGCCGTGGTCAGGGTCTCCGACGTATTCAAGCAGCTGGAAAGCACGGTCGAGTCGAACCAGGCCCTGCGCGCCAAGCGGGAGGCCATCAACAAGGACAAGCGGCTCCTCGACTATCAGACCATGTACGCCGACCTGCAGGTCCGCGGGAAACAGTTATCGAAGGGCGGCCCGCAGATCGACCCCGCGACCCGGCAGAAGCTGGAACGCGAGTTCGCCCTCAAGCGCCAGGAGGCCATGTCCCTGCTCGAAGACTTCGAAAGCTACCGCGAGGACCGGAACAAGGAGATCAATGCCGAAATGGTCGCCGGAATGCGCGAACGGCTGGATTTGATCCACTCCACGGCGGAAAAGCTCGCCAAGGAGGAAGGATACGACTGGGTTTTCGACAGTTCAGGCAACTCCAATACCGGGGTGCCTTTGCTGTTATATGCCAAACGGACCAACGACCTGACCAGCAGCGTGCTCCTCGCACTCGGCCAGGTCGACACGGCCACCCACAAAGAAACCGCCGGTGGCAAGGATGCCGCCGATAACCGCTGATCCCCCTCTACCATGGATATCTGGGAATACCTCAAACACCCCTTCACGCTGGGACTCCTGCTGGGTCTGGCCGTTGCCACCGTCGCTTGGAAGTCGGGCTTCTCGGCCCGCCGCCGCCTGGCCAAGGACATTCGCCGCCTGGAGAACGAGTTGCGCGAACTGCAAGGGCACCTCAACACCCAGCTCAAGATCAATGCCCAGGGCAACGAGTCCCTGCAACGGGAACTGGAGGAGCACCGCCGCCAGAACGAGAACCTCCGCGTCAGCCTGGCCACCCTGCAAGCCAAGCCGGGGAAAGCAGAACTCCGGCATTCCCAGATCACCGAGAGCGCCGTCCGGCTGATGCGCGAGCAGGCACCCGGCTTTGCCCCGGCATGGGAAAAAGCCCTGCGCCAGGCCGAAGCCGAGGTCGAGGCCGGCGAGAGCGGCCTGAAGAAACTGGTGCGCCGGGTCATCCCCGGAATCGGCATGGGCAGCGGGAATGCCTCATCGGGATCCCCCGACACGGAGGCATGATCGCCGGACCGGCCGCCGGTTGTGCATTGAAAAATGTCCTTCCCGGCGATTGCCATCCCATGATTGAAAGGCGGAGTCTTCCCTGAACCACCCGCGTCCTCCCCATAACCGCGGTAACAAGATGCCTCAAAGTCCCGACCACGAAATTCTCAAGGTTCTCGATGCGTCCGGCCCGCAATGGTCGGGCTCGCGTGCATGGGAGACTGTCCCTTTGGAGTCGAACTCCGCCGGCGACATTGTCCTGAACGGTCCGGCCTTCGTCTATCGCTGGGAAAATGGCCAGGGCCCGGTGAAGGTGTCCTTCTGGTCACAGCACGAGGGCAGGATCAAGAGCGGCACAGATCACATGCTGGCGATCGAGTCCGGGCTCGGGACGATCCGCCTGCGGGTGCCCGGACGGGATCCGATGGTCATTGGTGCCGTCGAGCCGTCGATCTACCAACAGATCGGCGAGTTGACCATCGAGGCCCAGACCGCGTCCCAGGCCAATCCGGACGATCACTGGTCGCGGAATCTCATGGTCGTCGCCGCCGCGATGAAGCTCGCCGCCCTGACCCGGGAGGCCGCCGTGGCCGCCGGTGCGGCGGAAAAAGGCAGCAGCCGCAACCCGCGGCGCGAGCAGATCGTCACCCAGCTCCACGAATGGTTGCGGCCGAACCTCGAGACCACCGTCAAGCTCGGTGACGCGGCGGAGCATTTGAAGAAAAGCCCGCGACAGCTGATCCGGATCCTCAAGGAGACGACCGGCGCCGGTTTCGCGGAGCACCTGACGATGCACCGCCTCATCCTCGCCCGTTCGCTGCTGATGCGCACCGGCCAGTCGGTGATCGAGATCGCACGCCTTTCGGGCTTCAACAGCCGCGAGCAGTTCATCCGGTCCTTCAGCAAGGCATTCGGCTGGACACCCCTGCAATTCCGGAAGGCCTGGAACCAGGCCTCGATGGGCGATTCCGATCTGACCGAGCTTTGCAAGGTTTCCGAGCGCGAGCCCGTCGAGTGGCTGCCAGCCGGGGAACTGGCCACCAGCCCCGACGACGACCACGAAGGCGAACCGCACACCGTGGTGGTGGCGAACGCCATGCACGAGATCGTCGAGCTGTTCTGGATCACCCCGCTGGGCAAACGGGCACGCATCGACGTCCTCGAACGCGGCGGCATGGTCTTCGTCAACCGCGACAACGGAGGCTCCTGCTGGCTGGTCCGGGTTCCGGGCAGCGGCCGTGAGTTCAGCTTCCGCACGCCCGACGAACACGCCCTCGCAGTCGTCGGCCCCACCCAGACCGGAGCCTGAAACGACAAAGCGCGCGCCCCGGTCGACGGGACACGCGCTTTTAAAGATCGATTTGCCTCTCAGGCGAACACGTCCGTCACCGGTGCGCCCTTATCGGCGAACCTGAACGGACGACCCGACGGCGACATCACCACCAGGTCGTGGGGAAGTCCCAAGGCGTAGGCGATGGTGGCGTTGAAGTCCTGGACCGCCACCGGCTTGTCCTTGACCTTCTCGCCCTTGGCATCGGTCTCGCCATACTTGAACCCGCCCTTCACGCCGCCGCCCGCGAGCAGGCAGCTGAATGCCGCGGGATGGTGGTCGCGACCGTTCTGGTGCTCGGTCTTGATCGTCGGCGTGCGGCCGAACTCGGTGGCCACAACGACCAGCGTGTCCTTCAGGAGACCGCGCTTCTCGAGGTCCTGGAGCAACCCGGCGTAAGCCTGGTCGAACTCCTTGCACCGGCCCTCGACCGCCGCGAAGTTGTCGAAGTGGGTGTCCCAGCCGCCGAGCTGGACTTCCACGAAGCGCACCCCGTGCTCGACGAGTCGTCGGGCCAGCATGCAGCCCTGGGCGAATCGTCCCGAACCGTAGACCTTGCGCACCGACTCGGGTTCATCGTTGATGTTGAAGGCCTTCAGGTCCTTGCTGTTCATCAGCTTGATCGCTTCCAGGTAGAGCTCTTCATAAGCCTTCACGTCCGCATTCTGGTAGCGGCCATGGAACTGCTTGTTGAGCCGGTCCGCCAATGCCAATCGGCGGTCGAAGTCTTCCTGGGAAACCGATCCCGGTTTGTGGGAGTCCTGGAGCCCGTCGTGGGGGCTGCCGATCGGCGCAGCGGCGAATTTGGCACCGAAGAACCCGCCGCCCGAGGTGTCCGGCGACGAATCGATGGCCACGAAACCGGGGATCTCCGGGTTGAGGCGTCCGCCGAGCTTGTTCACCCAGGCCCCGAGCGAAGGATGCTTCACCGTGCCGCGCATGTCGTAGCTGGTGTGCATGATGTAGGCGCCCTGTTCGTGGGCACCCTGCCGCGAGGTCATCGAGTTGATCACGCAGACCTTGTCCATCACCTCCGCGGTCTTGGGCAGGTATTGCCCGACCATGACGTCGGTGGCGCTGGTCGAGATCGCCTCGGTCTTGCCCATCACCTCCTTCTTCTTCTTCGGGTCGAAGGTGTCCAAATGGCTCATGCCACCGGACATGTAGAGGTAGATCACGCTCTTGGCCTTGCCGGCGGCAGAGGACTTGGGCGCGGCCGAGGCGACGCTCGCCCCGAACATCGGCAGCAGGTTCACCCCGAGGTACATCCGCGCGGCATTCGAGATGAAGCGACGGCGGGTGGGTTCGTCGAAGCGGTTGAGATCGTTGGCATTCATTGGTTTTCGGGGAATGGGTTTTACTGCACGAAGAGGAACTCGGAGGACATCACCAGGGCGGAAACGATGTTCCGGTAGCCCTCCTCACCGGACGCTTTCACTTCATCGAGCATCCAGCCCATTTCCTCCGAACTCGGCGGACGGCTCAGGATGGTCACATAGAGTCGGCGGATCTTCTCCTCGTCGCTGCTGGCACCTTCGAGGCTCTTGTAAAGGTGGGCTCCAGAATTGTTCACCAGCTGCTTCTGGACGTAACCGTTCATCAGCGAGAGCACCTGACCGACGTTCGGCTCGCGGCTCGATCCATCGACGACGATGCGGTCCGACTGGCCGAAGAGATAGAGCAGGTGGTCGCGCGGCGCCGGGCTCGGCAACTCCGAGGCACGCACCGGGGAATTGCTGCCGTAGCGGTGAACCTGGTTCATCATCATGCTGTCTCCCCCGCCCGAAGCACCGCTTTCACCGCGGACATCGGCGAGCAACTTGTCGAAGTAGGAACGGACTTCCTCCTCGGACTTCAGCGCAAGCACCTCCTTCGAGAGCTGCACCATGTTCTTCTTGCCGACCAGCACCGGCTTGTTGCCGACGTAAATCCGGTCATCAACCGTGCGCCGCGGCTTTTTGTCCGGGTCGCCGGAAGCCAGGGTGATCAGGGAATCCCAGAGCTGCTCGGACGACAGGCGGGCAAGCTGCCGGCCGTGAAAGTCGTCGCCGGTGGCCACTTTCGCCGGCTCCGGATTCGGGACAAACTGGAAGGTCTTGGTGTTGAGCAGCACCTTCTGGAACGCGCGGAGGTCGTAATCGAGGTCCACCATCAGCTTGATCAAGGTCGCCATCAGCTCCGGATGGTGAAGCTCTTTCGTCGGCTTGTACTCGTCGACCGGCTCATAGACCCCGCGTCCCATGACCCGCTTCCACATCCGGTTGGCGGCCACCGAGGCGAATTGCTCGCCGGTCTTGGTGGTGATCCATTCCGCCAGCTCCTCACGGCCGCCGCCCTTGTCGCTGCGCTCCGAGATCCGCACCGACTTGCCGAACGGCGTCTTGGCACCGATCATTTCTCCCGGCTGGCCGTCACGGTACTGATAGTCGTCCGGCAGGCGGATCTTGCCGGCCCCTGAGCCTCCGAGGCTCAACCCGTAGACCCGGTCCCACATGATCTGCGCCACGCTGTAGTCGATCGACTGACGGCGTTCGCCGTCATTGATCTCGTCCCACAGCGACCGCATGTAATTGCGGCGCATCGCGTCCTGACCTTCGGTGAAGGCCGCGAGTTCGTAGAAGTCATGCCGTTCGGTCTCGCCGAACGGATCGTCGTGGCACTGCGCGCACTCCATGCGCGAGCCGAGGAACACCCGCATCGTATTCGCCAGGTTGTCCAGCGGCATCCCGCGGTCGCGGGTGTAGTAGCCCACCGCGGCGCTTTCCGGGGCCCAACCGTCGCCCTTGGAGGCGATCAGGGCATTGGTAAAGTCGTCCCAGTGCATGTTGTTTTCGAGAGCCGAACGGATCCAGCCGCGGTAGGCCTCGAAGTTCCCGTTGAAGCCCGGCTTGCCATCCGTCACCCGCAACAGGTCGAAGGCCCAGTTTGTCATGTGACTGGAATAGCCGGGGGACTGGATCAGGTAGTCGATCAATTGGACCCGCTTGGTCGGGTCATCGATTTCCAGGAAAAACCGGGCCTCCTCGGTGGTCGGAATCCGGCCGATCGCCACGAGAAAGGTGCGGCGCAGGAAGGTCGCATCGTCCGTCACCTCGGGTACGGCGAGCTTCTGCTTGCGATACCAGGAGGCCACATGACCGTCGATCGAGCGCGCCGCCTTGGCAATGAAGGCGGGATCGTCGGCGGGGGAAGGTTTGTCGGCGGCAAATCCGCACGCGCTGGATAAAATCAGGCACGCGAACAGGCCGGCAGCTGGGGTTTTCATGGTTTTCAAGGGTTCAGGAGAGGCTAGCAGCGGGAATCTTAGCGTCAATCCACCAGACTTTCCGGGATTCGGGCGGCTACGCACTGCTTGTCAGACATCTTTCGAAGAAATGTGCCGGGGTTGAACCCTCCGAATTGAAGAAAGTTGCAGTGAATCGGAAAGAGCGCCCCCACGCCTCCAACCGTCGGCGGCAAGCGCCGGCGGTACACGGCGGCGCGGCAGGCCCCGGAGGACCTGCCGCGCGATTTCCCATTCGATCCAAAAGCCGGACCTCAGTCGACTTTCACCTCGATCTGGCGCGGTTTCACCGCTTCCTGCTTGCCCAGGTGAATGTTGAGCACGCCGTCCTTGAAATCGGCGCTGACCTTCTCCGGATCGGCATTTTCGGGAAGCTGGAAGCTGCGGAGGAAGCTGCCGTAGGCACGCTCCACCCGGTGATACTTCCGGCCCGTTTCTTCCTTCTCGATCCGGCGCTCTCCGCTGAAGGTCAGCTGGCCGTTTTCGACCGTGACCTTGACGTCCTCGCGTTTGACCTCGGGCAGCTCGGCCTTGATCACATACTCGTCGGCGTCCTCCGTGATATCCACGACCGGCGTCCATTCGGCGACGGTGAGCGATTCGCGGGATTCGTCGTTCTTGAGTGAAGCGGAACTCTGGAGAGCGCTAAGCACGCGGCTCTGGAGGTCCTGCATTTCACGGATGGGATTCCATTGTCTGAGGGTATTCATGATGGTGCTTGGTTGGTTAGGCGGAGGGTTTCAGTTGCCGGGCAGGTCATGGTCTCCGCCGCATTCCGACCTGCCACATCACCTCAATCGCAATCGACATGCCACTGCCAGAAGCAACACAAGCCACTGGTTATCAATCCACCCACCCCGAAGCCACCCGTCGCCCGGCGACAGCTTGACGCAAGACCTGGACGGGATGTCCCGGCCCGCCGCGCCAAGCTGACACCCGGACAGCGCTGGAGGAGCCAGCGATGCCGCACTTGAACTCAAGCGTGTCTGATTTTCTCCGCGTGATGACTTTCGTCTCGCCAGCCCTCCCCGGTTCTGGCAGATGACGCACTCCAAAAAACTTTCCGACGTCCCCCGCAAAAACGCGGAGCGTCCCCCCGCGGATCGGTTTCCCACCAACCAACCGCCATGCACCGCACGATCCGCTTCGCCGCGCTCGTCCTCTGTTTTTGCACCGCTGCCCGGGCCGACCTGGATCTCGACAACGACGACCTGGGCGATGTCTGGGAGGCGAAGTATCGACCGGCGGAACTCCTGCCCGGCAATGACGACGACGGCGACGGGCGCAGCAACCGCGAAGAGTCCGAGGCCGGCACCGACCCGCTCCAGGCTTCCGATGTCTTTTCAGTGAGTGACATCACCCTGCTTGGCGGCCAGGTCGAGCTGAGGTGGCCCAGCCAGGCGGGAAAGGTCTATCAGCTCCAGACTACCGCCGATCCCGGCGACGAAGCTTCCTGGCAAATCCTTCCGGGCGTTCATCCGGGGACCGGCGATGAACTCGCGGCGACGACGGCGGCTCCCGTTCAATCCCCGTCCTTCTTCCGGGTCGTGGTAGCGGACACGGATACCGACGGCGACGGACTGACCGACTGGGAAGAGCTCCAGACCGGGCACGATCCCGCCATGAATCACGTCCACATGGGAATGGGCGATCTCCAGCACCTGACCATGGAACTGCAGGCCGAGCCGGTGATCACGATCTCAGCACCGGACAACGATGCCACCGAGCCCGCCTCATCGCCGGCCGCAAATTCCGGGATGTTCCGGATCCAGCGCACCGGCGGCATCGGCCGGGTCGTCGTGTCCTTGGCTCAATCCGGCTCGGCCGGCCCGGCGGACCACGAGGCCTTGCCCGATAGCGTGGAGATCCCGCTCGCGTCCACCGGCGCGGATGTACCGCTGATCCCCTCTCCCGACGCCCTTCTCGAAGCCGACGAGGTGGTGGTCCTCGAGGTCGGGTCCAGCGCCACTTACGCCAAGGGCGCCGCGGATTCGGCCGGAGTGTTGATCCACGACCACGTGCAGGCGAATGGCACCGGTCTCACCGCGAACTATTGGAAGCATCCTGACAACACCCGGGACCAGCCGGTCTTCACCGGGACCCCGGATATTTCGCGGATCGATCCGGTCGTCGACTTCGACAGCGACCTGACGCCTTGGCCCGGAGCGCCGGTCACCACGACACTTCCCTACACCGATTACTATTCCAGCCGCTGGGAAGGCGAGTTGCTTCCCGAGTTCTCGCAAGTCTACACGATCTACGGGCGGACCGACAGCGCCGGGCGGGTCTGGATCAACGGTCAGCTGCTGATCGACAACTGGCCGGCCTCCCGGGAAAGCAGCGCGATCATCGCCTTGGACGCGGGCAAGCGCTACCCGGTGGTCTTCGAGCATTACAACAACACCGGCCGTAGCCGCGCCACCTTGTCTTGGAAGTCGGCCAGCCTGGAAAAGGAGGTCATCCCGCAGGCCCGCCTGTTCCCGGACACCCCGCCGCGGATCCTCGGCCCCTTCGAAGCCTGGGCCTTTGTCGGGGCTCCCGGATTCAGCTACCGGATCGAGGCAAGCGGCAGCCCCACGCTCTTTTCCGCCGTCAATCTTCCGCCAGGTCTCGCATTGGATCCCGTGAGCGGCGTGATCAGCGGCGACCCGGTGACACCCGGTCAATGGCAGGTCGCCCTGACCGCCACCAACACCCACGGATCCGGGTCCGCCTTCCTCGACCTGACCGTGATCGAGACCAGCGGCAGCATCACCCGCGAATTGTGGACGGGCGTGGCCGGATCCGAGGTGGCCGACATCCCGCTCGACACCGCACCCGCTTCAACCACCCCGCTCGGATCATTGGAATGCCCCGCCGACACCGGTGACGACTACGGGGCGCGCATCCGCGGTTTCCTCACCGCGCCCGCCACCGGCGAGTACCGCTTCTTCCTGCGGGCCGACGAAGCCGCGGAGTTCCACCTTTCCGATGACGACGAACCGGTCAATTCGTGGCTGCGCGCCGCTACCACCGTCGCGACGGGTTCCGGCGATTGGTCGGATGCCGTCCCGTCCGCGCTGCTGCACCTCGAGGCCGGTCGGCGCTATTTCCTCGAGATCCTCCACAAGGAAAGCAGCGGCAGCGACCACCTCGCACTCGCCTGGGCCAAACCCGGCGACCCCGACGACAGCCCGTCGGAAATCATCCCCGGCTATCTCCTCACGCGCTACGAGGACGTGGCGCTGGGCTCATCGCCCGACGGCACCCTCTATTTCACCGCCCTGACCCCTCAGACCGGAGCCGTGACCAATGCCTACGGTTCCTGCACGCTCCGCCTCTCCAGTGACAAGACCACCGCCTGGGTAACCCCGACCTTCGGCAACCTCGGGTCGCCCTTCCAGGGAATGCACGTCCACGACACCCGCCTGCCATCCTCGTCGAACATCGTCTTCGACCTCGACGAACCCGGCGTGGAGCACCTCGCGGACGGCTCCTATGTCTGGGAAATCCAGGACGTCGGAGGCCTGACCGCACAGGAAATCGCCGACGGCCTCGCCCAGTTCGCCTACCTGAACGTCCATACCGTCAACTATCCAAGCGGCGAGATCAAAGGCTTCTTCCGCGCCCTCGATGGTTCCGCCACCTTCACGCCGCCGCCTCCCCCGCCCGAGTGGACGGGCGAACCCGCCACTTCGAACTCCGCCCCCAAGGCGGCGGCGAGGTTCCTGCAACAGGCGACCTTCGGGGCGAATCCGGACGACATTGCCTCATTGCAATCGATGGCATCCTACGAGGACTGGATCGACGATCAAATCGCCTTGCCGGTGTCCGAGCATCTTCCCTACGTCGAGTCGCACCGCAACGTCACCAACCCCAACAACTCGGAGTTCTCCGGGTCGCAAACCTTCAACTCCTGGTGGCGGACCTCGGTCCAGGCCGACGACCAGCTCCGCCAGCGGGTCGCCTTCGCCCTCAGCCAGATCATGGTGGTGTCGGAGTCCGGTCCGCTTGACAACCGCGCGAGCGCGCTGTCGGGATTCTACGACACCCTGCTCGCCCATGCCTTCGGCAATGCCCGGGACCTGCTGGAGGCCGTGACCCTCCATCCCGCAATGGGCCGCTACCTCGACATGTTGCGGAACGACAAGCCGGACCTGACCAAGGGCAGGATTCCCAACGAAAACTACGCCCGGGAGATCCTACAGCTGTTCTCGCTGGGCCTCTACCGCTTCCATCCCGACGGCTCGTTGATCCTGAATTCGAAGGGCGTGCCGATTCCCGTCTACGACCAGGACGCGGTCATCGGACTGGCCCACGTGTTCACCGGCTGGGACTACCAATACGACGGCGACTACAAGACGAGCTTCAGCGGTTCGTCCAACTGGACCGAGCCGATGCGCGAGGTCCCGGCCCGTCATTTCACCGGCAGGAAGCGCATCCTCAACAACGTCGTGCTGCCGGGCTTGCCCGAACTCAACGGGGTCCCGCTCGATCCCTACGCCAGCCACAGTAGTTCGACCATCTCCGGAGAGCCGGTGTTCCAGGCGCTGGCCCGGGAAGAGCTTGAGGCGGTGCACGACCAAATCTTCAACCACCCCAACCTCGGCCCGCTGCTGTGCCGTCAACTGATCCAGCGGCTGGTCACATCGACCCCCAGCCGCGGCTACATCCACCGGGTGGTCGGCAAATTCAACGACAACGGCAGCGGTATCCGGGGTGACCTCGCGGCCGTGGTCAAGGCGATCCTCCTCGACTACGAGGCCCGCTCGAACGTCGCGGCTTCCGCCCCGGGATACGGAAAGCTGCGCGAGCCCTTGCTGCGAGTCACCCAGCTTGCCCGCGCCTTCCGACCCGAGAACAATTTCGGCGGAACCTACGTCCAGGACGGCGGGCTGATCACCGTCGACTCGTCCCCGACCGTCCACCGCCTGACCGGCAGCCAGAAGGTCTTGCTCGGATTCTCCGGCGCGGGCACTCCCGCAACCGACGGCGATTACGCGCTGAGCACGACCTACCCGCCGACCGATACCAGCTTCACCGTCCGGACCCAGGACACCTACCGCTGCAGCTGGGCCCAGTCCGGCACGACCATCACCGTCACCACGCCCGGCAGCCACACCTTCTCTCCCGGCGAACCGGTTTACCTCCGCTACCGCAGCGGCGGCGGAGGTGTTCTTGTCGACGGTGTCCAGACCATCGACAGCGAGCCGGCAAGCAACACCTTCACCGTCACCGCGCCCGACTCCGCAGAGCGCAGCGGCGATTGCGACGCCTCCTATCTCAGCGGCTCCTACCGCCAGGACTCGGACGGTGTCGATACGGCCAATACGATACTCACGATCACCAGCGGAACCGTCACCGGCCTCGGGGTCGGAGGAGAAGTCGAAATCCGGTTCACCCCGAAAATCGGACAGACCTCAACGCCGGATGACGGGATCTACACCATCGTCGCCGTCGACGCCGTCGACGCCCGCAAGTACACCCTCGAACCGGTCAGCGGCACCTTGTCGCTCGATGACAACCTGGACGGAACCTTCCGCGCCGCCGCCCTCAGCCCCGTCCTCGACCGCAGTGGCGATGTCGTTTCCGGCTACTCCGACTGGAACGTCGGCAACACCGACACCGACCTTGGACAGACCCCGCTCGGTTCGCCGACGGTGTTCAATTTCTTCGAGCCCGACTACCAGTTCCCCGGGACCCTGGCCGCCAACGGACTGACGACTCCCGAGTTCCAGATCAGTTCCGACACTAACGTCATCCGGCAGGCGAACTACTTGTTCGGGGGCATCTACTCTACCGGCAGCACGACCAGCTTGACCTCCGGTTACACCAACGGCTTCAGCAGCTTCAAGCGGGGGGGCCATGACATCATGATGGACTTCGCTCCGTGGATGGATCTCCGCCCCGGCGGCAGCGGCTACTGGACCGACGACGCCAACCTCCGCGACCTGATCCGCGAACTCTCGGCCCTGTTGATGGCCGGACAGATGAGCAGCGCGATGGAAGACGAAATCTACAACTTCACCTCGAACACCGCCAACATCTCCTACTCCACGGCCAGCGACTCGCAGCGCCGCAACCGCGTGCGTGCGGTCATCTACTTCATCGCCGTTTCCCCCGAGAGCGCGATCCAACGCTGAACGCTTCACCCTGAAACGACCATGTCCTCGATCGAACAAGACCGCGCCCGCCTCCTCCGCACCCGCCGCGACTTCTTCCGCACCGCCGGCTGCGCGGCGATGGGATCGCTCGCCGTCTCGTCCACCATCCGCGACTTCCGTTTGATCAACTCGGCGCTCGCCCAGGGCGGCGGCGCCGGCAGCTTCGACGACTACAAGGCGCTGGTGTGCATCTTTCTCAGCGGAGGCAATGACAGCAACAACCTCGTGATCCCGCGCGGCGCCAGCCACGCGAACTACGCTGCGATCCGCCAGAACCTCGCCGTCCCTGAAAGCGAGCTCCTGCCTTTGACCCCGCTGAACAACGACGGCAACGAATACGGCTTCCATCCGTCGTGTCCGGAGCTCGCCGGTCTCTTCCATGAGCGAAAGCTCGCGCTCCTGTTCAACGTCGGTCCCTTGGTATTCCCGACCAACCGGGCGCAGTACAAGGGCAAGCTCGTAGCCCTCCCGCCCCAGCTCTTTTCCCACTCCGACCAGGTCACCCACTGGCAGACATCACTGCCGGACCAACCGCCAAAGACCGGTTGGGGCGGACGCATTGCCGATCTGCTTCACCCCTATCAGAACGAGCTCCTTCTCGACCCCGTGGAGCGGGCGCGGATTTCCCTCTGCACCAGCATCGCCGGTTCCAACACCTTCGAGGTCGGCGCGAGCGTCCAACAGTACCACGTCTCGACCAGCGGCGCGGTCACCCTCGCCGGCGCAACCCCGGGTTCGACGCGCGAGGGAGTTGTCCGCAGCCTCGCCCAACTGGCACAGTCCAATCTCCAGGCCTCGGCCTATGGCGACGTGATCGACAACGCGATCGCCGCCGGGACGGTGCTGAACTCGGCCATCGAACCTACCGAAGCCTGGACCTGGGACGTCCCCTTCCCGGATGTCTCGCTCGCCCGCCAACTGAAGATGGTCGCCCGCATCATCGCCGGACGGGATGCGTTGAAGATCAAACGCCAGATCTTCTTCGTTTCGGTCAACGGCTACGACACGCACACCTCGCAGGTCGGCGGCAACAACGACGATCCCCTGACCGGCTCACACGCCAACCTGCTGGCCGAACTGAGCGAATCGATCGCCGCCTTCCAAGGCGCCATCGAACAGATCGCTGCCGATCCGACTTACGGCGGAGGCGCCCTCACCGACAGCGTTGTCGGCTTCACCGCCTCCGACTTCGGCCGCACTTTCCCGACCAACGGCCAGGGCAGCGACCACGGCTGGGGCGGCCACCATCTCATCTTCGGTGGTTCCGGCGATCCGGCGAGCGGCGCGGTCGCCGGGCAGCGGACCTTCGGCACCTTCCCCGTGCACCAGGTCAACGGTCCCGATGACACCAGTACCGGCCGCTGGATCCCATCGACCAGCGTCGATGAATACAGTGCGACACTCGCGAAGTGGTTCGGGGTCGACGCCACCCACCTGCCGGTCGTCTTCCCCAACCTCGGGCGCTTCGCCACGCCGGATCTTGGATTCATGCGGAGCTGACGGGACGATGAAGCATCTCCTCGTCACCCTGCTGGCCGTCTTCCTCTTCGCCCTGCTGCTCTGGCGCCCTTGGGAATCCGAAACTCACGTATCCTCGGCTCCCACGCCTCCTCCTGCAGCGGCGCCCCCCGCCGCCGCCGATGCCATCACCGCGGCAGACGTCGCCCCGCCCGTGCCTGCACCCACAGCGATACCGACCGGCTTGACCGGTCCCGAGATCCAGCAAGTGCGGGATGCCATCGACAACCTCGAGTTCGTGTTCCGCGACTTTGCCAATGCGCTCGGCGGGAATCCGGTTGGCACCAACGCGGAGATCACCGCGGCCCTGCAGGGCGACAATGCCAAGCAACTCCAGCTCGATGTCCCTGAAGGATCGACCGTCAACGAATCCGGTGAACTCTGCGACCCCTGGGGCAGCCCGTGGTTCTTCCACCAGCTCAGCGGCACCCGGATGGAGATCCGGTCGGCCGGCAAGGACCGGAAGCTCTACACCGACGACGATTTCGTCCGCTGAAGTGGACCTGACGGCCACGAAAAGGCGCCCGTTTCGGGGCGGCTCTTTCTTGAAAGAGTGGCGGAGCGGACGGGATTGCCAAGGCCATGCCGCCGAGCGGCTGCGCCGATGGAAGGAAGGTCGCGAAGCTCCCGCGCATTCGAACCGGGTGCCTCATCCCGAAGCGGGATTCGTCAGGGCTCGAGTCCCGCCCGCTCCCGCTGAATCTCCGGCGATCCAACCACGAAAAAGCCGCCCGTTTCGGGGCGGCTCTCTCTTGAAAGAGTGGCGGAGCGGACGGGACTCGAACCCGCGACCTCTGCCGTGACAGGGCAGCATTCTAACCAACTGAACTACCGCTCCTTTGTGGTAGTCGGACCGCCTTGCGGCGTGGGCGGGACGCTAGGGGGAGGCCCCGACCCGTGCAACATCATTTTTCACTTTTTCTGACCTTTTTCCGACCCTCATCCGAGCTGCTCGGCGACCGCGTCCAAAGAGGCCAGATCCTCAATGGAATACACCGTCGCGTCCTTCTCGATCTTGGCGACGAGGCCGGCCAGAACCTTGCCGGGACCCAGCTCGATGAAGGTCCGGTGACCCATTTCCACGAGCTTGCGGATCGACTCGGTCCACCGCACCGATCCGGTCACCTGGTTCTCGAGCATCAACCGGATCTCGCCTGGCTCCGAGACCACGGATGCACCGAAGTTGCAGACCACGGGGATCGCAGGGGCCTGCATCGGCACGCCGGCCAGTTCGGAGGCCAGCTTGTCCTGGGCGGACTTCATCAGGCGGCTATGGTAGGCGCCGGCGACGTTCAACTTGATGGCGCGGCGAATGCCGTGGTCGCGGGCCTTTTCAACAGCGGCGTCAATGCCGGCAACCGGACCGGAGAGGACGATCTGACCCGGAGCATTGAAGTTCCCGACATCGACCCCGCATTCGTCGGCGAGCGCCTTGACCGACTCCTCGTCGCCTCCGATCAGCGCGGCCATCGAGCCCTCGGTGGCTTCGCAGGCTTCCTCCATGAACAAGCCGCGGCGCGCGACGATCTTCAGGCCGTCCTCGAAGGAAAAGGTGCCAGCCGCGGCATGGGCCGTGAACTCCCCCAGCGAAAGCCCGGCAGCGGCCACCGGGTTCAAGTTGCCGACCCGCTCCTTCAGCAGGGCGAGCGCGACCAGGCCGTGCAGGTAGAGCGCCGGCTGGCAACGGGAGGTCCGGGTCAACTCCTCGTCCGGGCCTTCGAACATCACCGACGACAGGCTGAACCCGAGCGCTTCGTCGGCCTTCCCGAACAGCGTCCTCGCGGTTTCCGAGGCCTCGTGGAAATCCTTGCCCATGCCCACCTTCTGGGCGCCCTGTCCTGAGAATAAAAGTACGGCGTCACTCATCGCGCCCCCTGTCCTAAGGCGCGACAAGGGAGCGGAGCAAGCACGGCCTTTCAGGCAATGATCTCCCGGATCGGATCCGCCCCTTCCACCCCGACCAGACGCTGGTCCAGCCCCCCGTAGAAGTAGCTCAGGTGGTTCGGGTCCAAGCCCATCTGCTGCAGGACGGTGGCATGGAGGTTCTTTACCTGGACCCGGTCCCGGACCGCCTCGCCGCCCAACTCGTCGGTCTCACCGAAGCTGGCGCCGCCCTTGATCCCCCCGCCCGCCATCCACATCGTGAAGCCCTTGGAGTTGTGGTCGCGCCCGCTGCCGGTGGCATACTCGGCGGTGGGCTGGCGCCCGAACTCGCCGCCCCAGATCACCAGCGTCTCGTCGAGCAAGCCGCGTTGCTTGAGATCCTTCAAAAGTCCCGCGACCGGTTTGTCGGTGTTGCCCGCGTGGTACTCGTGGTTGGTCTCCAGGTTGCCATGGGCATCCCAGTTGTCGTCGTTGTGCGCCCCACCCGAGTAGATCTGGATGAAGCGGGTGCCGCGCTCGACGAGCCGGCGGGCCAGGATGCACTTCCTCGCGAAGTCATCGGTGCGCGTCCCGTCCATCCCGTAGAGACGCTTGACGTGGTCCGGCTCGTCGTCGACGTCGATCGCCTCCGGCGCATTCGCCTGCATGCGGAAAGCCAGTTCATACGAAGCGATCCGCGCGGCGAGATCGCTGTTGTGCTCGCGGCCCTTGAGATGCGCCCCGTTCACGTCGCCGAGGAAGTCGAGCAGCGAGCGCTGCTGGACCCGGTCCATCCCCGGCCGGTTCGAGAGGTTGAGGATCGGACTTCCCGAGGACCGCAGCACCACACCCTGGTAACTGGCGGGCATGTAGCCGCTGCTCCAGTTCTTGGCGCCGGATATCGGCCCCCCGGTCTTGTCGAGCATCACCACGTAGCCCGGCAGGTTTTCATTGAGCGAACCGAGGCCGTAGTTGAGCCAGGAACCGAGCGTCGGCTTGCCGCTCAGGATCGAGCCGCTGTTCATCATCAGCATCGCCGACCCGTGGATCGGGGAATCGGCGGTCATCGAGTGGACGAAGGCGAGGTCATCCACGCAGCTGCCGATGTGGGGAAAGAGCTCCGACACCCACTTGCCGGACTCCCCGTATTGCTTGAAGCGCCACTTCGGACCGACCACCCGGCCCTCGTTCTTCTTGCCGCCGCGACCGAAGGTCTTGATGGCCACCGTCTTGCCATCCAGATCGTACAACTTCGGCTTGTAGTCGAAGGTGTCGACGTGGCTGGGACCGCCATACATGAACAGGAAGATCACCGACTTCGCCTTGGCGGCGAGCTGTGGCTGTTTCGGCGACAGCGGATTCCCGAACCCGGGCTCCGCGCCGAAGGCCCCATCGCGCGACAGCATCCCGGCCAGCGCGAGCGAGGTGAAGCCTCCGCCCACCTGATGCAGGAACTCCCGGCGATGAATGCGGCGACAAAACCCGCCGTTGCTGGACAGGACACTCATGGTCAGTCGAGGTAGATGAACTCGTTGAGGTTGAACATCGCGAGCGCGAAACGCTGGAGCGCGTCCCCGGGCGTCAGCTGGCCCTCCGCCTTGAGCGTGTGGATCAAGGTGAGGGCACGGATGATCTCGATCTCTTCCGGCTCGCGGGTCAGGACCAGCTCGAAGGCGCGCACAACCTGCGCGTGCAAGTCGTCCGGACATTCGGCCTGCAACCGTGCCGCCAAGGCCGCCGCCTTATCATGGATGAACTCGCTGTTGAGCATCGCCAACGCCTGGGTCGGCACCGTGGTCGTGAAGCGGACGGGGCACGGATTGTCCACCTCCGCGAAATCGAAGTCCGTGAGCATCGGCGGCAGCAGCGAGCGCTTGATCTTCACATAGATGCTGCGCCGGTTGGCTTGGTCGGGCGGACTGAAGCCCCATTTGCCCTCCTTCGTCGATGAGGTCGCCAGCACCTCCTCGGGCATCGGCACGAAGACGCTCGGACCGCCCATCTCGGGATTCAGCTCGCCGGTAACGGTCAGGATCGAATCCCGCAGTTCCTCCGCCGCCAGGCGCCGTGGATTGAATCGCCAGAACAGGTTGTTGTCGGGATCGACCGCGGCGTTCGCCGGTTTCGACGAACTTGCCATCCGGTAGGCCTTGGAATTCAGGATCAAGCGGTGCATCGCCTTCATGCTCCAACCCCGGGCGACGAACTCCGTGGCGAGCCAATCGAGCAACTCGGGATGAGTCGCCGGCATGCCGAGGAAACCGAAATCGTTGGGAGTGGGACAAATGCCGCGTCCGAAATGATGCTGCCAGATCCGGTTGACCATGACGCGGGCGGTGCGCGGGTTGTCCGGCCGGGTCAGCCACTCCGCTAGCGCAAGGCGACGGCCGCTCGACGATGCATCGCCGGACTCGGGAGGAATCGACGCGTCTTCCCCGCCCCAGATCGCCGGGTAGCCCGGGACCACCACCTCTCCTTCCGAGTGGGCATTCCCGCGGATCATCACGTGGGTCGGCGGGATCTCCTTGCGCTCGGTGATCACCATCGCCTCGACCCCCGCCGAGCTCCTGAGCTCCCGGATTTCCTCCATCCGCTCGCTGGCGAGCCGGTAGGCCTCGCGCTCGGCCGCGCCCACCGAGCCGAACTCGGGGTTGAGCACGATGTCGCTGCGGGTGATCGCATCGATCTCGATCCCGAGGTCGAAGAACTGGCCGCCGAAGTCCTGGCTCACGTGCACCGCGAGGACATTGCGTCCGGTTTGCAGGGCCGCCATGAAAGCCGCCGGCGCGGGGATCTTCGCATACTCGGTCGACCAGCCCTCGCGGTGCAGGACCGGCTGGCCGTTCAGGTAGATCTCGATGGCATTGTCGTGATAGAGATGCAGCAGCAGCGACTTGGGCAGGGACTCCAATCCGAAGGTCGTCTGCAGCCAGATCTCCGGTCCCGTCCAGACCGTGCGGGCCTGGACGCCCGGCGCCGCCGTGCCGAAGCCCGCGGGCCCCTGCCGCCAGCCTTCCTGCTCCGCCCTGAAGCCGACCCTCGACCACTGGTCGCCTGGATACTCCTCGGTGTAGTGCCAGATCGTCGGCCGCAGCCGGCCGTCGGTGATCAACCAGCGGCTCATCGGCGTCAGCTTCGTCACCCGCTCGGCGATGTCCGATCGCGTGCGGCTGACACTTTCGAAGGCCGTCTCCTCGATGGCATCCATTTGCCGCCGGATCCCCTCCTCTTCCATCGAGAGGCTTTCCAGCTGCAGGTCACGGGCCTCGACCAGTTCCGGTGTCTCGATGACCTTCGTCTGCCGTCCTCCCCGGCCCATCGGTTCGATCCCGCGGAAAAACGCCGCGAACCGGTAGTAGTCGGTTTGGGGAATCGGGTCGCCCTTGTGGTCGTGGCAACGCGCACAGCCGGCGGTGAACCCGAGGAAGCCCTCGGTCACCGTCCGGACGTTGTCGTCCAGGACGTCGTGGTAGTTCTGCACCGGATCGGCGGGATCATCGTCCCATGCCATCAGCCGCAACATCCCGGTTGCGACCTGCGAATCCACCGTCTTGTCCGGCAATTCGTCGCCGGCAATCTGCTCGGCAACGAAGCGGTCATAGGGCTTGTCCTCGTTGAAACTATGAATGACGTAGTCCCGGTAACGCCAGACGTAGGGCTTGTCGTTGTCGCGCTCGAAGCCGTTCGATTCGGCATAGCGCACCAGATCGAGCCAGTGCCTGCCCCATTTCTCCCCGTAGGCGCTCGATCCCAGCAGGCGGTCAACCTGCCTCTTCCAGGCGTCGGGCGAACCGTCCGCCTCGAAGTCGCGGATTTCGGCGAGGGTTGGCGGTAGCCCGGTCAGGTCATACGACAACCGCCGCAACAAGACCGCGCGCGGGGCCTCGCCGACCGGCACCAGCCCCTGCTCGTCGAGCTTCGCCCGGATGAACGCGTCAACCGGGTTCAGGTTCCACTCCGGATCCGACGACACCGGCGGTTCCACCCGCACCATCGGGCGGTAGGACCAGTGGGATCGGGTCTTCTCGTTGACCACGGTGACTCCCGCCAGCGGATCGTGCACCTCCACCAGGCGCTCCGCATCCTCCGGGGTCCACGGCGCCCCCATCGACAGCCAACGCCGGAGCTTCTCCCGATCGCTGTCGGCGAGCTTGCCGCGGGGCGGCATCTGCAGGTTCTCGTCCTCGTAGGAAACCGCCCGCAACAGCAAGCTGCGATCCGGTTCAGCCTCGTCGAAGACCGCCCCGTGATCCCCTCCCTGGAGCAGCCCGCGGCGGCTGATCAACTGCAAGCCGCCCCGGACCTTCGGGGTCCCCTTCTCGTCGAGGCCGCCGTGACACTTGAAGCAGTTCTGCTCGAGGATCGGCTTCACCTCCTCGCGGAAGAACTGCACGCCATCGCTTTCCACGGCACCGGACGACGCCGCGATTCCTATCGTGCCGAAAGCGATGGCGATGCCGCGCCTCATGCAGTCTGCGAAAGCACGGCGCCGAATCGGCCCGAGATTTCGTCGGCATGTGCCTTCACGACGGCACCGAAGGCATCAAGCTGGCTGTCGGGGATCCGCGACGACGGGGCCGTGATCCACAGGGCCGCGATCACGCCGCCGGTGGCTCCGCGGATGGCCGCGCCGATGCAGGTCTGGCCTTCCATCTCCTCCGCCAGGTCGAAGCCGTAGCCGCGCTCGGCGACTTCCTTGAGGTGTTCGAGGAACTCCTCGTGCGAAGTGATCGTGTTGGGAGTGAAACGCGGCATCTTCAGCCGGGCCACCCGTTGCTTGCGCTCGTCTTCCGGCAAGCCCGCCAGCATCGCCTTGCCCGGCGCCGCCGTGTGCAGGCAGAAGCGGGTGCCGGGATCCACCGCGAACTTGAAGTGATGGGTGCCCAGCGCCTGGTCGAGGACCACGCCCTCGTCGTCCGCCAGGGTGCCGAGCAGCGCGGTCTCCCCGGTGACGTCGCGCAAGCGGCGCATCACATCGATCGACTTTTCAAAAAGGTTCGCGTCAGTCACTGACATCGCCCCGAGCACCAGCAGGCGCGGGGTCAGCCGGTAGCGCTTGGTGTTCTCCACCTTCTCGAGGAAGCCGCGGTTTTCCAAGGTCACGGCAATGCGAAACGCACTGTTTTTCGGGATCTTCAGTTCGACGCCGAGGTCGCTGACATTGATGCCTTCGGGCCGGGTGCTCAACAGCTCCAGCATCACCAAGGCGCGATCGAGATTCGGAACAATGTAACGGGCACGCGGGTTTTCACCACTGTCCCAATCGGTTTCGTTTGTCATATGGAACGATCGACCCGTATTTCAAACGGGATTGCACCCGTCATACAGATCCAAACGGTGTTGGCTATCACAAATTCAGCCAGCGGGTGCCCCAGACAATCACAAAGGGCAAGGTAATCAGGCTGACCAGCGTGGTGGCGATAACCACCTGAACCGCAACGCCCGGGCGACCACCGTAGATCTTCGCCAGCATGATCGGGGTCATGGCCGACGGCATGGCGGCCTGCACCACCAGCACCTGCTTGAGCGACACCGGGGCCGGCAGGAATTTTGCCATCGCCAGCAGGAAAAGCGGTAACACGACCAGCCGCACCACGCAGCCGCCGATCACGATCCGCTTGGAAGGCCGCTCCTCCCCGACCAAATCCATCATCAGGGCGCCGGTGATCAGGATCGCCACCGGAAAGGCCCCCGCCCCCAGCCAGCTCATCGCCTGCCGCAGGGGCCCGCCGATGGAATGCACCTCGCCCGCATCTCCTTTGGCCAAAAACCCGTCCAATCCGCTGCCCACCAGCACCAATCCCAGCAACACCGAGATGACCGGACCGTTCACCATCCGCCGCCAGGGAATCTGCTTGTCGCCCGAAATCAGCATCACGCCCACCGACCAGATCGCCAGCTCCACGCCGAGATTATGGACGAAAAGCATCGCGGTGGCGCCCACGCCCCACACCTGCTGCACCACGGGAATGGCGGTGTAGCCGAAGTTCTGGACGCCGGCCGAAAGGGTGAAGGTGCGCTTGCCCGCGCCGCGCTGGAGCCGCAGCGCGCCCGCGGCCAGCCAGGCACCGCCGAAGCTCAACACCGTCAGCGCGAAGCCGAGGCCGATCCCCCAGAGCACCGAGGACGGTTGGCGGATGCTGTCGCTGCCGATGATCTTGTCGAGGATCAGGCAGGGGTAGAGGACATTGAACACCAGCCGGAACACCGGTTCGTCCTGTTCCCGGGTCAAGACGCCGAGGCGGCGCAGCACCGCGCCCGCGAGGATCAGGAAATAGACCGGCAGGACCGCCGCGAGAACCACCTTCGATGCATCCACGGCGCGGAGCATTTCCAGCCGCCCCGCGGACCACAAGCCGGATCACCCGATTCCACCACTTCGCCGCCCGGATCTAATGGTTAGATCATTCACCTTGCTTGATAGATCGGATGTTGGAATGAACCACCTGTGCCCACGTTGACAGCCCCCGCTGGAACGATCCCGCTACGACCGCTTTTCCTCGCCCTCGGACTGGCCGCAGGAGCCTTGGCCCGCCACGCGGCGGCTGCGACCGGCGCGCTTTCCGACCCCTTGCCGGACCCATCGTCGTCCGGCCTTTCGGTCGAACTCAGTCCCTGGATCACCATTCCGGCCAGCAGTTCCGGCAGCCCCAAGGCGCGCATCAACCACCTCAAGCCCTGCCCCGGGGACAGCCGTTTGTTTTGCAACGACCTCCGCGGCAAAATGTGGGCGATCAGCGACAACGCGGCATCATCCGCCACGCTCTACCTCAACCTTGCGGACCATTTCCCGAAGTTCATCCATACCCCGGGACTCGGCACCGGTTTCTCGTCGTTCGCCTTCCACCCCGAATTCAACCAAGCGGGCAAACCGGGTTTCGGAAAGCTCTACACCGCGCACAGCGAGACGGTGAACGGTCGCGAGCCCGACTTCACCGGGCCCCTCAACCCTAACCTGTCGCAGCTCGGGATCGTCACGGAGTGGACCCTGTTCGCCCCCGGCGCCAGCGCCATCAGCCCGACCAACGCGACCCGCCGCGAGCTCATCCGCTTCGGCTTCCCCTACAACTACCACGACCTGCAGGAAATCGCCTTCGACCCGACGGCGAGCCCGGGGACGGAAAACTACGGTTGCCTCTTCCTCTGCCTCGGCGACGGCGGCTCGGTGGTCATCGATCTCCCGGAGAACATCGGCCGCATCGACTCACCGCTGGGATCGATCCTCCGCATCGCCCCGATCCTGGCGGACGGCCAACAAGCGGCCGACTTCTCGCTTTCCGCCAACGGCAACTACTACATCCCCAGTGCGACCTGGAATGCCAACCCCTACTTCGGAGCCGCCGATCCCACTCCCGGCGACGGCTTTCCGGTGGTCCGTGAGATCTATGCCAACGGCTTCCGCAATCCCCACCGCATCACCTGGGACGACGGGAAAATGCTCTGCGGAAACATCGGCGAAAGCATGGTGGAGGAGGTCGAACTGGTCAGCAAAGGGTCCAACCACGGTTGGCCGTCCCGCGAGGGATCGTTCCTTTTCACCGCCGCCGACAAGACCCACGTCTACCCCTTGCCCGCACCGGAGTCGGGCGGCTACGCCTATCCGGTCTCGCAGTATGACCACGACGACGGCCGCGCCGCACTGATCGGCGGCCATGTCTATCGAGGAGCATCGATCCCCTACCTGCAGGGCCAGTATCTCTTCGGCGACAATGTCAGCGGGGATCTCTTCGTCGCCCCGGTCGCCGCGATGAACCGGCCGGCCGTCACCGATACCGGCGAGACGCCCGTTGCCGCCCGCACCCTCGCCATCAAATACAACGGCGTTGCCACCACCTTCCGCACCATCCTCGGGGCCAGCCGCGCCGACCTGAGGTTCGGGATCGACCACCATGGCGAACTCTACCTGCTCTCCAAGCAGAACGGCACCATCTACCGCATCCAAGCGGATGCGTCGAGCGCCCCTCCACCTCCCGCGGGCACCGCCGCCGACTGGACGGTCGGCGCCGACTTCGAATCGGGATCGGTCGCGGACCTCAGCACCTCGACGCCCGGCAGTTCGGCCCAGATCGTCAACGATCCCGCCGAGGGACCGGTCAACCGCGTCCTGCGCATCCGTTCCGCCGGCAGCACCACCCTCAACGCCAGCTTGCCGATCCCACCCATCCCCGACGGCAGCCGCGCCACCGTTTTCTTCCGCTTCTTCCTCCGCGACCAGAACCACGACGCCCACTGGGGTCTCAGTGAGAAGGCCGAGCCATCGACCTCCAGCCACTTCCGCGTCCGACTGCGGTCATCGGGCCAAAGCGGCTACCTCGAGGTGCGCGACAGCTCGACCTACCTCCAGGCCGCCCCCGTCCGGCCGGACGTCTGGTATTCCGCCTGGCTCGACGTCAACAACGCCGCCGGAACCTCGGGAGACAAGTTCGACCTCTACCTTCAGGGCGGTGAACTGGGTGTCCCGACCCTGGTCAAATCGGGGGTCCGTTTTTCGTCCGGCACCACCTCCGCCCTCCAGACCTTCTTCTGGCACATGGGACCGGGTACCGAGATGTATTTCGACGACCTCCACACCGACACCAGCCACCTCAATCTCACCGACCCGAGGACCGCCGACTGGCGCCTCGTCGATGCCTTCGAAGGCGAAAATCCGTTGGAAAGCTGGGATCTTCCCGGCGTCGGCGACCAAGCCGTCAGCATCGTCACCGAGCCGTCCGGCAACCACTACTTGCGGCGGGCCGCAGGAGCATCGGGCGTCCCCAACCCGCAAGCGATCGCGGCCAAGCGCCTGCCATTCGACACCCAGGTCAGCCGGACCCTGACGCTCTTCTTCCGCCTCCGGCTCGAGGGCGGAAACCTGCACCACTCCCTCGGGGCAAGTGCCACCGCGCCCGCCGACCCGGCGAATTTCACGGAAGACGACTTCGCGCCGCAGTTACTGATCGATGCAAGTCCCACTCCCGGAACCCTTCATCTCTACGACGGCCCGGCCGGCGTCGAAGGCTTCACCGATGCGACCATCCCGGCCCTTGAAAGCAATCTCTGGCACAAGGTCTGGATCGTCGCCAACAACCGTGGGGCCGCCTCCGGTGGACAGGTCTGGCAGGCCTATGTCCAGGACGACAGCCACCACAGCCCCGTCGCGCTCGGGCCTCCCGTCCATTTCCGCCGCCAGGCGGAAAGCCCGATCACCCACTTCCTGTCGATCGCCTCCAGCAGCAGCGGCGCCGACAATCAGGCGATTCATCTCGACGACCTCCATGCCTTCGAAGGCCAGAGCCTCATTGATCCGCTGGCTCCGGTTTGGCAGCCCACCACCCTGGCCCGCAGCGGGAACTCGATCGTTCTCGGCCATCCGACCTCAGTGAACCGCGCCTTCCAGCTTTTCGAATCCGCCGACCTGAAGGGCTGGCTGCCGCTCGGCCCGTCGGTCGAGGGCGACGCAAAATGGCGCGAGCTGACCGTGCCGATCGCGCACGAGCGCCGGTTCTTCCAAGCCGCCGAGCTGTCCCGCCGCAGCTACCACGCGTCCTCCTGGACCACGGACTTCCCCGGTCCCGATCTCCCGGCCGGGATCACGCTCCTGGCCTCCAGCGCATGGTCCTTCGAACCCGGCCGGCTGACCCTCACGGCGACCGGGCTCCAGGTGTCCGGCATGGTCGAGCGCCCCAGCGGCTACGCCCTTCTGCCCGGGGACTGGCGAAATGCCACCCTCACCGTCGAAGCCCGGACCTTGCGGCCGGCATCCACCACCCAGCGCGACATCGTCCTGATCTTCGGCTACGTCGATGAAACCCACTTCTACTACGTTCCCCTGAGTTCAAGCTCCGACGGCATCACCCGGAACGCGATCATCAAGGTCGATGGCGACACCGCCACTCCCATCCAGTCACCGGCCGTCCCGCCTCCCGTCCTGGGATCGGACTGGCAAACACTGCGGGTCGTCCACAACGCCAACGGATCGATCTCCGTCCACGTCGACAACCTCGCCACGCCCGTGATGACCGCAACCGACACCGCCTTTCCCGCCGGCCGGCTCGGCATCGGATCCTGCGACGACCCGGCGGAGTTCCGCAGAGTCACGATCAGCGGAGACAAACCCTGAAATGTTCCGTCATCGCATGGTGGACGGACACCCGCCACTCTGCTAAGTTCCGGAGGATCACCCCTTTTGTTTTTCCTGGTGTTCGGATGGTCCATCCCTCCGGTCCGCAAGGGCCGGAGGGATTTCATTTGCGGTGCTTCAGCGGTTCCGAAGCGTGGCGAAGGTGATCGAGCCGAACACCAGCAGCGCGAGCAGGATCGCGATCACCAGCATCACTTTCATCAGCCTGCTCGACCGGTATTTCACATGCGGGGTCTGTGCGATGATCTCCTGGTAAGCCGGTGAGAAAACCATCGCTCCCTTCTTGCTGTAGAAAATGACCAGGCAATAGATCCCGATCAATGTCCCCACCGGGAACTGGATCAAACCGATCACCGAAAACACCGTCGCGGCGATCCGTGACCACGGTTTCAGGCGACGAAGGCCCCAGCCGACAAAAACCTGGGCGACCAGCAATCCGAGAACAATCAGGATGATTACCGCCTCCAAGCCACCGATGCCCCGGCTGACATCTTCGGAGGAGGCCCGGGCCGCCAGGGAGATAAATCCCACCACCATCACGATCACGCCGAGAAAAAAGAGCGTCCCGATGCTTTTCACCGACGCCTCGTGCTTGATGTGAGCCTGACGCACCGCTTCCGCGTCGCTGGCCACGGGTGCCACCACCTCCTCGACCGCCGGCACCTGGTAGGGATTCTCTTCCATGGCATCAAACTGCCCTCACCGCGGCCAGCCAAGCAAGCGGGATCCTCAGTCCACCGTCCCCCTTGCACTTCCCGGCCGGCCCCGTTACTTCCCGCCCATGGACCTTTCCGATTTCCGCAAGGAGTACTCCGACCGCGGCCTTCACCGCGAAGACCTCGACGTCTCGCCGATGGTCCAGTTCAAGACCTGGTTCCAGCAGGCCGTCGAGCTCGGGCTCCACGAGCCGAACGCCATGAGCCTCGCCACGGCCGATGCCCTCGGGCGCCCCCTGCTCCGCACCGTGTTGCTGAAGTACTTCGACGACGGCGGCTTCGTCTTTTTCACCAACTACGAAAGCCGCAAGGCCCGCCACATCGCGGAAAACCCCCAGGTCTCGCTGTTGTTCCCGTGGATCACGCTCGAGCGCCAGGTCATCGTCCAGGGCCGGGCTGAAAAGGTCTCGACCGCCGAGTCCTTGAAATACTTCACCTCCCGCCCCCGCGAGTCCCAGCTCGGCGCCTGGGTTTCCAGCCAGAGCTCGGTGATCTCGTCGCGCAAGCTGCTGATGCAGAAGCTCGGTGAGATCAAAGACAAGTTCAGCCACGGCGAGATTCCGCTGCCCTCCTTTTGGGGCGGATTCCGCGTTGTTCCCGAATCGATCGAATTCTGGCAGGGGGGCCCGGCCCGCATCCACGACCGCTTCCTCTATGTGAAAGCGGGAGACGGCTGGGATGTCTCCCGCTTGTCGCCCTGATGCCGGTGCCCGCGACGGAGGAATCGGGCCGGAACATCCTGGAAACGATTCGCTTGAGCAAACGGAGTTGTCATACTAATTTTGGCGACCATGGAAGGAGACGACGAATTCTCCCACGACTCCGACGAGGCGGTGCGACAACTTTATCCGGTGCTCCGGGCGATGGCCGGGAAGCGGATGGTCTTCGAGCGGGCCGGGCACACCTTGCAGCCGACCGCATTGGCCAACGAGGCGTGGCTCCGCATGCACGGCGGACGCGACCAGGTCTGGCGCAACTCCACCCACTTCTGCACCGCGGCGGCGAAAACCATGCGGCGGATCCTCATCGACCGGGCACGCCGCACCCGGCGCCAGAAGCACGCCGGCAAGCTCCGCCAGGTCCCGGTGGACTATGCCGAAAGCAAGCCCGCCGATGACGATGAACCGGATGTTGACCCGAGCGGCTACGTCGGCGGTATCGACGCGTCGATGAGCATGCGACAGGTGATCGACGTTTCGTCCCTGGCATCCGCGATCGATGAAGGTGCCCAGACCGTCTTCCTGGATTTCGCGGTCTTCGACAACGACGTCGCGGACCAGTCGATGGTCACCCTGGAGTTCCTCGACGCATCGGACAACGACCTCGGCTACCGTTCCGTCTTCGAGTCCGGCAATTACGGCCCGGTCTGGAAGACCATCCAGCAGGCCGCCTACCCTCCCGTCGGAACCCGCAAGATCCGCCTGACCATGGCCTCGATCAAGAACCTGGCCGGCGGCACTTCCGTGCGGAACATCCACTTCGACAACGTCCGCGCCCGTCTCGTCGACTTCGATGCCGAGATGGATGACATGCCCGACGACTGGGAGCTGGCCCACGGCCTCGACCCGGACGACAGCGGCGACGCTGCGACCAGCGCCGACATCGAGGTCACCGATGGCACCGACCCGCTCGATCCGGACTCACCGGCGCCGAACCTGCAGATTGTCAATGTCATCACCACCCGGGATGGCACCGGCCAGGTTACCAAGGTCGAGGTCGTGGTCCGCGGGCTCAATGTCAACAAGACCTACAAACTCGTCCGCGGCACCGACCTCGCGACCTTCCCGGACATCGTCGACACCTACCAGCCGGCGGCGTCGACCGACAGTTTCATCGATTTCTCCCCGCCGCCGAAAGCCAGCTCGTCGAAAGCTTTCTACCGCGTGGGAGATTAGGGACGCCGGCGGGCCGTTTTGGGTTGCGACCCGCCCGACCTCCCGAACCAGGCAGCAGGTGTCCGGGGTCCTTTCGAGGGACTCCGGGCGCTTTTCTTTGCGCCCGTGGGCGTCCCCCGCCCCCCGGGGTCCGGCGCGACCGCTCCTTGACCAGCGGGCCGTCCCCCGCAAGTCTCCGCCCGCCCCATGCTTTCCGTCCACAACCTCCGCGTCGAATACGGCGCCCGTGTCCTCTTCTCGGACCTCACCTTCTCCATCATGCCGAAGGAGCGCATCGCCTTCGCCGGCCACAACGGCGCCGGCAAGTCGACGCTCATGAAGTCGATCGCCGGCATCATCGAGACCTCCGGCGGCAAGGTCGTGGTCCCCAAGGGCACCCGCGTCGGCTACCTGCCACAGGAGGGCATCCACGTGAAGGGCATCAGCCTGTGGGACGAAACCATGCGCGCTTTCGGCGAGTCGATCGCGCTCCAGGAAAAGATCGACCGGCTCTCCGCCGAACTCGAGACCCTCGACCCGCGGTCGTCGCCCTACGGCGACCTGCTCGAGGAGATCGGCGAACTCGAGCTCCAGCTGGACGACACCGATCCCGCCCGCATGAAGCCCAAGGTCGAGTCCGTCCTCCAGGGCCTCGGCTTCAACAAGGACGACTTTGAACGCGACTGCGGCCACTTCTCCGGCGGCTGGCAGATGCGCATCGCCATGGCCAAGCTGTTCCTCCAGGAACCCGAGGTCCTGCTGCTCGACGAGCCGACCAACCACCTCGACATCGGCACCCAGCGCTGGGTGGAGCAATACCTCGTCAACTACCCCGGCGCCATCCTCCTCATTTCCCACGACCGCGCCCTGCTCGACACCCTCTGCACCCGCACCCTCGCCTTCCATCACGGCCGCTGCGAGGAATACGCCGGCAACTATTCCTACTACGAGACCGAGTCCGTCCTGCGGCGCGAGATCCAGCTCAAGCAGTACACCGCGCAACAGCGCGAGATCGCCGACATCCAGCGCTTCATCGACCGCTTCCGCGCGTCGGCCAACAAGGCCACCCTAGTCCAGTCGCGGATCAAGATGCTGGAGAAGATCGAGCGCATCCCGGCCCCGGAAGCGGCCGACGCGGTGATGAGTTTCAAGTTCCCGCCGCCGCCGAACAGCGGCAACCTCGTCGCCAAGCTGGAGAAGGTCGGCAAGTCCTATGGCGACCTCACGGTGTTCAAGAACTTCGACTTCGAGATCAACCGCGGCGAGCGGATGGCCATCGTCGGCCCGAACGGCGCCGGCAAGTCGACCTTCTGCCGCATCATCACCGGCCAGGAAGCCCCCGACCAGGGCGAGCACAGCTTCGGCCTGAAGGTCGCGACGTCGTTCTTCTCGCAGAATCACGCCGATGAACTCGACCCGACCAAGACGGTGCTGGAAACCGTCGAGGAGGTCGCCTCGCGCGATTCCGCCCCGCATTGCCGGAACCTGTTAGGCTGCTTCCTGTTCCGCGGCGACGACGTGTTCAAGAAGGTCGGCGTGTTGTCCGGAGGCGAGCGCTCCCGCGTCGCGCTGGTCCGCATGCTGGTCGCGCCGGCGAACTTCCTGATCCTCGACGAACCGACCAACCACCTCGACATGCAGTCGCAGGAAGTGCTGCGCCGGGCGCTGGCTGACTACGCCGGCACCGTGTTGATCGTTTCCCACAACCGCGACTTCCTCGACCCGGTGGTGCACAAGACCCTCGAGTTCCGCCCCGGCGAGGACCCGCGCCTTTTCGAAGGCAACATCACCTACTACCTCGAGAAGACCGCCGACGACAAGATGGGCAACACCCTGTCGTCGCGGGCCGGTGCCGCCGCAGCAGCGGCCGCCGCCGCATCCGCCGGGACCAAGCCCGCCACCCTGAGCCGCAAGGACCAGAAACGCATCGAAGCTGAACAACGCAAGCTGCGCACCCAGGTTCTCAAGCCGCTCGAGGACGACCTGGCCGAACTGGAAAAGACCATCGCCAACTTCGAGGCGGCCCAGGCCAAGGCCAGCGACGACCTCTCCAAGCCCGACGTGGTCGCCTCACCCGCCAAGTTCCGCCTCGTCACCAACACCGTCGAGCAGATCACGCAGAAGCTCGAAACCGCGATCACCCGCTGGGAATCGCTCACCGAGGAGATCGAACAGGTGAAGGCGAAGCTGCTCTGACCCGGCGCCCCGGTCCGGGGCTATGGAAACAGGTAGGTTCACAGGACGGCGACGCCGGGTATGGTGCGGTCTTCACGCCCGCGGCCATCGCGGGACCATCCCGACCGCTTCCCGTGCCCATGCCATCCATCGCCTCCGGTTCCCTGTTCCGCCGGTTTCTCCCTGCCGCGCTTTCCTCCCTGCTCGGCCTGCTCACCGCCGACGGCGCCCTCGAGGTCGACCAGCTGCGCTGCGAGTACCTGACCGATCCCCGCGGCATCGACGAGACCAGCCCGCGCCTTTCGTGGATCGTCAAGTCGCTCGAGCGGGGCGAAAACCAGAGCGCTTGGCAGGTGCTGGTTGCGGCCACCCCGGAAGAACTGGCCGCCGGCCAGGGAACGCTCTGGGACAGCGGCAAGGTCGCCGGCGACGCCACCAGCCAGATTGTCTATGCCGGCACCGCCCTGTCCTCGCGCGACGTCTGCCACTGGAAGGTCCGCTCCTGGAACCAGGACGACATGCCGTCGGAATGGAGTGCTCCGGCCTCCTGGAGCATGGGCCTGCTCGAGGCATCCGACTGGACGGCGAAATGGATCGACGGCCAGCGATCCGTGCCGGCGTCCAGCGGTGCGGAAGCGCCGCTGTTGATCAGCGCCAGCTACCGCGCGGTCGATGGCAGCGCCTCGGCCGATGTGCTCGGCTTGCTGACCGAGCTCGCCGCGGAGGGCAACCACGCCCTGCCCGTGACCAACGAAACCTTCGGCGGGGACCCCGCTTACAACAAGTTGAAGGAGCTGCGGGTGGAGTATCAGCTTGGCGGACAAACCCTGGTGAAGACCTTCGCCGAGGACGCCCTGGTCGTCTTCCCCGCCGACCTTCAAGCGGCTCCCGAGCCGGTCATCACCGGCGCACGCTACGAGTCGGTCGCAGGCGGCGGATTCCGCGACGTCACCGGTGTTCTCGCGGGACTCGATCAGGGCGAGCCCTACTCGGTGGTCGTCAACAACACCAACTTCGGCCCCGATCCGGCGGTCAACCAGGTGAAGCGCCTGCGGGTCGAATATGAAGTGAACGGCGTCAGCGGCGTCGCCTTCACCGCCGAACAGGCGACCTTCCATTTCCCCGCCGACTTGCCCGAACTGTTGCCAGTGACCCTGACGGCCGCCACCTACGGGGCGATCGACGGCAGCGGGGCCAACGACGTGCTCGCCAATCTCAACGCCCGGGCCACGGCGGGAGCTTTCACGATGGTCGCCAGCAATGGCAACCTCGGCGGAGACCCAACCCCGAACAAGGTCAAGCGCCTGAGGATCGAGTATGAACTCAACGGACGGGCCCTCGTGAAATACGTCGACGAGAATGCAACGCTGCGTTTCCCCGGCGACCTGAAGTCCCCGACCAACGTGCCTTACCTGCGCAAGGGATTCGCCGTTACCAAGCCGGTCGCCCGTGCCACCGTCTACGCCACCGCCCTCGGGCTTTACGAACTCTCCCTCAACGGCCAACGGGTCGGCGACCACACCCTCGCCCCCGAGTGGACCGACTACGGCTCGCGGCTCCGCTATCAGGCCTACGACGTGACGGGAGCTCTCGCCGACGGTGAAAACGTGCTCGGCGCCCAGCTCGCCCACGGCTGGTACTCCGGCCACATCGGCAACGGCGGCTACCAGTACTGGGGCGTCAGCCCGGCACTGCTGGCCCAGCTCGAAATCACCTACCAGGACGGCACGACGCAAACCGTGGTCAGCGACGGCTCGTGGAAATCCGGGGAAAGCCCGACCCTCTACACCGACTTCATGTTCGGCGAGGAATACGATGCCCGGCGCGAGGTTCCCGGTTGGAACGAGCCGGGCTTCGATGATTCCGGATGGGCCTCGGTGCTGCTGCGGCCCGAACCCGAGCATCGCCTCGTCGGCCAGGTGATGGAGCCATCCCGCGAGGTGATGCAACTCACGCCGGTGTCCCTCACCGAACCCGCCCCGGGCAAGTGGACCTACGATCTCGGCCAGAACATGGTCGGCGTCCTGCGGATCAAGGTCACGGCCGCAGCGGGCACCCGCGTCACCCTCCGCCACGGCGAGCGTCTCAACACCGACGGCACCCTCTACACCGCCAACCTCCGCGGCGCGCCATCGATCGACACCTACATCTGCAAGGGCGGCGGGGAAGAAACCTGGCAGCCGAAGTTCACGTTCCACGGCTTCCAGTATTTCGAAATCACCGGCCTCGCGGCAGCCCCGCCTGTCGGTGACGTCAGCGGGATCGTGATCGCTTCCGACACCCCGCGCACCGGAGAACTCACCACCTCCGACGGCGTCATCAACCGCCTGCAGTCGAACATCGAGTGGGGCCAGCGCGGCAACTACCTCAGCGTCCCCACCGATTGCCCGCAGCGCGACGAGCGCCTCGGCTGGATGGGCGACGCGCAGGTCTTCGTCCGCACCGCCACCTACAACGCCGACGTCGCCGCCTTTTTCACCAAGTGGATGACCGACGTCCGGGACAGCCAACTCGCCAGCGGTGCTTTCGCCGACGTTGCGCCCTTCGCCGGCCCCTCGACCGGCACCCCGGCCTGGGGCGATGCCGGGGTGATCTGCCCGTGGACGATCTACCAGGCCTATGGTGACACGCGGATCCTCGAAGAGTGCTACGACTCGATGGTCGCTTGGGTCGAATGGTGCCGGTCGAACACCACCAACTCGATCCGCGACCGCGCCCGCGGCAGCGACTACGGCGACTGGCTTTCCATCAATGCCGACACCGACAAGGAGCTGCTCGGCACCGCCTACTACGCCTACTCGACCAAGCTGCTGGCCAACACGGCGGAGATCCTGGGAAAAACCGCCGACGCCGCGACCTACGGCAACCTCTTCGAAACGATCCGTTCGGCCTTCGCCGCGAAGTATGTGAATCCCACCACCGGGGCCATGACCGGCGGCACCCAGTGCGCCTACCTGCTCGGCCTGAAGTTCGATCTGATACCCGCCAATCTCCGCGAGGCGGCCGTCCAGCATCTGGTCGATGACATCGTCGCGAGGGGCAACCACCTGTCCACCGGCTTCGTCGGCGTCGGCTACCTGTTGCCCGTCCTCACCGAAGCCGGCAGGACCGACGTGGCCTATCAGTTGCTCCATCAGGACACCTTCCCGTCGTGGCTCTTCTCGATCAAACACGGTGCCACCACGATCTGGGAGCGATGGGACGGCTGGACGCCGGAAGCCGGTTTCCAGTCGACCATCATGAACTCCTTCAACCACTACTCCCTCGGTTCCTGCGGCGAGTGGTTGTATTCGACGGTCGCCGGCATCGACCTCGATCCCGAGGGCCCCGGCTACAAGAAGATCATCATCCGCCCGCGCCCCGGCGGCAATCTCGACAGCGCCCGCGGCAGCTTGAAGTCGATCCACGGGCTCATCACGTCCTCGTGGCGCACCCACGACGGTGGATTCTCCCTCGAGACCACCATCCCCGCCAACACCTCGGCGACCGTTTACGTGCCCGCCACCGCGGAGTCCGAGGTGATGGAGTCCGGCCAAGCCGCATCCACGGCGGACTCCGTGACCTTCCTCCGCATGGAAGACGGCGCGGCGGTTTTCCACGTTGAATCCGGACGCTACCACTTCACCACCGGCACCACCCCGGCCCCCGGCGACGACACCGTGATGCGCGATCCGCTGGCGCCGGTGAAGATCCGCATCGCCACCCTCCTCGGCAATGACGGCGACGGCCCCTTCGAACTGTTTTCCGTCGGGCCGCTCAGCGTCCAGGGTGGCAGTGTCGAAATCATCGACGGCTGGGTCCACTACACCCCCGCCCCCGGGGTCACCGGCCCCGATACCTTCAGCTACGTGATCCGGGACGAGCAGGGAGGTGTGAGCACGCGGACCGTCGAGATCGGGATCATCCCCGAGGATGCCGCCGTCCAGTACACCCTGACCTTCGAGCGGTCGCCCGACGGATCCTGCCGTGTCGTCTTCGCCGGGATCCCGGGCCGCATCTATCAGGTGCAATCGAGCGATCAACTCGAGGGCGGCGCCGGCTGGGTGAACCGCGCCGGCATCCAGGCCGACGAAGACGGGATGTTCGAATTCATCGACACCCCGCCCTTGCCGGCCGCCCGCTTCTACCGGGCGACCTTCCCCTGAGTCTCCGCTCAATCGGTGCCGCCAGCCGGCCCGGTCTTGTTCAGGTCCAACCGCCGCACCGGCACCTTTGCGAGGATCATCCGCTCGCCCCAGATGCGATCGACCGAAGCCACCGGCGCGATCGCATCGGGCTGAGGCTCCAACACCAGCGTCACCTCGCTCACCCCGGGATCCAAGCGATCGAGGTCGACGCGCATCTCGGTTCCACTCGTCGTGACCCGCCGCCCGACCGGGTCCGGAGCAATCCAGAAGGTGCCGCACGGAAACTCCTGCTTTCCCGCTTTCATCGTCACCTCGAAGCTCACCGGGACCTTCAAGTCGCCCGGCTCGAACGGGATCACCAGCGAAACGCCATTGCCATCCGGCTGCACCACGACGTCGCCGACGCTGAGACCGCCCTCGAGGGCGGGGTTCAAGCCCGGCTCACGGGTCATCGCCACAACCTGCTGGTCCGGACCGAAAACGAGGAACTCGCGGCTCACCTTCTCGACCCAGCTCTCCTGCGCACGCGGCCAGTCGGCGGGCGCCGCGTTCCTCGGCAAGCCTTTCACATCGGTCTCCTTCACCAGCGACCGGCGCGCCGACACTTCCATGACGTGCGTCCCGGTGCCGAGTGCCGGCAGCCGCACATTCAACACGAAGCTCGCGCTGTCCCATTCCGCCGGTTTGCTGGCTTCCACCGCAATCCCGTCGACGGTCACCTCCAGCAACTCGTTCATCATAACCAGCCCGAGCAAGGACTCCGCCCAAGGGTAACCCCACTTTCCGGACACGGTCAGGCTCCTTCCCTTCTCCCGCACCCGGGGCAATTCATTGAGCACGACCTTGCCCTCCACCACCTTCACCAGCCCGGCAGCCGACTCGTCCGCCACCAACCCTTCCTGCTGGAGTTTCTCCAGCAGGCCCTGCATCCAGGTCAACGGCTGCTCCCGCCCGTCCGGATCCTGCTCCCGGAGCCGGCTCGCCAGGCCATCGAAGATCTGCCCGGCCTCCGCGGTCGTGATGCGACGGCGCTCAAGTTCCTGCCAGGCCCACGGTTCCTCCGGCGCCGCCAGACCCGCGGAGATCACGCGCGCCGTGTTGGCCGACCTCAGCGCGGGCGGCGACAACGCCAGCTCCCCCGGCGCGCCCCACCGAGCCTTCGCCAGCCCCTTGCCCGCACCCGACATCACAAAGAACAAGGCCGCGACCCCGGCGACCGTCGCCAGTCCGCGGGCAAGGCTCGTCCGGAACGAAAACACGGCGACGACCAGCGACAGGATCGCCAGCGGCAAGATCAGGGCAACCGCGATGGCCGGGACCGGAGGAAGGAACCCCACGATGCCGAGCAGTATCAGGAACAAGATCCCGGCGCCCCGCCGCCACGAAGTCCCGCGAGCCCGTCCGGGCTTCCCGTCGATGACCGTCTCGACCATCGTCCGGAACTCCCCGATCGTCTGGTAGCGGCGTTCCGGTTCCTTCTCCAAGGCCCGCATCACCATTTCGTCGATCCTCACATCCAGTTGCACCTTCCGCGACGGCGCGACCAGTTCCTTTGACGGCCGTTCCCCGGTGAGCATCTCGTACAGGACCACGCCCAAGGCGTAGATATCCACGCGCTCATCCGTCTCACCCGCCACCTGCTCGGGGGCCATGTACGGCGGGGTGCCGGACCGGTCGCCACTCGCCCCGGCCAGCGCGGCGATCCCGAAGTCCGCGATCTTCACCTGCCCGCTGCGATCCAACAAAAGGTTCTCCGGCTTGATGTCGCGATGAACCACCTGCTTGGCGTGGGCATACTGCAGTGCCTCGCAGATCGGCGGCACGATCGCCAGCGCTTGTGCCGGTGCAATCTTTCCCTCCCGCAAAAGGTCCCGGAGGTTCACCCCGTCGACATACTCCATCACGAGGTAGTAGAGCCCGCCGGTTTCGCCGAAATCGTGCACCGTGACGATGTTGGGGTGGCTCATCCGGGCGAGGGTCTTGGCCTCGCGCTCGAAGCGCTCCGCGAAGCCGGGTTCGCCCTGCCACTCTCCGGCCAGCACCTTGATCGCCACCAGCCGGTCGAGGGCTTTCTGGCGCGCCTTGTAGACCACACCCATGCCGCCGCGCCCGAGACACTCCAGCACCTCGAACTGCGGAAAGCGCTCGGCGAGGTCCTCCGGCGCGGGGACCGCTTGCAAGGGCGGATCATCCCCGCCCGTCCGCGAGGCGAACGCCTGCGCCATCAGGCAGGTGGGACAAAAGCGTTGCTTGCCCTGCTCCGGCAGCGTGCGTCCGCACTGCGGACATTCCGATGATTGGTTGCTTTTCATTGCATCGCGCCCTTACCCGGAGCCCGGCGGGCATTACGAAAAATCTTCGGCCAAGGCGGAAAACAGCACCCGCATCTCTTCGTCCACCATCTCGCGGTTCTCCAGCGTCCGCGCAATCTCGTCGCGGACCCGCTGCCGGTAGCGCTTCCTCAGCCGGTGCACGGCCACCCGTGCCGCGTTCTCCGTCATCCCGAAACGCGCGCACATTTCGGCATACGGCAGCTGCTCGCCGCTCATCGCCAGATACGGTTCCCACGCCCCGAAGTCCTCTTCGTCCTCCGCCATGTCACGCAGCACCTTGGCGAGCAAGGCCTGCGCCCACTCCCGGTCGAAGGCCCGGTCCGGACTGCGGCCGTCCTCCACCTCGAGCCCGAGGCCGCTCTCGGCGTCTTTCCAATCGATCGACAGGCGGTCGGCGAATCCACCCCGCTTCTGCCGGTGCTCCCGCCGCCATTCGTTGGCCATGTAGTTCGCCATCGCTCCCAGCATGAATGCCCGGAAGCGCCCGCGGTCCTGATCGACCAGCCGCAGCCCGTTGCCGGCGAGCAGGTGGGCAAAGAAGCCCTGCACCAGATCCTCCGCATCCTCCGGCTTGTGGCCGCGCCGCCGCGCATATCGGTACAACGGTTGCCAGTAGGTCGAGAAGATCGACTCCAGCGCGGTGGCACTGACGGTGTCGTCGCCGCCCCGGACGGCCTGGCCGACCAGGGTCCAGCGGGTGGTCGCGAAAAACGTCGGGTTCGGATCGGAAGGGTCCATCGGATTCATCCACCTTACCAGAATCGCCGCCCCGCATTACAAAGCAATTGCGTCCGTCCGCTGACCGGCCGCCGGCGGCTCCCGCAGCCAGCACTCCATGATGAAATTCGTCAATTCCACCCCGCGGATGTTGACGAGGTTCTCGCGCAGCACCGTGAAACCGTGGCGCTTGAAGAAGGGCAGCGCGGTGATGGAAACCTCCGCATGGAGCCGATCGACGCCGAGCCCACCGGCCTCCGCCTTGACCGCTTCCATCAGCGCCGACATCACCCCTTTTCCGGCATAAACCGGATCGACGAAGGTACAGTCGATGTGGCCGTCGGGATCCAGTTCCATGAACCCCGCGACGCGTCCCTCCACCTCATTCACGAGCGGCCGCTTGCGCTCGCAACGCTCCCGCCATCCATCGGGATTGGTGCCCCGACCCGACCACGCCTCGCATTGCTCCCGCGTGTAGTCGGCGCACGCCAGTTCGTGGATCGCCGAACGGTAGATCCGCGCGATCGCCGCCTCATCCCCCGGCTGATAACGCCGGATCGTTCCGGCGAAGGGGCTTCCCGCCCGGTCCGGGGTCATGAACTCCATGAGACCAGACTAACAGATCCATGCCGGCCGCGCCGCCCGAATCTCCGCCATCATTCCACCGGCACCGTCGGATTGGCCGCGTGGTCCGATTCCTCGCGCGGCCGGGCCTCGGTGACCTTGAGCTTGCGGCCGTGGAGAAGGTGCCCGTCCAGCGCCTCGATCGCCGCCTGCATGGCTTCGGCGCCGTCCATGGTCACACTGGCGCAGCGGCTGTCCGCGGGCATGTGCAAGGCGGTCACCTTGCCGTGCCGCGAAAAAAGTTCCTCCAGCTCCTGACGTCGTGCCTGGACCGACAAATTGCAGACGTAGATCTTCATGGGATTCAAGATTCGTGGTTCATGTCGACCCTCCCCGACCCCCGAACCTGTGCCAGCCCGCCTTGTTGTCAACCTCGCCCGGCACCTCAGGTTGTCACACAACCTTCAAGGATCGCCTTGCCGCATCCGTGCATCCTGCCATCGTCCGGCACGCCATGGCCTACCTCGACGACGAATCCTTCCTTCTCCATTCGCCGACCTCCCGCCGCCTCTACCACGAAGTGGCCAAGGACGCGCCGATCTTCGACTACCACTGCCATCTCTCGCCCAAGGAGATCGCGACCAATCACCGTTGGGAGAACCTGGCCGACCTGTGGTTGGGAGGCGACCACTACAAATGGCGCCTGCTCCGCGCCAACGGGGTGGACGAGGAACTCATCACCGGCGCCGCCTCCCCGCGCGAAAAATTCCAGGCTTGGGCGGAAACCGTGCCTTACACCCTGCGCAACCCGATCCACCACTGGACGCACCTCGAGCTGCGCCGCTACTTCGGCATCGACACCCTGCTGGGCCCCGACACCGCCGACCGCATCTGGGAAACCGCCAACGCCCGGTTGGCCGAAGAGGATTTCTGCGTGCACGGCATCTTGAAAAAGTTCCGGGTGGAGATGGTCGGCACCACCGACGACCCGGCCGATCCCCTCACCCATCACCAGGCCATCGCCGCCAGCGACCTCGGCACCCGCGTGCTGCCGACTTTCCGCCCCGACAAGGCCTTCGCGGTGGATCAACCCAAGGCATTCAACGCCTGGATCGAGAAGCTCGAGGAGATCACCGACACCAGCATCAACCACGTGTCGGACCTCCTCCACGCCCTGCAGAAGCGGCACGATGACTTCCATGCCGCCGGGTGCCGACTTTCCGACCACGGGCTCGACCGCTGCCCCGCCCTCGCCTGCGACGACGCCGACGCCTCGATCATCTTCGACAAGGCACGCCGAGGACTCCCGGTGGACGCCGAGGAGAAGGAAAAGTTCTGCTTTTTTCTGATGATCTTTTTCGGCCAGCAGGATGCCGCGAAGGGCTGGACCAAGCAGCTGCACCTCGGGCCTTTCCGCAACGTCAACCCGCGGATGTCCGCCCTGCTCGGCCCCGACAGCGGCTTCGACACCATCGGCGACGAACGCCAGGGCGCAGCCCTCGTCACCTACCTGGGTGCCCTCGCCGAGCGCGGCGCCCTGCCCCAGGTCATCCTCTATAACATCAACCCACGGGATAATTACCTGTTCGCCGCCATGACCGGGGCCTTCCAGGACGGCTCGGTTCCCGGCAAGATCCAGTTCGGTTCCGGCTGGTGGTTCCTCGACCAGAAGCACGGCATGGAGCTCCAGCTGGACGCGCTGTCGTCCACCGGCCTGTTGTCACGCTTCGTCGGCATGCTGACCGACTCGCGATCGTTCCTCTCGTTCCCCCGCCACGAGTACTTCCGCCGCATTCTCTGCAATCTGATCGGCAGCGAGGCGGACCGGGGCGAACTGCCCGATGACTTCGACGCCTTGTCGAAACTGGTGGCCGACGTCTGTAGCGGCAACGCCAGCCGCTACTTCGGTTTCTGAAATCCACGACCGGCCGCACGGGCATAAAAAAGTGCGCCTCCGAACCATCCCGTTGAGGATCGCCCGGAGACGCACCAACCCGTTGTATTTCCCGGAGATTATTCTTCTTCGACGCGGATCATTAACTTCGTGCCTTCCGTGAATCCCACGGTCGCCGAGGTTTCGCCCGACGCTGCGGTGCCCGAAATGCCGGCGCCGAGTTCGGTGGTCCAATCAAGCCCGTCGGTCGAGGCCGTGATCCTGTAGCTCTTGAGCTCGTTGGATCCCCAGGTGACCTGCAGCATGTCGGTGCCGAAATCGAAGGAGAAATCCTTGATCGCGAATGCACCCGGGGAAACCGGTGCCGCGGGAGGAGGTCCTTCGGTGAGGAACCAGCTGGTGATGTCGTGGGCTTCGAACTGGCCGCCGCTGCGGGCCGAGAACCCGACGTAACCGGTGCCCGATCCGTCGACCGCACCGAGGGCGGCGAGATCCACGTCAAGGCTGTCGATGACCAACGCGTTGTTGAAGTAGACATCGAGGTCGTTCGGAACCCCCGGCTGGTAATCGATGCGGATCACGTAGGGGGCGGTGTCACCGCTGTTCATGCTCATGTCCGTCGGATCATTGCCCGGAAGCGGAACTACGTTGGGGAAGGTGTTGAGGTCGGCCTCGGCCAACACCAGGCCTCCGGCCCGCACCTGCACCACCGCGGCACTGAGATCACCCTCGTTGAGGTAGCTGTCGAACTTGACGTTGAGCGCATTGCTGGCGAGTCCGTCCTCCGAAGCTCCGGCCGGAACCCGGGTCGTCGCATCGGGGTTGTTCTGGAGGATGAAGGCCATGCCGTCGGCACCGTTGGTCCCCGCGTCAAGGCTGATGAACTGGGTGCCGAAGGTCGTGCTGAAGCCAGCGGAGGCGTCGATCCGCTTGCGAAACCATGCGGTGCCCCGCTGGCTGCCGACATCGTCATTCAAGCGCAGGCGGTTCGCATTTGCCGGGGCCGGAAAGGTGGCAAAGGCATTCAGCACGGTGGCACTGTTGATCAGCGCGAGTTCCTCGCCCGCGGCATCGAAATCCGCGTACGCGATCGTCGTGACCGACGGATTGATCACATCAATATCCAATGTTGCCGTCGTGACGGTACCCCCTGCCGAAGTCGCTGTGAGCACGGCGGTCGTATCCGCCGCCACGGCGAACGATTGGCTGCCGGAAAGCCCCACAGGCACCGGACCGCTACCGACGTCGATGGTTGCGTTCGCTGCTGCCACGGTGTCCCAGGTCAACAAGATCGGCTCGCCCGCGATCAGTTTCGGCGCGTCTGCCAGAAGGTTGGCGAAGGGCTTGATCGAATCGCCCGGAAGCGGCGTGTCGGCGGCGACCGTCTGCCGCAGAAGCGGCAACGGGTAGTCGAAAGCCGTCACGTTCTCGATCATCGTCCAGTTCGTCTTGTCATCGCTACCCTCGATGATCCAACGCAGGGGATCACGTGCAGGGGAATCGTTTGCGGTCGCGATGTAGTAGCCGTCATAGCCGGCCAGCGCGTCCGCATCGCTGAAGGTATAGATGAAACCGGTCTTGGTGAAATTGAGCCACTTGGTCCCGAGATTGTCGTCGTTCAGCTTGTCCGGCCCCTCGGCGCCGGGACTGCTGGGATTAGTGGTCCCCGGAATCAATGGGATGATATTCTCGGTCGCTTCCGGCAGCAACGGGGTGAGTCCGTTCAGGAAGCGGAACTCGGAGATCTGCACGCTATTCGCGGCCGCGTTGTCCCTTAGCAAGGTCGGTGTGAAGCGGACGTACTTGTAATGCGAGAGTCCACCCGCGACCGTCCGCACGATCACGTTGCGGTCATTGCTTCCGTCCCCGTTCGTGGCCGTGAGTGTGTAGGTGGTGTCCGCATTGTCCGGTGGGCTGACCGTGGCGAAATCGATGGCACCGAGACCGGAGCCACCGCCAGGCGCGAGACTCGCCGTCGTCGTGCCACCGGGGCCGATGATCCAGTCGAGATCCACGCTGGACCCATTGATGGCGATGTAGGCCGGACGGCTCGTGCTGCTTTCCATGAACCTCGCGAATGCCGCGGCTGGCAGCGTGAGCTGGGTCGTGAAGGTCTTGCGGCCGTCTGGCGTTGCGAACCGCCGCACGCCGTCGATCAGTGTCCATGGATCGGTGTCGAGATCGCGTCCTTCCAGCGTCCAGGAAACAGGATCGCGCCGCGTGTCATCGTTCGCGGTGGCGAAGTCGTAGCCATCGACTGCGACGGGAGCGCCGAAATCAAACACCGCAGCGGCAAGTCCGCCATTGAACCACTTCGTATCGACATTGCCGTCCGCCAGGTTACCCGGGTTCTCACCCGCCTGCCCGGTCGGGATACCGTTCACGGTAACCCCGGCCATCGAGACCGGCGATCCGCCGTTGTAGAAGCGGAACTCAGAGAGCTGCTGCTGGTTGGTGATGCCGCCTTTCAGTTCGGTCGGAGCGAAGCGGTAATAGCGGTAGGTTCTAACTGTCGCGGAAGCGGTGGCGATCATGCCGAGCGCCGCGGCGGTCACGAGCAAGGAACAACGTGGCACGCCGCAATGAAAACGGCCACCATCGGTGGGTTGGTTCATAGGTTTTGGGTTTGGGGTTTTGGTATGGATTTTTTGGCTCTCGGCGCCTTGGAACGCCGGAACCTGGAAACGAAAGCAAGTTGCCCAACTGACGCGTCCGACTCTGAACGCCCCATTTCGAAAAGAGGTTTAGTACGACCTTGAAGAATCGTTCAGATCGCGCTCGCGCTCCCCTCTACCCGCGGTCCTTCCGTTTTGGGGCTTGGCAGAATGCCCCACCTGGGAGGAGCTTCACCGCGTGTCGCCGGCCCGTTTCCTCTCCCTGAATCCGACTTCCCTGAAGATCTGCGGGGTCGTCCGCGCCCCGGACGCCGGGCAATTGGCCGCACTCGGTGTCGATGCGCTCGGCGCCAATTTCTGGCCGCGTTCGAAGCGCTATCTGCCCCCGGAGGACGCCGGTTTCTTGCACGAACTCAAAGGCCGCATCCTACGGGTTGGCGTCTTCGTGAATGCCGCGGAAGAGCTGCCGCTGCGTCTGTTCGAAGACGAGCTGATCGATCTGGTCCAGCTTCACGGCGACGAGACTCCGGACGACGCCGGCTATTTGCGCGACGCGGGAATTCCCTTCATCAAGGCTCTGGGGGTCCGGGACGCCGGCGACTTGCACAAGGCCCACGATTTCGGTGCGAGCGCAATCCTGCTCGATGCCCATGCCCCGGGAGTCTACGGCGGCACCGGGCACACGATCGACTGGGACCTCGCCCGCAGCTTCGTCGAGGCGAATCCAAATCTTCCCGTGATCCTCGCGGGAGGCATCGTCGCCGGAAATGCCGCGGCGGCGATTGCCGCCGTCAAACCCGCCGCCATCGATATCGCGTCGGGCGCGGAGTCCAGTCCCGGAGTCAAGGACTTCGAAAAGATTGCTTCGCTGCTCGCCGCTTGCCGGGCATAGCCCCCATACCGCAATCTTCTTGCATCTGCGATCCTTCTGCGCGAAGGATCTCCCGGCGATGCGCGGATCCCCATTACTTCGAACCCTGAGCGTCCTGACGGTCTTGCTGCTGGCCGCATTTGGGCTGAGCCGGCTGACCACCGGAACCGACCGGCCCGTTGTCTCCAGCGTCGAGATCCCCGTGGAAACGCCGAGCGCCGAACGGAAGATTGCCTACGAACTGAGCCTCTCCACCACCGCCACTGAGGTCACCCTCGACATCGGCGGATCTGAAGTCACCGCGTCCAACACGGCGGAAACCCTCTCCGGCAGTCTCGCCGTGGAAGATCCCCGGCCGCTCGTGAGCCTGCGCATCGCATGGGCCGGCGAGACACCCGGCCACCGATTCGCGAAACTCCGCATCGAGGAACCGGGAAAGGAAACCCGCGAGCATGTCTTTTCGTCCGCCGGCGACATCGACGACATCTGGGAACCCGAACCATGAGCGACGAACATCACGACTGCTGCGCCCACCACGGCCACCACCACGAACTGGTGATCGACTCGCTGCGGGTTTGTTACCGCAACACGGTCGCCCTCGACGACGTGTCGTTCGCCACTTCCTGCGGCAACCGGGTGGCCTTGGTCGGCCCGAACGGTGCCGGCAAAAGCACCTTGCTCAAGGCGATCGCCGGGCTGGTTCCCCGCAATGGCGGCAGCATCCGCTGGCGCGGCACCGCCGTGAAACGCTGGTCGCGTGAGTTCGCCTATCTCCCGCAGCGGGAAGAGGTGGACTGGTCATTCCCGATCACCGTCCAGGGCCTCGTCGAAATGGGACGCTACCCCCAGACCGGCTGGTGGGGACGCTTCAGCACCCGGGACGCCACCGCTGTCGAAGCCGCCCTTGCCGACCTCGATCTCCTCGACCTGCGGCACCGCCAGATCCGCGAGTTGTCCGGCGGCCAGCAACAACGGGCCTTCCTCGCGCGCGCCTTGGCCCAGGAAGCCCATGTCCTCTTGCTCGACGAACCCTTCACCGGCCTCGACCGCAACGCCTCGCGCCAACTCGGCGACCTGCTCGAGAAGCTCGCCCGCGAGGGGCGTCTGATCGTCGCCTCCCACCACGACCTCGAAAGCGCCCCCCGCCTCTTCGACGAGGCCCTGCTCTTGAAGTCGAGGTCCCACGGCTTCGGGGCGGCGTCCGAGATCCTCTCGGAGCGCAACCTCGCCCGCATTTTCGGGCAAGTTCAAGACGCCGATGAACGTCCGGCGCCCCGCGCCATCGCGACGCCCCTTTGATCAACCACCGTGGAACTGCTCATCCATCCCTTCTACCAGCGCGCGCTCGCCGCCGCCCTGATCATCGGCTTCTCGAACGGCTTCTTCAGCGGTTTCGTGGTCTTGCGCCGCAATGCCCTTTCGGTGAGCGCGCTCTCCCACACCATGCTGCCGGGCATCGCCGCCGGCATCCTCGTCACCGGCATGCTGACCCAGGCAAGCGCCTTCGTCGGAGCGCTCTTCGCCGCCCTGATGGTCGGCCTGGGATCGGTGGCGGTCGCGCGCGGAAACCGCATTGCCCAGGGAACCGCCCTGGCGGTGATCTACACCACGGCCTTCGCCGCGGGGGTGGCGATCCTGCCGCGGCTCGACACCCGCCAGGAACTCGAGCACTGGTTGTTCGGCGACATCATGGCGGTGGGCAACGCCGACCTGTGGATCGCCTTCGGCATCGGCTCCCTGACGCTCCTGGTGGCGAACCTGCTGATGCGCCCGCTGCTGGTCACGATGTTCGAGCCGAATGTCGCCGCCGCCCAGGGCGTCCCGGTACGATTCATCCAGTATTTGCTGTTCGCCCTGCTGGTGCTGTCGCTGGTGGCCTCGCTGCAAGCGGTCGGTTGCGTCCTTTCGGTCGGCATGCTGGTGGCGCCCGGCGCCACCATCTCGCTGCTCACCGACAAGACCCCGGCGCTGTTCTGGGGCGGCGGCCTGCTCGGCGCGGCCGGAGCGGTCGGCGGGGTCCTGCTTTCCGCCACCCTCGGGCTCGCCCCGGGGCCGGTGATCGTGATGCTGCTCGGCAGCCTGTTCCTGGCCGCGTGGATCTTCAGCCCGCGCTATGGCCTGATTGCGGGTTGGAAGAAGTGAAAATCTAGGCCCGTCACGGCATTTCACGCCACCTCCCGGCGTCGCAAATCTACTTCCAGCCAATTCCCTGATTGGTTCATTTGGAATGAATGAAGGGTGACAAAGTTGGATTGAGCCGCCACTCGGGGTGAAAACATACACAATTCCATGATGGACTCGCGGACCCTCGCCCACTATTGCAGGGATTCCGATGGCCTACTTCACAGACATTCCCAAGATCGTTTACGAAGGTTCGAAATCCAAGAATCCACTCGCGTTCAAGCACTACAATCCCGACGAGATCATCGAGGGCAAGACGATGCGTGAACACATGCGCTTCGGTGCCGCCTACTGGCACGTGATGCGCAATGCCCTGTCCGATCCCTTCGGCGGCGGCACCGCTGTGATGCCTTGGGACGACTACTCCGACTCCGTCGACAACGCGAAGAAGCGCGCCGACGTGTTCTTCGAGTTCCTCGAAAAGATCGACATCGACTACTACTGCTTCCACGACCGCGACATCGCGCCCGAGCTGGACGACTTCAGCAAGTCCACCGCCGCCCTCAACGAGGTGGTCGCCCACCTCGGACAGCTCCAGCAATCGAGCGGAAAGAAGCTGCTCTGGGGCACCGCCTGCCTGTTCTCCCATCCCCGCTACTCGCAAGGCGCCGGCACCTCGCCGGACGCCGCGGTGTTCGCCTACGGGGCGGCACAGGTGAAGGCAGCCATGGACGCCACCCATGCCCTCGGCGGCCTCGGCTACACTTTCTGGGGGGGCCGCGAAGGCTACGCCACGCTGCTGAATACCGACATGAAGCGCGAGCTCGATCACCTCGCGGCACTGCTCCACATGGCGGTCGATTACGCGAAAAAGATCGGCTACACCGGCCAGTTCTACATCGAACCCAAACCGCGCGAACCCTCCACCCACCAGTACGACTCGGACTCCGCGGCCTGCCTGAACTTCCTCCGCGAATACGGCCTGCTCGAGCACTTCAAACTCAACCTCGAGACCAACCACGCGACGCTCGCGGGTCACACCATGCAGCACGAGATCTCGGTGGCAATGGGCGCCAATGCCCTGGGATCGATCGACGCCAACCAGGGCGATACCTTGCTCGGCTGGGACACCGACCAGTTCCCGAGCGACATCTACGGCACCACCCAGGTGATGCTGAAGGTGCTGGAAATGGGAGGCTTCACCACCGGCGGTCTCAATTTCGACGCCAAGCGCCGCCGCGAGTCGCACGAACCGATCGACCTGTTCTACGCCCACATCGGCGGCATGGACGCGTTCGCACGCGGCCTCAAGGTCGCCGCCGCGATCCGCGAGGACGGCCGGATCGCCGACTTCGTCAAGTCCCGCTACTCGAGCTGGGACGAAGGCATCGGCAAACAGATCGAAGACGGCAAGATGAACTTCGACGACCTCACCGAGTGGGTGAAGAAGAACCCCGAACCGGTGGTTGCTTCCGGTCGCCAGGAACTCATGGAGAACATCCTCAACGAACTTCTGTGACCGATGGCGGGCAAGCGCCCGCCTGACGTCACCTTCCAACGGGTGCCAAACGGCCCGGCGTGCAAACGTCGGGCCGTTTTTCTTCAAGCCCCCCCAGCCAGACGGCTGCCCGTTTGGCGTAGTAGGTCAGGATCATGTCCGCACCGGCGCGCTTGATGCCCGTCAGGCTTTCCAAGGCGATCGCCTTGCCATCCACCCATCCGGCGGCGGCGGCACTCTCGATCATCAAGTACTCGCCGCTGACCTGATAGGCGGCCACCGGGAGGGTCGTGCTTTCGCGGACGCGGCTGATGATGTCGAGGTACGGCCCCGCCGGCTTCACCATCACCATGTCGGCGCCTTCCGCCTCATCCAACAGGACCTCCCGGATCGCCTCGCGGGCATTCCCCGGGTCCATCTGATAGGTCTTCTTGTCGCCCTCCTTCGGCGCCGAGTCGAGCGCCCCGCGGAACGGACCGTAGTAGGCGGAGGCGTACTTCGCCGAGTAGCTGAGGATCGAGACATCCTGGAAGCCCTCCCCGTCCAGCGCCGACCTCAGTGCGGCCACCCGCCCGTCCATCATGTCGCTGGGAGAAACGATGTCCGCTCCGGCCCTGGCATGACACAAGGCCTGTTGACAGAGGATTTCGACCGTCTCGTCATTGAGCACCTGAAGCCCCCCCTGCTCGTCCCGGCGGACCACCCCGTCGTGACCGTCCGAATTGTAGGGATCGAGCGCCACGTCGGTGATCACGCACAGCGTCGGATGAGCGGCTTTCAGCGCGCGGATGGCCCGCGGAACCAACCCGAAGTCATTCGCGCACTCTTCCGCTTTCGGAGTCTTCAGGTGGTCTTCAATCTTCGGGAATAGCACCACGGCAGGAACCCCCAGCGCATGCGCTTCCCCCGCCTCCCGGACCAGCCCCTCCAGCGACCAGCGCGTCACTCCGGGCATCGAGGCGATCGCGACATCGGACGGATCCTCGTGCAGGAAGAGCGGCAGGATGAAATCCGCCGGCGTGAGGACGTTCTCGCGGACCAGGGAACGGATCGCCGGCGTGCGGCGGTTGCGGCGGGGACGAATATGCATCTGGGGATTGTGTTGAAGATTCACCCGGTCTCGACTCAAGCCACCGGCGTCAGCTCGTAGCCCTCCTTGCCATCCTTCATGTTCCAGCCCTTGGCGGAAAGCTCGGCGCGCATCGCATCGGCCTTCGCCCAGTCCTTGGCATTGCGGGCAGCCCAGCGCTCCTCGGCGATCGCGCGGATCTCCGCGGGCACCTCCGCTTCCGGCTCTTCCTCGGGAAGCGTGAGCCCCAAGGCCCGCAGCAGGCGGTTGAAGGCGGCCATCGCCCTGGCGGCATCCTCCCCCTCCAGCTTCGCCGCCTCGCGGAGACCCGTGAACAGGCCGCCGAGACAGCCCGGCGTATTCAGATCATCCTGGAGGGAATCCCATGCCGCCTGGAACGGCCCGAACCCGACGGCGTCGAACCGCGCTTCGGCCGGAGCTTTCGCCGCCAGCGCCCGCGCCCCTTTGGCCAGCTTCGCCATGGCTTCCCTTGCCGCGCCGAGGGAATCGAGGGTGAAATTGAGCGGCTTGCGGTAGTGGGCACCGATCAGCACGTAGCGCACTTCCATCGCACTGAAGCCCTTGGCGGCCAGATCCTCCAAAGTATAAAAATTTGCGAGCTTCTTGGACATCTTCCCGCCGTCCACCAGCAGATGGGTGGTGTGGAACCAATGCGCCGCGAAATGACCGCCGCACGCGCACTGGCTCTGGGCGATCTCGTTTTCGTGGTGCGGGAACATCAGATCAACCCCGCCCGAATGGAGGTCAAAGTCGTCGCCAAGGTACTCCTTGATCATCGCCGAGCACTCGAGATGCCAGCCGGGGCGGCCCTCTCCCCACGGCGAGGACCAGTAGTTCTCGCCGTCTTCCGGGCGGCGACCTTTCCACAGCACGAAATCCGACAAACTGTCCTTCTCATACTCGTCGGCGTTCGCACGGACATTCTGGGTTTTGCCGAGTTCCAGCTCCCGCTTGTCGAGATGAGACAGCTTCCCGTAGCCGGGGAACGAGGCGATATTGAAATACACCGACCCGTCCTCCGAGGCGTAGGCGTGCCCCTTCTCGACCAGCTTCCCGATCATGGCAATCTGCTGCGGGATGTGCTCCACCGCACTCGGCTCGATATGGGGCGGAAGCAGACCGAGAAGCCCGCAGTCGGCATGGAAGCGGTCCGTCCAGCACGCGGTGAAATCGGCGAGCGACTTCCCCGCTGCCTGGGAGTCCCGGATCGTCTTGTCATCGACGTCGGTGATGTTCCGGACATGCAGGGTCCTCATCCCCCCGGTTTCCAGGGTCCGGCGGAACACGTCCTGAAGGACAAAGGTGCGAAAGTTCCCGATGTGGGCCGGCCCGTACACCGTCGGACCGCAGCAATAGAACCGGTAGGTTGAACCGTCGAGGGGACGGAGCTCCTTGAGCTCTCTCGCCAGGGTGTCATATAGCCGCATCGCCACGGGGTCTAGCGGCTGTCACGCGCGAATTCAACCGCGATGAATCGAGATGATCATCGCAGAAGCCGCACTTCATGGAGGCGAGGCTCCTCCCCGGCTTCCACGATCTCAACGGGAATCGTCAATTCGCGGCGCGCTTCGCCACTGCCCGCACCCCGATCCGGCTGCGTGCGCTGAAACCGCGTCTTCCACACCACCAGGGAAAGGGCGGCGCAGATCATCGCGATCCCTGCGAATCTGATCCGGGCGAGCAACATGAAGCTCCCGCAGAGAAATGAAGTTTTTAGAAACTATCAAGTTTAATTAAAAACTTTTCTGGTTCGCATGACCCTCCTGCCCATGCTTCGTTTCCCCGGGATGGCACGCAACGAACGAGCACGTCAGGTCGCCGTCAGCATCATGATCCTCGGTGGCATCGCCGGGATCTTCGTGCTGGTGGTGCTTGGGCGCCACCTGCCGGGTCTTCCCGGCGAGTTCTTCGCGCGCGTCGCCGGCGTCATCACCACCCCGTTTCTGATGGAGGCCTCGGTGTGCTTCCTCGGCCTGATCATCGTGATGCTGCTAAATCACTGGCGCCGGGTCAGGGACGGCGACGAATTGGTCTACCTCGACGAGATCGAGGATGCTCCCGACGACTTGCCGCCGAGCGCGAAATGGGCGGTATACCGCGAGCAGCCGCTGGCACCGGAAAACCCGACGGCAGCGGACCTGTTGGAAGGGGCTCTGGCGATCGGCGACCACGAGTCGGCGATCGAGGCGCTGGCATCGATGGACGATACCGAGCGCCACCAGCCCGAAATCATGAAACTCCGGATCGCCCTCGCCAAGGCGACCGGCAAGGAGGAGCTTGCCAGACGCCTGGAGTCCGAACTGGCGGGCTGATCAGCGGCTCCGCCGGGCAGCCTCCTCGAGGAAAATCTCCGCCAGCCGGAAACAGCGGCGCGTGACCTCGCGGGCATCGTTGTCGTCGATCAGGGCCAGGCCCTCTTCCCCGACTTCGGCTTGGAACATCTTCCAGGCCTTCTTCGCCACCTCCTCGGGGTCGAGCTTCGGCCGCGGAGCCGCATGCATCACCGGAGCCGGCGCGGACGTGTCGCCGGGCTCCTTGTGGCCATCGGCCGAGGGTGCCACCGCATGGGGATGCTGGCCTTGCTGGGACTGACCGCTCTTTTTCTTGCGACGGCGCCGCTTCTTGTTGTTCCCGGGCGGGTCTCCCTGCGGGGATTCGGAAAAGAAAGGGATCGGCTCCGGATCGGACGAGCCCTCTACAGGGGCATCATCCACCGGCTCGGGCCGCGCCTCTGGGGCCTCCGCAGCCGGGGCCGGGGTGCTGGCTTCTGCGGCTGCGCTGGACTCCTCCCGGGGAGCCGGGGCATCCGCGGTCGTGTCCAAAGGCAGCGACTCGGTCGTCGCTTCGGCGGCCTTTGCCTTCGGCTTGGCGCCCTTCCGGGCAGCGGGCTTTTTACGGGCGGTCTTGGCTGCCGGAGCAGCGGCGGTGGTGTCTTGTGAATCGTCGCTCATCGCTTGGGGAAAGAAGCCTCCGGGGTCGGGCCGCGTCGAGCGCAAAGCCCGGTTTCCCGGGGGTGAAAAAAGGGGCTTCCTCCCGTCACCCTGCGGCGCGGAGGAAGCCCGGTTGGATCAGGTTCAAATTACCAGTTCCGGATATCGTCGAGGCAGTCGTCGTGATCCGGATTGGCGTTGGTCTTGCCATCGGGACCCGCTGACCAGATGTCGAAGTCGGGGTTCACCGCCGCCGGGGAATCGCCCGAGCGGTAGTGGTAAGGATTGCCATACGGATCGACGATCCGCGCCTGGGCGTCCTTGCCTTGGATCCATGCCTGGCCCGACTTGGTATTGTTCTCCGGGTCGAGGTCTCCCAGATAAACCACGCCACCGCTGTCGCGGGTTTCGAAGCCATCGTAGTACAGATACTTGTAAAGGACTTCGTCTCCGCGTTCCCCGTTTGAATCGGGACTCGGCGGAAGTGAGCGGTTGTCGGCCTGATAGTCCTCAAGCGCCTTCTCCAAGAGCTTGATCTGGACCTTGGCCTTGTCGCGCGCGCTCTTCTGGTTGATGAAACCGAGGGCTCCCATCGTCAGCGCGGCAAGGACCGCGATGATGGCGACGACCACGACCAGCTCGATCAAGCTGAAGCCTTGGCGGCGGATGTTGTTCTGATGAATCTTCATGGGTTGTTTCCGGGTTTGCCGGGTCAAGGAGCGGAGCCCCCGGGGGCTGTCCCCGGTATCCACCGCTCCCCGGACCACACTCACTGCTCGCCCATGGTGGAGATGATCTTGATGAGCGGCAGGAAGAGCGCCATCACCACCATCCCGACGACCAGCGCCAGAATAACGATCATGATCGGCTCCAGGATAGAGGTAAGCGCGGTCACCGCGTTGTCCACTTCATCGTCGTAGACGTCCGCGACCTTCAGGAGCATCTCGGGCAACTGGCCGGTTTCCTCACCGACGTCGACCATCGAAATAACCATCGAGGGGAACACGCTGGCGGACTGCATCGGCGTGACGATCGACTCCCCTTCCTTGACCGCTTCGTGCACCTTCTCGATGGCGTCGGAGACGATGACGTTGCCAGCGGTGTCGCGGGTGATGTTCAGCGCCTGCAGGATCGGGACGCCCGAGGTCACCAGGGTACCGAGGGTACGGGAGAAGCGGGCGATGGCCGACTTGCGCTGGATGTCACCGAAGATCGGGGCCTTCAGCTTGAAGGCGTCGATCACCCGGCGGCCTTTCTTCGTCTTGCCCCACATGTTCATGAGGAAACCGATGAGCATCAACACCAGGAACACCCAGACGATGTTCGGAATGACCCAGATCGAGGGCTTGAGGAAGAACTTGGAGGCACCGAAGACCACCTGCGAGATCATCGGCAGTTCGGCGTCGTTGCCCATCTCCGCGAACATCGCCTCGAACTTGGGAACGATGAAGAGCATGAGGAAGACAAGGATGGCCACCGCGATGAACATCACGATCACCGGATAGACCATCGCCGAGACGATCTTGTTCTTCAGCTTGTGGGCCTTTTCCTGGTACTCCGCCAGACGGACGAGAACGACTTCAAGCACACCGCCCAGCTCACCGGCCTTCACCATGTTCACATAGAGCTTGTTGAAGATCCGCGGGTGCTGGGCCAGCGATTCGGAGAATGTGGAACCCGACTGCACCGAGTCGGCCAGCGCCCCGATGGTGCCCTTGAGCACCGGGTTTGGCTCCTGCTTTGCCAGCACCGTCAGACCTCGCAGCAGCGGCAGGCCGGAGTCGATCAATGTCGCCAGCTGGCGGGTGAAAATCATCAGCAGCTTCGGCTTGATCCGGCCGCCGGTGGAGGTCTTCACCTTCTTGCCGCCCTTGGCCTTCTTGGCGGCGGGCTTCTTGGCGGCCGCGAGCTTGCCCTTCCCGGCTTCGACGACCTGCAGGGGATAAAATCCCTGCGCCCGGAGCTGCTGGATGGCTTCGGCTTCGCTCGTGGATTCGATGGTGCCGGACGTTTGCTCGCCCTTGGCATCGGCAGCGGTGAATTGGAACTGAGGCATGGGGTTATTTTTAAATCGAGTGATATGATTGTGGGCGGGCGAGAAGGGTCTGGCGACTCAAATTTCGGCCCGGCCCGGGCGGGATCAGGTGTATTTCAGGACTTCCTCAATGGTGGTGTGGCCGAGGTAAATGTTGCGCAATCCATCCTCACGGAGCGTGTTCATTCCCAATTCCACCGCCTTCTGCTTGATCACCACGCTCGGGGCGCGGTCGGTGATGAGCTCGCGGATCGGATCCGTGATGTTCAGGAGTTCGTAAAGCCCCTTCCGGCCCTTGTATCCGCTGCCACCGCAGATGTCGCAGCCCTTGCCGGTGAAGAAGTCCTTGTCGCCCAGTTCGTGGACGGCCACGCCGAGCTGATGGAGGATGCTCTCGTTCGGTTCATACGAGGCCTTGCAATCCTTGCAGATGGTGCGGACGAGACGCTGGGCCAAGACGCCTTCCAGCGAGGCGGCGACCAAGAACGGCTCGCAGCCCATGTCGACCAGACGCGTGACCGCGCCGGCCGCGTCGTTGGTGTGGAGCGTGGAAAGCACCAAGTGCCCGGTGAGCGATGCCTGGATGGCAATCTGGGCGGTATCCATGTCGCGCATCTCCCCCACCATGATCCGGTCGGGATCCTGACGAAGGAAGGCGCGGAGCACCCGCGGGAAGGTCAGGCCGATCGCCTCGTTGCAGGGAATCTGGACGATGCCGTCGATGTCGTATTCGACCGGATCTTCCGCAGTCAGGAGCTTGGCGTCGATGGTGTTGATCCGCTGCAAGGCCGCATACAACGTCGTGGTCTTGCCCGCACCGGTCGGTCCGGTGACGATGAAAATCCCGTTGGGCTTCTCGATCGTGTCGCAGATGTATTCGTAGGTCTCCGGGGGCAGGTGGAGGTTTTCCAGCGACAGGTTGACCGAGGATCGGTCGAGAACCCGGAGCACCACCGATTCACCGTACTGGGTCGGAAGGGTGGAAACGCGCATGTCGACCTGGCGATCACCCACTTGCTTCACGATCCGGCCGTCCTGCGGGACGCGGCGCTCGGCGATGTTCATGTTCGACATCACCTTGATGCGCGAAAGGATCGCCAGCGCGAGGTGGACCGGCGGTGGAGCCATTTCGTAGAGGCTCCCGTCGACGCGGTAGCGGATCTTGAACTCCTTCTCGAAGGGTTCGAAGTGGATGTCCGACGCGCGCTCCTTGATCGCCTGGAACAAGACGATGTCGACGTAGCGGATGATCGGCGCCGAGTTCGCCTCGGCCTCGAGGTCCGCCTGGTTCATGCTCGCGTCGGCACCGCTTTCGAGCTGGCTCAGGATGTCTTCCATCGCCTTGCCCTCGCCGCCGTAGCAGTCGTTGATCTTCTGTTCGACGATGTAGTCGGGAGCCACGGCGAGGACGATCTCGCGGCCGAGCGCGAAGCGCAGGTCCTCGAGGGTCTGCGGGTTCATCGGATCGACCAGGGCGATGTGCAGGCCCTCGGCGTCGAAGTTCACCGGCAGGGCGCCGTGGAGCCGGGCGGTACCGGCCGGGACCAGGGCGAGCAATTCGTCCGGCGGCGTCCAGTTGCGGAGGTCGACCATCTGGGCCCCGAGTTCGGAGGCGACGACGGGCCAGACATCGTCGCGATGCTGGATGACCTGGAAGTCGGCGAGGATTTCGGCGGCCTCCTTGCCGCTGTGGTCGACTTCGGAGAGGATGTCCTGTCCGAGCGAGCGGTCGATGAGGCCACGGCTGATGAAAAGTTCTACGATCTGGTTGCTGTCCATGGATCGGGTTTTCGAAAAATTGAATGGGTAGGGTTAGGATCCTTGGATCACTCGAAGTCGGCCATGGTGACGTGGATGACTTCCTCGGGCGAGGTGAGGCCGGCCAGCACCTTGCGGACGCCGTCCTCGCGCATCGTGCGCATGCCGAGTTCCCGCGCGCGCTTCCGCAGCTGGCTGGAACCCAGGTTCTCGTTGATCAGGTGGCGGACCTCGTCGTCGACCTGGAAGAGTTCGAACAGGCCGGCCCGGCCGCGGTAGCCGCCGCCCCGGCACTTGTCGCAGCCCACCGGACCCATGATGGTCGCACCGGCGTCGCGGCTCGCGTCGAACTGGAGCGCCCGGGCTTCCTTGTCGGTGAGCGTGTGAGGCGCCTTGCACACCGGGCACAGCTTGCGGACCAGGCGCTGGGCGAGCGCCGCCCGCACCGCCGAGGCAATGAGGAAGCGCTTGATGCCGATGTCCGCGAGACGCGCGACCGCGGCGGGCGCGTCGTTGGTGTGCAGGGTGGAAAGCACAAGGTGACCGGTGAGCGCGGCGTTGATGGCGATGTTGGCCGTTTCCGCGTCACGAATTTCCCCGATCATGATGATGTTCGGCGCCTGGCGGAGCATGGCGCGCAGTGCCGCCGCGAAGGTCATGCCGATGTCGGTCTTCACCATCACCTGGTTGATGCCCGGCATCTCGTATTCGACCGGGTCTTCCACCGTGATGATCTTCTTGTCCGGCTTGTTGATGACGTTCAAGCAGGCGTAAAGCGTGGTCGTCTTGCCGGAACCGGTCGGCCCGGTGACCAGCACGATGCCGTCCGGCAGGCCGATCAGCTTCTCGAACTCGGCCTGGTCGTCGGAGAAGAACCCGAGTTCCGGCAGGCCCAGCACGAGGCCGGACTTGTCGAGAATACGCATGACGACCGACTCGCCGTGGTTGGAAGGCACGGTGGAAACACGAAGGTCGATCTCCTTGTCGCCAAGCTTCACCTGGATGCGGCCGTCCTGGGGCAGGCGCTTTTCCGCGATCGACATCGAACCGCTCATCACCTTGAGACGGGCCACGATGGCCGGCAGGAGCTTCTTCGGGTGGTTGTCGATCTCCACCAGCTTGCCGTCGATCCGGTAGCGGATGCGCACGGACGTCTCGAGCGGCTCGATGTGAATGTCCGAGCAGCGGTTCTTCATCGCCTCTGTCAGGAGGTTCTGCACCAGCCGGATGATCGGGGCGTCGCTATCGGAAACCTCCACGTCGTGGGCGCCGGCGATGTCGAGATTGGAGCCCGACTCGGTCAACCCGTAGAACTGCTTGAGGAACAGGGTCACCGCGTCGATCGGCGCGCACACGAAGGACAACTCGCGGCCCAGCACGTGGGGCAGGCTGTCCATGGTCTCGAAGTCGAAAGGATCGGCCACGGCAACCGTGAGGTAGACTCCGTCATCCGCCACCGGGATCACCTTGTAGCGCCGGGCGATGTCGTCCGGGACCGCGCTGGCGACTTCGGGGTCGATGGTCATCTGCCCCAGGTCGATCGCGTCCATGCCGGCGTTCTGGGCCAGCACCGCGCACACGGTACTTTCGGAGAGATCGGTATCGCTGAGCAACCTCTCCACCACCGCGCCGCCTTTCTGGCGGGCCTGGTCGAGCTTTTCGGGAGTAACCGCACCTGCTTCCACCAGCAGGTCGGCCAAGTAGTCTTCGTTGGAGAACACGGGTTTTCGGGCCTTTTAAATCAGTCGGACACCGGGACGGCGTTGTGCGCGTCCCGGCTGTCGCAGATTGGTCAAGGCACTCCCCCCTTGTCAACCAGCCGCCGGAACAATGTCGAGGAATCCGCCGGGGGTAGGCACCACGTATGGACGATGCCACCGCGAAAGCCCGGCCTCACTCCATCCGCGACCCGCAGCGCCGGCAATATTTGGCATCCGGAAGGTGCCCGTGGACCCCGCAGGACGGGCAGGCGTCCGAGGTCCGGTCTGCCTCCAGCTTCGAGATCTCGGCGGTCAGGATCCCCGTGGGCACCGCGATCACGGCGAATCCGGTCAGCGCCAGCAGCGAGGTCAGCAATTGCCCGAGCCCGGTGGTCGGGGTGATGTCGCCGAAGCCGAGGGTGGTGATCGTGACGATCGCCCAGTAGATGCCGGTGGGGATGCTGGAGTAGCCCCCTTTCTCCCCCTCGATCAAATACATCAGTGTCCCGGCAATCACCGAGACCGTCAGCATGAAGGTGAAGAAAACGGTGATCTTCGCCCGCGATTCGTAGATCGCCCGCAGCAGCAAATCCGCCCCGCTGACGTGGCGGACCATCTTGAGGACCCGGAACATCCGCATCAGGCGCAGCACCCGGATCACCTGCAAGGCCTGCGCCCCGGGGGCGACCAGCATCAGGTAGGTCGGCAGCACCGACAGCAGGTCGACGATGCCGTAAAAGCTCCGCGCATAGCGTCCCGGTCGCCGGACCACATAAAGCCGGGCCAGGTACTCGATCGAAAACGCGATGGTGAACATCCACTCGAGCGTCCGCATCAGCGTCCCGTGGCGCCGGGAGATTTCCGGCACGCTTTCCAGGACCACCACCAGCACGCTCAAGCCGATCAGCCAGAGCAGCACCACGTCGAAGCGCCGGCCCGCCGGGGTCTCGGCTTCGAAAATAATCTCCCGCCACCGCTCTCGGCGCGACCTGCCGTCGCTCGAAATCTCATCCATGGGTGCAGGCTGCAACAGCCCCGGCCACTTGGCACGCCGGAACCTTCGCTCCACCGCGCCTGCCCCCGCATCGGATTTGACTGCCTCTCGCTCCCCTTACAGTTTCCAATTCGTGGATCAATTCCGGCGATGTTCCCTAGCGACACCAGCGGCCCCATACCCCCGCGACCCATCTCACTGGTCAATTGGCCGCGGCTGATTGCCTCCGCGTGCCTGGTGATTGTCGTGGCGGGATGGCTTTTTCAAATCGACACCCGCGACGGATGGCTCCTCGGAGCCTTCTTTGTCTGGGCGTCCATCGGTCACGAGGTCGGACGCATTCGCCGGCTCCTCCGTGGCTTGCCCGCCGGCACCACCGACCGGATGGTGCGCGACTACTTCGCCGGGGATTCGGCGAGGAAATGGTATCCCACCGAGAGCCTGATCCGAGACTTCGATCTCGTTTTCGCTGCACGACAAGAGCCCCGCTCCGGGAACAGCCCCGAATGCCGCCAACCATGAAACAGTTCCCCTCCAAAGAGCGCATTCGCCATGGCATCACGCCCGCGGCTTTCGTTGAGTTTTGGTGGTGGGTGATTGTCTTCGCTGTTCTGGCCGCAAGTCATTTCACTCTGGAATGGTTCATGTGACAATCGGCCTGAATTGCTTCCCGATGAGACCTTTCGTTGACCCGCGCCCGCAGAGCGGCGATGAAATGAACGCGCACGTTCCCGATGAGTTCCGAAGAAACTGAAGCCCCACCGATCAAAAAACGCCGCCGCGGGCGGAAGAGGTGGTGGGCGCTGGGAATCTTCATCGCCCTGCTGGTGTGGCTCAACGGCCCCGGCTGGCGCTGGATCGGCGGCATCGGCATGCGCAAGGCTTTGGCCGCCGCCGACATGACGGCGGACTTCGAGCTCAAAGGCACGCTCCTCGGCGGGATCCGCATCGAGGGCCTTTCCCTCAGCGGCGGCGTGATCCGCAAGCTGGAGATCGGCTCGGTCGGCCCGAAGTATGAACTCTCCCGGCTGGTGCGCGGCAAACTCGACGGTGTCACGATCAACCGCATCGACGCGGTGATCGACCTCGCCGCCGCGCCCCCCAAGGATCCCGACGAGCCCGAGAAACCCTTCGATCCGCAGGCCCTGGGCGAAACCCTGCGCAAGGCCCGCAAGTTGGTCCTGCCGATGGAACTGGAAGCGGCCGACCTGAAATTCCAGCTGGTCCGCGGCGAGGAGCAGCTGGTGACCCTGGAAAGCAGCGACTTCAACCACGCTCCCGGCAGCGACGATTTCAGCCTCAAGCTCGGCGGTCTCGCCGTGATGGGTGGCTACGCCTTCAGCGCCCAGGAAACCCACATTGCCTGGCAGGAAGAACGGCTGACGCTAGACCGCTTCGATGTCACCCCGCGACTTGGCATCCGCGATCTCGACGTCTCGTTTCCCACCGGCGCTGAGCCCACCGCCCGGGTAGAGCTGCTGGCGGAGGACTCCCGGTTGATCGTCGACGGCGGCCTTTCCTCCGCCGTGGTCCGGTTGGAAGGAGAGCCGCTGGTCGTCGGCGAGGCCTTGAAGAACGTCGCGCTCGAACTGCCGGTCGAGGCAACCGTGAGCCGGCTCGAGGCCCGGATCGAAGGATTCGACCAATCACCCGACCTGTTGAAAGCCAACGCGAGCGCCGAGGTGACGAATGTCAGCTATGAGGACTGGCGTGCGGAAGCGGTGGTGGTCGACGCCTCGAAAGACGGCGACAAGGGCGAGGCGAACTGGTCGATCGAGGCACTGGGGGGCAAGCTCGATGGCAGCGCGGCGCTGGTGTGGCGCGACCTCGCCCGGCAAGGATGGACGGATTTCGAGGCCACCCTGCAGGCGTCGCTGCCGCGCCTCGCGCCCGTGTTCTCAGCGCTGAACGAAAAGTTCGAATTCGCACCGGAGGACGCCCCTCCGCTGCCGGAGACGTCGCTGACCTTGGACGCGACCGCCGATTCGGGCCCCGACGGCATCCGCTCGGCCGGCGGCAAGGTCCTGCTCTCCCCCGAGAAGGACGCCGCCTCGCTGGCCGCGGAGGCGACATGGACGCCGGACGGCAAGGTGGCAGGCACCTTCGGCACCACCGGCATGCGGGCCGAGTTCGCCCTCGATCTGGAAGCCAAGCAGTATGAGGCGGCTGCCACGTTGGAATCATTCCGCCCGGAGAACCTCGCCGGCTGGGCGGCCGCCGCGGGCGTCACCTTGCCCGAAGGCATGAATGCCACCCTGACCTGGCAAGGGGGCGGCGACTTCGCGGCACAACCCCACCGCGGCGAGTTCCAGGTCGAGTCATTCGAATGGGTGCGCAAGGAAACGCCCCCGCTGCTGTTGAAAACCACAGGCTCCTACGCTTGGCCGGAATCATTGGATCTCACCCAACTGGTCGCAAAGGCCGAAGGCCAAACCATCACCGCCGAGGCTCATCTCGCCGATCAGGTCCTGAAGATTCCCAAGATCGAGTGGCTCGACGGCGAGACCCGACTCATCGGCGGCCAGGCCGAATTCCCGGTCCCCGGGGAAATCCGCGGGGCCAATGATTTCCTGCGCCAGACCGAACCGATGAACCTCTTCCTCGAGTCGGAATGGATCGACAGCGATCGCATCGCCTCCTGGCTGCCGGACGCCAAGAACCCCCTCGCCGCGGGAAGTGGCCGCGTGAACCTCGTGATCGCCGGCACCCCCGCGGCCCCGAAGATTGACCTCGAGGTCGCCGTCAAGGGCGTGCAGGTCGCCGACCAGCCGGATGTCCCGATCACCGACGCCACCCTCAATCTCGACGGCGCGGACAAGTCGCTGGTGGTGGAGGGCGAGATCAAGCCGAGCGGCTACGGCACGATCACCCTGGCCGGGAAAATGCCCTACGAACCGGACAAGTGGGCCGAAGACCCCGACCTGCTGCTCGGCGAGCAAATCGAGGCCCGCGTCAACGTCCCGCCGATCGACATCGCCACTTTCAAGCGTTTCGTTCCCGCCGCCGAGACCCTCGCCGGCAATCTGGAAGCCTTCTTCACCGCCACCGGAACCATCGGCGAGCCGTCGCTCGGCGGTGAAATCAAGCTGAGCGGCGGCGCCTTCGAAATGACCGACTCCCCCGCCCCGCCGGTGAAGGACGCCAACCTGCTGGTGAAATTCGCGGACAAGGACGTGGTGCTCGAATCGCTCTCGCTCGAAAGTGCCGGAGGCACGCTCAAGGGCAGCGGCAAGGTCGGCCTCGAGGACACCACCAAGCCGACCTTCGACCTTTCCTTCACCGCCAATGCCCTGCCGCTGAAGCGCGACGACTCGATGATCGTCCGCGCCGACGCCAATCTCTCGATCCGCGGCGACCTCGAGGTTGCCGCCATCTCGGGCACGGTCGGCATCATCGACAGCATCTTTTACAAGGACATCGAGATCCTGCCCCTGCGAATGCCTTTCACCGCGCCGTCCCGCCCCAGCCTGCCGGCGATCGATCCCGACGAGAAATCCGCCGACCTCCCCGAGCCCTTCGCCAACTGGACGCTCGATGTCGACATCCGCACCGTCGATCCGCTGTTGATCCGCGGCAACCTCGCCACCGGCTCCGCCATCGCCAACCTCCACGTCGGCGGCACGCTCGGGAACATCCAGCCGGACGGCAATGCCATCGTCAGCGAGATCGAGGCCAAACTGCCGTTCAGCACCCTCGAGGTGAAGAACGGCGTGGCCAAGTTCACCCCCGGGAACGGCCTCAATCCCGAGCTCAACATCCGCGGCACCTCGAACATCGGACGCTACGACGTGAACCTGTTCTTCTACGGGCCGGTGAACGCGCCGAAGACCGCCCTGACCTCCGACCCTCCCCTGCCCGAAAGCGAGATCATGACCCTGCTCGCCACCGGCACCACCTCCGACGGGCTCGAGGACGGACAAGCCGCCACCCTCAAGGCCGCCCAGCTCATCCTCGAGGAATGGCGCAAGGGCCGCCTGCCCTTCGGCGATCAGGTCGCGAAGGTGCTCGCGGTGCTAAATCGCGTCGACATCCGCATCGGCGAGGATGACCCGCTGACCGGCAAGCGCCTCAACTCCGCCACCATCGAGGTGACCGACCGCATCTTCGTCAGCAGCTCGGTCGACAAGGAAAGCAACACCCGGGTCCTCGGCGCTTTCGTGCTCCGCTTCAAATGAACCGCCTTCCCCGCCTCCTCGGACTCGCCGCGCTGACCCAGGTCGCGACGGCGGCGGACATCCGCGTGGAGGGCATCCGCAGCATCAGCGAATCGGAAGCGCTCGACCTGTTAGGCGACCGCCTGGAGTATGTCCGCAGCAAGCCGCCGTCGATCCCCCGCGCCAACGACGCCGCCTTCATGCTGGAAACCATGCTGCGCCGCCAGGGTTTCCAGAAGCCCGGCGTCACGCCGGTCATCTCCGGCAACAGCATCCGGCTCATCGTCAACGAAGGCCCGCGCCTGTCGATCGGCTCGGTCATCGTCCCCGGCCTCGAGGAGGAGGAAGCGGTGCGGCTTTCCCACCTGTTCAAGCTGCCCGGCACGGAGCGGGTGCTCAGCCGCGCCCAGGACCCGCCGTTCCGCGAGTCGGACGTCGCCGAAGGACTCGCCCTGTTGGAAGCCGACTGCCGCTCCCGCGGCTACTGGAAGGCCAAGGCCAGCGTCGAAAAGCGCGCCGTCGTCCCCGGCACCAACGAGCTCGCCTTCTCGATCCGCGTCGTCAAGGGCCCGCTGTTTCACCTCGGCCCGCCCCGATTCGACGGCGCTCCACCGGAACTCATGCGCGAACTCTGGGCCAAGGCGGCCCCCTACGTCGGCCAGGTCGCGAACACCGACCAGCTGGCTTCGATCCGCAGCGAGGTCGAGAGCGTCTTCCGCGCCACCGGCTTCCCGCTCGAGACCTTCAAGATGAACCGGATCCTCGGCGACGACACCTTGACGCCGCGCTTCATCATCAAGTTCGGCAACCGCCAGCGGCTCGACGAGGTGAAGGTCACCGGCACAGAGAAGACCAAGGTCCACCGCGTCACCCGGCGCTTCGACGACCTCACCGGCGAATGGTACAACGCCGAGGAGTTCGACGCCCGCCTCAAGAAGATCCTCGCCACCGGTGCATTCTCCTCGGTCCGGGTGGTCAACGAAACCGACGCCGACGGCCGGCTCGACGCCACCCTGCAGATGGTCGAAGGCCGCGCCCGCGGCACCTCGGCCTACGGCGGCTTCGGCAGCTACGAAGGAGGGATCTTCGGAGCCAAATACCACGACCGGAATTTCGGCGGCCGCCTCTGGAACTTCAGCACCGGTTTCGAGATCAGCTCCCGTGGACTGTTAGGTGACATTCGCCTTTCCGACCCCTGGCTTCTGGATTCCAACACCTATCTCGGGCTGCGGCTGTTTTCCGTTACCCGTTCGCTTGAGGGTTACGACAAGTTTGAAACCGGAGCTTCCGCGGAGTTTTCGCGCGACGACTTCGGTGAGCACATTGACGCCAGCATCATTTTCGGCGGTTCGATCGTCAGCATCGATTCCAACGGCATCCTCCCGAGCGAGCTGGGGGAAACCAACTACGGCCATTACTACGCCCGCGCCCAGGTCGCCTACGACCGCCGCGACGACCCGGTTTCCCCCGCCACCGGCTACCACCTCAGCGCCCTGCTCGAGGCCGGCTACATCGCCGGCGACATCTCCTCGCACTACGTCCGCTTCGACACCCTTGCCGCCGGTTACATCCCGGTCGGCGACAACGGCCAGGTCAACCTGGCCGCGCGCACCGGCATGCTTTTCCCGTCCGGCGGCGCCGCCGAGTTCCCGATCGACCTCCGCCTTTTCACCGGCGGCTCGGACACAGTCCGTTCGTACCGCTACAACGAGCTCGGCCCGCGTTCGACCAGCAACGACCCGCTCGGCGGCGAGACCTACTGGGTCGCCAACGCCGAGTACGTCCACAAGATCGTCGGACCCATCAAGGGCGTCGGCTTCGTCGACATGGGACACCTCTCGGCGCTCGACAACGGCTTCAGCTTTTCCTCGCCGGAGATCGCCGTCGGGATGGGATTGCGGATCGACCTGCCGGTCGGACCGATCCGCTTCGAATACGGCCACAACCTGACCCGCGACAGCGGCGAACCCTCGGGAACCTGGCACTTCGCCATCGGCACGGCCTTCTAGCTGAAACTTCCTGAATCCCGGGATCGATTTCCACGCGGCACCGGCTATCCTAACCCCTATGTTCGTCCTATCCTGCGAGCCCGCGACTTGCGCTATCCCCGAGTGGCACAAGGAGTTGTTTCGTGGCCAGGAGGAGACCGTGACCTCCGGCGAAGGCTGGTCCCCCGGTTCGCTGAATCTCGCCCAGGCCTTCGCCACCCGCCTGCGCGCCCTGCTGGCCCATGGAGAGATCACCCGGCTGTTGATCGACATCTCGCGCCGTCCCGAGGACCCCGAGCGATTCAGCCGATTTTCAAAAACGCTGGGCGACGAACAAAAGCGCAAACTGGATGAACGGCACCACCGCGGCTACATCAACGTCCTCAAACAGCGGATCGCCGAGGAGCAACGCCGCAACGGGGTCGCCATTCACCTTTCGATCCGCACCGAAGACCGCCACGGAATGCCGGTCGTCGAGTTGAAGCACGATCCATCGCTGGACACCGAGTCCGGCTTCGTCCGCAAGTGGGCCGACGCCCTGCGGGCAGCCGCCCCGGATCTCCCCGTGTCGGTCGAGGTCGACCCGAACTACGGCCTGTCCACCGTCCTGCGCGAGGAATTCACCAGCGGCTTCGGCAGCGTGTCGCTGGTGGTGGCCCGATCGTCGTTCCTCGACGGCAAGCCGCTGCCCTGGGCGCACCTGAAGAAGACCTTGCTGGAGACCCTGCCGGTCACCTGAGGCGGCGGCCCGTCTCAGCGCCGGGGCCCCTTCGGTCCGCTGGCCGGCTTTTCGAAGGTCAGGTAAGTGATCGATTGACGCTTGTCGCCGTCGAGCGTGCTCACCTGCATCTTCTTGATCGTGTAACCCTTGTCGTCCGGCAGTTTCATCACGCTGTCGACCTGGAATTCCTTGATGGCCTTGCCCTTGCGGTCGTGCGCCCGCACCTGCCAGAAGGCGCCGTATTTCTTGTGAACCCACACGAAGACGGCCCCGTAGGCGCCACCACGGCCGGGATTGTTCAGGCGGATCTTGTAGCAATCGGCGCCGTTGACGCGCTCCTCACCCTTCAGCTCCGCGTTCTTCCAATAAAGGAAGCGCAGCGTGAGATCCTCGTAGGTGATGTCCGAGCCGGCAATCGGCCGGACCAGCTTGCTGGTCGGGAAGACCGAGGTGTTGCCCTTGTCGTCGAGCGTGCGCAGCTCCGCGTTTTCGTCGCCCATCCGGATGTGGAAGCGCTCGCCGGTATCGTCCAACCGGAACTGCATGTTGTTCTCGCGGACGAAGAGCATGATCCCCGACTTCTTGCCGTTGAATTTCTCGACCTCGCCCTTCAGGTCCATCTGCTGGAGCGTGGCGGACAGGCGGATGCTGCGGATCATGGCGTCCGGATCCGGATTCTGCGCGTGGAGCGGCGCGACGGTGGCGAAGAGCGATGCGGCGGCGAGAAGGAATTTCATGGGTGGCGGGTGAAGGTGGGCGCGGAATCGCATTCTAGCAAGCTCCCGGGCGGAATCGCAAAAAGAGCGTCCCCGATGACCCGGATTTTTCAAATTCCCGCCATTGGAGCTTGATGCCGGACGCAGGCGCGAAGTGGAATCCCTCACGCCCTACCCCCGGCGGAATTTTTCAAATCCAACATGAGCCTCCGCACGCAGCTAACGGATATCCTCCCCCCCCTCCTCCCGAGCAATCCGTCGGATGCCATCAAGGGAACCGAGCTCATCCGTCTCGCCCGCCTGCAGTTGGAAGGAGCATACTCCGACGCCTCGCTGCGCTACCATTTCTCGATCATGTCGTGCGATCCGGCCTCGCCGATCGCCAAGGTGGAAAAAGGCCAGGGTTACTACCGCCGCACCGCCCCGGTGCCCGCCCTGACCGGCGCCCAGGAGCTGCTGGCCCTCAGCCACGGCCGCCTGGACGAGTTCAGCGCCGATCATGAGGCGGTCGACCTCGCCCTCGAGCGGATGCGCAAGTTCCGCGCGGTGGTGATGCGCTACTACGACGTCAACGGCCGCTTCCCCTTCGTGTTCCGCCAGGCATTCGCCCAGGGATCCTCGCTCGGCAACCTGTGGAAATTCCCCGAGGTCGCACTGGTCGACTGGGAAACCGGCGACGCTCCCGACGAGGAGCTGACACTCGACCCGGCGATGCTCTCCCTGAAGCAGCGACTCGGCCTGCCGCCGTTCCGTCTCCACGCGGCGCGGCTGCGCATCCAGCCTGCGCTCAACAGCTTCCGCGAGGACTTCTTCCAGGCACTGTCCGCGTCGATGTGGGCCCAGGGCGGCGAGCTGCTCTATGCCGCCCCGATCGAGGACGAGGCGCTCGCCGACGGTTTGCGGCGCCTGAATGCCGTCTTCGGCGTCGGCGTGATGTCCTTCGGCCTGACCGCCGCGGCGCTCGACGACCTGCCGCGCCCTGCCAACATCCTCAACGCCCACCCGCGCGAAACCGAAGCGCTGATGGAGCGCCTCGACATCCACCGCGTCGCCGCGCCGCACAGCCGCCAGCACATCGACTGGCAGGCGCTCGACGGCCTGCGCAGCGAGAGCCCCGAGATTGGCAAGCTGATCCTGTGGCTGAACTCGTGCATCGAAAAAGGCCGCGCCGAGGCATTCCGCGACGACGCCTGAACAAGCGGGCCGGCGCGAACCTGAGAATCCATGAAATCATCCCTGCGTCTCCTTGCCCTAGCCGCCCTGCTCCTTTCTCCCGCCCGCGGCGCGGAGGAAAAGTGGACCGCCATTTTCAATGGCAAGGACCTGACCGGCTGGACGCCCAAGATCCGCGGGCTCGCCTACGGCGAGGACCCGAAGAAGACCTTCATCGTCGAGGACGGTGTGTTGAAGGTCAGCTACGCCAACTACAGCGAATGGGGTGAAACCTACGGGCACCTGTTTTACGGGAAGAAGCTCTCGAACTACCGCCTTCGCCTCGAATACCGGGTCGTCGGCGAACAGATCAAGGGCGGCCCGGGTTGGGCGCTGCAGAACAACGGGATCATGCTCCATTGCCAGGACCCCAAGACCATGGGCAAGGACCAGAGCTTCCCGGTCTCGCTTGAGTTCCAGCTGCTCGGCGCCGGCAATGGCGTCGGCACCACCGGCAACCTCTGCACCCCGGGCACCTTCGTCACCATCGGCGGCGCGGTGAACAAGAACCACTGCATCAGCTGCAAGCAACCCGCCTTCCCCCCGGGCGAGTGGGTCACCGCCGAGGCGGAAGTCCACGGTGGCAAGCTGATCCGGCACCTGATCAACGGCAAGGTCGCCTTCGAATACACCGACACCAAGCTCGACCCCGCCGACGGCGACGCCAAGCCGCTCATCGAAGCACTCGGAGGCGATGCGCTCACCGAAGGCTACATCAGCCTCCAGTCCGAGAGCCATCCCTACGAGTTCCGCAAGATCGAGGTGATGGAACTGGCGGAATGAGCAGCGCCCCGTGACCCGCGGCGCAGCCGCCCTCGGACTGCGGCGATCCTTCGCCGCTTTGGGAATGGAGCCAACGGGCACGACTCCCGGGCGAATCGGAGCAGCCCTAGCAGAACATCCCGCCCTGCCGACATCCACGGGCTGCGGCACGTCGCCCTTCCTGAGTCGAAGGTCCTGCCCCTCTCTCAGCCTTCCGCCCGGATCGCGGTGGAACGGCCGTGGGCGTCAAGCCCCTCGATGCGGGCGAATTCCTCGACCGCCGCGAGCGACTTCTTCACGGCGCTCTTGTTGAGCTTCACGATGCTGGTGCGGCGCTGGAACTGGTCCGCGCGCAACCCGGAGAACGAGCGCCCGCTGCCGCCGGTCGGCAAGGTGTGGCTGGGACCGGCGAGGAAATCCCCGACCGCGACCGGCGAATCGTTGCCGAGGTAGATGGCCCCGGCGGTGCGGAGCAGCGGCAGCCACTTGCGCTCGTCGGCGGCGATCAGCGAGACGTGCTCGGCGGCGAAGTCGTTGGCGATATCGATGGCCTCGGCCATGTTTTTCACCTGCAGGATGAAGGTCGCCTGCTTGAGCACCTCGCGGATGTAGCGGGCGCGGCTGAGGGTTTCGAGCTGGCGCTCGATCGCCTTCAGCACCTTGCCGACCAGCGCCTTCGAATCGGTGACAAAGCCGATCACGCTGTCACCGCCGTGTTCGGCCTGGGCCAGCAGGTCGGCGGCGATGTAGTCGGGATTGCCGGTCTTGTCGGCGACGATGAGGATCTCGCTCGGTCCCGGGAGCAGGTCGATGGACACCGCACCGAACAGCTGGCGCTTGGCCTCGACCACGAAGCGGTTGCCGGGACCGAAGAGGCGGTCCACCGGCTTGACCGACTTGGTGCCGAGCGCCATCGCGGCGATCGCCTGGGCACCGCCGATCTTGAGGATCTCGGTGACGCCGGCGGCCTTGAGGGCATAGAGCAGTTCGGGATTCACCGTGCCATCCGGGCCGCACGGCGTGGCGGCGAGGATCTCGGGAACGCCGGCGGCCTTGGCGAATCCGGCGGTCATCAGGGCGGTGGAAACCAGCGGCGCCTTGCCGCCCGGGACATACACCCCGACGCGGTCGAACGGCTGGAAGCGCTCGCCGATCCGGGCGCCCTCGTGGTTGAGCATCGACCAATCCTTGCGCAGGCCGCGTTTGGCGAAGGCGATGATGTTCTTCAGGCTGGCCGCGACCGCCTTGCGGGTGGCCGGAGCGACTTTCACCGCGGCGAGTTCCTCGGCGGTGACGAACAGCTGTTTCTCCTGGAGCACCACGTTGTCGAAGCGCTTGGCATAGGCGACCAGCGCCTTGTCGCCCTTCTCCGCCACCTCGGAAATGATCTGTTCGACCAGGTCGCGGACGTCATGGGTCGGCAGCGCGCGGCGGTTGAGGCGCTTGACGAAGGAGGCGTATTCGGCGTCGCGGTATCCGAGGACTTTCATGAACGGGAGGTCTAGTAGTAGGGCTTGAGCATCAGGTAGCAGATCGGGCCGGTGACCGCGACGTAAAGCCACAGGGGAAACACCCAGCGGGCGAGCCGGCGGTGGGCCGCGAAGCGATTGGTCCAGCCGGCGATGAACGTGAAGAGGATGAACGGCAGGCTGACCCCGGCGAGCGTGATGTGGCTGATGAGCAGGATGAAGTAGACCGTACGGATGGACCCTTCCCCGCCGAAGCGGGTCTCTTCGGTGGTAAAGTGATAGGCCACGTAGCAAAGCAGGAAGGCCACCGAGAGGCCCATCGCCGCGAAGATGGCACTGCGATGAAGCGCGAGTTTGCCCTTCTTCACCGCTACCAGGGCGACCACCAGGGCGACGGCAACGAGGGAATTGAGCACCGCGTGGACCGGCGGCAGGAACATGAACGACCATCCCTCCGGAAGCGGGATGCGCAGCTCGGGTCGGCGCATCAGGCCGACCAGCACCAGCACCACCGCGGTCAGGATCCAGGCGACGACCCCCAGCTTCCGCGAAAGCGCTTCCTGCGGTGGCCGGGACAGCCACTCCTTCCGTTCGTCGTTCATCAGATTCCGGGCGTTTCGTTCTTCTCCAGCTCCGCCTCCACACGGTCGTAGAGCTGTTGCTTCAGCTTCTCATAGAGCTGCGGGTCCTGCTTGCGGCCTTCCTCCGACCGGGCGTCGGCCAGCGGCCACTTGCCGATGACGTTCCACTCCCGGTCCACGAGCATGATTCCCATGTCGTGGGCAAAGCGGCCATTGGCCTCGGCGTCCATCGGATCGGTGCGCTCGCGGATGCCGAAGAAGCGCAGCTCCTTCTCGAGATATTCGTGGGTCTCCTTCTCGTCGGGGTGACTCATGAACCACCAGTTCGAGGGATCGGCGCCGAGGGCCTCCGAGTAGTCCACCAGCCGCTCGGGCGTGTCGGTGGTCGGATCCACCGAAATGCAGACGACCTGGAAGTCGGGATGGTCCTTGAACTCGTCGTAGATCGACTTCAGTTCCTGGCCGTTGCGCACCGCGCAGTGCGGGCACACGGCGAAGAACTCGGCGACGATCCAGACCTTGCCCTTCAGGTCCGACAGCTTGACCTGCTCGCCGGCCTGGTTGACGCCGGTGAGGTCCGCCTGGATGGGGAAAAAGGTTTCGGCCTTCTCCGCCCCGACGTCGGAATACACCGGTTGTTCCTGCTCCGGAACACGGCTGCCGAGGAAGATGGTGAAAGCGAGGATGATGGCCGAGATCACGGCCACGGAGCTGTAGATGAGGGTGATTTTCCCGCGGTCGGTCATGGCGTGACGGGTTGGGCGAGGAGTTCGTCGATGGTTTGGATCAGGAGAAACTCCAACTGGCCGACGTTCGAGCGGTCGTTGCCGGTCTTGATTCCCTTGCCGTCCCAATCCCGGGCTTCGGCGAAATTGAACGCCGCCACATACGGCGGGCCGCCTCGCTTCTGCGGGACCACGGCGCGGCGGATGTGGCGGTCACGATCGACCAGCACGACCGAGGAGTCATACAACCACTTCCCGTCCACCTGATGCGGCATCTGCTCGAGCTTCAGTTTGTTCTTGAGGAATTTGTGGACGTACTCCTGGCCGGCGGCCGCGAACCACCATTTCGGAAGGTCCACACCGAGTTCCGCCGCCACCCGGGCGAGGACCGCGGGCTGCTCGTGTTCGGGATCCACGGTGAAACAGACGATCCGGAAATCATCGCGGCCGGCATACCGCTCATTGAGCCGCAGCAGCACCTCGCGGGTGGTCTCCCAGCTCTCCGGCTGGTTCACGGCAACCCCGCACACGACCCAAACCTTGCCAAACAGGTCGCTAATCTTCGCGCCGCTCGCGTCTTGCCGGACCACGCCGAACTCCGCCTTGTCGTCGATCCTCCCGACGATGCCGGGCCGCGCATGCTCGGCCTGCTTGGCGATCTGCTCCCGGCCCCATTTGACGTAGGCGGCGAAAATGCCGATCCCGCTGGCGATCATGATCAAAACCAGCCACAGCGCGGTCTTCCGCAGCTTCCGCGGATCACGCACCGCGGGTTCAAGGTTTTCAGCAGGGCTCCTCATCGGGCGGCGAAAACTAGACTAGACCCACGCGATGGCAAGCAATCCGAGTTCGAGCGGCAGGTAGAGCAAGGTGAACAGGAACAGGCGGCGGAACGAAGTGCGCTCGCCGTCGCGCATGAAACGGCCCGCCAGGGCGGCCATCACCAGTCCCGCGAGGACGCCGCCGCCGAGCGCGACGTAACCCTGCCAACCCGGCGTCCAGCCGGCGAACCACGGCCACAGCGGCAGCACGGCGAGGCACAGCGCGAACACCGCCGCGAGCAGCCCGCTGCGGCGGCCGCTGACATCGCCGTCGGACCACATCTTGTAGCCGGCGCCTTCGTATTCCTCGCGGCACAGCCAGTTGATGGCGACGAAATGGGGCAGCTGCCACAGCGCCAGCAGGGCGAAAAGGAACCACGCGCGGTCGTCCACCGCCCCGCCGGCCGCGGTCCAGCCGATCACCGGCGGGATCGCCCCGGGAACCGCACCGACCAGGGTGTTGGTGCTGCTGGCGCGCTTGAGCGGCGTGTAGATGAAAACGTAGATCGCCACCGTGGCGGCGGCGAGCCAGGCCGGCATGGCGCCGACTTTCACCGCCAGATGGATGATCCCGGCGGCGGAAAGGATCCAGCCGACCCCGAACGCGAACAGCGGGTCCATCCGCCGCGACGGCAGGGGGCGGTTCGCCGTGCGGCGCATGCGGGCGTCGAGGTCGACCTCCATCAGCTGGTTGAAGGCCGCCGACCCGAAGGCCGCCGCGGCGGTGCCGATCAGGGTGTGGGCCAGCCGCACCAGGTCGAAGTCCTGGCCGCGCGACGCCAGCAGGAAGCCGAAAAACGTGGTGATGAGGACGAAAACGTTGAGCCGCATCTTGGTCAACACGACCAGGTCCTTGCGCAATCCCGGCGGGGCCTCGGCGGCTTCCACCACCGCATCGGCGCCGTCGGTGGCGGCGGGTGTTTCGGCGGTCGGTTCTTCGTTCATCGGCGGGACGCCGGAAAGAGAACCCCGGACGGGCGGCATGGCACGGAAAATGTGACGCCTTCACGCCGCGATTGCACCCCCGCCCTTCTCTGCTAGAACCCCGGGCGTGGCCGATCAGGGTGATGTCAGGGCAGTGCTCCAGTACGTTCCGCAGTTCCGCGGGAAGACCTTCGTGGTGTTGATCGAGGCCGGCTTGCTTCCGGAACCGGCGATCGCGGAAAGCCTGCTCGACCTGGCGGCGATGGAGGATGTCGGCGTGAAGCTGGTCCTGGGCGTCCTCGGCGGCGACCTGAAGGACCTCTACGACTGGACCCTCGAGTGCGAGATCATGTCGGCCCGCCTGACCCGGCCGTTCAGTGATCCGGAAGCCATCGCCGAAGCCAAGGCCATCCTCGGCCGCGGCCAGACGGTGGTGGCGGACGCCTCCTCCAACGACCCGCTCGACCCGCAGGTGGTCGCATTTGCCCTCGGCATGGGCGCCGTGAAAGTCATCGCCCTGCTCGAGGAAGCCATCCTGATCGACGGCGTCCCGGTCCCGGCCGTTGCGGCTTCCGATGCCAACGCACTGGCGGCATCCGGAACCGTCACCGGCGCCCACCTGCTGCGGGCCGCCGCCGAAGCCTGCCGCCGCGGGATTCCCCGCGTCCACGTCCTCAACGGCCGCCGCCAGGGCGTGCTGGTCGACGAACTTTTCTCCAACGAAGGGGTCGGGACCATGGTCCACGCCGACAGCTACCGGGCCATCCGCCCGCTGCGGGAGGAGGACATTCCGGAATTGCTCGGCATGATCGGTCGCTCGGTGCGCCGGACCAAGCTGGTGGAACGGACCTACGAGGACATCGAGGTGCGGATCGGCGACTACCACGTGATGACCATCGACGACAACGTCGTCGGCTGCGTCGCGCTCCACGAGTATCCCGGCGAGGCCGTCGCCGAGGTGGCCTGTCTCTACGTCAAACTCAACCACGAGGGCCGCGGCTACGGGGTCGACCTGGTTCATCACGCCGAGAAGATCGCGGCCGAACGCGGCATTCCCCGGGTTTTCGCCCTGACTACCCGCGCCGCGGATTTTTTCCAGAACCGGGTCGGCTACACCGAGCGCGAGCCAGAGATCCTGCCCCAGCGGCGCTTCCGCCAGCTGGAGGAAAGCGGCCGCGGTTCCAAAGTGTTCGAAAAGATTCTCGCGACTCCTAGCTGAGGATTTCCTTCACCACCCGGGCTGGCTCCACTCCGGTTAGCTTCTGGTCGAGGCCGCGGAAAGGATACACCAGACGGTTGTGGTCGATCCCGAGCTGGTCGAGCAGGGTGGCATGGAGGTCGCGCAGGTGGACCGGGTCCTTGGTGATGTTCCAGCAGAAGTCGTCGGTCTCGCCGTGAACGTGCCCCGGCTTGATCCCGGCTCCCGCCAGCCACATCGAGAAGCAGCGGCCGTGGTGGTCGCGTCCCGACGATGCGCTGCCGAGCTGCCCCTGCGAATAGACCGTGCGGCCGAACTCGCCGCCCCAGATCACCAGGGTGTCTTCCAGCAGCCCGCGCCGCTTCAGGTCCATCACCAGCGCGGCCGATGGCTGGTCGGTGTCGCGGCACTGGTTCGGCAACTGCCGGGTGATCGCGACGTGCTGGTCCCAGCCGCGGTGGAAGAGCTGGATGAAGCGCACGTCGCGCTCCGCCAGGCGTCGCGCCAGCAGGCAATTCGCGGCGAAGGTTCCGGGCTTGCGGACTTCAGGTCCGTAAAGGTCGAGCGTTTCCTCGCTCTCCCCCGACAGGTCGGTGAGCTCCGGCACCGAGGCCTGCATGCGGAAGGCCATCTCGTAGGCGTGGATCCGCGCCAGGGTCTCCGGATCGGCCGCCTGCTCGCCGAAGCGCCCGTTCAGCGCAGCCAGGTCATCCAGCGCCGCCCGCCGCTGCGGCCGGGTCACGCCGGGCGGGTTGTCGAGGTAGAGCACCGGCTCCGCCCCCGCACCGAGGATCACCCCCTGGTGTTGCGACGGCAGGTAGCCGCTGCCCCACAGCCGCGAGAAGATCGGCTGGTCGGGATTCTTGCCGGTGCCCTGCGAGATCAGCACCATGAAGGCGGGGAAGTTTTGATTGGTACTACCGAGTCCGTAGCTGACCCAGGCACCCGCGGAGGCGTGACCGAGCTGCATCGAACCGGTGTTCGCCAGGGTGATCGCGGGATCGTGATTGATCGCCTCGGTGTGCATCGAGCGGACGACGCAGATGTCGCCCGCGATCTTCTGGGTCCACGGCAGCAGGTCCGAGATCCACACGCCCGCCGGGCCGCATTTTTTGCCGGGCGCGATCGGTTTCAGCACCGGGAAATTCGCCTGGCCCGAGGTCATCCCGGTCACCCGCTGGCCGTCGCGGACCGAGTCCGGAAGGTTGCTGCCGTGCAGCTTCTCCAGCGACTCCTTGCCGTCGAACAGGTCCATGTGCGAGGGCCCGCCCGACTGGAACAGGAAGATCACCCGCTTCGCCTTCGGGGCGACGCTGCGGAACATTTCCGGGCTCACTTCCTCGCCGCGAGCCGCCATCGACATGCCCTCGGCGAGCAGGGTGTGCAACGCGATGCCTCCCATCCCGCAGGCGGAGCGGCCGAGGAAGGCGCGGCGATCTAACATCAAGGGTGCGTTCATGCGGGGATCAGGGACGGGTCAGGGTTTCGGAAAGGTTGAGGAGCATCGAACAGACCTGGGCAAGCGCGGCGTGCTCGACCGGATCCAAGCTTGGATCGACCGGTGACTCACCCACCGCCAGCAGCGCGGCCGCCGCGGCAGGATCGGCGGCGTAGCGCGTCCGCTCACGTCCAAGGGCGCCGAGCAAGACGGTCATCTCCTGCACCACCGGTGGACGCCCGGTGACCCGTTCGAAGCCGTCGGCAATCCGCGCTTCGTCGCTGTCACGGGCCGCGGCCAGCACCCCGGCGAACTTGCGTGCCGCCTCGACAAACTGCGGGTCGTTGAGGGTCACCAGTGCCTGCAGCGGGGTGTTGGTGATCGCCCGTCCGATCGCGCAGACCTCGCGGTTGGGCGCGTCGAAAACCGCGAGGTTCGGCGGTGGCAGGGTGCGCTTCCAATAGGTGTAAAGCGACCGGCGGTAGAGTTTCTCGCCATGGTCCTGGACGAAAGTCTGGGAGGTCGCGGGGCTCGATCCATAGTGCGAGATCTGCCGCCAAAGGTCGCCGGGCTGGTAGGGCTTCACGCTCGGCCCGCCGAGCCGTCCGACCAGCAGCCCGGAAACCATCAAGGCCTGGTCGCGGATCTGCTCGGCGCTCAGGCGGAACCGCGGGCCGCGGGCCAGCAACTCGTTGCGCGGGTCCTTCTTCAGCAGCTCCGGTCCGGCGGCAGCACCCTGCCGGTAGGTCCGCGAGGTTACGATCCCCCGGATCAAGCGCTTCACGTCCCATCCACCGGTGACGAAATCCGTTGCCAGCCAATCGAGCAGTTCCGGGTGGGTCGGCAGCGTCGATTGGATTCCGAAATCCGCCGACGACGAGGCCAGTCCTTTGCCAAAGAACGCCTCCCAGACCCGGTTCACTTCGACCCGGGCGGTCAGCGGATGGTCCGGGCGGGTCATCCAGCGGGCGAGATCGAGACGATTCAACTCGCGGTCCGCGGGCTCCTCCAACGCAGGCAGGGCCGTCGGGGTGCCGGGTTTCACCACCTCGCCGGGCGACGAGTAGACGCCGCGGTCGAGGATGTGGGTGACCCGCGGGTTTTCCGCGGTGTTCATCACCATCACCGGATGCGCCTGGGTCAGCACCGCGAGACGTTCCTCCAGTTCCGCGACCCGGGTGCGCTGGGCCGCCTTGGCCGGGGCATGGTCGCGGAAATAGCTGGCGATCGTCCCCTGCTGCTCCGGCGACCAGGCCTCCGGGCCTGCTTTCAGCAGCGCCGTGATCTCGGCCGGATGAGGCGATCCGTCATCGGCTCCGGTGAAGGCGTGGATGCGGAACCGTGCCGGCGAGGCACCGCCGCCATAAATGAACATCAGCTCCGTCGTCAGATACGGCGATGCGGCCGGATCGAGCGGCCGGCCAAAGGTTACCGTGACGTGCTGGGGAGCGGTCGATCCCGTCGGCGGCGCCCACCCGTTGGTCGGGGTCGTGTCGCGCAGCAGGGCGGGCCCGAATCCCGGCTGCGAGGCACTCGCGGAAATCCGCGCCATCGGCAGGCTGGCGTTGAGGTCGACGTTCAAGGCCGGGAACGAGCTTGCCGAGGTCGTGAGGGTGCTCATCACGAGGTTTCCCTCCAGCCCCCCGACCCCGGAGTAGCCGAGCTTCCCGCCCGCCGCATCGGTTGGCAGGAATTCCACCCGGATGCCCGCGACCGGGCCGACGCCCTGCGGCAGGCGGCACATCACGTTGTAAGCGGCATAGTCGCCGCCGGCGATCGACACCGAGCCGTCGTCCTCGATCCGGATCCGCTCCGGATTCCCGTTCGGGGAAGTGGCCGACTCGGCAATCAGCGGGTGCAACATGAGATCAGCCCCCGCCTTGGCCAGGTCCTCCCGTTGCGCCGCCACCCACTCGCCAAGCCCCGCCGGGTCCGCGGCCGAGAGCGCCTCCCGGGCCACGTTCAAGGAAGCCTCCACGGCGGCAATCTCCTCCGGCGTCGAGAGACAGCTGCGGGCCTGAATCGACGGCCTCGAATTCACCCCGCCGTCACCATCGTGCGGGGCATCGCCGACCGTGTTGAAGAAGGCGAAGAAGCGGTAGTAGTCGCGCTGTGGGATCGGGTCGAACTTGTGGTCATGGCACTGGGCACAGGCCATGGTCAGCCCGAGGAAAACTTCCGAGGTGGTCTTCACCCGGTCCGCGACGTAGTTGACGAGGTTTTCCTCGGCGATCGTCCCGCCCTCGTGGGTGTTCGCGTTGTTGCGGTTGAACCCGCTGGCCACCAGTTGTTGCTCCGTCGCATCCGGCAGGAGGTCGCCGGCCAGTTGCTCGGTCAGGAAGACATCGTAGGGCTTGTTGTCGTTGAACGCCTTGATCACCCAGTCCCGCCACAACCACTGGTGGCGGCCGCCGTCGATGGAGTAGCCGTTGGTATCGGCATAGCGCGCGGCATCCAACCACGCCACCGCCTGCTGCTCGCCGAAGCGCGGCGAGGCAAGCAAGCGGTCGACCTGCCGCTCGTAGGCGTCAGGAGATGGATCGGCGACAAAGGCCGCCAGTTCTTCGAGCGTCGGTGGCAGCCCGGTCAGGTCGAAGGACAGGCGCCGCAGCAGCGTTCTCCTGTCCGCTTCAGCCGAGAATCCCAGCCCTTCCTCCACCAGCTTCGCCGCGACGAAGCGGTCGATCGGATTGACATCCGCTCCCGCCGGGAGTTCGGCCTTCACGGGTGCCGTGAAAGCCCAGTGCCCCTCGTAAACCGCGCCCTCCTCGACCCAGCGCTTCAGCAGGTCGCGCTCGTCCGGCGACAGCTCGCGGTGGCTGTCCGGCGGCGGCATCAAGCGTTTCGCGCTCGAGTGGTAAATCCGCTTCACCAGTAGCGACTCCCCGGGCTTGCCGGGAACGATCGCCGGCTTGCCGGACTCCCCGCCTTCCAGCGCGCTATCCACCAGGTCCAGCCTCAGCTCGGCCTCGCGACCGTGTTCGTCGGGCCCGTGGCAGGAAAAGCAATTCTTCGAAAGAACCGGCCGCACGTCCCGGTTGTATGACAAGCGCTCGGCGGCCCACGTCGCGGGTTGAAGCATCAGAAGCAGGACGACGAGCTCGGGTTTGGACATCCGAACGGCTACGTCACGGAACCGCCACCATCTTTCCGGACCTATGGAAACCCATAGGCAGGAGGGCGTCGTGCACGGTGTCCCGGCGACGCCCGGGAAAAAACTTCGACGCAGGGGGAACTTTGGCGGATGTTAGACCCTCGAATCCGATTTCATGAAACTCAAGTTCTGCGGTGCCGCCGGCACCACCACCGGCTCCCAACATCTCCTCGAAATCAATGGCACCCGCATCCTGCTCGACTGCGGCCTCTACCAGGGCCACCGCGAGGACAGCTACGAGGTGAATTGCTGCTTCCCCCACTTCGACCCGAAGGAGATCGACGTGGTGATCCTTTCCCACGCCCACATCGATCACAGCGGCAACCTCCCGAATCTCAGCAAGCAGGGTTTCACCGGCAACATCTACACCACCTTCGCCACCCGCGACTTGTGCCAGATCATGCTGGCGGACAGCGCCCATATCCAGGAACAGGACACCGAGTGGCTCAACAAGGACCGCAAGAAGGACGGCCTGCCACCGGTCGAACCGCTCTACGTCAAGGAAGACGCCGAGCGCTGCCTGCGCCAGTTCGTGACCATGGACTACGAGCGCCCGATGCCGGTGGCCGACGGCGTCACGGTGACCTTCTTCGACGCCGGCCACATCCTCGGCGCGGCGCAGGTCCTGCTGGAAATCATCGACAAGGAGGACAGCGGAAAGAAAAAGCGCTTCCTCTTCTCCGGCGACGTCGGCCGCGGCGGCAACGAGATCCTGCGCGACCCGGTGGCGGTCCCGGACGTCGATTTCGTGCTGATGGAAAGCACCTACGGCGGCCGCGAACACGAACTGCCCACCGGCTCCATCGACGCCTTCGGCGACGTCCTCAACCGGGCCATCCGCCGCGGCGGCAAGATCCTGATCCCGGCCTTCGCGGTCGAGCGCACCCAGCAACTGCTCTACCTGCTCAACCAGCTGTTCCACAACGACCGCCTGCGGCGCATCCCCGTCTACGTCGACAGCCCGCTGGCGGTGAACGCGACGGAGATCTTCCGGATCCATCCGGAGTGCTTCAACGACACCGTCTACCGCTTCCTGTTCGATGAAAGCGATCCGTTCATCTTCGACGGACTCCGCCTCGTCCGGGCGGTCACCGAGTCAAAGAAGCTCAACGACGTGCACGAGCCCTGCATCATCATTTCCGCATCCGGCATGTGCGAGGCGGGACGCATCCGCCACCACCTCAAGAACAACCTCGGCGACCCCAGGACCACCGTGTTGTTCGTCGGCTACTGCGCCGACCACACCCTCGGCCGGGCGATCCGCGACGGCCGGGACGTCGTCAATATCTTCGGCAAGCCGGTCAAGGTGCGGGCCGTCATCGAGGCCATCGATTCCTTCTCCGGCCACGCCGACCACTCGGAACTCCTCGACTGGTTCCACCGCATGACCGGACCAAAGAAGCGGGTCTGGCTGGTGCACGGCGAACCTGACCGCTCCAACGCCCTCCGCGACGCCCTGGCCAACCAGCACGACGGCGACGTCGATGTCGCGGTGCTCGGCGAGACGGTGGAAATCTGACGCCGGCTCAGGGTCCGGGTTTTGCCGGGAACCAGGCCTCGGTGATCGCGTGGGGTTTCTTCATGTCACGCTCTTGGCCGGGGAACCATGCGGGCCCCAAAGCCCGACCCGGCGACATCCGGGTAAACTTGACCCGCCGGGAAAAATTGCCGGGAATTGCACGTATCGCAGGCCCCGTCACTCCATGAAGCCAACCTATCTCTTCCTTGCCGCCTCCTTGACCGCCCTTTCCGCCGAGCCCCAGGTCCCGCCGGTCATGGCCATCGGCTCGCCGGTTCCCGACTTCGCGCTGCCGGGCATCGACGGCAAGGAACACAAACTCGCCGATTTCGAGTCGTCGAAGGTGCTGTGCCTCATCTTCACCTGCAACCACTGCCCCGATGCCGTCGCCGCAGCCGAACGGATGGAGGCCCTCCACCAGGACTACAAGGACAAGGGCGTGGCGGTTGTGGCAGTCAACAGCAGCAGCCCTTTGGGGCTGCGCCCGGACGAGCTCGGGTATGGGGTTTACGGCGACACCTTTGAAGAGATGACCCCGTTCGCAAAAGAGAACGGCTGGACCTTCCCCTACCTCAACGACGGCGAGACCCAGACCTTGAGCAGTGCCTGTGGCGCCCAATCGACCCCCCACGTCTTCATCTTCGGCGAGGACCGCAAGCTCGCCTACACGGGCCGCATGGACGATGCCGGCCGCAAGTTCGGCCCGGTCGAAAAGAGCTACGTCCGCGACGCCCTCGATGCGGTCCTGGCCGGCAAGCCGGTCGCCACGCCGACCACCCGCTCGTTCGGTTGCTCGACCAAGTGGGCGTGGAAAAAGGATCAGGTCGCCGCCGACCAGAAGGCGTGGGAGGCACAGCCGGTGACCGTCGCCAAGCTCGATGTCGACACCGCCAAAAAGCTCCGCAAGAACGGCTCCGGCAACGTGCGGCTGGTGAACTTCTGGTCGACCACCTGCGGCCCCTGCATCGCCGAGTTCCCGGAGCTGGTGGACACCTACCGCCGCTTCCAGAACCGTTCATTCGACTTCGTGACGATCAGCCTCGATCCCCCGGCGGACGAACCCAAGGTCCAGAAATTCCTCGCCAAGCAGCACGCTGCCTTGGCCGGGAACACCAAGGCCTCGGTCGAGAAGGATGGCCGCACCACCAACAACTACCTGTTTGCCGGCGACAACCCGGACCTCCTCGCGGAAGCCATCGACAGCGAATGGACCGGCGCCCAGCCGCACAGCGTGCTGATTTCCCCGGACGGTGAGATCGTCTGGCGCCACAGCGGCCAGATCAACGCCGTCGAACTCCGCCGCGCCATCATCAAGGCGCTGGAAGGGATGCCCTGATCAGCACAGGCACCAGAAATCCTCGCCCTCCGCGTAGCCGGCACTCCGGGCCAGGTCTGACACCTTCCTGCGGCCGCCCGGAACCCCGACCGCGGAGAGCAGCACCGCCTCGCGCCAGCGCTTGCCGAGATCGCCGGAGTCCGCAACCTCGGCCCCGTGGATGATTTCGCCGATCCGGCGCGGGTGAACTTCGAAGAAGCCCGCGACGGTCACCCCCAACCGGATCAACTCACGGGCAAGTGCTTTGCCGATCGGACCGGCACCCGCCACCACCACGCCGCAGGCCCTGACCCGCTCCATCCGGGCCAGGTAATGCGCCCTCATCCGGTGACGCAAGTCATCGCCGTAGCGCGGATCGGTCCGCGTCAGGCGGCCGGCGGAATCGCGCCAAGACAGCAAGGCTTCCGGCACCTTGTCGAACACCGCGCCCCGCTCCATGAGGCGCAGCCACAGGTCGTGATCTTCGGCCCACGGCACCTCGAGGTAGCCCCCGGCAGCATCCACCGCCGCCTTCTTCATCAGCGAGCTGGGATGCACCAGCGGATTCTCGATGAAGCGAGCGTTGGAAATACTCGTTGGCCCCATCTGCGCATTCACCCACTCCACGTGCCGGACCATGCCCTCACCGAGCGGTGAGAGGATCTCCACACCGCAGCCAATCACGTCCAGCTCGGGTCGCGCGCACGTGAGATTCCATTGGCGTTCCAGCCGCTCCGGATGACTGATGTCGTCCGAGTCCATGCGCGCCAGCCATCCCGCCCGGGCGGCCTCCCCGGCCGTCCGCGAAGCGCCGACCACACCCGGCGGGCCGGCATTTGCCATCAAGCGCACCCGCGGATCGTTACCGCAAATCGATCGCACCAACTCCGCCGAACCGTCCTCGGAATGATCGTCCACCGCCAACAGCTCCCAGTCGTGGAAGGTCTGCGCCAGCACGCTCCGCAGTGCTTCCGGCAGCGTGGATGCCGCGTTTTTGAACGGCATCACGATGGAGATCCGAGACTTCATCATTCTCCCAAGCCCCGCGCAAAAGCCCCGGATTCATCGAACACGATGAGCATCGGCCGGCAGCAGACCTCGCAGTCGTAGTCGACCTCCGCCGGCAGTTCTTCCGGCGATGGCATTACCACCTCGAAGCTCTCGAAACAAGTCGGGCACTGCACCAGCGCGGTCTCCATGCCCGGAGCTTAGGCGAGGTTTGGAAAATCGCCAGTTTGACCCGCTTCGAAAATGGTGTTAGATCCTCCCTGTGTGCCTTGCTCCAAGGCCACGCAAACAACTGAAATGCAATCGCCATGAAACTTCATCAATTCCTCATTTCCGCCTCCCTCCCCTTCGCTTTTGCCGCCTGCGGCGAAAAGGCCGAGAAAGCCGGGGCTGATGCCAAAGCCGCAATGGAAGATGCCAAGGACAAGACCGAGGCTGCCGCCAAGGACGCCATGGACGCCATGGACGCCACCAAGGAAGCCGCGGAAAAGACCAAGGAAGCCGCGGCCGAAGCGGTTGACGCGACCAAGGACGCCGCCCAGGACCTCAAGGACAAGGCTGCCGAAGAAGCCGACGAAATGAAGGACAAGGCTGCCGACGCCCTCGACAAGGCCGCGGACAGCCTCCGCGACGAAGAGTAATCGGTTCCCGATTTCCAACCCCGGGCCGGCTTCCCGCCGGCCCGGGGTTTTCTTTTTGGAAGATCCGGAGGCCCGGCACCGCCCTTTCGCCGCTTGCAAAGAGCGCGGGCAGGCGAAACAGTCCCCGCGTCCGCAACGCGACGACTTTGTCCATGAAATCCCGCATCGCTTGGCTCGCATTCCTCGCCTCCACCGCCCTTAGCCCGGCCCAGGATCCCGCTGCCAACGCGGCGCCTCCCGCCGGAGCCATCGAGGTCAATGGCATTGCCGCCGTCGTCAACGGCAACGTGATCACCAAGAACAAGGTCGGCTTCATGCTCTCGCCGGTTTTCGCCCAGCTCGCCGCCCAGTTCCCCCGCCGCGGGGCCGAATTCGAGCGTCAGGTGCTGGAAGCCCGGGAAAAGATCCTGCAAGAGCTCATCGACCGCCAGATCATCATTTCGGAGTTCCGGGAACTCGAGAAGAAGGGAGCCAATCTCAAGCCGCAGGTCATCGAGCAGGAAATCGACCGCCAGATCCGCACCAACTACAACGGCAGCGAGGAGAAGTTCGAAGAAGAACTGAAGCGAGCGCGCATGACGCGCGACGGTTACCGCAAGATGACCCGCGAGCAATTGATCGTCCAGGCGATGCGCGCCGAGCATTTCTCCGACGCCCCGCCGCCGCTCCCGGGCGAAGTTGCCAAGGAGTATGCGGAAATGAAGCACCTGCTCCGCGACACGACCAAGGACCAGATCACCTTCAACAAGATCTTCCTGCCGCGTCTCGACGACCAGAACCCGCTCGCCACCCCGGAGAGCCAGTTGGAACTGGCCGAGAAGCTGGCGGCCGAAATCAAGAACGGCGCGGACATCGCCGAGCTGGCCAAGACTCACTCGCGGGACGCTTTCGCCGATCAAGGCGGCTATCAGGAAAACCTGCCCCGCACCGATCTGGCGCCCGAATTTGCGTCCATCATTTTCGCCGGGAAGGAAGGCGACGTGATCGGACCGCTTGAAGATCCCGCCGGCTTCACCGTGGTGAAGATCGTCGACATCAAGCCCGGCCCCTCGCCGTCGCTCGGCGAAGTGCGCGAGCAGGTCGAGGAGCGCGTGCGCAGCAAGAAGAGCTCTGCCGCCTACGAGAAATGGATGGAAGGCCGGCGCCGCAGCGCGGTCATCGTCCGCAAGCTCTGAACCGGGCCGATTCCCCGGCCATGCCGCGCGTTCTTATCACCACGGGAGACCCCGCCGGGATCGGTCCCGAGGTCATCGCCAAGGCCCTGGATTCGGGCGAACTGCCAAGGGGATTCGATTTCCAGGTGCTTGGAGATCCTGGAAATTCCCGTCCGGGTTCGCCCGACGAGACCTCGGCGCGGATTGCCCTCGAGGCCTTGGAGACCGCCGTCCGGATACTCAAGACGGATGACGATGCGGTCGCCGTGGTGACGGGTCCGGTTTCCAAAGCGACCCTCCAGAACGCCGGATTCCCGTACCCGGGCCAAACGGAATTTTTCGCACAATCCTTTGGCTGCGAGAATTACGCGATGTGTCTGAGCGGACAAAAGCTCAGTGTCGGCCTCGCCACCATCCACATCCCGCTGGCACGTGTTCCCGTGGAGCTCTCGATCGAGGGCATTGTCACCACCGGGCGCCTGCTGGAAGGTTTCGCGAGGCGAAAGGTCCGCCGCCAACCGAGGATCGCCGTGGCCGGACTGAATCCCCACGCCGGGGAGGACGGTCGCTTCGGCGACGAGGAGGGCCGCCTCATCACCCCGGCGATCGACCGGTTGAACCGCGAGTTCCCGGGCACCTTCACCGGCCCCCATGTCCCGGATGCCATCTTCCGGCAGGCCGCCGATGGCGAATACGACGCGGTTCTGGCGATGTACCATGACCAAGGTTTGATCCCGCTGAAGCTGCTCGACTTCGACACCGGGGTCAACGTGACCCTCGGTCTGCCAAAACCGCGCACCAGCCCGGACCACGGGACCGCCTTTGGCATCGCCGGGCAGGGCATCGCCCGCCCCGACTCGATGATTCACGCGATCCGGTTGGCCTGTGAACTCGCCTGACATGCTTTACGACAGCTCCGCCGATGTCATCCGCAAAGCCCTGCGCGGCCTCGCGATGGCCCCGTCCGAGGCAGCCGCCATGGCCGGCCTGCCCGAGCGGGACGTGATCCGGGCCAGCCGTGGCGAAGTCCCGCGCGACGTTCTGGCCGCGCTGGCACCGGCGCTCGGCCTCGGCCGCGACGCGCTCGCAGAACTCTCAGCCTATGCACCGCCACAGCGACTGCCCGGATCAATCAGTCGCTTGGAACTTCCGTTTGATGACGAAACCGTCAATGCCTGGCTGGTCTTCAATGGCGCTGGAGGCCATGTGCTCATTGATACCGGCGACGGCCCGAAGGATGTCCGAACCGAACTGGAAGCGCGGAACATTGGAGACATCGAGGTTTTCATCACTCATCGCCACGGCGACCACACCGGAGGACTCGCGGGATTGACGGACATGATCCGGTCGCAGCATGAGCCCGGCGACATGAAGGCGGGCGATCACTGCCAGTGCGGCAATCTGGCACTCCGAGCCATCGACCTCCCCGGTCACTGTCCCGGTGCGCTGGGCTACCTCATCGAGGGGCTGGAGGTGCCGGTATGCGCAACCGGGGACGCCCTCTTCGCCGGCTCCATGGGCGGCTGTGCACCCGGAGCACCCTACCAGGCTGCGCTGGAAGCCTTGCGATCCCGGATCATGAGCCTGCCAGACGATTGCGTCCTCCTGCCCGGGCATGGTCCTGCCACCACCGTGGGAAGCGAAAGGAGCGGCAATCCGTTCCTGACGGCCTGAATCCGACCGGAAATCGGAACTACTTCCTGGGCCGGCTGCTCATCACCAGGCGGATCACCGCCAATGGCAACAGCGAGATCCCGATCGCCGCGGCAGCCACCTGCCAGCCGGGGAAAACGCGGGGCTTGTCGGCCTCGAGCCCGGCCAAGCCCTCGCGGACAACCTGCTCCTTGGGCACGTAGAACCACTCGCGCGCGCCGAAATCGGTATCGGGATTGCGGCCCGCCACCTCACCGAATTCGGTATGGACCGGACCGGGGCAGAGCGCCATCACCCGGAGGCCGTGCTCGTGGACCTCGAGGCGCAGGGCCTCGGAAAAACTGCTGACGTACGCCTTGGTCGCGGCGTAGACCGCAAAGTCGGGGATCGGCAGCGTGCTCGCCAGCGAGCTGACGTTGAGGATCGATCCCTTGCCGCGCTCGATCATGGTCGGCAGCAAGGCATGGGTCAGGTGAGTCAAGGCCTCGACATTGAGGCGAAGCATCGACTCGACCTTCATCCAGTCGGACGTGACGAACTCGCCATAGTCCCCCATCCCGGCGTTGTTGACGAGAAGGTCGGGCACCAGGCCCTTGGCGAGCAGATGGCCCACGGTCTGGAGCCGGTCAGCGGGATCGGTCAGATCCGCCTCCATCGGCATCACCCGCAGACCGGGGTTATTCCGCTCCAGTTCCCCGGCCAGCTCGACCAGACGCTCGGACCGGCGCGCAATCAGCACCAGGACCTCGCACCTCGGAGCCAGCTGCCGGGCGAACTCGGCCCCGATGCCGGCGGAAGCGCCGGTCACCAGGGCACAGGAATAACGGGTCAACGTCACGCAATCAGGCGACGGGTTCGGCCTGGGGCTGCGGGCTGACCTGGACGATGCGCAGCGGCAGGCGCATCAAGAGCTCACCGTCGCAGCCGAGATCGATCGAGTAGATGCCGGCCTTCGGGAAGCGGAGGCCTTGCAGGTTCATGATCACGTTGCGGGTCAGGAACGGCGTGCCGGAAGGAAGCTGGACTTCGAATTCCGGTTCGATCGGCATGTTGGCCGGGTCGAGCGATTCGCCGTCTTCGTTGATGATGTTGATCGAGAGCTTGTGACGGCCGGCGTCTTCCGGAGTGAAGCAGAAGCGCAGGGCGAGGCTGCAGCTCGGGTGAACAACGGGAAGCGCGCGGGCGGCCAGGGTGTCGAAAGTTCCGGAGATGACGAGCTTGCCGTTATAGTCGGCGGCGAAGTCGCAAAGGGTTGCAATTTGGATATCCATGATCGAATGACTTGGGTCAGTGGGAATAAAGCACCGCTTCGGGCGATGCCATGGCCTATGTGGCGTCAATCCCCCGCCGCGTCCAGTCCCGAAACCCCGCCGGGACTATTCTTCCTCCATCAAATCGTCCGGCTCCACCGGAAGTGCACGCGGGATCTCTTCGGTGGGCGCTTCGTCCCCGTCCAAATCGAGCAATTCGACTTCCTGAGCCCTCAGGACGCCCTCGGCCGGTTCCGTATCCCCCTCGGCCAGATCCGATTCCTCGATGATTTCCAGAGCCTTTGGAGCCGGCGCAATGATCTCCTTGATCTCGTCTTCGAGCGGTTCGAAGAACGACCGCACGATCGGAGCGGCATTGCGGCCGCCTCCGACCGACTCGTTCGGGCGGCCTTCGTAGACCGCGGCGAAGGCAAAGCGGGGCTCCTCGAAGGGCAGGAATCCCGCGAACCACGCCAGGTTGGTTTTTGGAGAAATCTTCCACTGCGCGGTTCCGGTCTTGCCGCAGATCTCGGTGAAGCTCAGTCCGGCGGAGCGACCGGTGCCCGACTCAACGACCTCCCGCATGCCTTCCCGCACCACCTCGATCGCGTGCGGATCAACCCCCAACCAGTTCCGGCGCTCGGGGATCGCCTGTTTGATGACCCGTCCATAAGGGTCCTGGACCTGATGGATCAGGTGCAACTTCGGCAGCACACCGCCGTTGGCGATGCCGGCCATCGCCTGCGCCACCTGCAGCGGCGACACTTCGACCGCGCCCTGGCCGATCGCCATGTTGAAGGCGTCGCCGTCCATGAAGCGGCGCTTGTGCACCGTCAGCATCCACTCGTTGGTCGGGATGTTCCCGTCCGTTTCCCCGATCAGGTCGAGGCCGGTCTTTTCCCCGAACCCGAAGCGCCTTGCGGTGTTGAGATAGGTGGCGGCACCGAGCTTGATGCCGACCTTGCCGAACCAGATGTTGTTCGACGACGCCAGCGCCCGGGTGACGTTGATCGCGCCGGCTGCCTTCTTGTTGTGGTTGTGGAAGGTGTGGTTTCCCAAGGTGATCGCGCCCGGGCAATCGATCAGGGTGTCTTCCGTGAGCAAGCCGTCATTGAGGGCGGTCAGGGCGACGATCGGCTTGAAGCAGGATCCCGGTGGATACTTCGATTGGAATGCCCGTCCGTAGAGCGGGGTCGCCGGGTCCTCCTTGAGTTCCTGATAGGCCTTGGTGCTGATCCCCGGAATGAACAGGTTGAGGTCGAACGAAGGCCTTGACGCCATGACCAGGACCTCGCCGGTGTTGACATCGATCAGGACGAAAGCGCCGCGGCGGGCCTGCTTCGCCAGCACCTTCTCGGCGTGCCGTTGCCAATCGAGGTTCAAGGTCGTCACGACATTGCCGCCGGGCCGGGGCCGCTTCGGCTGTTCCTCGGGGAATTTCCGGCCGTGCTCGTCGTAGAGCAGCTTTTTCATCCCCGGTTCCCCGGTCAGCTCGCGGTTGTAGAGATACTCAAGGCCCGCCCGTCCTTCGCTTTCCTCCCACAGCGGCTCGTTGAAATTGATCGGCCCGGTCGGCAATTTGCCGACGCTGCCGGTGTAGCCGACGATGTGGGCGGCGAGCGATCCTTCCGGATAAAAGCGCTGGTAAACCGGATGCAGGATCAAGCCCGAGCTGAGGGAGGATTCGATCTTCGCCTTCTGCTCCGCGCCCAGGTGGGAGGAAATCAACAGGGGAAGCCAACGGCGGTCCTTGTAATGTTCCCACAATTCGTCGTCGGTCGGCTCGCTCACGCCATCGACCAAGGCCTTCGCCTTCTCGATGCGCTGGCGGCCCCAATCGATCACGAACTGCCGGTCGGCCTTCTCGAACTGTTGGTACTGGAGCCCCAGCTGCCACGCCATCCGGTTCTGAGCCAAAGGCTGCCCGGCACGATCCAAAATCATGCCGCGCGGTGCCGGAATCGCCAGGGTGATCGCCCGCGCGTCGCGTCGTGTGAAGATCGACGCGTCGTTCGCCGAAGGTGCCGGTTCGTTCGTCTTGGGGATCGATGCCAGCTCCTGCGCCAGCGAAACAGACGTCACGAGAGCACCGGAAAGAAGTTGGGCGATGATTCGTCTCACGGGCGGATTGCGGCTCAACCTAGGCCGGGAAAGGCAGCAGGGCAACGCTCAATCCGGACCACGACCTGCCACGCCCGGGTCGTCCCATCCCCCGCCCTTCCGTACGGTGACGTCGGCCAGAGCCAGGCCGCTTCCCGATGTCACCGGAACCACTTTGCCATCCCGGACAATCGCCCCTAGGGTGCGCGGCGATGCTCCGGAAACCCACTCGTTTGATCACCTTGGCGCTGCTCGGGGCGGCGCACGCGCAGACCGTCACCCACCGCTGGAATTTCAATTCCACCGGCCCGGCCACCCATGGAACGGTGATTTCCGACCAGATTTCCTCCGCGCCGGGCGTCATCGTGGGCAACGGGGCGGTGCGCAGCGGGACCCAGCTCACCTTGCCGGGGACCACCAACGGCAATGCGATCCCCTCCGGCAATTCGGCCTACTTCGACCTGCCGAATGGCATCATTTCCTCGAAGACCAACCTGACCCTCGAGATCTGGGCCACCGTCCACTCGGCGAAAACCTGGCAGCGGCTGTTCGACTTCGGCAGGATGAACCTGTCCGGCAGCGGCGAGATCCCCCACGACTCGGCCATCGCACCATCCGGCAGCCAGGCGCGGGACAGCTTCATGCTGAGCGTCTCGCGCGACGGCCTCCTCAGCCAACAGCGCTTCTCCGGCCGCATCGATGGAGGCACGGAATACCTGACCGACAACAGTTTCGCGATTGCCGCGAACACCCAGTATCATTTCGTCGCCACCTATCAAAGCGGCGTCGGCACCTTTGCCGCAACCGGCGGCCGCATCACCTGGTACCGCAATGGCGTCGCCACCGGCCAGGTCGACCTCCCGTTCCGGCTCGCCGAGCTCGAGGATGTGAACAACTGGCTCGGCCGCTCCCAGTGGTCGAACGACAGCAACGCCAACATTTCCTACAACGACGTCCGCCTCTACGATCACGTGCTGGGAAGCGCGCAAATCAGCGCGAACTTCGCGGCCGGACCGGATGCCGCCTTCCCCGCACCGGCCGTGCAGGCGGATGCCCTCGTCATGGGTCACGGGCGGAAAGCCCGCATCCGGGTCCTGGAAAACGACAGCGGCGAAATCGCCCGGGGCACCCTGGCCATCAGCGCCCCCCCCGCAGCCGGCACCGCCACGGTTTCCGCCGACGGCAGCATCCTCTACTCCCATACGACCGGAACCCCGGCGGGCGACAGCTTCCAGTACACCGTCGCCAACACCACCGGCCAGTCCTCGACCGGCACCGTGACCATCAACTTCTCCGATGACCTGAAGATCCCGAGCCCGGACCTGAACGTTCCCGCCGCACCGCCGGCCACCGCCTACTCACTGGTCAACGCGCTGGGCAGCCTGACCTTCAACCAACCGCTCTGCCTGCGCACCCCGCCCGGCGAAACCCAGCGGCTGTTCGTCTGCGAAAAGGGCGGCAACATCCGGGTGGTCGACGACGTCACCTCGCCCACGCCGGTTTCGGCCGTGTTCTTCAACCTCGCCTCGCTGGTGAACGGTCGGTCCGGCGAGTCGATCGCCACCGACGGCGAGTCGGGTTTGCTCAGCATGGCCTTCCACCCTGACTACGCCGAGAACCGGCAGTTCTACGTTTTCTATTCGGTCAATCTCAGCGGCCTCCGCTACCAGCGCGTCAGCCAGTTCACCACTCAGGCCGACAATCCCAACGCGGCCGACACCGCCAGCGAGATCGTGATGATCGAGCAGCGGGACCAGGCCAGCAACCACAATGGTGGCGACCTGCATTTCGGCCCGGACGACGGTTTCCTCTACATTTCCGTCGGTGACGAAGGCGATGCCAACGACACCCGCCTCAACAGCCAGCTCATCAACAAGGACCTCTTCTCCGGCATCTTGCGCCTCGACGTCGACCGCGACATGACCCGAAGCGTCGAGCCGACCGCCCACGATGCCATCAAGCTCACCGGCCCCGGCGGAACCGCCCGCTTCGCGATCCCTAAGACCAACCCCTACGTTCCCGTCGCCCTCGGCGGCGATTGGAATGGCACCTACAACGGCAGCAACGTCACCGGCACGGTACGCCGAGAGTTCTGGGCCACCGGATTGCGGAATCCCTGGCGGATGTCCTTCGACGGCGGCACCAGTCCCGCCACGCTGTGGTGCGCGGACGTCGGCCAGGACAGTCGCGAGGAAGTCGATCTCATCACCCGCGGAGCCAACCTCGGCTGGGTCTACCGCGAGGCAAACCTGACCGGCCCGCGCACGACCAACCCGACCATGCCGGCGAACTTCGACGCCCTCTATCACACGCCGCCGGTCTACAACTACAACCGCAACAACGACAACTTCGGCGGCACCTCGGTGACCGGCGGCGTGGTCTACCGCGGAGCCCGCATCGCCGATCTTTACGGGAAATACATCTTCGCCGACTACAACAGCGGCAACATCTGGTCGATGGACACCGGCACCTTCGCCGTCCAGCGGATCGCCGGCGAGGGCAACATCGCCGCATTCGGCACGGATCCGTCGAACGGCGACATCCTGCTCGCCGATCTCGGCGACGGCATCGTCCGCCGCCTCACCGCCACGACCGCCACCGGCAGCTTTCCCGCCACCCTGTCCGCCACCGGTCTCTTCGCCGACCTGACCGATCTCTCGCCCTCGCCCGGGCTGGTGCCCTACACCGTCAATCTCCCCTTCTGGAGCGACCACGCGATCAAGTCCCGCTGGTTCGTCATCCCCGACGGCACCTCCAGCTTCACCGCCTCCACCGACGGCCTCTGGACCCTGCCGGCCGGCACGATCTGGGTGAAGCATTTCGACATGGAAATGCAGCGCGGCGTGCCCGCCAGCAAGAAGCGGATCGAGACCCGCCTCATCGTCAAGACCGGCACCGGCGCCTACGGTGTCAGCTACCGCTGGAATGAGGCGGGCACCGAGGCCTACCTCGCCGCGGATGCCGGGGAAGATTTCGTCCTGGAAATCACCGACGGCGGCAGCCCCGCCCCCCAAACCTGGCGGATCCCCAGCCGGGCCGAGTGCCTGATCTGCCACACGCCGCAAGCGGGCCATGCCCTGTCCTTCAACACCCGCCAGCTGAACCTTGAAAATGCCATCCTCGGCGAAACCGGCAACCAGCTCGAGATCCTCCACGCGCAGAGTTTCCTCACCAGCGACCCCGGCTCCGCGAACCTCCTGCCCCGCTATCTCCGCCCCGATGAAGACGTCTATTCAATCGAGGCCCGCGTCCGCTCCTACCTCGCGGTAAACTGTTCCTACTGCCACAAGGACGGCGGCAGTGTTCCCGCCGCCTCCTGGGACGGGCGCCCGGAACTGACCTTGGCGGAGACCGGCCTGGTCAACGGTGAGGCCACCCAGAACGGCGGCGACTCGGCCAACAAACTGGTCGTCCCCGGCGACACCACCCACTCGATCGTCCTCAACCGGATCGCCGCCAGCAACGGCTTCACCCGGATGCCGCCGGTCGGCAGCAATGTCATCGACCAGGCAAGTGTCGACCTTCTGACAACCTGGATCAACGGCGAGCTCGCCGCACGGCAAACCTACGAGCAGTGGCGCGCAACCAACTTCGAACCGGATGACGACCCCGCCGGTCAGCCAGGCGAGGATCCAGACATGGACGGGCGTAGCAACCGCGATGAGTTCCTTGCCGGCACCCATCCCCTCGACGGCTCCAGCTTCTTCCAGCCGAAGCTCGCCGGGCATCCGGCGACACTCGGATTCACCTTGCCCGCCAACCGCTCGTTCCGGATCGACGTTTCGACCGATCTCGGGCAGTGGAACCCGTGGGATATTCCAGGCAACCAGGGACTTCCCGTCGCAGGCGGGTTCATCGAGTTCGACGTGCCGGCAATCGAACCCCGCCGCTTCTTCCGGGTCGAGCTCGAGGAGAACTAGCCTCCGCCGCCAACCCGCAACTCCGCCGGCCATTCCGACTCAACCTGAGTTGGCGGGAGGCGTGAATCCCGCGTGACACTCTGTTAGAAAAAACACGTTTTTTGGCACTGGCCAGAACTCGGGGACAACTCCTAGCCTCTCGCCCCATCCAACAAATGAGTCCGGGACGGATCCGGAATCATTCCCCCGGACTAACATGCCATTTTTGATCCTTCGGTCCGCGCGCGCCGCGGCTCTTGCCCTGACAATAGCATCGACCCACGTCGTGCAGTCGGAGGTAACTATCTTTCCGGAATTATTCCCGACGTCCGACCTTGCCATCGACACGGGTTTTGGAATAACGGCCGAGCTCCCTTTCACCCTCGAGAGCCGCGACGGAGCCCTGGACACGGACTGGCAGCTTCTCCACGAGAATCCGGGGGACCCGTCCCTGGCTGGCACCCTCGGCCGGCTCAATGAATCGGTTGACGCGTTGCTCGAACTCATTCCCCGCCGGCATCTGTTCTCGGGCGGGGAATCCGGCGATGTAATCCGCGACTACGGCGGGGAGATGTACCAGGCAGGAAACAACCTGGCCTTGGATGACACCTATATCACCTACTCCGACAATACGGTCCGAACCATCTCCGCCGGCACCGGTAGCGCGACCTATTTCACCCGGAAGTTCGACGGTTTGTTCATCTTTTCAGCGGAACTGCGCGGAATCTCCAATTTCACCGTCTCGGGCTTCCTGAAGTCGTTCCGCGACGGCCCGGTCTCCACCGGGGAGTTCACGGTCGATTCGGAGGGCACCCGTTACCTGGCTTACGTCAAGCAGGTCCACGGAAACAACATTCCCACGGTCAATCACCTGATCCTGCTTCCGGATATGCCCGGCATCAGCCGCAGCGCCAGCGACAACCCCGCTTCCGACAATCACCAGATCGGTGGACTGCCCGCATCCACACCGATTCACCAGCTCGTTTTCTCCCAGCCGTCGGGCGGATACCTGGACCTCAGTGTTTTCAAGGCCATGGCCGGGCGCTACCTGGCGATGGCAAATGAGGCACCCGATTGGTTCGTGCCCCCTGCGCGCGGCGGCCGGCTGGCCCCATACGAATCCATCCCATTTCCCTGCAAACTCACCCCCGGCAATCTCCTGCCCGGTCAATACCAGACGCGGTTCACCGCCGCACCTGCCGGAAGCACCGCGGCCGAGGTGCCGCCGGAGGCCTGGCGAAAGGTGGAGATGAATGTCGCCGCTCCTGACTTCGCGCCGGAGCGAGGGATCGTGGACATCGGAACCCTCGTCAGCTTCAGCCCCGGTCCCATCGAGGTCCAGCTCCAGCCCACGGGTACTTCCCCGTTGCCGGACAACCTCTCGGTCACCAGCGACGCCCCATGGCTGTCCGCAACCCATCAAGCGGCCGGGAATGGCTCAATCCTCCTGGAAACTACATCCGCAGAACTTCCTGCCGGCACCTACCTTGCCACCGTTTCCGTCGCCAGCCCGACAACACGGAGGGAGATCACCGTGTTCCTTCGCGTCGCCCGGTTGAACATTACCCAGCTTTTGGCGGACCCCGTCCGTCCACTCATCTACGGGCTCGTTCCCAACGGCATCGACAATGGCGGCGTGGCGGTGATCGACACCGTTTCCCGCGGTATCATTGATTACATTCCCGCCGGCCGGAACCCGACCGACCTCGATCTTACCGAAGGCGCGGCGGAACTGCTGGTCTGCAACACCATCGACGCGTCGGTTTCGCGCATCGACCTGGCATCGCGGACGGTCACCGCCACCCATCCGCTGCCCGAATTCAGCCATGAGGTCGATTATTTCGGCGGCCGCGTGGCGGACGGACCGGGGAACATCATCTATTATCTGGACGAGCAACGCGGACCACGCCTGCGGGTTTTCGACACGTCCACCGGGACCGTGATCCAGACCCTGAGTTCTCTCAGCGGGGACTCGCCCGACCTTTCGGGTTTCCAGGGCTACGGCGACATCGTGGTTAGTCCCGATGGCTCGAAGCTCTTCGGCTGGTCGAAGTTTCTCTCCCCGTCGGGCGGCGGATACGGTGGAACACACGTGGTGCGCTTCGACATCGCGCCGGACGGCACCCTCGGAGGTTTCACCCGTGGCGCCGACTCCAACTCCGTCGCAACTCCCAATTTCCAGGGCTATCCCACCGAGACGCCCGCGATGATGACCGCCGACGGCACCGGCCTGTTCATCAAGGACCGTGAGGTGGATCAAACCGATCTTGATTTCCACCCTCTGGTCTTCCCCGCCGCGCTTTATTCCATCAGCCCGGGCGGTGAGCTCGGCGCAAGCACCACGCGGCTTTACCAGTCGGCTGATCCCGGAGGGCCCTACATCGACCTGGCCTCCTACACGTGGATCCAGGCCTTCACCCCGGACTATGCCTGGCATGTCAGCTTCAACCGGAGCACGGCAACCCTCGATTGGATCGACCTGCGGGTCACTCCGGGGCTGGACGCGATCGGCATCAGGGTTTTTCCCGCCGACGGAGCGACCGTGGCGCAGCCGTCTGAAGTTCGGTGGACCCCGGAGATCGACGTCCGGGAGTATCGTGTTTTCCTCGGCACCGACGCAGGCGCGGTGAGCGGGGCGACGTTTGAATCCCCCGAATTCATTGGAGTCTCCAACGGAGCCAGGTTCGCTTTGCCCGAGATGCTGGAACCGGATGGGGAATACTTCTGGCGGATCGACCATGTCCGTGCCGACGGCACGGTCGTCACAGGTACCACGAGGTCCTTTCACATATCACCGATCGTTCCGGCTTCGAGTTCCGTCCAAGGCACCACGGTGGCCGGGAACACCCGGCACCTCGAGACGATCTTGTTGGAGTCTCCCCAGTCCTCTGACTGGACCGCAACCTGCGGGGTTCCATGGATCTCATTCGCGGAGGATTCCGGCACCACTCCCGCGATTCTGACAATCCTGGTGGATGCCTCCCAACTTGCTCCCGGGAAGCAAGAGGCGGTGATCAACATTGGCAGCGGGGGAAATGCATTTGAACTGCCGCTGAAAATCGATGTCCGCCGGCCGACCTATATCATGGCGAAGCCCGATCCACGGCTCCCGCTCGTCTACGCCGTTTCCGAGGAATACAACTCAAGCCAGCCCTCGTTCCTGATGGTGATCGACGCCACTACGGGAACGATCACCGGTGCCGTTCCCGTCGGCCGCGAGGTTTCTGACATCGCTGTCCACCCGGACGAAAACCGGATCTACGTGGCCAACTGGAAAGCCGGCATCCTGCGCGCCATCGACCGGTCGACGCTCCGCGAGATCAGGACTTATGGCTTTGAACCGGTGACCGACATCTACAATGCCGCGAATGACGTCCGCCGCATCGCCGCCGGTCGATCCGGGCGACTGATGATCGAAGAAAACAAGATCCCGGGGAACCTGAAACTGATGGATACCGTGGATGGCACCATCGTCGCCAGCCTCGAGACCATGTCTGGAGGCGGGACCTTCGATCCCGCCGGGCGCTACTACTATCACGGCGACGTCAATGTCGGCACGGCCGCCCTCCACAAGATCGACACCGCGGGCGACTCGCTGGTGGAGGTCGCATCGTTCCGCGTAAGCGGAGCGTCCAACTACGGGTCAGTTCGCGTTCATTCCAGCCCCGACGGCTCGCGTTTCTACTGGAACGGTGGAATTTTCGATCCCGACCTTGCTCCCCTTCATGTGCTCACGGAGGAAGTGGTCGCCGCCACCTCCGGAGGCGAGGTCGTGTGTACCAACCGTTCCATTTACAACGGCTTCAACGGCCAGAAGCTCGCGGCTTCGCCCATGACCACCTACTTCCAGGTGATTGCAGGAGACGAGTCCACCTTGCTTTCGTTCGGCGGCGATTCGATCGCCAGGACCGACCTTGCCACGCTCGCGGGCCTACCGGACTGGAATCTCACCCCGTCAATTGCCAACGGCGCAACGGTCGTCGGGACCACCCAGACCCTCTCGTGGAGCCTCGAACCGTTCGCCTTTGCCTACGACGTCTATTTCGGAACCGATCCCGAAGCCCTCGCCAAAGCCGGACCGGGCGATGACTGCCATCTCGGACAGACCGGCGGCACCACCTGGACAGGGACGCTGCCGTCCTTGGATCTCGACGGAGACTACTACTGGCGGGTCGACACCCAAGGTTTCTCAGGAACCAAGACCGGCACCGTGTGGTCATTCAATGTCGCACCGATCGACGTGACGCCGAGGGCAGTGATGATCTCGGCACCGAACGGAACCCCGATCGCGCCCCAGTCCCTCGGCTTCGCCGGCCCGGGCGCCTGGTCGGCGACGACCTCCACCGCGTGGATCACCCTCGACACCACGTCCGGCACCACCGCCACCCCGCTCACGTTCCAGATCAATGCAGCGGGGCTTTCGAACACCACCCGCATCGGCTCGATCCGCATCGAGTCTGGCACTGACAGTTTCTTGATTCCCGTCACGCTCGACCTCTTCCAGATCAACGTCACCCAGCTCGCCCCGGACCCGAAAAGGCCGGTCGTTTATGGCATCAACTACCGGGACCCGTCGCAAGGCTCTTGCCACCTGCTCAAGCTGGACGGCACCAACGGCGATCTCCTCGGGGTGACCCGCCTCGGTTACAAGGTCAACGACATTGCCATCGATCCAAGCACCGACCGGCTCTATGCATCCAATACCGGGTATCCCGAAACCCGGGTCATCGACCTCGAGTCGTTCAGCGAACTTCCGCCGCTTTCACTCGGCACCGGGGTTTTCAAGCTGGAGGTTGACCCCATCCGCCAGCGGATCATCACGGAAAGCGAGCGGAGCCCGGCCGAGATCTCGATCTTCGACATCGGCACCGGACGCAAGCTGGGGTTCATCAACGAAAGTCCCGGCGGCGGGGTGCTCGACGCGTCCGGGAACTACTATTATCATACGATTTCCGGCTACAACGGGAAAATCAACAAGTACGACTTGTCCGTGACCCCGCCCGCGCTGGTCGCCGCCAGCGGTTCGACCTACGGAACCCGACTGCCGCTTCTCACCCACGACGGCCGGTTCATCGTCCAATTCGATACCGTTTATGACTCCGTCCTGAACGCCGGCCTCACGCTCCCCGATGACGTTTGGTCGCTCTCCCCGGGAAGCGAACTGGCGGTCGGCGAGAACATGATCTGGTGGCTCGACAGCGGCACTCCTGTCCGCGCTTTGCCTTTTGCCACCACGATATCGTCGTTCACCGGTGACAGTCGGCACCTGCTGCTCTACAACCCAGCGTCGCGTTCGTTTGCATCCCTCCCTCTCGACGAGATCACCGAGCTGCCAGGGCCGTGGCCCCACGACCGCCAGATCCTGGCCGGTTCACCGGCCGTCCTTCGCTGGACTGCCGTTCCGGACGCGGTTTCCTACTCGCTGGTGATCACCGACGGGCACTCGGGGGATCAGGTTTACAGCGGGCTCACCGATCCAAGCTTCGTCTTGCCCGATCCGCTGGCATTCGGTGAAACCTACACTTGGCGCGTCACCGCCCAACGCGCGTCTGCCCCGCCCCTCGAAGGCGCCGCCCTCGGTTTCTCAATCGCCTTTCCCCAAGGGCCGGGGGTCAGTGGTGTGTCCGGCCAGTCGGTTGCACTCGGCCCCCGTCACCTCCTGCTCGGATCCGACGGGAATGTCACGATGTCCGCCTTCGACCCGCAAACCGGTGTCTCCAGCCCCCTGGAGAATCTCACGATCCCGGGAAACTCCACCACCCATGCATTCGGGGTTCCGGCAACGATCGACAACGCCACGATTCACGTCGGCGCGTCGCAGTGGGACACGTCCACCCTCAACAACTGCGGTGCGGCCGTGCTTTTCAAGGCTGATGCCCTCGATCGCTTGCGTCCCCGGCTGTTCACCGCACCCTCGCCCGTCGCGAACCAGGCATTTGGCGGAAGCATCGCCGCCCAAGGAGATCTGCTGCTGGTCGGACCCATCACTGGCAACCAGTCGCTGCGCGGCAAGGTTTCCGCCTACCTCACCCACCCTGAGCGAGTCCTGCTCCAGGAAATCCAGCCCGCCGACTCGACACTCAACGACCGGTTCGGCAGGTCGATTGCGCTCGATGGCAACGTGGCGGTGATCTCATCGCCAGGATCGGGTACTTCCGCCACGCAGCGGCTGCCCGTGGCCTACGTCTTTACCCGCAGCACGGTGACCGGACAATGGACCCAGCGGCAGAAGTTGGCGCTCCCTGGGGCGGTCGCCAACAACGACGTGGCGAGCTCGATGGCCCTCGGTGATGACCTGTTGGCGATCAACAACACCAGCCGCGATGAGGTGATGGTCTTCACCCGCCGCCCCGACGACACCTTCATCCACCATTCGACGATCAACCGCACCGGGGTCCCGGACGCGACCAACCGTTTCGGCGCCAGCGTCGCCATTCATGGCGACTTGCTGATGATCGGCGATACCGGCGCACTGCCGGACGGTACCAATTCCCAAGGTGCCGTATTCACATTCCACCGGTCGGGGAATGGCTGGGTCGACGGGCCCGTCATCACACCGCAGGAGCTACGCACCGCCTTCGGCAGTTCCCTCGCCGTCCGGGACGGCTGGCTCCTCGCCGGCGGTGCCACAAGTTTCAGCGTCACTACCCCGGCATGGCTATTCCGGATCGATCCAACGGGAAACTTTTCCCCGACGCTTTCCGACCTGCCGTTCCAGGCCGCTCACGACCGGCCCTTCAGGTGGGAACTAACCGCCGGGGATCTCAACGGCAGCGACGGGATCACCCTGACGGCCCTGCAACTCCCGGCCTGGCTTTCCTTCACCGACCTCGGGGATGGCCGGGGCATTCTTTCCGGAATTCCCACCGCGGCACCGGGTTCAAACTTCGATCTCCAGTTCAAAGTGACGGACCCGTTCGGGGCCTCCGCGTACCGCAGCTCACGACTGACGCTCGTTGCCGGCAATGATCGCCCCACTGTCACCCTCACCCCGTCGAAGCTGGATCTGAAGGAAGGCGCAGAGCTCACCCTGATGGCATCTGCGTCGGGCACCGGTCCATTCTCCTGGCAGTGGCTGCGCGATGGCAATGATCTCCCGGGAGCCACCTCGGCGACATTCCAGCTTCCTGAAGCCTCGGTTACCGACGCGGGCGTCTACACCGCGGTCGCGACCAATGCCGCCGGCAGCACAGCCTCGACACCGGTCGCGGTGACAGTCGCCCCCGCCGACCGCTTCGCCGGTCCGTGGTCGACCTTCGGGAGCAATACCCGCCGCAGTGGATATCACCCGGCACGACTCGGCAACCACGTCTTCGTGCCTGCCTGGGAGGCCGCCGTCTCCGGCACCTACCCGCTGCTCCGACCGGTGATCGCGGACGGCAAGGTCTTCATCAATCACTCCCTTTTGAATGGAGGAGGAATCGCCTCGATCCAAGCACTCGACCTGATCACCGGAACTCCGGTCTGGGACACTGCCTTTGCAGGCACCGCGAGATCCAACCCACTTTCATGGCACGGGGGGCGTCTCTACTACCAGCAGACCAAGAGCGACGAAAGCCGGCTGTGGAGCCTGGATGCCGCCAATGGTGAAACGCTCTGGTCCTCCCCGTTCACCAGCCAGTCCTATTATTACGAGGCACCCGCTGCAACCGACGACGGGGTCTGGATGTGCGCCGGCTATGGATCCGGGATCTACGGCTTCGATCCGGATGGGACTCCCCGGTTTCAGGTCTCCTTGCCGCAATACAACCAGTGGACCCCGGCGGTCTCTGCGGGCCGCCTGTTTTCGTGGGTGAACGGAGTCCTCCGCGAGCATGACCCGCTTGAGGGCGCTGCAATGTGGTCGGCCTCCAGCGGCTGGACATGGTCCAGTTCGAACATCCCGGCATTCCAGGGCAACTCCGTGGTCACGGTCTGCCGCGAAGGAATTTGTTGTTTCGACCTGCAAACCCGTGCCGTGCGCTGGCGGATCGAGGGAATCTTCAGCGGCAGCCCCGCCGTAGCCGGGGATCGCGCCTTTGTGATCCGCGGCCAGAGGGTCGAAAGCTTCCGTTTGTCGGATGGCCAAGTGCAAAAGGTGTTCGAAGCAGGGGCCACCATCACCTCCGGCCAGCCATTGCTGTTGCAGGATCATCTGGCTATTGCCACCGCAGGGGAGACCTTCATTTTCGACCGGTCCACCGGCGATCCGGTCCAATCACTACCCATTGGAGGTCTGTTGAGTTACGCCGACGGCCACCTGCTCATCGCCGGTCCCGACGGTGTTCTCCGGGCCTATTTTGCAAACGCGGCACCCACGTTCAGCCCGGAAATCCCCACTGCCATCAATGCCGGGGCCGCCGCGGCTGACCTATTGTTGGATCTCACTCCATTTGCATCGGATCCCGATCCGGCGGATCGTCCAGTCTGGTCGATTGCCCAGGTGTCCCGACCTGGAATCTTCCGTGTCCTCGAGATCGATCCGGCACGCGGCGAACTATCGGTCGTTTACAATCCCTGGGAATCCGGCTCCTCGGAGGTGGTGATCCAAATCACCGACAACGCCGGCAACACCGCCCGATCCGCCCTGATATTCACCATTCCGCCCCATTCGGAGCCGACGCTCCGTCAGGCCGAAACGCTGATCCTCAACCGTCAGACCGGTTTGTTCGAACACACCATCACGGTGACCAACACCTCCGCGCGGGAAATCGCCGGTTTCGACCTATTCATCAGCGGTCTCCCAGACGGGGTCCAGCTGGTGAACGCGTCCGGTTCGGATGCAGGCACGTGGACCGTGGAGCATCGCCAACCGGTCGCCGCCGGTGCCACCGTGACGCTGGTCCTCGAGTATTTCTCCCCGGTCCGAGGAACGATCATCGAGCCCCGGGTTGAACTCGGCCAGGTTGCACAGCCGGCCCCCGACCCTGCGCCCGGGGAATCCGGTCTGGCGGTCGATCGCTGCGCTCTCGTTGCCGGCGGCCTCCTCATCGAGTTCTCCGCCATCCCCGGCGGGACTTACGAGATCCAGTACTGCGACAACACGGTGGACTGGAAATCATCACCAATCCTCATTCATGCGGCGGGCAACCGGGTGCAGTGGATCGACCGGGGACCGCCCCGCACCGACGCCCCTCCCGCCGACAAGACCTCGCGCTTCTACCGCGTTCTGGAAATCATTGCGGAAGAATGAGGCCCATCCCCACAACTCACGAGATTGTCCACCCCGCTGATCCTGCTGTCGGCACCGGTGTTCGCGGGCGACGCAAAGTCTCCCGCCGAATCGCAAGTGGGCTGGGAATGAACGTTTCCGGCCGGGCCGGCCGTGAGCAACGTCAGCACGCTCAAGGCCTTCAACCGTTTACCGCAGCGGCAGCTTCCTCCTTCCGTCCTTCGTGGGTGGCACGTCTGAAGCGCCCCCCCACCGGCAATGCAGGGAGCCACGACGAGCTCGATTACAACGGAGGTTACGTCCGCCAGGATGCGGGCACCACCATCGACGGCATCACTTGATTCTTGGGCTACGCTGTGTCCTCACATGTCCAAGGCGGACAACTGGCTTTCTCCGCCACCGGAACCAACAGAATCCCCTCCGGGAATCATTTGATGTGACCTCGGCAGGCCCAGCCTGCCGCGACCGCCTGCGTGGTTTTTCACCCCACCTCCAATTCGATGCCCGCGGTCCGCTCCGGCTTGCCGGATTCCGGCTCGGTTTCAGCGGCAGCTTCGACTTCACCGCGGTCGATCATTCCCTGTGCTTCTCCGACATCTCGGATAACCAGTTCCGCGCCGACGGCCGGCTCGACCCCGGAGATCGCGATGACCTCGGCGAGGTGATCCCGCCGCCGGCCCGTTGCCCGGTTCTTTCGCCGGATCCGCCCCCTTGTCGGCAATCTGCCCTCGCACCGGACTTACACCCCGATCCTGGTTTTCACCGATGCCGCGGGGTTCTTCAACCAAGTCTGGAGCTAGATCGACATCAACGTGGCCAGCATGACCATTGGCCCGACCTTGAACCGTCCTTCAGGGCCCTTCGACCTCAACGTCCGGGGCGAACTCCGCCTCAACATTTGCGACTGGAATGCCTGGCAATCCGAACGACCCGACGTTGCTTCTTCCGGGGCCATGACGACAGTTGCGAAGCGAGCGGAGGGTGACTCCGGCACCAGATTCCGCCCCGGACCCTACGCCCAGACCGATCTATCCTACAAAGTTGGGAATCACCTCGCGATCCGCTGTTTCTTCCGTCTCGACACCGCTAGGGAGTTCCGCGCCCAAGCCGACCCGAGTGCTTTCCAGATCGACCCTTGGGGATTCAGCATCGGATTCCAACTTCGCGACCAACTCACATGAACTCATTCTCCGACAACACCTCGCTTGAGCGCTTCGAGCGCCACGAGGACGGATTGCTGACTTTCGCAAGCTATCGGAAAGAAGGCGGCCTGCTGGTAATCCCCCACGTGGAAGTGGAACCGGCGCTGCGCGGGACCGGAGCCGCGGGACGGCTGATGGCCGACGTGCTCGCCTTTGCCCGCGCCGAAGGACTGAAAGTCCGGCCCCTCTGTGGCTATGCGGCGGCCTACATGCGGCGCCATCCCGGTACCCTCGACCTGTTGGAGTGAGCGCCGCTATCCCGCCTTGCCCACCTCCGGCGCGCTCGTCATGCTTCGCCCGCGCGCCCCATGAAAGTCAGCCCCTACAAGCGTTTGGAGAAAGCCTTCAAACGCGCTTACCTCAAGCCACTTACGCTCATCCGATACGGCACCCTGAAGCCGGAGCGGGCGAAGCTCCACGGCAGCAGCCACTGGATCTACATCGATGCCGGCGACCCCTGCGCGCTCAAGAAGGTCGTCGAGGAGCCGCTGCGCGGCAAGGTCTCGGAAAACCTCGTGTTCTGGCGCGACTTCAACCGCCACCTCCACCCGGACATCATCGTCGATGTCGGACTCAATTACGGCGAATGCATGTTCGGCACCGACTATGAGTCGAACGCCCGCCTTTTCGGCTTCGAGGCCAACCCGCGGCTGATCCCGCACCTCGAAAAGAGCAAATCGGGGCACCCTGCCGGCGAGCGGATGACGATCACCAACTGTCTCGTTTCCGATGCTCCGGCGGAGAACATCCCGTTCTTCGTCAACCCCGACTGGAGCGGCAGCTCGTCCGCGGTGAAGGAAATGAACGACCGCCCGCAATCGCTGGAGTTCAAGCTGCCCGCCCGCACCATCGACTCGGTCGTGCCGCTCGACGATGCGCGGGGCAAGACGCTGCTCTTCAAGATGGACATCGAGGGCTACGAAAGCAAAGCCCTCCGCGGTTTCGTCGAAACCCTCGCCGCCGTCGGCCGCTCGGTCGGGTTCATCGAGTTCGACGCCCAGTACATTACTTGGGCCGGCCAGTCACCAATGGAATACCTCGGCTGGCTCCAGCAGCGCTTCCACACCTACCGCGTCGCCAGCATCAAGACCAAGACCCTCAAGCGGGTCGATGGCTTCGCATCCCTGCCCAAGCTTCACGGTGACCCGAACCGCGTCCACACCGACCTCGTGCTCGTCGGAAAGCAGTCGCCGGACGGTTGGCTCGCCCCGGAGTGGACCATCGTCGAATCAAGCCCGGCCAAAGCGTGATTCCCGAGCTTCCCGCTGCCACCCTCGCCGAGGTCGTGTCACTGGCCGACGACCTCGACGCCCTGTTGACCCGCAAGCCGCGGACCACCTCCTCCCCGTTCGACCAGCGCCGCCGGGACCTCCTCGCCGCCCATCTGGGCCGCAGCCCGGGAGACACCATCGAACCGCTGACCTGCATCGGCGACAGCAACACGATGTTCTTCGCCGGCGCGGAACGCCTGCGCTTCATCCGCTACCGTCGCAGTGCCCTCTGGAAACCGCACTGGATCAACCGCGGCCTCGACCTCCTGCCCTGCTTCCGCGTCTTCCACGTCGGCCCGGCGACTGCCTGGAAAGCCGGCGACCCCGGTTCCTCGACCCGCTCGCGCGAGAAAATCGAGATCCTCCTGAAGAAGGATGTGAAGCCGGGCAGCAAGGTCCTGCTGTCCTTCGGCGAAATCGATTGTCGCATCCACATGGCCAAGGCGGTGCTCGCCGGCAAGCCGGTCGAGGATGTCGTCGCCAAGACCGCGGCGAAGTTCATCAAGCTTCCGCAGGCGATCGCCGCCCGTGGCTTCAAGCCCGTCGTCTGGGGCCCGCCCCAGATCATCCCCAAGGAGGAGAAGCTCACCAGCCCGACCTTCCCCTTCATCGGACCGTGGAGCCTGCGCCGAGACATCACTTACGCCTACATCGAGCAACTCCGCGCGCACTGCTCCGATTCCGGCATCTCCTTCATCGCGCTGTCCGGCCTCTATCACGAGCCAATGGAAATGGCCGACCGCGAGCTCTTCCACGACGGCACCCACTTGTCCCAGCGCCTGATGCCGCTGGCGCTGGCGGAGCTTGAGAAGGCCGGCGTGCTCACTTTTAAATGACGAATCCGGAATTCCCGAATGTCGAATGAAGTGTCGGCAAGAGTGATTCCCAATCCTTCCCCGCACGACATCCGTCCTTCGTAGATTCATCATTCTCCCCGGGTGCTTTTCAATTCCTACACCTTCCTGCTGTTGTTCCTTCCACTCACGGTGGTGGTGTTCATGCTGCTACGGAGAGCACCGTACCGCGCGGGGGTGTGCTGGCTGGTGACGATGAGCCTGGTCTACTACGGCTGGTGGAATCCCGCAGACCTCTGGATCATCGGGGCATCCTGCATCGGCAATTTCCTTTTCGGCCGCTACCTCGCCGGACACAAGGGAAGCGGCACCGGCAAGGCGATGCTCACCTTCGGGGTGACCGCGAACCTCGCCTTGTTGGGCTACTACAAGTACGCCGGCCTGTTCGCGAAGAGCTTCGCCGCCCTCGGCGGGGAGACCTCGACCTTCGCCTCCATCGCGCTGCCGCTCGGCATCTCGTTCTTCACCTTCCAGCAGGTCGCCTACCTGGTCGATGCTTTCCGCGGCGAAACCGAGGAGTATCACTTCACCGACTACCTGCTTTTCGTCACCTTCTTCCCCCAGCTCGTCGCAGGACCGATCGTCCACCACCAGGAGATGATGCCGCAGTTCCGCAAGCCGTGGACCGGCTGGCACCGTCATTTTCCGGTCGCCCTCGGCTTCCTGGCCATCGGGATGTTCAAGAAGGTGGTCATCGCCGACAACGCCGCGCTGGTCGCCAATCCGCTGTTCCATTTCGCCGCCCACGGCGACCGGCCCCTGACCATCATCGAGGCCTGGATCGCCGCGACCTCCTACGGCCTGCAGATCTATTTCGACTTCTCCGGCTACTCCGACATGGCCATCGGCGCCGCACGGTTGTTCGGGATCCGCCTGCCGGTGAACTTCGCCTCGCCCTACAAGTCCGCCTCGATCACCGAGTTCTGGCGCCGCTGGCACATCACGCTTTCACGCTTCCTGCGCGATTACCTCTACATCCCGCTCGGTGGCAACCGCCGCGGCAAGGTCCGGCGCTATGGCAACCTGCTCATCACCATGTTGCTCGGCGGCTTGTGGCACGGCGCCGGCTGGACTTTCCTGATCTGGGGTGGCCTGCACGGCCTGTTCCTGTGCGTTCACCACGCCTGGTCTGCATTCCGCAAGAGAGCCGGCCGCGCACCGCTGCCCCGCCCGCTCGGCATCGCGCTGACCTTCCTGGTCGTGATGGCCGCCTGGGTGCCGTTCCGTGCCGGCAGCCTGGAACTCGCCGACAGCGGCACCACCGGCCAGGCGCTCGCCGCCACACGCTCGATCCTCGCCTCGATGTTCGGCATCGAAGGCCTCACCGGCTGGCCGGAAAAGGCGAACCGGATCGTCGCCACCGCCGCCCCGCTGCGGTTGTTGCCCGCCCTCCTCGCCTGCTGGTTCCTGCCCAACACCCAGGAGTTCTTCCGCCGCTACCGGCCCGCCCTCTTCGACCACACCCGCGACAGCCCGCCGCGGTTCCCGAACCGCCGCCTCCAGTGGCGGCCGACCTGGCCCTATGCCCTGGCGACCGTCCTGCTCATCATTGCCGTCGGACTGCAGTTCGACAAGGTAAGCGAGTTCATTTATTTCCAGTTCTAACAATTGAAGCCGCTCCGCCGCTACCAGACCTTCTTCCTGCTGCTCCTCCTCGGCGCAGCATTCGGCGGGGTGTGGTTCAACACCTGGGTCAACCCGTGGCGGGTCACGCCGGCGCCATGGACCTCCCGCGCCCTCGAACCCTACCGGGCGATCGACAAGGACTGGAGTCGCACCGCGAAAGCCGGTCTCGCCCGGTCCGCAGCCTGGGACGCGGCGATGTTCGGTTCGTCGCGCGTCGACATCGGGCTGGATCCCGCGCATCCCGCATTCGACGGCATGCGCTGCGTCAACCTCGGTCTCAACGCGGGGCTGCTCGACCAGAACCACGCGATCTTCCGCTACTTCATCGAAGCACAATCCCCTAAACTCGTCGTACTCGCCATCGACGCCAGCGACCTCACCACCCCCCTGCCGCGCCAGAACCCGACCGACTTCTCGTTCTCCCCGCTGGCGACCGGCGGCGACCCGATCGAACGCGCCCTTCTCTACCGGGCGGGGATCTCCACCTTGGCAGCATCGTCCGCAACCGTCTCGCGGGCCATCCGCCACCAGCCCGCCGACCACACACCCCGGGGATTCCGCCGTGACACGCCGTTCCCCGACGACCAGCGCCGCCTGATCTCGTCGCTCTACCTCTCCACCACCGTCCAGATGGCGAGGAACCACATCCGGCACGGCGATCTGACACCTGCGAAAGTGGCGATGGTCGAGGAGATCGTGACAACCTGCCAGGAACGGGGGATCCGCCTCGTCATCTTCTTCACCCCCAACCATGCGCTGTTCCAGCTCGCCTTCCGCGAAATGGAAGATCCCGACCCCTACTTCGAGAAGGACCGCCGCGCCCTCGCTGAAATCGCCGCCCGGGCCAACGCCACCCGGCCGGACGCCCCGCCGGTGGAGGTCTGGGATTTCCTCGACGGCCATCCGCTCAACTCCCCGCCGCTGCCGCCGGCCGATGAAAAGGGCGCCCATCTCGACGGATGGATCGATCTCTTCCACGCCACCCCCGCGATCGGGAACCGCATGCTCGACCGTCTCTCCGGAAGCGGCGACTACGGAGTCATGCTCACTCCCGACAACATCGGACCCCGGATCGCGGCCGTTCGCGGTCAGCTGGAGGACTACGCCCGCCGCCATCCCGATGACCTCGCCTTCCTGCGCGCGGCGCTCGCAAAATTCGAATCCCGCAAGAAACCGTGACCCGAGCCGTCGTCGCCATGATCAAGGGAGGGCTGGGAAACCAGCTCTTCGCCTACGCCGCCGCCCGCGCCTATGCCATCCGCACCGGCCGCGACCTGTGGATCGACGAGGTTTCCGGCTACACCCGCGACGGCTACGGCCGCTCATACCGGCTCGACCGCTTCCCGGTGGCCGGAACTCCCGCCGCACCACGCTGGCGACTCGGTGACCCGAAGGGGATCCGCCACAAGGGCATCCGAACCCTGAACAAGCTGCTGCCGAACCCGCTGAAGTCCTATCTGGCCGAGGAGGCCGACCAGACGGAGACGCAGCTCACCGGCTTCATCAGCACCCGCCAGGTCGTCCGCCTGAACGGCTACTGGCAGAGCGAGAAATACTTCTTCGAGCGCTCGTCCACCATCCGCAAGGAACTCACTCCCCCGCCCTTTGCCGATGGCCCGGACGCCGACCTCGAGGCCGAGCTCGAATCCACCCCGTCGGTGTTCATCCACATCCGCCGCGACCGCTACAGCCCGCGGCTCGGATCCGGCTACTATGAATCCAGTATCGGCTCCGCGCTTTCGATGCTCGGCGGCTGCCGCTTCCACGTCTTCGGCGACGATCCCGAATGGGCCCGCCGCTACCTCGACTTCCAGGGAGCCCCGGTGACCTATCACGGTAACGACGGCAGCGACGAAATGCGCGACTTCAAACTGATGGCGGCTTGCCGTCATGCGATCGTCGCGAACAGCTCGTTCAGCTGGTGGGCGGCCTGGCTCCGCCGCCACGCCGACAAGCGGGTGTGGACCCCGAACGACCCCGGCTGGCCGCTCAAGCCGGCGTCGGAATGGACCAAGGTCCCAAACCGGCTGGAGCACTAGCTCCCCGCCACCCGGCCTCCGGTTTCCTGGTCCCTTTCCCCAACGGTCGTCGGCGCGAGAATGCAAAAAACGTCCGGAGTTGCCTCCGGACGTTTTTCAAAATCGGTCGATCCCGTGGAGATCAGCGCGAGTAAAGTTCGACGATCAGCTGCTCGTTGACGATCGGATTGATGTCCGCGCGGTCCGGCATGCGGGAAACGCTGCCTTCGAGGGCTTCCTTGTCGAGGGTGAGCCAATCGACCAGCGGGGACGACTGGGTCAGGTCCAGCATGCGCAGGGCAAGCTGCTGGGCGGAAGGCTTGGCGGCGATCTTGATCTTGTCGCCCGGCTTCACCTGGAAGCTGGCGATGTCGACGCGGCGGCCGTTCACCAGCACGTGGCCGTGATTGACCAGCTGGCGGGCAGCCTGGCGGCTGTTGCCGAAGCCGAGGCGGTAGCAGACGTTGTCGAGACGGGTCTCGAGGAGCTGGAGCAGGATCTCGCCGGTGATGCCACGGCGGCGGGCTGCTTCCTCGTAGTAACCGCGGAACTGCTTTTCAAGGACGCCGTATTGGAAGCGGAGCTTCTGCTTTTCGCCAAGAGCGATCGAGTAATCGCTCTTCTTCTTGCGGCCGGCGCGCAGGCCATGCTGGCCCGGCGGGAAGCTGCGGCGCTCAAGGGCCTTCGAGGAACCGAAGAGTGCCACGCCGAAACGGCGGCTGAGCTTGGTGGTGGGTCCGGTGTAACGAGCCATGATCTTCTGAGAATTCGATTAAACGCGGCGGGCCTTCTTCGGGCGGCAACCGTTGTGCGGGATGGGAGTGACGTCCTTGATGGCAAGGAGGTCGATGCCGAGGGCCTGCACGGCGCGAACCGCGGACTCACGGCCGGAACCGGGGCCCTTGACGCGGACTTCGGCTTCCTTGAGGCCGTGACCCATGGCCTGGCGGCAGGCATCCTGGGAAACCACCTGGGCGGCGTAAGCGGTGCTCTTGCGGGAGCCCTTGAAGCCCATCTTGCCGGCGCTCGACCAGCCGAGCGTGTTGCCGTTGGAATCGGTCACGCTGACGATGGTGTTGTTGAAGGTGGCGGTCACATGGACGATGCCACGGGAGATGTTCTTCGAACCCTTGGCCTTGTGGATCTTGATCTGGGTCTCTTCGGAACCAGCGATCTCGGCAAAGATGTCGCGCTTCTTGTCGTCCTTCTTGGGAGCCTCCTCGGTCGCGGCGGGCGCGGGAGTCTCGGCGGCGGGTGCAGCCGGGGTGGCAGCGGCCTCCGGTGCCGCGGCGGCTTCCGGTGCCGGTGTGTTGGTTTCTTCGTCAGCCATTTCGGGAAAAAAGTTGGTCGTTCAAGCGCCGCTTACTTCTTCACGCCGACGGTGCGGCGCTTGCCCTTGCGGGTACGGGCGTTGGTGCGGGTGCGCTGGCCACGGACGGGCAAGCCGCGCTTGTGGCGGATCCCGCGGTAGCAGTTGATGGAGGTGAGGCGCTTGAGCTGGACCTGCTTCTCACGGCGGAGGTCGCCTTCGATGATGATGCCCTGGCTCTGGATCACGGTGGCGATCTTCACGAGCTGATCCTCGGTCAACTGACCGGTGCGGATGTCCGGATCGATGCCGGATTGCTCAAGGATACGAGCAGCGGTCGTGGTGCCGACGCCGTACATATACTGCAGCGACGCTTCGATGCGCTTCTCGTTTGGGATTTCAATGCCGAAAATACGTGCCATGTGATGCTGTGGTGAGCGAGTGTCCTCCGCTTCGCGGAACCGTTTGAATTGTGCTGGTCCCCTGCTGGCGGGCGGGCTGTTTAGCAGACGCGCCCCCTCTGGCAAGCGGGAAATGGATTTTTTCCAGTGATAATCAATGCCCCCGGATGCGGATCGAACGGAACCAGACTTCGTCGCCATGGTCCTGGAGCAGGATATGGCCGGCGGCCGGACCTGCAAAGCCGTCGACCTTGGCAAATTTGCTGTCTTTTTTCAGTCCCGGCCAGTCGGTGCCTTCGATGTCGATCTTCACCACCTGCTTGCCGTTGAGCCAGTGCTCGAGCACGGTGCCCTTGGCCACGATCCTGGAATGATTCCATTCACCCGGCGGCTTGAGTGCCTTGTCCTTGGCAGCCGGCACGATCTCATAAAGCGAGGCCGCCGAGGTGTCGGCAACCTTGCCGTTCGGATGCCCGGTATCATCCAGAACTTGATATTCAGGACCAAGCCAGCCCCCGGCGGTCTTCTGGACCCGGTACTTCACGCCGCTGTTGGCGCCCTTGGCGACCTTCCAGTCGAACTCGAGCTCGAAGTCGGTGAATTCCTTCTCGCTGATGAGATCCCCCGCCTTTCCGGCGCGGTGGATGCTACCCTCCTCGACTTTCCATCCTTCACCCGGCTTGCCGCCGGTGGCGGAAGTCCAACCGGACAAGGTCTTCCCGTCGAACAATGAAATCCACGCCGGCTCCTCGGCCGTTGCAGCACCCACCATCAATCCCGCGATCACGATTTCTCTCAACATGCCGACAGGCTAACGCTGCCAATTTGTCTGACAAGTCGCATTCCCTTCATCCGCCTCGACAAAACGAAGTGCTCCCTTAGCTTCGCTGAAATTCCGCAAACCGCCCGATTACATGGAAGAAGCCATCCCCGCCACGGAACCCGCCGCGCCCCCCCTCTCCGACCACCAGCTCCCGCCCGACGACGTGGCGGCCATCGACCAGCTCGGAAAAACCTACGCCGCCCTCCGCGCGGAACTCGGCAAGGCGATCATCGGCCAGGAAAAAGTCATCGAGCAACTCGCCATCTGCCTCTTCGCCCGCGGCCATGCGCTCCTGATGGGCGTGCCCGGGCTGGCCAAGACCCTGCTGGTTTCTTCCGTCGCCAAGACCTTTGACCTGACCTTCAACCGCATCCAGTTCACGCCTGACCTGATGCCGGCCGACATCACCGGCACCGACATCATCCAGGAGTCCGGCGTCGGCGGCCGCCGCGAATTCGAGTTCGTGAAAGGCCCGGTATT
>NZ_JACZFQ010000030.1 GCF_014904755.1 Neoluteolibacter marinus
AGATCGCCGGACAGTCGTCGAGCAGGCTCTCCTTCATCCGGCGCCGGTAGAGCAGCTCGTTGTAGCCGTTGGCAAAGCGGTGCGCTTCGTCGCGAATCCGCTGCAGCAACTTGAGCGCACCGCGGTCATGCGGGATCAGCAAGGGATCGCTCTTCTGCGGGAAGAACACCTCCTCGCGCTGCTTGGCCAGGCCGATGACCGGCAGGTCGTGGAGGCCGAGCTGGCGGAGTTCCCGCACCGCCGACGACAGCTGGCCCTTGCCGCCGTCGACGATCACCAGATCGGGGAGCACGATCTTCGCCCGCCCTTCCCGCGCCAGCCGGCGCTGGATTTCCACCGGGTCCTCCTGCGACTCCGCGAGCTCGGGATTGGCCGCGAAGTTCTCACCGAGAATCCTCGAGTAGCGGCGGCGGATGACCTCGGCCATCGAGGCGAAATCGTCCTGCCCCGCGACCGTGCGGATCCGGTAGCGGCGGTAGTTCTGGTTGTCCGGCGCGCCGCCGGTGAATCGGACCATCGAGGCGACGATGTGGTTCGACGAGACGTTCGAGATGTCGAAGCACTCCATCACCCGCGGCGGGCCGGGCAGGCCGAGCGCTTCCCCGAGGTCGGCGAGGTCCTCGGTCGGCTTGACGGTCGTCGGCACGCCGCGGCCGCGGCTGAACTGGCGGGTCGGATTCAGCGTCTTGCGGAGGTTGTCGACCACGTCGCGCAGCAGTGCGGCTTTTTCGAAATCGAGCCTCCCGGCCGCCTTCGCCATGTCCTGCTCCAGATCCTCGAAGATCTCGCGGCGGCCTTTTCCCTCCAGCACCCGGCAGGCATCGTCGATCCGCGCGAGGTAGTCCTCGCGGGTGATCCGGCCGATGCAGGGGGCGGAGCAGTTTCGGATGATGTCGGCGTTGCAGTGCTTGTAGTCGTTCTCGCCCGGCCGTAGCGGCCGGCAGGCGCGCAGGCCGAACTTGCGGTTGAGCCAGGAAATCGTCGCCCGCAGCGCCCCGGAGTGGGCGAAGGGGCCGAAATAGCGGGCCCCGTCGTCCTTCTTCATCCGCGTCAGCACGAAACGCGGCCACGGCTCGGTCAGCTGGATCTTGACCAGCAGGAAGCGCTTGTCGTCGCGGAAGGCGACGTTGTAGCGCGGCCGGTAGTCCTTGATCAGCTTGCCCTCGAGCAGCAGCGACTCGGCCTCGTTGCGGACCGTGTGGAACTCGAAATCCGCGATCGTGTCGATCAGCGCGCGGGTTTTCAGGTCGGCGCGGGTTTTCCGCGACGCCAGGAAATACGACGACATGCGCTTGCGTAAGTCCCGCGCCTTGCCGACGTAGATGATCGACCCGAGGCGATCCTTCATGAGGTAGACGCCCGGCTGATGGGGCACTTCCCTGAGCTTTTCTTTCAATCCCGGCGCCGCCACGCCCGCAATGGACAACCACCGCCACGAATCCGCAATCCGCAATCGTCCCCCCGCGCTTGCTTCATCCCGCCACTTGGTTAATCTCCGCGAAATTTCATGAAGCGGTCCATCCCCATTCTCGCGACCTTGCTGCTGTCGACCGCCGTCATCCGGGCGGCCGAAGAAGGCGCGGCCGCAGCCGATCAGCAGATCGACCTGATGCAGATCTTCGAAGAAGGCGGCGTCATGATGTTCCCACTGGCCGTGCTGTCGATCGCCGCGGTCGTGATGATCCTGCTGTTCCTGCTGACCATCCGTCGCAATGCCGTGGTCAGCGACAAGTTCATGAACAACGCCGAGGCGATGATCCGCAAACGCGACTTCCTCGGCCTGATCGGCTACTGCCACCGCCAGAACCAGTGCATGGCCCGGATCGCCCAGAAGGCGCTCGAGTTCATGACCAAGAATAGCTCGGCGACCTTCTCCGATGTCCGCGAAGTGGCGGAGTCCGAGGGCTCCCGCCAGGTCGGCATGCTCACCTCGCGGATCACCTACCTCGCCGACGTTGGCTCGGTCGCGCCGATGGTCGGCCTGCTCGGCACCGTGGTTGGCATGATCAAGTCATTCCGCAACATCTCGGTCGGCGGCTTCGAAGGCGTGCGGCAAATGAAGCTGGCGGACGGGGTTTCCGAAGCCCTCATCACCACCGCCGCCGGCCTGGCGGTCGGCATTCCCGCACTGATCTTCTATTCGATCTTCCGCGGCCGGGTGCAGAAATACATCGCCGAGCTGGAAGCGGCGAGCACCCACTTCATGGCGACCCTGCACTCGCAGATCCAGCGCCAGGCGGCCCCCATGCCCCAGCAAGTTCCGCAGCCCCGCCGCCATCCGGACGAGTATGGCATGCCGGCCCCCTCGCCGCTCGGCGACGATCGTCCGGACCTCCATGGCATCTGACCGGCCATGAAATTCCAGAAACGCCAGCCCGAACCGGCCGCCATGCAACTGGCGCCGATGATCGACATCGTCTTCCTGCTGCTGATTTTCTTCATCGTCACCTGGCAGTTCTCCCGCTCGGAGACCGAGGTGAAGATTTCGGTACCCAGCTCCCAGGAAGGGGCCGATCCCAAGCGGGTGCTCGGCGAGATCATCGTCAACGTCCGCGCCACCGGTGAAGTCGTGGTCGAGGGCATGGAAATGAGCCAGGCCCAGCTGAAGGAGAAACTCGCGGCGATTGCCAAGCAGCACAAAAACCAGCCGGTTCGCCTCCGCGGCGACGCGAAATGCGAATATCAGACCATTGTCGAGGTCATCGACACCTGCCAGCGGGCGGGCATCTGGAATATTTCCTTCGCCACCCAACGGAAGAAGGCCGAGTGAGTTCCAGCACCGAAACCCCGTCTTGGCAAACGCCTCAAATCGGGTGATGGTCCGGCCGTGGTGAATATCCGTACCGTCCTCTGTCTGGTCGCCTCCGGTGCAGCGATTGCCCAGGAAGAGCCCCAGCGCGCCCAACCGGTCGATCCGGCCCTGCAATCGGATCCCGGCCAGGATTGGTATCAGCACGGCAGGAACCTCCTTGAGAGCGCCAAGCAGACGACCGACAACGACCGCCGGATCGCCTACTTTGCCAAGGCCGTCGACGTCCTTTCGCGCTACCTCGACCAGTATCCCAACCACCCCAACTCGGAAGCCGCCCTGTGGTGCCTGGGTGAAAGCTATTACGGATCCGGCCGCATCGACGACGCCAAGCGCTGCTTCGACCGCCTGCTCAACCGCTACCCGAAGGGCCGCTACGCCGCCGCCGCGGCCTACCGGCTGGCCGCCGACTATTTCAACAGCCGCCGCTACGCCCTGGCCGCACCCTTGTTCGAGAAGATGGCCCAGGTTGCCGCCGCCCCGGCCGACCGCCAGCGCGGGCTCTTCCACGCCGGCTTTTCCTACGAGCTCCAAGGCCGCACCCGGGAAGCGATCGAGTTCTACCGCAAGGTCATCGCCGATCCGGACCAGCCGAACGCCTACGACACCCGCAGCAAGCTGTCCCTCGGCCGCCTGCTCGCCCGCGCCGAGAAGCTCGACGAGGCGATGCCGTTGCTCGACGACGTCGTGATGTCGCGCAGTTCCGCCGACCTTCGCGGCCCCGCCGCCATCGAAGCGGGAACCATTGCCGCCAAGCAGGGCAACATGGAACTCTCCGACAAGTATCTCCAGCTCGTCCTCGACACACCGGGCATGGAGAAATACCGGCCAGACGCCCAGTACGCGCTGATGGCTGCCCGCTTCGACAAAAAGGAGTACAAGAAGGTCATCGAGATCTTCCGCAGCAGCAGCGCCAAGGCCGAAGGCGAAAAGGAGGCCCGCCGCCTGATGCTGGGTGCCAAGTCTTACATGATGCTGGAGCGCAACGTCGAAGCCCTCGAAACCTTCCGCGAGGTCGAGAAGCTGATGTTGCCTAACAACAGCTACGCCTTCGAGGCCAACTACCTGCGCCTCCTGTGTTTCTACCGTATCGAGGGCCGGCACGTCCCGGAACAGGTCGATGCTTTCCTCAAGCTCTACAGCAAGAGCCACCCGCGCGACACCAAGATCCACACCGCGCTGTTGATGAAGGCGGAAACGTTGCTCGACGCCAAGAAGACCGCCGAAGCCGCCAAGGTCTACAACGAGATCGACTCGACCCTGCTGCGGGAGAAGGACCGCGCCGGCATGCTCTTCCAGCGCGCCTGGTGCCTCGCCCACAGCGAGGACCCGCAGGGTGCCATCCGCTCCTTCACCGAGTTCATCAACGGCAACCCGAAGGATGATCGGGTTCCCAAGGCCCTGATCTTGCGGGCCTCCGCCTACCGGAGTTCCGGCGAGCCGCTCAAGGCGCTGGCCGACTACAACCAGCTCATCGAACAGGACAACGACGCCGAGTTCCAACAGATCGCGCTGCTGGAATCCGCGGACATCTGCAAGCAGCAGCAGAACCTGCCCGACATGATCTCGCGCTACCGCAGCTTCCTCGAGAAGTTCCCGGACGCGTCCGACGCCCGCAAGTCGAAGGCCAACTACTGGCTGGCCTGGGGGCTGGTGAAATCCGATCAGGTCAAGGACGCCATCCCCCATGCGGAAAACGCCCGCAAGCTCGACGAAAAGGTCTACGGCCGCAATGCCGGCACCCTGCTGGCACTCGCCTACTGGACCCTCCAGCAGCCGGAGTCGCTGTGCGACGAGGTGGACCGCGGCATCAAGGATGACTTCGTCGCGAACCTGCCGGACCAGCTCATCGGCTGGGCCGCAATGCAGGCCTTCAACGCCAACCGTTTCGACCAGGCGGCCCGCTTCTACGACCTCGTCTCCGACGAGGAGAGCCCGCGGTCCACGCCGAAGGAAACCTGGCGCTACTTCGGCAAGGCCCTGCTCGCCGCCGGCAAGCCGGAGGAAGCCCTTCCGCCGATCAACTTCGCGCTCGATGTCGAGGACAACCCCGCCTGGATCGCCGACGGACTGCTCGACAAGGCCAAGGCCCTGTTCGCGCTGGGGCGCACCGATGAATCGATGGAAATCGTCGAGGAATGCCAGGCGCTCCGCCCCCAAGGCCGGGTCAATTCCGAAATCCGCACGCTCAAGGGCGACATTTACATGAAGCGGAAGGATCCGAGCGCGGCCGCCGGCGAATATGTCGCGGTGGTCCAGTTCCTGAGCGACGACGACAAGCTGCTCAAGCCGTTGGTCTATTGGAAGTTCATCAAGGCCCTCGAGGCCAAGGGCGACCGCGCCGGCGCCCAGGAGACCAAGGACACCCTCGCCCGGAAGTATCCCTCGTGGAAACCGCCGGCGCCCTGAGCCGTCCGGGGAGTCCAACATTGGGAATCGACGGTCGCCCCGCCGGCTCGACTGCGGGTGCCACGGGCAATGGTTCAGCGTGAAGCGCAGCCTCCCACGAACCGCTTTCGGCTTGTCAGTTAGATGGGATGCTTCAAGGTACGAATTGCTATTGTACCCAAGTATTTCCCATGCAGGATTTCCTCACCCGCTTCGGTATCGCTACCTCCCTCACCCTCGGTGCCATCGGATTGGCGGGGGCGGTTTTCTTGATTCGCCTGGTGCTCGCCGCCCCCGCCGGAAACGAGCGGATGACCGAAATCGGCGATGCGGTGCAAGCGGGGGCCAAGGCCTACCTTCACCGGCAGGTGGTCACCATCTCGATCATCGCCGCCATCCTCTTCGTCGCGATCGGCGTGCTGCGCGATGACTGGACCATCGCGATCGGGTTCATTCTCGGAGCCGCCTGTTCCCTTGCCGCGGGCTACATCGGCATGATGATCGCGGTTCGCGCCAACGTCCGGACCGCACAGGCCGCCGAAACCGGCCATCACCCGGCGCTCAAGATCGCCTTCAACGGCGGTGCCGTGACCGGCCTGCTGGTCGTCGCCCTCGGATTGCTCTCGGTCGGGGCTTTCTACCGCGTCGTCCTGGAGGTCACCGGCAGCGGCAAGGCGGCAGTGGATTCGCTGGTCGGCCTCGCCCTCGGCAGCTCGCTGATCAGCGTCTTCGCCCGCCTCGGCGGAGGGATCTACACCAAGGCCGCCGATGTCGGGGCCGACCTCGTCGGCAAGATCGAGCAAGGGTTCCACGAGGATGACCCGCGCAACCCGGCCACCATCGCGGACAATGTCGGCGACAATGTCGGGGACTGCGCCGGCATGGCCGCCGACGTGTTCGAAACCTACGTCGTCAGCTTGATCGGCGGCGTCCTGGTCGGCTTCCTGACCGCCGCGGATCATGCCAAGGAAGCCCTGGTCTATCCCTTCCTGATCTGCGGGATATCGATCATCGGGGCCCTGCTGGGCATCGCCTTCGTCAATGTCGCGCGGATCAGCGCGACCCGGGCGCTGGTCGGGGGAGTCGCCATCAGCGGGGTCGTTTCCGCCCTGCTGCTCAAGCCGGTGACCTCCGCCGTCTTTCCCCGGGCCATCGACTTCTCGGGCAAGGCGGTCGGCGCGCCGGAACTCTTCAACTGCGTGCTGGTCGGAATCGCCCTGACCTTCGCCGCGGTGATGATCACCAACTACTTCACCTCCACCGCCCACCGGCCGGTCCGTCGCATCGCGGAAGCCTCCAAAACCGGGCACGCCACCAACATCATCGCCGGCATCAGCACCGGCCATCACGCCACCCTGCTGCCGGTGCTGGCCATCGCCTCGTCGATCTGGTTCTGCCATGACCAGGCCGGCCTCTACGGGATCGCGATTGCCGTCGTCAGCATGCTGAGCCTGTCCGGCATCATCATCTCGCTCGATGCCTTCGGCCCGATCACCGACAACGCCGGCGGCATCGCCGTGATGAGCGGCCTCGACCCATCCGTGCGCCAGATCACCGACGAACTCGACGCCGTCGGCAACACGATGAAAGCCGTCACCAAGGGATATGCCATCGCCTCCGCCGGCTTGGCCGCCATGGTCCTGTTCGGGTCGTATGTGGAAGAGCTGAAGGCGCATCTCCGCCAGGACTTTGTCTTCAGCCTGATGGACCCGCGGGTGATGATCGGGTTGTTCATCGGCGGCCTGCTGCCGTTTTCATTCACCGCCTACGCCATGGATGCCGTCGGCAGTGCGGCCGGTGCGGTCGTCCGCGAGGTGCGCCGCCAGATTGGAGGTCATCCCGGCATCCTCGACGGGAGCGAGACCCCCGACTACCGGCAGTGCGTGGACATCGTCACCAAGGCGGCCCTGCGGCAGATGATCCTCCCTGCCCTGCTCCCGCTGGTGTTCGTCGTCACCGTCGCCCTGATTCCCGGCCTCGGCCTGATCGCCCTGGGAGGCGTGCTCGTCGGCACCATCGTCACCGGCCTGTTCATGGGCATCGCCATGACATCGTCCGGCGGCGCCTGGGACAACGCGAAGAAATATGTCGAAGATGGAAACTGCGGCGGCCGCGGTTCACTCGCCCATCGCGCCAGCATTACCGGCGACACCGTGGGAGACCCCTACAAGGATACCGCCGGACCCGCGGTCAACCCGATGATCAAGGTGGTCAACATCCTCGCCATCCTGATCATCCCGATCCTCTTCAACTGACCCGCCGCGGCGCGACCAATGTGGCAATCCGGTCACCTGACGGCTTGCAGGAGCGGCCCCGGTCGGGTTTGCTCTCCACCGTCACTTCATGCCAACCCGTTCCCCCGCCGACCCTGTCACTCGTGCCCGTTCGTTGCATGACAAGCGGCCTTACAATGTCGCGGTGTTCTCGACGCTCCTGCACTATCTGTGCATGATCGCGTTTCTCACCTGCATTGTGATCGTGATCCTCAACCCCGAGCCATCCTCGATCCCGCCGCTGGTCATCTCCTTCATCGCCACCGCCACCACCTGGCTGATCTCCTTCTTCAAGCGCCGCTCCGCGCGTTGCCCGCTCTGCAAGGGCTCCCCTCTCATGGACACTGGAGCGTCCAAGCATGCCAAGTCCTACCGGCTGCCTCCCTTCAACCACGGCACGACGGCCATCCTCGGCATCCTCTTCCTGCACCGCTTCCGCTGCATGTACTGCGGAACCCCTTACGACTTGCTCAAGAAATCGTCAAACCCGCGCTACAACCGCAACTAATCCGCCGGTGCGGCATGGACATGCATGGCCGAGCGATGGGCCACCTCGGGCACGTGCTGTTTCCAGCTTTCATCGCCCTTCTCGATCATCGACCGGATATCCCGGCTGGTGTATTTCATCAACTCCTCGTCGCCCACCGGCACGCCCCGGACCTTGCCGGTTTCGAGGAAATGCCGGTAGAGGTGCCGGCATCCTTCGGGGGCAACGAAACTTTCAGCGTCGACCAGCTCTCCGGTATGGCGGTTCTTCCACGGGTAGACGTAAAGTGTCACCTGATTCTTGAAGAGACGGCCGAAGGACTCCAGCACCCCTCCCGCAAGGTCTTCCGACCACTTGGCTTTGAACAGTTCGTTTAGCAGGCCGATGCTGAGGACAATCCCGATCGGCCGGTCCGTCGAGCGGCTCAGGTAGGCGGCAATGCGGTGGAACTCGGGGTAGCGTGACACCAGCACCGTCTTGTCCAAGGCCTGGAGGGCATCGCAGCGGTCGATGAAATCAACGTGGTCGACCGCCTTGCCGCGGAGCAGGTTCGCCATCGTCATTTCACAGAGTTCGATCGTGCGCTCCTGTTCCCCGTCCGCGAGCGACGACGCGAACACCGAGCGCGCCTGCTCCAGCATTTGCACGTGGAGCTTGCTGACGGGATCGAAGCTGCCACGCAGCAGCAGGATCGGCCGCTTGTAAAGGGCCTCCGCCGACTGCACGACCTCGCCGTCCGCCCGGAACATCGCCGATTCGGTCAACCCGGCTTCGACAAGGGCCAGCGAGCACAGGCGGTTGTCGAAGAAGCTGTAGCCGTGCCCGTGGAATTTCAACATGTCCACTTCCACCCGGCCCGGCTTGAGGTTCTCCGCGAGCGAGGTGACGAACTGGCCGAGGTGGGAGCGGTGCCGGAAAGCGGCGTGGATGAGATTCACCCCGACCACCCCGAGAGCCTCCATCTGGTCGGCGTTCGCCTGATCGAGTAACCGGACGTGAATGAAAATGTCGGATGGCGGCTCCTCCGGCTTCAACTGGAACCGCAGTCCCAGCCAGCCGTGGCATTCGCCGGTGTCGAGATACCCGCGGGCCCTGACCGTGTTGCAGAACGAAAAGAAGGTGGTGTCTTTCCCGCGCTGCGGCGAGAGCCGCTCGACCAGGATCCCATACTCATGGTCGAGCATCTGGCGCAGGCGCATCCGCGATACGTAACGGTCGCATTTGCCGTAAATGGCATCGCTCATCGTCATGTCGTAGGCGGAGATCGTCTTCGCCACCATGCCCGCCGAGCCCGAAGCCCGGAAGAACCAGTTGGCGGTCTCCTGCCCGGCGCCGATCTCGGCGAAGGTCCCGTAAATCGTAGGATCCAGGTTCAGTTCCTGGGCTTTTTCGTAAGTGGTTGGCATCCCGTCGCTGGCTGATCTCAATTCCCCTCGCCCGGCTCCACCCAACTGTCGCCGGCGACGCTGTCGATGATCACCTGGTTGTCCGACCGCGAGTCGCGTGGAAACCTCAGCTTGAGCAACAGCTTTTGCTTCTTCCCCGCCTCCACCGGCCGGATCTGCTGGTCCAACTCGCCGGTCCGCGGCACGTAGCCATAGAGCGTCCGCGAGCCGTCCGGGGAATCCAGCCGGTACGACGACCACTCGAGATCATCCTTGAATCCGAAGTTGTAGTAGTCGACCTGCGACAGGACGACCCGGAACAATTTCGGTTCGGTTGGCTTGTCCTCCTTGAAATCGTCCCAAGGCATCTCGGACCACCCCACCCAACTGTCCCAGTCGACCTTGAATTGCCCGCCCTCGCGCACCAAGGCCATGTCCCGGAGGTCGTAATTGTCGGTCCGGACCTGCACGGTGTACACTTGCTCGTCGCGCGTGGACGCCGTGAGGACATCGCCGACGATCCCGCGGAAGCCCGCAGCCTGATAGGAGGCGTCGCCCTGGAATTGCTTCATCCGCCCTTCCGTCTGTCCGGGGTTCCGCACCTGCTCGAGAGCCTCTGCCGGGTCGGCGGCCTCGAGGAAGGCCTTCGCCACCGCCTCCACCTGCATGATCAAGGTCTGGTTCGCGGGTTCCGCCTCCACGGGCTTCTCCGCATCGGCAGGACTGGCCTGCTGGTCCGGAGTTGCCGCGGCCTGCATCGACGCCTGCGGGTCGGGCTTCAGCCACCACCAGAAAACCCCGAGCAATGCCAGCGCGCCGCCGGCGAGGATCGCGATGAACCGGGCATCGCCGCTGGCGGCCGGAATCTCGTCGTCCTCTTCGTATTCCTCGGTCTCGATGATCTCCGGCTCCAATTCCTTGCGCGCGGGCATCACCAGCGGCGGCACCTCGTCGCCCGGCGCGGGCAAACGCAACATCACCTTGCATCCGGGACAGACCACGCCGAGACCGTCATGATCCTGAGGCACGCGGAACACGAAACGGCATCCCGGGCACACGAAACTATTCCAACGTCTGGTCACCGTATCCGGCACGCCCCCGACAGTGAGAGCGGGATCCGCCCCGCGCAAGACCCGAGAGCACTACCACGGATCAATCTCCAACCGGTCCGGCCAAGGCAGCTTGACCGGCTTTTCCCGGTCGCCCAGATCGAAGCTGTCCAACACGTTCGCCCGGTTGCGCCCCGGCGCCTGCTCGGTCCCGTCGACCATCACCTGCTGGGTGAAATACGGATCCTCCCCTAGCAATACCTGGGCCTTCGATCGCACCGGCGTGGTGTCGATCACCGCCAGTTGGGAAAGCCCCATCGATGCCGCCCCGGGATCCACCCCGCCGGCGCCCGAGTGAATCGGACAGAAAGGCAGGTTCTCGGAGCCCTTGCGGAAAAGCTCAATCTGCGAAGCCGGGCCGCTCCGCATGCCCCCGGTCTCCGGATCCGCGACGGTCTCGTAGCAATACGGCGTCGCCCGCTGCCCCGAAACCCGGCAGATCTGCGCTTCCACCACGCTGTCCGGCTGGGGGATGATCTTGCCGCCGAAATCCGCCGCCGCCGCGTTCATGCCCTCCTCCCAGACCGGCAGTGCCAGATCCTTGGAGAAGGCGCCCTCGTAGATCGACTTGCCCGGCTGCAGGAATCCCACCCACACCCCGCACGCGACCCGGCCATTGTAGCCGAGGAACCAGTTGTCGGAGAAATCGTGGGTCGTCCCGGTCTTGCCGGCGCCGGAGAACGGCTTCTCCACCATCCGGTCGCCGAGACCGGCGATGTTCCCGTGATCCATGCCATCCCGCATGATGTGATGGATCATGTAGGCGGTCGCACTGTCCGTGGCCTGCAGGCGGTCGCGCTTGCCGATCACCCGGCTGTAGACGGTCGCCCCGTCGACGTTCTCCACCTTGTCGACAAAGGTCACGGTGCGCGACCCCGTCGCCCCGCCCCGGGCAAAGGCCGCGATCCCGCTCACGGCGTCCTTCAGCGAAGCCTCTTCCCAGCCCGCCGCCAGCCGCGGCAGAAGTTCAGCATCCTTCATCGGCAGACCGAAGCCCTCGGCCACCTTCACCACGTTCTCCAAACCGGCCATTCCGGCGATCCGGACCGAAGCGGCGATCTTCGACGCCTCCAAGGCCCGCCTCAGCGTGATCTTGCCTTCATAGGTCGGCCGCGGAACTTCCATCCCCCACTCGCCCAGGATCCCTTCCCGGCCACCGACCATCACCGAACGGTTGTCCATCGGTTCGTCCTCCACCAGCGTCGCCGGCGTCAACCCGTTCATCAGCCCGGCGGCATACAGGAAGGGATAGAAAGCGGTGCCCAGCGGCCGCTTGCCCAGCTCGATGAAATCATAGGGTGCGTCGGCGTAGTCGCGCCCGCCGACGTGGGCGATCACCTCACCGGTCTCGTGGTCGACCATCAGCGCCGCGCCCTGCAGGTAGGTCGGGGCCACCCCGGACGACTTCTTGTAGTCGGCCCGCTTCTGGTTGGCGTAGCCCGGATGGGCCTCCGCCCGCAGCAAGCTCCGCTCCAGCTCCTTTTCCATCGCTTCCTGGATCTTCCCGTCGATCGACGTGTGAATGCGGAAGCCCCCCGCCGCCAGGGCCTCCTCTCCCAGCTCGCGGCGGACTTCGTCCGCCACCCGTTCATACAGGTGGGTCGTCCCGCGCTGCAGCGGCTTGGGATTCAAGGCCAAGGGCGTCGTGAACAGCGTCCGCGCCTCGGACCTCCGCAACACGCCGAGGTCGACCATCCGCACCAGCACCATGTTCCGGGCCTTGCGGTTGGCCTCCATGTTGTTGACCGGCGAGGTGTAGCGCGGGCTCTTGATGCAGGCCACGATCGCCGCGCTCTCCAGCGCCGTCAGGTCTTTCGGTTCCTTGCCAAAATAGCCCAGCGCCGCCGAGCGAATCCCGTAGTAGCCGCTGCCGAAATAGATCCGGTTCAGGTAAAACCCGAGGATCTCCCGCTTCTTGTAGTGCCTCTCGATCCGCCGCGCCAGGAAGGCTTCGACGATCTTGCGCTGCATGTCCGTCTCGCCCCTCTTCCGGCGCTCGCCGTCCAGATTGTAGGCATTCTTTGCCAGCTGCTGGGTGATCGTGCTCGCCCCCTGCGTCCGCTCGCCGGCTTTCCAGTTGAGGAAGGCCGCCCGCACCACCCCGATGTAGTCGACCCCGTCATGGGTCTCGAAGCGCTGGTCTTCGCCCGCCCGCAGGGCGTCGATGAACAGCTGCGGTACGTCGTCGATCGGGATCACGCTGCGGTTCTGGACGAAGAAGCGCCCGAGTTCTTCCCCGTTGCGATCCAGGATCAGGCTGGGGATTTCCACATCGCCGATCCGGTTGAGGTCGTAGGTGTCCGCCCGCTCGCGGTAGGGCCGGGTATAGCGCTCCAGCGCCACGACCCCGATCGCGCCGGCGATCGCGAACATCAGCAGCAAGGTCAGCCAGAACCCTTTCCGCTTGAAGAAAATCCGATTCCTCAGCTTGTTCCGCGTGTTTTTGTTCCCTTTGGCCATGCCGGATTTCCTTCGTGACGACTCTCCGGGATCCTCCCGGACCCCATCCGAATACCTGCCGCAGCGCGCTTGCGCAACCCCCGGCTTGGTGGATCGGCTCAGGGAGAGAATACGCCGGGAAGGTCCGATTTCATTCCCGGATTACCTGACGGCCGCTCTCTACGATCCGGCCGATGGCTACTACGCCCGGCCCGCGGGACAAGTGGGCCGCGGCGGGGATTTCTACACCAGCGTCAGCACCGGCTCGCTGTTCGGTCGCCTGCTTGCCCGCCACATCGCAGCCTGGCACCGCGAATGCGACAGCCCCGCCCGCTGGCGGATCATTGAAGCCGGCGCCAACGACGGCTCCCTCGCCGCCGACATTCTAAACGGGTTGGCCGACCTCGGTGCCGACGCCGGGTTGGAGTACGTCATCATCGAGCCCCTGCCGCAGATTGCCGCCGCCCAGTGCGCGAAAGTTCCGTCCGCCAGCATCGTCCCCGACCCTGGGTCCCTCGCCGTCGATCCCCTGCCCGCGTTTGTTCTGGGCAATGAGGTCCTTGATGCCCTGCCCTTCCACGTCATCGAAACGACTCCCGACGGCTGGCAGGAGCTCGGGGTGACCCTGGACGATCGCGATCGCTTCATCTGGCACGCGCTCGGCCCGGCGCCCGCGGACCTGATCCACGACCTGCCGCTTTTCTCCCCCGGTTATCGCACCGAGGTCCGCTCGAGCGTCGCCGCCTTTCTCAAGTCCTTCGCGCTCTTCCGCGGCCGGATGCTGTGGATCGACTACGGCTACCCCCGCCCCGACTACTACCACGCGTCCCGCACCACCGGCACCCTGAGGACTTTCTCCCGTCACCGCGCCGCCGAGGATCCGCTCGAGGCCCCCGGCGAAATCGATATCACCGCCCACGTCGATTTCACCGCCCTCGCCCGCGACGTCGCCTCTCTCGGCGGGAAAGTCATCCGCTTCGAGCCCCAGAGCCGCTTCCTCACCGAGCTCGCCCGCCCGTGGTTGCTGGAGCTCGAAGGCCGCACCGACCCTGACGCCCGCAAGGACATCCTCGCCTTCCAGACGCTCACCCATCCCGGCCATCTCGGGGCCCGCTTCCACGTTTTCGAAGCGTCGTTCGGGGAAAACCAGCCCCCCTGCAGAACGGCGATCACCCACCTTTTCCCCTGATAACCAATCAGTCACAGCATACCACATCATTCATTAGGACCGGTTGGCATCTGACCAATCGGAACTTCCGGGTCGTCCGGTTGCCGTTTCCATGCTTGAGTCCACGGGATTTCCCCCGCCTGACCAACACCTGAAACATGAAAACCAACCAGCTACTGACCCAGCTCGCCGTGCCCGTCCTGATGGCGCCCACGCTCCTCGCGGATCCGCTCTCAAACAACGACTACGACGACTTCAATCCCCAGGTCTCCGGTGACATCATCGTCTGGCAAGCCTTCGTTCCCGACGCCGAAGCCGAGCCCGATGACTCCGAGATTTTCCTCAAATACAAGGGAGGTGAGACCGTCCGGGTCACCGACAACACCGGCGACGACGAAAACATCAAGATCTCGGGTTCCAGCATCGTCTGGCAGTCCTGGGACGGCACCGACTTCGAAATCTGGATCTACAACGCGGATACCGCCACGGCGACCCAGCTCACCGACAACGACACCGACGACATCAATCCAAGCATCGATGGCACCACGGTGGTCTGGCAGGCTTGGGATGGCACCGATTACGAGATCGAGTCCACCAGCGTCGCGGCCATGATCCCGGTCGAAATCGGCCTGCGCATCACTCCCCGCTCGCTGAACCTCCGCAGCAACGGCAAGTGGGTCTCCGCCACCCTCGACGTCGGCGACATCGACCCGTCCACGGTGGATCCCGCCAGCATCCTGCTGCAGGACTCCATTCCCGCCGAGAAGGTCTCGGTGAACGGTTCGGCGTTGAAGATGAAATTCGACCGCCAGGCACTCCAGGCCCTGTTCTCCGGCGCCGGCAATGTCGAAGTCACCGTTACCGCGGAAACCACCGGCGGCGACGTCTTGACCGGCACCGACACCATCCGGACGATCCCCTGATCCGACCCGGACCCTCCAGCATTTCCAGACCCGGGGCGAGCGCCCCGGGTTTTTCGTTTCCCGGCGGACCCACCCCGCCCATCAACGCCGGTGGATGTTCCACCAGCCGTTGCAGTACGGGCATTTCACATCGCCGGCCGGGGAAACCTCCGCGTCGCCGGTGTTTCCGCCGCAACTCGGGCAGGCATAGCCTTTGCCCGCACCACGAGGCCGGGGCCCGGCCGCCATCCCGGAAGGTTCATCCCGCGACCGCCGCAGCAGGGTCAGCGGCAACCCGAAGCCCATCACCATGAATCCCAACGCGATGAAGCTCCCGAACACCTTGAAGAAGAGCGGTGGATCCCCGAAGCCATCGCCTCCTCCCCACAGGAACACCAGCACGGTGATCCCGATGAATCCGAAGATCGAAAAAAACAGCAGGACGAAAATCGGGGGTCTGGCGCCGGGCAACATCGGTCCGTGGCCTAGCACGATCCGGTCAAACCCTCCAATTCCGAATTCGCCCCCCAAATGGAGTGCAGTCAAAACGGCATCCCCTCGTTCAGCATCTTCGTCGCTTCATCGAATTGGTGCATGAACTCCCGAATCGCCACGTACGACACCCAGCAGACGGCGCCGGTCACCAGCGTGATCACTACTTTCCATGCCCAGTGCAGTTTCGGATGGAACCATACCAAGGGCAGCGCGACGGGTGGCAGCGTCACGAAAGTCAGCACGATGAAGGGCGTTCGGAAGTGCCACGGCATTGCGTCCTTCGGCAGCGGTGGTGGCGGCGAGCCGGGAGCAACGTAGGGATAGGGCCGCTTCGACTCGTCGAGGAATTCATGGCAGTGCTTGCACTTCACCGCCTCGTCCTGGATCTCCTCCGCACAGTAGGGGCATTTCTTCATGGCCGGTCCTTCCGGCCGGGAGTCTGGACCCTTTTAGTTCAATGATCCAAATAATTCACCGGCGGGAAGTATTGCCCCCTCCCGCTGTCTTGGAATTGCGTGTTCTTTTCACCTCCGCTCCGGAGTATTCGCCCCATGAAACTCTTCCCCGTCGTCGCCGGCATCGCCCTCGCTGTTGCCGGCATCACCCGTGCCGCCGATTCCGGGGAGACCCGCATCCTGAAGTGGAAGGACGGCAAAGAGGCGGTATTTCTGTTAGCTTTCGACGACAGCTGCCCGACCCATCTCGACAAGGCGATCCCCGAGCTGGCGAAGCGTGGTCTGGTCGGCAACTTCTACGTGAACCCCGGAAAGGGAGCCTTCCCGCCGAGGAGTGCTGAATGGAAAAAAGCCGCCCGCAGCCCGGTGGTGGCGCTCCAGAACCATACCTTCACCCACAAGGGAGCCACCACCGCCCCGGAACTCGATGAGGAGCTGGCCCGCTGCAACGACGCCCTCAAGGATTTCTTTCCCGATCCCAAGTGGCCGCGCCTGATCGCCTTCGGCAAGCCCGGCGGCGTCCCGTGGGAAGTCCCCGCGGACCAGGTCGACCAACTCCTTGCCAAGCACCACCTCTTCCACCGCCCGATGTTCCACGGCCCGCCGTTCCACCAGAAGTCCGTGGCCGAATGCCTCGCCACGATCGACCAGGCGCTCGCGGATGGAACCATGGGCCACATCGATTTCCACGGCGTCGGCGGCGACTGGCACGTCACCCCGATGGACTGGTACCTCGCCATCCTCGACCGGCTCGTTGAGAAAAAGGACCGCCTCTGGATCGCCGACAACGTCCACTACCACCAGTATCTCACCGAGCGCGAGAGCGCCGCAGCCAAGGTCATCAAGGCGTCCGGCGACGGCATCCAGCTCTCCCTGACCTGTCAGGCCGATCCCGCGCTCTACGACTTTCCCCTGACCCTGGAAACCAGTGTGCCCGGCGGCTGGGAGCAGTGCCAGATCGAGCAAGGAGGCAAGGTCACCACCGCGCCCGTCACCAACGGCGTCGTCCGCTATGAGGCCCGTCCCGGCCCGGAGACCATCCATCTCAAGCGGAAGTAACCGGGCCGGATCGCGGCCGCAACTTGCGCCCCCTCACTTCCTCGGCGACGATGGATCGCTATGAATGCAATGATCATTGTCGCCGACCTCGGAAGAATGAAAGCCTACCGGATCACCCGGGATGAACTCCAGCCCGGCACCTCGCCGGCCTTCGAGGACATCGCGGATGTCGATCTCGAAAACCAGCACAGCCGGGTCTCCGACCGCGTCACCGACAAGGCCGGCCGCTTCGGCCACGGCCCCGGCGGCATCGCCGTCGGCGAGCGCCACAACGAGGAAAGCGAGGCCGAGGAGCAACAATTGCAGGCCATCGCCGGCAAAATCAACGAGGTCGCCAGTAATGGCGACGGCAGCATCCACCTCGCAGCCCCCCGGACCATGCTCCGGCGCTTGCTCGAGGCCCTGAATCCCTCCGTTCGCCAGCGCGTCCACCGCGATCTTCCCCTCAACCTGGTCAAGGCACCGAAGCTCGAATTGCTCGAGCGCTTCCAGATTGCCTGAAATCCTCTGGCACGCGCGGCCTCGCGCGTGCCACTTTCCCCTCCCAGCCCTTCACCGCCCAGCCCGTCGCTCCCTCAATTCAAGCAAGGTCGGCTCGTTGCAGAAGGGACAGCGGAAGTGGTGCTTGAACAGCACTCCCATCGCTACCGGGAACCGATGGCTGCCGGCGACTCGCTTGGCGTTCCGATGCTTCGAGCATCCTTTGCGGGACAGCACCGGCATCATGCAGAGGGGGCACTTGGCACCCGCCGCGAACAACCACTGGATCACGGCCACCAACACTGCCGAGCCGCCCAGGATCAACGCCAGTTTCGTCCACTCCCGGTCCGCGGTCACCAGCGAGGTGACGAGCAATACCAACGCCACCGGGATCAGCATGCGCCACAAGCACAGCAACAGCGCCGCCATGCGGAGGTTGAAGATCGTGTGGGCGTGTCTTGGGCGATGCATGAAGGCAAGCAGGCAACGAAGCGCTCGTCCTCCTTCGCCTCAAGATCGCGGATTAACAAATAGAATTATCACGAAAAGTTGACATACACCCGGATCACCCGATTGTGAACAACTGGCCTGATTACATGACTCGCTCAAAATCAGATATCCCCGCCATTTAAAACACAGCTCTCCGAAAGCATGGCAAAATGCACCCACGGGGGTGAGCCGACCGCTTGTGGAATCTTCCGGCGGCAAGGATGCCCGGCGATCAAGAATAGGAATCGCCCCGTCCCGCGAAGATCCCCTCCGCGGGAGCCCCTCAACCGAATTTCCGAGTCGGGAGCTTGGGTCCGACGGATTCGAATGGAGTGACACCTGCTTCGGTTCGAACCACTGGAAACTGGTGCCTTGTAAGATCAGGCGGCACTCCCGTTCTCCCCTTTCCCTGCCTTCGCGCCTCCGCCTTCGGCCGAGCCCCAAAAAAAAGCCGCCGCCGGAGTTTTCCGGCGGCGGCAGGGATCGCGGTCCGATTCGAGGCCCGCGAGGCGCACTTACTCGTTCAGGACGGCCCGGAAGAAGACCTTGGCCTGACCATTGAGCTCCGGGAAAGCGGTGACATCAACCACCACCGGCGTGTTGGTGCCTGCCGAAACCACATTGGTATCAACGTCGATCCAGGTCTCGAGGTCGACCGAGGCCTCGACCGTGTAGGTGGCGTTCGCCTGACTGACGATATTGAACGAAACCGAGGTCACCGGATTTCCGGTCACTTCAACGTTGCCAACGGCAAAGTTCGGATCGTTGGGATCGATCGCCGGCTGGGCCACCAGCGTCAAGCCGCTGCCGACCGTCGCACTACCGCCCGTCGTCGACAGCAGCGGGTAGTTGTAGCCGGGGGCTTCCGAGCCGCCGATGACCTCCCACCAGGAACCGCCGCCACCTTCCCAGAACAGGGTGTTGATGGTGTATTCGCCGGTTTCCAGGTAGGTGCGGACGATGGTCCGGCTGTTGCCGGTGCCGGTCTCCACCCGGATCGCATTGCTGGTGCCGCTCACCGGCGCATTGCCAATCACCGCAACTCCCGGATGGTTGGTGTAGACGATCGAATCGATCACCGGATCGGCGTTGCCGCCGGCACCGTAGAGATACATGTAGCCGCCGTCGTCACCTTGGAAACCGAGGTGATAGTAGCCGGCCTGGGTGATCTCGATGTTGCCGATGGCGCGCACCGCATAGTCGTTGTCGGCATTGCCGGTGTTCAGCGGCCACGGACTGGTCGGCGTGAAGCTGCCCTGAGGACCGTCCTGGGGATCGTTGAAGTCGATCAAGGGCCAGGTGGTGTTCCGGTTCGCCGGATCCAGCCCGAGGGTTGCCCAGATCGGGTCTTCCGTTGAGAGGCCCTGGGTGTAGCTGATCCGCGCCTCGGCACCGGCGATCGAGTTGGCGAACTGGTTCAGGCCCGGGATCGAGCTCTCCACCGCCCAGCCGGGGGCCGTCACGGCGGGGAAGATCACGCTCACAGCCGGGGCTCCGACCAGCTGGAAACCCTCCGTCGGTGTCGTCGCGTGCGGCCACTCGCCGGCGGCCACGCCGAGTTCGTAGTGGAAACCGCCCACGTTCTCGACCGTCACGTACTCAATGTCGTACTCGCCAGCATCGAGGTCGATGATCCCGCGGAACTCGATGTTGGCCGCGTCGAGATAGATCTCGTTGGCGTTCGACATCTGGAAGCGGGGACGGTTGTCGACCGACGTCACGCGCCGGAACGGCGGGTTCGGCGCACCGCCGACCCCCTTGACGCGGAAGAACATGCCGTCATCCGAGTTGATGATGAAGGTGTAGGCTCCGGCCGAGGGAATCGAGATCCGCGCCTTCGCCACCGTCACCACATTCTCGTCGTTGTTGCCGGTATTGCCGGGGAACGGCTGGTCATCGACGAAGCGGCCGACCGCGCCGTCCTGGGGATCCCGGAAGTTGAGGTAGGGCACCTGGGCGTCGATCGTGGTGCCGAGCCCGTCGTTGGGATTGCGGTCGGTGGTCGCCAGGAAGGTGTTCATGTTCCCCAGGCCCGTGGCTCCGGTCGCCAGGTAGGTCCGCACGCCGAAGCTTCCATCCTCGGCGATCGCGCCGGGAGGATTCGCCACGAAGCGGTTCTGGAAGCCCGGGATCGACGGATCGGTGTCGTCGCCGACCAGACGCCAGGTATTGGTGTAGCGGGTCTCGTGGTGGACGCCCGGGGCCCAGGCGACCTCGTGGTAACCGCCGGAGCCACCATCGTAGCCGAGGTAGAGGATCTCATACTCGCCGGCGGAGTCGAATCGATAGACCCCGCGCGAGTTCGAGTCCCCCGTTCCGCCGTCGCGGAACAAGGTCTGGCTGTCACCCTGGTCGATCTGGGCGTCACCGCCCACATCCGTGAAGCGGCCACCACCGGGCCCGGTCACGCGCATCGCGAAACCATCGTCGCTGTGGATGGCAAAGGTGTGGACCTCGCCCGGGGACGAGATCACCACCTTGGTCTTGGCGACCACGATGAAGTTCTGGTCGCCCGCGTCGTTGGTCAACAGGTTGAAGTCATTGTTGAAGTTGCCGATCGAATCGTAGCCGTTGGTGTCCGGGTCGCGGTGGTTGAGCACCGGTGCGCTGCCCTCCGCGCTGGCCGGGTAGGCCAGCGCCGATGCGACCGCACCCGCGATGTCCGCGGAGTTCGGGGCCAACGGCTCCGCTCCCGTCAGGATCTCGCGGATCCCCCAGCTGCCCACGGCCCCGTCCGGACCGGGAATTTCCAGCGGAAGACGGTGCGAGGTCAAGGTGGCCGAGTACAGCTTGGTGCCGCCACCGACGAGCGGCACGGTCAGGTCGTAATTGTAGACCAGTTGGCCGTGGTCGATCGGAGCCACGAAGGTGATCGTGGTCCGCCCACCGCTCTTCGAAACCTGGAGATCGCCCCCGGGCACCGGCACGGTGTCGATGTCCAGCGAGAAGGATCCGGTGTCATCGACCTGACCGGAAGCACTGTCGATCAGCGTGAAAACCCCGCCGGTCGGAGTGGCGGTGGCCTGATCGAGGACGACGTCGGGCACGTAGGTGTCGCGCAGGTCGCTGGCGATCGTCGCGGCATTCGCTCCCTCGTCGGAGTTGTAGACCCGCAGCTCGGCCAGTTCGCCGTCAAAGGGATTCGCTCCGGTGCCCGACGAGGCGCCCAGGCCGAATGCGCCGCCCAGTCGCGGCCCCATCACCCCGGTGTTCTGGGTGTTGGCCAGCACGCCGTTCACGTAAATACTCTGCACCCCGGTGCTGCCATTCCAGGTCAACATCACCACCCGCAGCTCGTTCACCGGATAGTTGTCGGTGAAAATTGTTCGCTCGAGCACGCCTTGGCCCGGGACACCGCCGCCGAGGCGGGTGCCGTTCCAGCCCAAGCCCCAGTCATTGACCACCCCGGCTTGCTCCATGCCGAGCAGACCGCTGCCTTGGTGGAAGCCGCCACCGGAAAGCCCCGCGAAAAACGGCCGGAACATCGCCACCAGCGAGATTTCGGTGGCTCCTGCCAACGGATTGCTCCCTTCGGGCACGATGAAATAGCCGCCACCAAACAGGTCGACGCCTCCCGCGCCCGCGGCATACTCGTCGGTCACCGCCAGCGGCGAACCGGAAACATTGGCCACGATCGCGCCGGTTCCCGGCGTGGAGGTCCAGTTCTCACCGGAGACATAATCAATTCCCCGCCACTGGCCGACCAGGCCGGCGTGGAGGGTGGAGGTCGCCAGGGCGACCGCAAGGATCGAGCCACGGCCGATCGCGTGGCTGCGCATGCTTTTCGAGTTCACTTGGATTTGGGTATGGGTTCTAGGTTAGGGTTTCTGGCTGTGCTTCCGGAGATCCGCCCTGCTCGTAAGGAACCGATTCCGGACCGTTGCCAGCGCTTGGGTTCACGCCGCAACGGTACAACCGCATTTCATCATTTGACCCTGATCGGAGAACTGCAAAACAAGTTTTCTTGTCATATCTCAGGAGCACGGCCCGCACGCACCCAAGACACGATTTCTTTCATGCAATTGCACCGAATTCCACCCGGCGAGGTGGATCAGCCCCGATCCTGACCCGCCCATCCGCAACCACGATCCTCGGCCCAAGGTCGAATCACACGACAGCGATTGCAGCCGTCGACGGAGAATGACCTCCCTGCCCGGCCGGTTGGATTTGTGAAAAACAGGAGCCAACGGATGCTCCACGAAGCGACCCACCACGGTACAAACCCGACTCGATTGTGAACAAGTTGTGAACAGATCACCATGTTAGCGAGCTGTTGGTAACCCGTTAGTTCCTGTGAATACGGGTTATTCACAATCGTCATCCCAACATCATTCTCCGCGGCTTGGAAGAATTCTCCCTCGGAACCTAACAACGCCCCCTCGATTCAAGCAGCCTTTGAATCAAACGCTCTTTCAATCCTTGGCCGCGCTGTTCCTCAAAAGCCGGATCAACCCTCCGAGGAACGGCTATGAGGCGGTCGCCAGCGCCTCGTCCAAAAGGTCGGCCGGCAGACCCCCGGGAATCCCGACCATCTCGCGGACCAGGAACTCGAACCTCTGCTCCCCGAGCCCGAGAATCAGCGCGTCCCATTGGCCGCTGTCCCGCCAGGCGGCGTGATCCCGCCGGTGCTTCTCGTAGCTGCCACCGCCGTAGCGGTTGCCATATCGCTTGTCGGCAGGATGCCGGTTGCCCAAAGAGGCATTTTCCGACGGCGTGACCAGAAGCAGGTTTCCGATTCCGTTGATGCAGGCGTGGATCTTGTTCTCGAAGCGGTTGCGCTCATCGTCCGAAAGCACCTTCGGATCCAGGTTGCCCGCCTCCACCCATTCCCACTGCCACTCCTGCGGCAGCACGTGGTCGAGCGAGATGCCGTTTTTCAGGATCTCACGGATGTTGGCGCCGCCGGACTTCTCGAATTTGTAGATCGCGTAGACGAACTTCCAACGCCACCCGCCCCAATGGTAGGCATTGCGGAGGACCTGGTCGCGGTGCTTGGCGAGATAGTCCGCCACGATGCCCTGCAAGTCCTTCGTCGTCCCGTCCCAGCCGCGAAAGCCGTCCTTCACGTATTTCAGCAAAATCCGTCCCGGATCGGCCCCCTCGCCGCGAAGATCCTCAAACAAGCCCGCGAAATTGTCGCCGTAGCGAAGGCGATAGTAGCGGTCGTGGAAGTCCCGGGTGAACAGCAGCCGCTCCCACAACGCGACCACCACGGCGTCAAGCCGCCCGAACGACTCCCTCGAGTCAGAACCGGAATCGCGGCAAGCCAGCAGGAAAAACTGACAGCTAAGCTCGCGATCCAGGATCAGGACATCGCCGACGACGCTGTCGTCGTCATCCCATCGCGGCACGAAGTCGCCCATGATCTCGACTGATCGCCGGAACTCCCGCGCCAGCACCCGCGCATAGGCCACCCCTGCCAACGTCTTCCCGTCCTCGTCCGGAGCGTTCAGGCGATCGTCCAGGTAGCCCAGGAGTTCGTCCGCCTTGCCCGTGACCGCCGGCCGGTCGAAATCCCCGGCCAGCCGCTTGGCCCCGTCGTCCACCACCCGCAGATGAAGCCGCAGGATCTGCTCCAAGGTTAGCCGGCCCCGGAAACAACGTTCCGCCAGCAGTTCCTCCATGCGGAAGATCTCGCCGAACTCCGCCTGGATCCCGGCCACGATCTCCTCCCGGCCGACGCCGCCCCGGTCGTAGGCGAACTTCATCAGCTTCGCCTTCACGATCTCGACGGTCGTCAGCGGGACGCCCCGCGTATTGTGCATCTCGAAAACATTCACCGCGACCGACTTGGTCGCCGCCGGGTGATGGGAGCAGCTCGACCGCATCACCACCTCCACGTAGTCCGCGATCGCCCCGGGCTCCAGCACCCCGGCATCGAAGGCCCGGCAGAACTGCCACAAGGCCTCGGCCATCCGTCGCTGGGAGCGGGTGAAATGCTCCTTCTCCAGCAACAAGGCTTCCACAATCTGGTCGTCATCCGCGTCCAACTTGCCGGACAAGCTCCGGCACAGGTCGAAATACGGCGCCAGCCCGCGACCCATCGTCCGCAGGGCATGATCGTCGTAGCTCACCGTGTGAAAGCGGTGGATCAGCGAAAACGCCCGGTGTTCCAACAGTGGCTCGAAGTGTTGGCAAACCATCAGGAACAACACCAGCGTGGTGATCCGTTGCTGGCCGTCCACGATCTCCCAGCCCCCCTCGACCGCCTCCACGATGTAGTGGCCGAAGTAGTAATCCACCGACTGGTCCCGGTACTTTGCCAGGTCACCGATGAACTGCCCGATCTGCTTTTCTTCCCACGCGAAGGCCCGCTGGTAATCGGGCACCCTGAGGGACAGACCGCCCCCTTCCCGGAAGAAGATCGACTCGAAAGTCGGAGATATCGAAAAACCGCCGAATGCCATATCCTTGCAAAACCATAGCCTCCAGACATTCTTATCAATCACAAAACTCACGACATCCCCCGAACGGATAGCCCATCACCCCGGCTCCTCCTGAATAGCCCACACGGATCCGGCAACCTGGCCGAGAGAATCGGAGGAAGTGGACCATCCGCGGCAGATCCCCTGCGCCCCCTCCCTGAGCTCGTTTTGCACGGCGAATCGTCGATTCTGCGGAGCACCTCGCCGCCCCCTGTCATTTACTGCAAACCGACCGAACTTCCCCCGACTGCCACACCGTCATTCTGAACCGCCATGACCCCACCCAACCCGAAAACCATCGTCATCGTTGGCGGCGTCGCCGGCGGTGCCTCTTGCGCCACCCGCCTCCGCCGCATGGACGAGACCGCGGAAATCATCGTCCTCGAGCGCGGTCCCTACGCCTCCTTCGCCAACTGCGGGCTCCCCTATCACATCGGCGGGGTGATTGCCGACGAGGACGATCTCCTCGTCGCCAAGGGGCCGCTCTTCAAAAACCGGTTCGCCATCGACCTGCGCGTCCGCCACGAGGCCCTCTCCATCGATCGCGAAGCCCGCGAACTGCTGGTCCGCGACCTCGACGGCGATGCCACCTACCGCCTGGGCTACGACGCCCTCGTCCTCTCGCCCGGAGCTGCCCCCCTGCGTCCGCCGCTGCCGGGGATTGACCTGCCCGGCATCTTCACCCTGCGCAACATCCCTGACACACGGCGCATCCGCGCCTGGATCGCCGACCGCGGCGCGAAGTCGGCCGTGATTGTCGGCGGCGGTTTCATCGGCCTGGAAATGGCGGAGAACCTCCACCACCTCGGCCTCCGGGTCACCCTCGTGGAGATGCTGCCCCAGGTCATGCCGCCGATGGACCCCGAGATGGTCGCCCCGGTCCACGCCTGCCTGGAAGAAAAGGGCATCCGGCTCGCGCTCGGCTCCGCCGTCGCCGGCTTCTCCGAAAAGGACGGCCACCTCGAGGTCCTCACCAAGGACGGTCCCACCCACGCCGCGGATCTTGTCATCCTTGCGATCGGCGTCCGCCCGGAGACCACCCTCGCCGGTGCAGCCGGCCTCACCCTCGGCGAACGCGGCGGCATCCGCGTCGATGACCAGATGCGCACCAGCGATCCCCACATCTGGGCCGTCGGCGATGCCGTCGAAGTCCGTGACCGGATCACCGGCGCCTGGACCCTGCTCGCCCTTGCCGGGCCCGCCAACCGCCAGGGCCGCATCGCCGCCGATGCCATCTGCGGCCGGCCCGCCTCCTTCCACGGTGTCCAGGGGACCGCCATCTGCGGCCTCTTTGACCTCGCGGTCGCCTCCACCGGCGCCAGCGAGAAGGCCCTGCAACGCGCCGGCATCATCGGCTACGAAAAGATCTACCTCCACGCCGGCAGCCACGCCGGCTACTACCCCGGCGCGGAAAGGATCCACCTCAAACTCCTCTTCCGCTCCACCGACGGCCTCGTCCTCGGTGCCCAGGCCGTCGGCCGCGATGGCGTCGACAAGCGCATCGACGTCCTCGCCATGGCCATCCGGAGGGGTGCCACCGTCCACGACCTCGAGGAAGCCGAACTTTGCTACGCCCCGCAATTCGGCTCCGCCAAGGATCCCGTCAACTTCGCCGGCATGATCGCCGCCAACCACCTCCGCGGCGACGATCCGGTCATCCACTGGCAGGACCCGCAGCTCGACGGCCATCAACTCCTCGACGTCCGCGACCCCGACGAATTCGCCGCCGGCCACGCCCCCGGTGCACGGAACATCCCGCTCAACGACCTCCGCGCCGCCCTCGGCGAACTCGACCGCGACCGCCCCCTCGCCGTCTACTGCGCCGTCGGCGGCCGCGCCCACAACGCCGTCCGGCTCCTCCGCCAGCACGGCTTCCAGGCGGCCAATCTCTCCGGCGGCTACGCCACCTACCGACACGTCCGCGCCTCCGCCGCCAGGGTCCCGTAGCAGTCCGATCCGTTCCGTGAAAATGCGCCGGGTCAGCCCTCCTCCGCTTCAAAGCGTTCCAGGCACCGGACCGCTTCCAACTCTCGACGCCACTGTCTCTTTGCAAAGAGAAGGCTCACCCCGACATAAGCGCCCCACCAAAGCGGCAAACCGCTCAGAAAGCGCGCCATCTCCATCCAACCCAATCCGATCAGAACGAAAAAACCGGTGAGCATCGCATGAAATCCCAAGGCGCTCACCGCGCCGGTGATCATCCTTTGCTTCACATACCACCGGCAATAGCGCCTGAAATCGCAGAATCCTCCTCGACGGAAACCGTCAAGATACTCATGCCCGTCGGCCGTCAACCGGCCATCCAGCACCACGGGCGGCATCATCTCCAGCCCCCCTCCCCGATTGGCAGCCTGCCGTTGCTCCACCTTGGAAAGCGGAAACTCAGGGACCGTGAATCGGAACGTTTTCATCGGTAACAACAGACACCCTAGCGCCCGCGCCGCTATCCGCTCAAGCCCTGAAGCCACTCGCCACTCGCCACTCGCCACTCGCCACTCGCCACTCGCCACTCGCCACTCGCCACTCGCCACTCGCCACTCGCCACTCGCCACTC
>NZ_JACZFQ010000022.1 GCF_014904755.1 Neoluteolibacter marinus
ACATCGTGCTGGCGGACGAGATCAACCGCGCGCCGGCCAAGACCCAGTCGGCCATGCTCGAAGCGATGCAAGAGCTCAAGGTCACGGTTCTCGGCCGCAGCTACGATCTCAAGCCGCCGTTCTTCGTCCTCGCCACCCAGAACCCGGTGGAGCAGGAGGGCACTTACCCGCTGCCGGAAGCCCAGCTCGACCGCTTCATGTTCCTGATCGAAGTGGATTACCCCAGCTCGGAAGAGGAGAAGCGCATCGCCCGCGAAACCACCGGCACCGCCCGCGCGGTCCTCAACCATCTGCTCGATGGCGAGGCGGTGATGGCCTACCAGCAACTCGTCCGGCGCATCCCGGTGCCCGAGCATCTCTACGACTACGCCGTCTCGATCGTCCGCAAGACCCGCCCCGGAACCCCCGAGTCGCCCGGCTGGATCAAGGACTACGTCGCCTGGGGTGCCGGTCCGCGCGCCGTGCAGTACCTCATCCTCGGGGCGAAGGCCCGCGCCGCCTTGCGCGGCAGCTACATGGCCAGCCTCGAGGACCTCGAAGCCGTCGCCGTCCCGGTTCTCGGCCACCGCGTGATCACCAATTTCGCCGCCGAGTCGCAGGGCATGACGTCCAAGAAAGTCGTCGAGCGTCTGATCGGGGAAATGGCGGACGAGTGATGAAATACGACTTCCTCGACAGCGGCCTGTTGGCCCGGCTCGGCGCGATCCCGCTGGAAACGCGGGTGCCGATGCTCGGCAACGTCGCCGGCAAGCACCGCTCTCCGCACCGCGGGTCGTCGGTCGAATTCGCGGAGTACCGCAAGTACGTCGCCGGGGACGACACCCGCCGCCTCGACTGGAAGGCCTTCGCCCGCTCGGACCGGTTCTACATCAAGGAATTCGAAGCCGACACCAACCTCCGCGCTTACTTCGTCGTCGACGCCTCCGGTTCGATGAAGTTCGCCGGCCAGGGGGAAGCCAAGATCAGCTATGCCAACCGCATCGCGGCCTCGCTGGCGTACCTGTTGGTGAACCAGGGCGATGCCGCCGGACTCTCGGTCTGCACCGAGAAACTCCACCTCGAAATCCCGCCGAGCCGCCGCCCCGCGCACCTCCAGCACATCTTCGACACCCTCGGCAAACTCGAGCCCGCCGGGGAGACCGGCCTGATCCCCGCCCTTCACACCATCGCGGAAAAGATCGGCCAGCGCGCATTGGTGGTGATCCTGTCCGACCTCTTCACCGATCCGCAGGCGTTTTCCGACGCCCTCCAGCACCTCCGCTACCGCAAGCACGACATCTGCGTCTTCCACCTGATGGACCCGCAGGAACTGGGGTTCCAGTTCGATCGGCCCCACCGCTTCGTCGACATGGAAGACGGGACCTCGCTGGTGGTCGAACCGACGCTGATCGCCGACGAATACCAGAGCGCGCTGCGGGATTTCCTCACCGCGGTGAAGAACAAGTGCCACGACGCCGCCGCCGACTACCAACTCGTTCCCACCGACACCCCGCTGGAACCCTTGCTCCGGGATTTCCTGACCGCCCGGCTGCCGAAGAAAGGCCACTCCTAACCCAACCCCGATCTTCGCGCTCCTCCCCGTCCCCGCGGTCCGTTCCTTTCGATGTCCTTCCTGCAACCACTCCTGCTCTGGGGCCTGCTCGCCGCGAGCATTCCGATCATCATCCACCTGCTCAACCGCCGGCGGCACAAGACGGTCATGTGGGCGGCGATGCAGTTCCTGCTCAAAGCAACCCGCGAGTCCCGCGGCAAGAAGCGGCTGCGCCACATTCTCATCCTCACCTGCCGCGCACTTGGCGTGGCGGCCCTGGCCACGGCCGCGGCCCGGCCGTTGATCAGCGGGGTCTTGGGCTGGGGAGGCGGACAGCCGGATCTGGTGGTGCTGATCCTCGACCGCTCGGCCAGCATGGAAGCCACGCCGAAAGGAGGCACGATCCCCCGGCGGGAACTCGCCCTTGAACGCATCCGCGGCGCACTGGCCGACCTCGACGGCACCCGCCTGGTGCTCATCGACAGCGCTTCGGGCGAACCCCAGGACGTTCCGAGCCCGGACGTCCTCGACCGCATTTCGTCGACCGCCGCCACCGACACCGGCGCCGACATTTCCACTCTCGGAGCCCGCGCCGCGGAGTTCCTGCTGGAAACCCCGGGCCGCGCGGAAGTCTGGATCGCCTCCGACCTCCAGGCCACCAACTGGCAGCCGGACAACGACCGCTGGGCATCCGTCCGCGCCTCGCTGGCCGGCCTGCCCCAGCCGCCAAAGCTGAGGGTGCTGATGCTCGGGGGTGAAGCCGCCACCAACCAGTCGATCCGTCTGCTCTCGTCGCGGCGCTCGGGCGACCAGCTGGTGCTCGACATCGAGATCGCCCGCGGCGAGGACTCCGCCGAGATCCTGAGCCTGCCTCTCACCGTCACCCTCAATGGTGTCCGCAGCACCAGCAACGTCACCGTGGCGGGCCAGAATTACCGCTTCCGCAAGTCCCTGCCGATCCCTCCCAACGAGGAGACCGGGTATGGCTGGCTGTCCATCCCCGGCGACGGCAACCTGCGCGACAACGCCGCGTTCTTCGCCTACGGTCCGGCACGACCGGTGAAGAGCCTGCTGGTGGCCCCGCCCGGCGAGGCTGCCGACTACCTCACCATCGCCGCGGCCCCCGGCGGCAAGGACCAGCGCGGCGTCGAGCGGGTCGATCCCGCCCAACTGGGGCAGCTGGACACCGACGGCATCGCCGCGATTTTCTGGGCGGCCCCCTTGCCGGCCGGCGAGACGGCGGAGGCCCTCGAACGGTTCCTCGGCGACGGCGGCGACCTCGTCCTGTTCGCCCCCCGGGAGGAAAGCACGGCGGAATTCCTCGGCATCCGATGGTCGGCGGTCCAGGAGTCCGACGCCGACACCTTCTTCATCCTCGATTCGTGGGATCACGACGACGGTTTGCTCCGCGACGGCCTCGACGGCACCCCGATCCCGGCCGACCGGATGAAGGCAGTGAAGCGCCGGCTGCCAGAAGGCGAAGCGGCCATCCTCGCCCGCTGGGACGACGGCAAGCCCTTCCTTGTCCGCCGCGTGATGGACCGGGGCACCGCGTGGTTCGTCGGTTCGCAGCCCGACTACACCTGGTCGAACCTGGCCGATGCCGACGTCCTGTTGCCCGTGACCCAGCGTTCGATCGCGGACGGCGCCGAGCGCTTCGACGCCGGCTACCTCGCGACCCTCGGCAGCCGCGCCGCGCAACCGCGGGCCGGCGAGGCCCGCAGCCGTCTCGACGATTACGGTGCTCCTGCATCTGCCAATGAACCTTACGAAGCCGGCATCCACCGCTTCGGCGAGCGCATCCTCGCGCTCAACCGACCCGCCGGGGAAGACGACCTCGAGATCCTTTCGCGGGAGCGTCTGAACGATGTCCTCGACGGCACCGGCTTCACCTTGCTCGAGGACCGCGGCACCTCCGCCAACGACCAGGTCTCCCGCGACGTCTGGCGCGGCTTCCTGATCGCCATGCTTTGCTTCCTGGTCGCCGAGGCGCTGCTGTGCCTGCCGAAAAAGCAGCCCGCCGGGACCTTCGAAAGCCGCCCGTCCAACGCCTGATCCCACCCGTTTTGTCGTTCCAATTCCACAACCTCCATTTCTCCCCCACCCCGGCGACGCTCGCGGTCGGCGTGGTGGCGCTGGTGCTCGTCGCCGGCCTCTGCGTGCTGTCGTGGAAGCGCAGCCCCCATCCGCGCCGGACCGCCCTGCTCGAGTCCCTGCGGATGCTTTGTACGCTGCTTGTCGTACTTTTGCTGTGGAAGCCGGAATGGCTGACCCAGCTCAATCCCGAAACCAAGCCGAGGATCGCCATCCTGTGGGACGCGTCGAAGTCGATGGAAACCCTCGACGCCGAGCTGCCCCAGCTCTTCTCGCCGCAAGGCGAAGTGGTCTCGCGGGCCGAGTGGACCCGCCATGCCCTCGACAGCTCCCTCTGGGACCCGCTTCGGGACGACGGGGCGAACGAACTCTTCGATCGTTCCTTCGGCGAGCCCCCGGCGGATCCATCGGAAGCGGCGCTCGCGGGCACCGACTTGTCAGCTCCGCTCGTCGACCTGCTGCAGAACGAAACCAACCTGCGTGCGGCGGTGCTGCTTTCCGACGGCGATTTCAACACCGGGGAACCTCCCGTGGTCGCCGCCCAGAAGATGCTCCAGCGCGGGGTGCCGCTATTCACCATCCCGGTCGGCAGCAAGAAGCGCCTGCCCGACCTCGACCTGCTTGCGGTGACCGCCCCCGCCTATGGGATCGTCGGCGAGAACGTGCAGATCCCCTTCACCATCCGCTCCTCGCTCGACCGCGAGGTGCGCACCATCGTCCGCCTGCGCGACGACGCGGGCCACGAGAAGACCAAGGAGATCACCCTGTCGCCCGGGAACCCGACCTACGACACCATCCTGTGGCGGATCGAACGGGAAGGCTCGGCGATGCTCGAGCTCTCCATCCCGGTGGCGGACGGCGAGCGCATCGAGTCGAACAACTCCCGCAAGTTCACCCTTTCCGGCCGCCCGGAATCGATCCAGGTGCTGGTGATCGAATCGCTGCCCCGCTGGGAGTACCGCTACCTCCGCAACGCCCTGTCCCGCGATCCCGGGGTGAAGCTTTCCTGCCTGCTGTTCCACCCCCAGCTCGGCAAGGGCGACGGGCCGGACTACGTCCAGGAGTTCCCGTTGAAGCCCGAGGAGCTCTCGAAGTACGACGTCATTTTCCTCGGCGACGTCGGGGTCGCCCCCGACCAGCTGACCAAGGAGCAATGCGAACTGTTGCGCGGCCTGGTCGAGAGCCAGGCCAGCGGGATCGTTTTCCTGCCCGGTCCGCAGGGCAACCAGTTCACCTTGCTGGACACCGCGCTCGGCGACCTGATGCCGGTGATCCTCGATCCGGAAAACAAGGGCGGCTTCAACGATCCGGTCGCCGCGCCATTGAGCCTGACCGGCGAAGGCCGCGGCTCGCTGCTGACGATGCTTGCCGACTCCGAGGAAGCGAACCCGGACGTCTGGCGCAGTTTGCCCGGTTTCCACTGGCATGCGCCGGTGATCAAGTCGAAGGGCGGCACCGAAGTCCTTGCGGTGAACTCCAACCGCCGCGGCCGCTTCGGGCCGGTGCCGATCATCGTCACCAAGGCCGCCGGCAACGGCAAGGTGCTGTTCATGGGCATGGACTCCGCCTGGCGCTGGCGGCGCGGCGTGGAGGACAAGTATCACTACCGCTTCTGGGGCCAGGTCGCCCGCTGGATGTCCTACCAGCGCAACATGGCCGCAGGCGAACGGGTGCGGCTCTATTTCACCCCGGAGCGGCCGGTGCCCGGGGACGTTGTGACGCTCAACGCGAACGCGTTCGACCCCAACGGCGCGCCGCTCGAAGAAGGCGTGGTTTACGTCGATGCCACGGCGCCCGACGGCAGGAAAGAACGCCTCGGCCTGGAAAAGAACGACACCGCCTGGGGCGCCTACTCCGGACGACTGAAAATCGACCTGCCGGGCGAGTGGACCCTGCGCGCCTCGATCGACGAAACTGGAGCCGAGCCGATTGAAACCAAGTTGCTCGCCCAAGGTGTCGAACTCGAACAACAAGGCCAGCCCGCCCGCCCGGAGGTGCTGGAGGAAATGTCCCGCATCACCAAGGGCCGCATGATTTCCCCGGAACAGCTTCCCGATCTGATCAAGGAGATCGAGGCCCTGCCCGAGCCGCGACCGATCGAGAACCGCCTGCCGCTGTGGTCCCACTGGGCCACCGTCGCCGTCGTCGTGCTCCTGCTCGGCATCTTCTGGACCGGCCGGAAGCTGAACGGCGCGTTCTGACGCCACACACTCCTGTTTTCGCCAGCTGCCGACTTCGATTTTAGCATTGGACATCTTTTTTAGCCTTGGCTAATTCCGGCCGCGACATGACTCCATACTCACTTCCGCTCCCCACCCGCCTACTTGCTCTCATCGCGACCGTCCCCTTGGCGGCCGCGGCCGACCTCCGCCCCTTGAGCACCGACCGGCCCGACGTCACGGAAAGTCCTCACACCGTGGATGCCGGACACCTCCAGTTCGAAATGGAGATTGCCAACTGGTCCAAGGATGGCCGGGAACGCGATCTCACGCTCGGCGAGCTCAACGCCAAAATCGGCCTCACCTCGTCCACGGATGTCCAGCTGGTGCTGCCCTTCTACCAACACCAGCGCCACGGCGACGATGGCTTTGGCGACATCCAGATCCGCGTGAAGCATAACCTGTGGGGCAACGACGACGGCCCGACCGCGCTGGCGGTGATGCCCTTCATCCAGTTGCCCACCGCCGATGACAGCCTCGGCAGCGGCGAGTTCGAGGGCGGCGTGATCGTGCCCTTCGGATTCGAAGGACCTGCCGGCTGGAGCTTCGGGACCCAGGCCGAACTCGACCTCGTCGCCGCGGACCATGGCGGTCACCAGCTTGCCTTCCTCGCCTCGGCCACCGCCAGCCATTCGATCACCGAGTGCACCGGCGGCTTCGTCGAAATGGTCGGGATTGCCAGCACCTCGGGAGGCGACGATTTCGAGGCCTACTTCAACACCGGCCTGACCTGGCTGGTCACGCCGACCCTTCAATTCGACGGCGGTGTCCGCGTCGGACTCACTTCCGCCTCGGTTGATTTCAGCCCCTTCGTCGGTGTGAGTGCAAAGTTTTGATCCGAAACTTAGCCTCATCTAATATTCTACACGGAACCGAACATGATCCTTGCCAAACCCGCTGACATGAAATCCTGTCTAGCCATGCCCCATCGCGTCCTGCTGTTCGCCATCGGCCTGCTGGCCGTGTTATCCGCCGGATGCAGCGGACCGAAGGAATCATCCCCCTCCGGAAAGAAGCGCGTGGTGACCAGTTTCACCATCATCGCCGACATGGCCCGCGAGGTCGCCGGAGACGCCGCCGAGGTGGAATCGATCACCAGGCCCGGGGCCGAGATCCACGGCTACCAGCCGACGCCGAAGGACATCGTCAAGGCCCAGCAGGCCGACCTGGTGCTGTGGAACGGCATGAACCTGGAGCTCTGGTTCGAGAAGTTCTTCCAGAACGTCAAGGACGTGCCCGGCGTGGTCCTCACCGAGGGCATCGAGCCGATGGGCATCAGCGAGGGCCCCTACACCGGAAAGCCGAACCCGCATGCGTGGATGTCCCCCGCGAATGCCGCGATCTACGTCGAGAACATCCGCAAGGCCCTGGTGGGCATCGATCCGGAGAACGAGCCGACCTACAATGCGAACGCCGCCGCATACATCGCCAAGATCAAGGCGCTGGATGAGCCGGTCCGTGAGAAGCTCGCGGCCATTCCCGCCGGCCAACGCTGGCTGGTCACCAGCGAAGGTGCCTTTTCCTACCTCTGCGCCAACTACGACCTCCGTCCGCTTTACCTGTGGCCGATCAATGCCGACGGCCAGGGCACCCCGCAGCAGGTGCGCAAGGTCATCGACGGCGTGCGCGCCAACGAGATCCCGGTGGTGTTTTCCGAAAGCACCGTCAGCGACAAGCCCGCCCGCCAGGTCGCCCAGGAAACCGGCGCCCGCTACGGCGGGGTGCTGTATGTTGACTCACTGACCGGCCCGGATGGCCCGGCTCCTTCTTACCTGAAGCTGTTGGAAGCCAACGCCGACACCATCGTGAGAGGATTCCTGAACACCCCATGAGCGGGAACGACGAGATGCCGAGCCTCGATGTCGAGGGCGTGTCGGTGGCCTATCCCAACGGCCACCTGGCGCTGCACGACGCCACCTTCCACCTGGCCAGCGGCACCATCTGCGCGCTGGTCGGCGTCAATGGCAGCGGCAAGTCGACCTTGTTCAAGAGCATCATGGGTTTCGTCAGCCCGTCGGCCGGCAGCGTGAAGATCAACGGCGAACCTGTGCGCGGCGCGCTCAAGCAGCACCTCGTCGCCTACGTCCCGCAAGCCGAGGAGGTCGACTGGCAGTTCCCGGTCAGCGTCTGGGACGTCACCATGATGGGCCGCTACGGCGAGATGAATTTCCTCCGCATCCCGCGGGCGATCGACAAGCGGAAGGTCGAGGAAAGCCTGCGCCGCGTCTCGATGTGGGACTTCAAGGACCGCCAGATCGGCGAGTTGAGCGGCGGCCAGAAGAAGCGCGTCTTCCTCGCGCGGGCGCTGGCCCAGGGCGGCCGGGTGATCCTGCTCGACGAACCCTTCACCGGCGTCGACGTGAAGACCGAGGAAGCCATCATCGAGCTGCTGCGGGAATTGCGTGCGGCCGGCTGCATCATCTTCGTCTCCACCCACAACCTCGGCAGCGTCCCCGAATTCTGCGACCAGGTGGTGCTCATCAACCGCACCGTGCTCGCCTACGGCCCGACCGCGGATGTCTTCACCGAGCAGAACCTGTCGCTGGCCTTCGGCGGGGTGCTGCGACAGTTCCAGTTCGACCAGTCGACCGTCCAGGAGCACGACGGCCGGACCATCCGCGTGCTCACCGACGACGAGCGCCCGCTGGTGTTCGGCAAGGACGGCCACCTCGAGTACACGAACCGCAAGGAGCACGAGGAACTCCTCAAACAGCGCTCGGAGGAGCATGAGTGATTTCTTCCAAGCCCTGCTCGTCCCGCTGCACTACGACTACATGCTGCGCGCCATGTGGGTCAGCGCGCTGGTGGGCGGGACCTGCGGTTTCCTTTCCTCCTTCGTCACACTCAAGGGCTGGTCGCTGATGGGCGACGCGCTTTCCCACGCCGTCGTTCCCGGCGTGGCCACGGCTTACATCCTCGGACTGCCCTTTGCGCTTGGTGCCTTCGCCGCCGGACTGCTGGCGGCAGGCACCATGGCGCTGGTGAAAACCAAGAGCCGGATCCGCGAGGACGCGACCATCGGCATCGTCTTCACCGCCTACTTCGCCCTCGGCCTGCTGCTCATTTCCCTCAACCGCTCTCACGTCGACCTGACCACCATCCTACTGGGCAACATCCTCGGCATTTCCGATGGAGACATCCTCCAGGTGCTCTGGATCAGCGCCGTCACGCTGCTGGTGCTGGGCTTCAAGTGGAAGGACCTGATGCTGTTCTGCTTCGACTCCAACCAGGCCCGCACCCTCGGCCTGCGCCCGGCGCTGTTGCATGTCGTCCTGCTCTCCCTGCTCGCCGCCACCGCCGTCGCCGCCCTGCAGGCGGTCGGCGCCTGCCTGGTCGTCGCCATGCTGGTGACCCCGGGGGCCACCGCCTACCTGCTCACCGACCGCTTCGGCCGGATGCTCTGGCTTTCCGCCGGAATGGGCGTCGTCACCTCGCTGGTCGGAGCCTACGCCAGCTACTTTTTCAACGGGGCCACCGGCGGCTGCATCGTCACCCTCCAGATGCTGCTGTTCCTCACCGCCTTCGTCTTCGCGCCGAAGCACGGCATCATCGCGTCGAAACGCCGCATCCGCGCCAGCGCCACCCCCATGCCATGAGCGGATTCCTCGAGCCACTCCACTACGAGTTCATGCGCGACGCCCTGCTCGTCGGGCTGGTGGTATCGACGATGTGCGCGGTGCTTTCCTGCTTCCTCGTTCTGAAAGGCTGGTCGCTGATGGGCGACGCCGTTTCCCATGCCGTCCTGCCGGGGATCGTGATCGCCTACTGGGCCGCCGTCCCGCTGGCCGTCGGAGCCTTCCTCGCCGGCCTGTTCTGCGCGGTCAGCAGCGGCTTCATCAAACAGAACAGCCGGATCAAGGAGGACGCGGCGATGGGCGTGGTCTTCACCGGATTGTTCGCCTTCGGGCTGGTCCTGTTCAGCAAGACCGAGTCCGACATGCACCTCGACCACATCCTGGTCGGCAACATCCTCGGTGTGACCAAGTCCCAGCTGTGGCAAACCCTCGGCCTGGGCGGCCTGATTCTGGCGGTGACCCTGACCCTGCGCCGCGACCTGCTGCTGATCTGCTTCGACCCCGGCCAGGCGCGGGTGATGGCCCTGCCGGACAAGTTCCTCAACTACCTGCTGCTCGCCCTGCTGTCGCTGGCGATCGTCGCCTCGCTCCAGGCCGTCGGCATCATCCTGGTGGTGGCTATGCTGGTCACCCCGGGCAGCATCGCCCAGCTCTGGACCGACCGCTTCGACCGAATGCTGCTGGTCGCCGTGGCCGCCGCCGCCGGCTCGACGCTCGCCGGAATCTTCACGAGCTTCCACATCGCCGGCGACACCGGGGCCTGCATCGTCCTGGTGCAGGCGCTGCTGTTCTTCGGGTCGCTGTTGTTCGCGCCGAAATACGGCATCTTCCGGCGCAAGGCCGCGGCCGGTGCATGACACCGCCCGGCGGCTCATTCCGCTTGCCGCCGCAGCCTCCCCCGCCGAATCTCCGCGCATGCAAACCGCCGCCTTTTTCAAAGACCTGTTCGGACTCGAGGGACAAACCGCCGTGGTGATCGGCGGCACCGGTGAACTTTGCGGCTGCATGGCCGCCGGCCTGGCCCACGCCGGCGCCGAAGTCGTCCTCGTCGGACGCATCCGCGAGAAGGCCGAGCGCAAGCTGGCCGAGATCGAGGAGTTCGGCGGCAAGGGCTATTTCATGCCCGCCGACGTGACCTCGCGGGAGTCGCTGCAGGAACTCGTCGACCAGGTCGTCGAGCGCTCCGGTCGCATCGACATCCTGATCAACGGCGCCGGCATCAATGCCCCGACCCCGTTCCTCGAGATCGAGGAGGAGGAATTCAAGCGCATCATCGACACCAACCTGACCGCCGTGTTCCGCACCTGCCAGGTCTTCGGCAAGTACTTCATCGACGAGGCCATCCCGGCGTCGATCATCAACCTCGGCTCGATGTCCGGGTTGATCCCGCTGTCGCGCGTCTTCACCTACTCCGCCAGCAAGGCCGCGGTGCACAACCTTTCCAAGAACCTCGCCCGCGAGTGGGCCGAGTACTCGATCCGCGTCAACACGCTCGTCCCCGGCTTCTTCCCGGCCGAACAAAACCGCAAGGTGCTGGATGAAAGCCGCGTGCTCGACATCCTCCGGCAGACCCCGATGAGCCGCTTCGGTGCGCCCGACGACCTGATCGGCGCGACCCTCCTGCTCGCCTCGAACCGGGCCGGCGCCTTCATCACCGGTACCGAGATGGTCGTCGACGGCGGCTTCAACGCGATGAAGATCTGAGGCCGGTCACTTGGCACCGTTGCCCGGCACGCGGTGCGCCGCACGGTATTCCGACGGTCCGATGCCACCGGTGTGCCGGGTGAAAAAGTTGAAGAAGTTCGGCGCGGAGGAGAATCCGCAGCGCTTGCCGATGACCGAAATCTCAAGGTCCGTTTCGGACAGGAGTTTCCGGGCGACGGCAAGCCGCTGCTCGCGGACGAAGCGCGGGATTTCGATGCCGTAGACCTCGGCAAAGCGGCTGCGCAGGGTCTTGGAGGAGCACCGGGCGACGTGCGCCAGTTCTTGCACCGTGACGCCTTCCAGCGCGTGGCGGTCCAGGTGACGCTTCGCCCGCTCGATGTCGGGATCCAGCGAGCGGCCGCCGGTACTGGCCCGGATCACGATTTCGCGGCACGGGATCAAACGCCGCCAGGGATCCGGCGGATTTCCGTCGATCCATTCGCCCAGCAAGCCCGCGGCCGTGAATCCCACCTCATGGCCCGGGATGACGACGGACGACAAGGCGGGACGCCCCGTCCGGCCGATCACCCGGTCGCCATGTCCGAGAATCGCGATCTCACCCGGAACGTCCAAGCCCTTGACGGTCGCCGCCTCACACAGCACCGAAGCGCAATAGTCGTCCTCCGCCAGGAGCCCGACCGGCTTCGGGCAATCATCGAGAAAGGAGCCAAGGCCCTAGATTCGCGCACTCTCGAGCACCCACTCCGGGTGGTTCTTTGAAGCCGGATCGCCGAGGTCAAACTGCACCCACTGCAGGCCGGCCTCCAGCACCGCGGCGCGCATGTTCGCGACGCGGGGCACCAGCACGCCACCGGATTGGATTCCGAATCCGGCGTAGCCCGCGATCTCGAGGCCAAGGTCCGCGAAATGCCGGATCGCGAGCCGGCTGGTCGAGTCACGGTCAAACGACACCGCCGCCAACCCCGCACGATCGTCCCCGGCACTCTGCCAGATCCCGCAGTCGATCACCGGCAGCTTGGCGAGCGCCTCGTGGGGCCAGGATTCCCCTGCCGGTGTCAGCCAGGTGATCGCGCCGTCAAGATGCCGCAGGAAACGGGCGCCGAGCTGCTGCCGGGTCGGATCGAGTTCGATCACCCGCCACCCGGGGTGCTGGTCGACCCAGTCGAGGACCCCGTCCCGGATCGCACGGGAGAACTCGAAAAACATGGGCAAGATCAGGCCGACGTTCATCCCGGCGATGCTCCCTGTTGGCCGTCGGGAGATCAATCCCCCATCGCCGCGGTGGGTTGCTCATGCTTTCCGGCCGTCGCGCCCGGCCTGGCGGCGGAACTCGCCCGGCCCGGTCCCGGCGTGGGCGAGGAACGCGCGGTGAAAGCTCGCCGTCGACTGGTAGCCGCAGCGGTCGGCGATCTCGGAAAGCGACAGGTCGCTTGAAACCAGCAGTCCGACGGCGCGGCGGATGCGGTAGTTCCGCAAATAAGTCCCCAGCGGGACACCGAACTGGTCGAGGAAGCGCTGCCTCAGGTGACGCTCCGAAATGGACAGCTTGACCGCCAGCGGACCGACCCGCAGGTCCTCGGGCGGCAGTTTCTCCAGGCACCCCTGCAGGCGCTGCCACAGGGACGAGTACTTCCGCGCCGGGATGATCCGGGCGTTGTTCTCCGCCCGGTTGACGCGGTCGCACCAACGGCACAACAGCTGGGCGAGCTCGAAGTTCATCGCGTCGCCCTGGCCGGCCCCTTCGCCCTTGCTGAAGCGCGCGACCATCGACGCGAACACCGCGAGATCCTCGTCCGCGAGTTTCACCGTCCGCTGCCGCAGCGGCGCCAGCCGCTCGGACTCGCGGGTTTCGAAGGTGACGAAAAACCACAGCAGCGACGGCTTCTCGAGTTGGACGAAGTGATGGTAGGACTGCGGGAACACCAGGTGGGCCTGGCCGGGACCGAGAACGAAGGGGACGCCATCCACCGACAAGGTGCCGACGGTCTCAAAGCACACCACCAGCACGAAGCGGCGGTGGAGATGGGACTCGGCGCTCCGCCGCTGCAGGTCGCTCGCATCCTTGCGGGAGAACAGCAGGATGTCGTCCAAGGCGCAGGCATGGATGCGGCTGCGTCCCTTGAAGTAGTCGGCCGGCGAGGCCAGCACCGGCAATCGCACGATCGCCTCGCGGAGTGGCTGCGGCAGGTCCATGAACGAACTTTGAAATCAGCGCTCCGAGTTCAAGGAGATTCGCCCGTCCAGCGCCCCCGGAAACTTCTGGTTATCAGTGCCTCGCTCCGATAAAGCGAAGGAATCCCATTGGCTTTCAATGAAATCCGCCGATCGACCGGGCCGCGCATCATTTCACCGGAATAATCATTTTTTTCACCGCTAAAGGTAACCGCGATTCACCGAATAGGCCTACAAAAGAGTCATCAAACACGACTTTCCTACCGCTTTCATGATGATTTCGCACCCTCCCCGGATCGAAGTCAGCGCCTCTTCCGACGCGGCCAGCAAGAAGCTTGCCGCACGGATCGCCGCCGCCATCCGCCATCGTGAGACAGAGGGCGGGCACTATGTGCTCGGCCTTGCCACCGGCTCCACCCCCATCCCGCTCTACCGCGAGCTGATCCGCCTCCACCGCGAGGAAGGCCTGAGCTTCCGGAATGTCATCGGCTTCAACCTCGACGAATACCTCGGCATCCCGGCCGATGATCCGAACAGCTTCCGGACCTTCATGTTCGAGCAGCTTTTCGATCACATCGACCTGCCAGTGCCGAACATCCACATCCCGGATGGCACGATCGAGACCGGGGAAATCGAGTCCTACTGCGCGGGCTACGAAGCGGCGATTGCCGCTGCCGGTGGAATCGACCTGCAGATCCTCGGCATCGGCCGCAGCGGTCACATCGGTTTCAATGAACCGCCCTCGCCCGCCGACAGCCGGACCCGGCGGGTGACCCTCGACCCGGTGACCCGCGAGGATGCCGCCGCCACTTTCGGCGGCCTCGGGAATGTCCCGGTGGAAGCCATCACCATGGGCGTCGGGACGATCCTCGAGGCCCGCGAGATCGCGATGATGGCCTGGGGAGCCGGCAAAGCCGCCATCGTCGCCAAGGCTCTCCGTGAAACCCCTTCTCCTGCCTTGCCCGCAAGCCTCCTCCAGAACCACGGCAACGTCACCATCATCCTCGATGACGCCGCCGCCACCTACCTCGACCGATGATTGCGATGTTTCCCCCTCTTGAACGCAGCTCGATTTTTGTCCCCGAGCTCGACCCGGAATTCCGTCCGGCCTCGCTGTGGTGCCGCGACTTCGACGACCGCTGCCGTCTCCACGGCAGCCGGGACGTCGCCATCCGCCTGACCCGCCCCGACGGCACCTTCACCACCCACCGTGAAACGCTCCTGCCGCCGGCACCCGAGTGGCGCGAGCTCAACCTCCGCCACCTCGAAAGGATCATCAAGTTCCTGCTGTGGGCCCGCGGCGGCAACCGCGTGTCGATCGCCGGTGCCCCGGAACTTTGCGAGGACCTGCGCCAAATCTACTCCAAGCGCGGCGCCCGCGCCTTCGACGCGGACTTCATCCGCAAGGTCTTCTCCGCCGAACTCGTGATCGAGGCCGCCGCGTCACTTCCCGATCACACGGACGGCCCATCCGGAGCGTCGGGCGCCCGCGGCGTCGAAGGCTGCCGCATCGGTTTCGACCTCGGCGGCTCCGACCGCAAGTGCGCCGCCTTGATCGACGGCAAGGTGGTGTTTTCCGAGGAAATCGCCTGGGACCCCTACTTCGAGAAGGATCCCGCCTACCACTTCGACGGCATCATGGACAGCCTCCGCCGGGCCGCCGCGCACCTGCCGCGGATCGATGCCATCGGCGGGTCCGCCGCCGGCGTCTATGTCAACAACCGGGTCCGGGTCGCGTCACTGTTCCGCGGCGTTCCCGAGGAAATGTTCAAGTCGCGCGTCGAGGAGATGTTCCTCGACATCGCCCGCGAGTGGAACGACGTGCCGCTGAAGGTGGTCAACGACGGCGACGTCACCGCCCTGGCCGGATCGATGTCGCTCGGCAGCGGGGGCGTGCTCGGCATCGCGATGGGCACCAGCACCGCCGCCGGTTACGTCGATGCCTCCGGATCGGTCACCAACTGGCTCTCCGAGCTGGCCTTCGTGCCGGTCGACTACCGCGACCAGGCCCCGGCCGACGAGTGGTCCGGCGACCGCGGCTGTTCGGTGCAGTATTTCAGCCAGCAAGGCGTCTCGCGGCTGATTCCCGCCGCCGGCCTGGACATCGACACGAACCAACCCCAGCGCGAGCAGCTGGTCGAGGTCCAGCAAGCGATGGCCGCCGGCGACGAGCGCGCCGCCGCCCTCTACCGCACCTTGGGGACCTGCTTCGGCTACGCCATCCCCCACTACGCCCGCTTCTACGACATCAAGCACCTGCTCCTGCTCGGCCGGGTGCTCAGCGGGGAAGGCGGCGAAATCCTCCTCGACCAGGCCCGCACGGTCCTACGTGAGGAATTCCCCACGCTTTCCGCCGGGATCGAGATCAGCACGCCGGACGAAACCATGAAGCGCCACGGCCAGGCGATCGCCGCGGCAAGCCTGCCCGTTATCCCGTCATGAGCCTCTCTCTCCATCACCCGGGAGCCGACCTCTTCGTCCCCGACCGAGCCCCGGCCGAGGACGCCCTGGCACGCACCACCCACCTCGCGATCGGCGCCCATCAGGACGACCTCGAATTCTTCGCCTACCATGGCATCGAGGCCTGCTACCGCCGCGACGACCGCTGGTTCACCGGCGTCACCTGCACCGACGGCGGCGGCAGTTCTCGCGTCGGCCCCTACGGCGCGTTCAGCGACGACGAAATGCGGGCCATCCGCGCCGACGAGCAGCGCAAGGCGGCGACGGTCGGCGAGTACGCCGCGATGATCCAGCTCGGCTACCCGAGTTCCGCCATCAAGGACCCCGCCGACGCCCGGCCGGTCGAAGACCTCCTCGCCATCCTCCAGGCCACCCGGCCGGAGGTCGTCTATCTTCACAACCCCGCCGACAAGCACGACACCCACATCGCCGTGCTGCTCCGCTGCATCGCTGCCCTGCGCCGGCTGCCCGCCGACCAGCGCCCGAAACAAGCCTGGGGCTGCGAGATCTGGCGCGGGCTCGACTGGCTGCTCGACGAGGACAAGGGCGTCCTCCCGGTCAGCGCCCGCCCGAACCTCCAGGCAGCGCTCAACGGCATCTTCGATTCCCAGATCACCGGCGGCAAACGCTACGACCTCGCCGTGATGGGACGGCGACTCGCCAACGCCACCTTTTACGAGTCCCACGCCTCGGACACCGAGACCGGCCTCTCCTGGGCCATGGATCTCACCCCGCTGCTACAGGACGAGTCGCTCGACATCGCCACCTACACCACCGGCTACGTCGACCGCCTCAAAGCCGACATCCAGCAACGGATCCACAAGTTCCTTTGACCCTTCATTCCCGGAAAACACCTCATGCACCTGCAAACCATCGACTGGGCGATCATCGGCGTCTTCTTCGTCATCGTCCTGTCCATCGGCTTCGTCGCCTCCCGCACCGCCGGCAAAAGCACCTCGGAATTCTTCCTCGGCGGACGCGGCATGCCGTGGTGGCTGCTGGGGATCTCGATGGTGGCCTGCACCTTCTCGGCCGACACGCCGAACCTGGTCACCGGCATGGTGCGTGAAAACGGCGTCGCCAAGAACTGGGCGTGGTGGGCCTTCCTCATCACCGGCATGGTGACGGTCTTCATCTACGCGAAGCTGTGGCGCCGCTCCGAGGTGATGACCGACCTCGAGTACTACGAACTCCGTTATCACGGCAAGGCGGCCGCCTTCCTGCGCGGCTTCCGCTCGGTCTTCCTGGGCCTGTTCTTCAACCTGCTCATCATGGCCACGGTGACGCTGGCCATCATCAAGTACGGCCAGATCCTGTTCGCGGTCCCCGCCTGGCAATGCGTCTTCTTCGGCTCCATCGGGGTGGTCATCTATGCCACCCTCGGCGGTCTCAAGGGCGTCATCTGGGCCGACTTCTTCCAGTACTCGATCGCCATGTTCGGCGCGGTCTACGCCGCCTACATCGCCGTCCAGCAGCCCGAGGTGCAGGCCATCGGCGGCCTCGCGGGAATGCTCGGCCCCGACTCTCCGATCGCCGACAAGCTGGCCATCTTCCCCGATCCCGGCGACCTCTCGCTGCTGATCTCCATGCTGATCATCCCGGTCGCCGTGCAATGGTGGGCGGTCTGGTATCCCGGCGCCGAGCCGGGCGGCGGCGGTTACATCGCCCAGCGCATGCTCTCGGCCAAGGACGAGAAGAACGCGATCGGCGCGACCCTGCTGTTCAACTTCATGCACTACGCGATCCGGCCGTGGCCGTGGATCATCGTCGCCCTCGCCTCGCTGCTGGTCTTTCCAGAACTCGACGACATCCGCCAGGCTTTCCCGGGCATCAGCCAGGAGTACCTCGCCCATGACGTCGCCTACCCCGCGATGATCTCGAAGCTTGGCCCCGGCGTGCTGGGCATCGTCATCGCCTCGATCATCGCCGCCTACATGTCGACGATCGGCACCCACCTCAACTGGGGCTCCTCCTACCTCGTCAACGACTTCTACAGCCGCTTCGTCAAGAAGGACGCCAGTCAGAAGCACCTCGTCGCCGTCGGCCGCCTGTGCACGGTGGTGCTGATGATCGGCGCGGGCTTCCTTGCGCTCCAGCTCAAGAGCGCCACCCAGGCCTTCGACCTGCTGCTGCTCTCCGGCGCCGGCACCGGCTCCATCTACCTGCTGCGCTGGTTCTGGTGGCGGATCAACGCCATCACCGAGATCGTCGCGATGGTCGGCGCCATCCTGATCGGTTTCGTCCTGGTGTTCCTGGTCAATGCCGACTCGCTCGCCCTCAACTTCGGCGGCACCGCGGATGCCCCCGCCGTCTCGCTCGACGGCGGCACCGTGAGGCTGCTGCTCGCCGTCGCCCTCAACACCGTGGTCTGGCTGACCACCGCGCTCGTCACCAAGCCGGAGAACAAGGAGACGCTCTACCAGTTCTACACCAAGACCAAGCCCGGCGGTCCCGGCTGGGCCAAGCTGCGGAAGATGGCCGAGGCCGACGGCGTCGACATCGAGGGCAGCAGCAAGGGCAAGCCCTGGGAGCTTCCCTACGAGATCCTCTGCGTCTTCATCGGCACCCTGATGGTCTATTGCTGCCTCTTCTGCATCGGCAACTTCGTCTACGGCAACTCGCTCGCCGGCAGTGTGCTCGGCGCCATCGCCATCGGCTCCTGCTTCGCCCTCTTCAAACTATTCGGAAAAACCCGCGCCCGTTGAGCGCCACCGATCACCCGTTCATGCACGATCTCCAGAAAATCTCCGAGGCCTTCCTGATCCCCGCCGATTTCAGCTCGGCGGCACCCTACGGAAGCGGTCACATCAACGACACCTACGCGGTCAACTTCAACCAGGCCGGGACCGAGGTCCGCTACATCTTCCAGCGCATCAACCACCGCGTTTTCCCGAACCCGGGGAAGCTGATGGAGAACATCGAGCGGGTCTGCGCGCACACCCGCTCCAAGCTCGCCGGCCCGGACGCCTCGCGGCGGGCGCTCAGCCTGGTGCCCACCCGATCCCTGAAAAACTGGCACGTCGACGGCGAGGACCACTGGCGCTGCTACCTCTTCATCGAAAAGGCGCGGACCTACGACGCCATCGAGAACGTCGGCCAGGCCAGCGAGGCCGCCCGCGCCTTCGGCCGCTTCCAGGGACTGCTCGCCGACATTCCCGGCGGCCGCCTGTTCGAGACCATCCCCGACTTCCACCACACCCGCAAGCGCTTCGAAGCCCTGGTCCGGGCCTATGAGGCCGACACCCGGGGCCGCGCTTCGGCCGTGGCCGACGAAATGGCCTTCGTGCTCAAGCGCGAGGCCGAGACCAGCCTGATCGTCGACGCCATCGCCGATGGCCGGATTCCCGAGCGGATCACCCACAACGACACCAAGCTCAACAACGTCATGATCGACGACGCCACCGGCGAGGGGGTGTGCGTCATCGACCTCGACACCGTGATGCCGGGCACCGCCCTCAGCGACTTCGGCGACATGATCCGCACCGCCACCAACCCGGAGCGCGAGGACTCGACCCACCTGTCGAAGATCCACATGCGGATCGAGTACTTCGAGGCGATCGCCCGCGGCTACCTGGAGGGCACCGCCGAATTCCTGACCGATGCCGAGCGGGAACTGCTTCCGCTTTCGGGCAAGCTCATGACCCTCGAGTGCGGGATGCGCTTCCTGACCGATTTCCTGCAGGGTGACACCTACTTCAAGATTCACCGCGAGGGGCACAACCTCGACCGCTGCCGCTCCCAGTTCCGGCTGGTGGAGTCGATCGAAAGTCAGATGGATGACATGCGGGAGCGCATCGACGACATGGTCGCCGTGTCGTGAAAGAATCGCGTCATGCCGCCGGCCGAGCCTGCAGCCCCCGGGACCGCCGGATCGGGGCCGGCGGACACCGCTGAGGCGGCGAAACCCGGGCACGGACGCCTTTTCCGGCGCCAACCAGCCGCGCGGGTCGCGAATCCGCCCCGTGGCGTTCCAATCTTGACCGGGGAACACGCCGCCGTGCCGCTTGCACCCCGCGTTATTCGGGTGTATGGCGTCCGCCCCGGCCGCAACCCGGCTCCTTACCTTACGTTCAAATGATCAAGTGGATCCTCCAGAAAATCGTCGGCTCGAAGAATCAGCGCGAATTGCGCCGGATCCGGCCGACTGTCGAGCGCATCAATGAAATCGAGGAGGCCCTGCAGCGCGAGCCGGAGGAAAAGCTGCGGGAAATGACCAAGGCCTGGCAGGCCCACCTCGCCCGCTACCACGTCCTCAAGGTCGCCACCAAGCCCCAGCTCGAGCGCATGGACGCCGAAGGGCTGGCGGAAGCGGCCGAATACATGCGCGGCCGCCTCGCCCCCCTGCGCGAAGACTTCCCGAATCTCCCTGCCACCGTCGAGGCCACCGCCGAGTCGGTCGAAGCCGCGAAGACCGCCTTCCACGAGATCGAGCAGGATTTCATCCCGCTGCGCGCCAAGTACCTCGAGCAGATCCTCCCCGAAGCCTACGCCGTGGTGAAGAACGGCGCCCGCCGGATGTGCGGGTCCAAGATCTCGGTCTGCGACCAGGAGCTCGGCTGGGAAATGGTTCATTTCGACGTCCAGCTGGTCGGCGGCATCGCCTTGCACCGCGGCATGATCGCGGAAATGATGACCGGGGAAGGCAAGACCCTCGTCGCCACCCTGCCGACCTATCTCAACGCCCTCACCGGCCTGGGGGTCCACGTCATCACCGTCAACGACTACCTCGCCCGCCGCGACTCGGAGTGGATGGGTTCCCTCTTCAAGTTCCTCGGCCTTACCATCGGCTGCATCCAGAACCAGATGCCGCCGTGGGAACGCCGCCAGCACTACGCCTGCGACATTACCTACGGGACGAACTCCGAGTTCGGCTTTGACTACCTGCGTGACAACGGCATGGCTTCGTCCAAGGACGAGCAGGTCCAGCACGGCCACTATTTCGCGGTCATCGACGAGGTCGACTCGATCCTCATCGACGAAGCCCGCACGCCGCTGATCATTTCCGGCCCGTCCAGCGTCTCGAGCCACCAGTTCGACCGCTACAAGCCGATGGTCGAGCAGATCGTCCGAAAGCAGACCGAGCTCTGCAACCAGCTCGTCAGCGAGGCGAAGAAGGCGCAGGAGGAGGGCAACATGGAGGAAGCCGGCCGCGCGCTCTTCAAGGTCAAGCTCGGCCAGCCCCGCAACCGCCAGCTGATGCGGATGATGGAGGAGCCGGAAATCCGCCGCCTGCTCGAGAAGACCGAGCTTTCCTTCTATCAGGACGCCCAGAAGAAGGAGCTGTTCGCGCTGAAGGAGGAACTCTACTTCACCCTCGACGAGAAGAGCCACGACTCCGACCTGATGGAGAAAGGCCGCGAGTTCCTCTCCCCCGGCGACCCGGACGCTTTCGTCCTTCCCGACATCGGCACCCTCTTCGCCGACCTCGAGGCCGACTTCTCGCTCAACGACGAGCAGCGCGCCATCCGCAAGGAGCAGCTCCAGCAGAAGCTCGATAGCCAGGCGGAGAAGATGCACAACATCTCCCAGCTCCTGAAGGCCTACTGCGTCTACGAAAAGGACGTCCAGTACGTGGTCAAGGAAGGCAAGGTCATCATCGTCGACGAGAACACCGGCCGTGAGATGCCCGGCCGCCGCTGGTCCGACGGCCTCCACCAGGCGGTCGAGGCCAAGGAAGGCGTCGCCATCGAGAAGGAGACCCAGACCTTCGCGACCATCACCATCCAGAACTACTTCCGCCTCTACGAGAAGCTCGGGGGCATGACCGGCACCGCCGAAACGGAAGCCGCCGAGTTCGCCGACATCTACAAGCTCGACGTCCTGCCGATCCCGACCAACCGGCCGAACCAGCGCGAGGACCTCAACGACCAGGTCTTCAAGACCCGCCGCGAGAAGTACAACGCGGTCATCAAGAAGATCGAGGAAGCCCACGCCAAGGGCCAGCCGGTCCTCGTCGGCACCGCATCCGTGGAAGCCTCGGAGACGGTTTCGCGCATGCTCAAGCGCGCCAAGATCCCGGCCACCGTCCTCAACGCCAAGTATCACCGCCAGGAGGCCGAGATCATCGCCAACGCCGGCCAGCGCGGCGCGGTCACCGTTTCCACCAACATGGCGGGCCGCGGCACCGACATCAAGCTGGGTGCAGGCGTCGCCGAGGTTGGCGGCCTGTTCGTCATCGGCACCGAGCGCTACGAGTCGCGCCGCGTCGACCGCCAGCTGCGCGGCCGCTGCGCCCGCCAGGGCGACCCGGGCCTCAGCCAGTTCTATATCTCGTTTGAGGACGACCTGATGCGGAACTTCGCCGCGGCAGACCGGATGACCTCCATGATGGAGCGCTTCGGCATGCAGGAGGGCGAGGCCCTCGAGCACTCGTGGCTCAACAAGTCGGTGGAAACCGCCCAGAAGCGCGTCGAGCAGCGCAATTACACCTGGCGCAAGCGGGTGCTGGAGTTCGACGACGTGATGAACAAGCAGCGCGAGGTCGTCTACGGCTATCGCAACGAGGTGCTCTCCACCGAGGACCCGCGCGAGCTGGTCGACGAGATCATCGAAAAGACCATCCCGCAGAAGGTCGAGGAGTTCCTGGCCGACCGCGACGAGGCGAATCCCGACTACAACGAGCTGATTCACTGGGTGAACGCCACCCTGCCGATCCACGTCACCCCGGAAGACATTACCTCGAAGTCGGCGGAACAGATCGCCAACTTCCTGATGACCCGGGTCAAGGAGACCTATCAGAAGCGCGTCGACGGCTTGCCGCCCGAGATCCTCGATACCGAGGAGCGCCGCATGATGCTCGCCGCCATCGACCGCCAGTGGCAGGCCCACCTCTACAACATGGACGCCCTGCGGGAAGGCGTCCACCTCCGCGCCCAGGGCCAGAAGGACCCCTTGGTCGAGTACAAGGTCGAGGCCTACGAGCTGTTCTCCGCGCTGATGGCCAACATCGAGCAGGAGGCACTTCAGAACCTGTTCCGCTCCGCCAGCAACCTCGAGGCGATCCTCAAGCAACTCCACGGCGCCCCGCAGGCGCTGCACAGCAGCGAGCAACCGGTTTCGCGCGCCAACGTCGCCACCACCGGCAGCTCCAGCAATGTCCTGGTGGAAGACACCGGCGACGGCGAGATCAAGCTGAACCTGCCCAAGCGGCGTCCGCCGAGCTTCAATATCGGCGACTCCAGCGGCGGCCGCAATGCCCCCTGCCCCTGCGGCTCCGGCAAGAAGTTCAAGCAGTGCTGCGGGAAAGAGGGCTAAGCCCTCGATCCCTTCGGGTTTCCTGTCCAAAAGATCTCCGCCTCTGGCCTGAACCGCAGAGGCAAGTTCCGGGATAGCCGAGTCATCTCTGAATCACTGAAAATGGGTGGAAGGACAACCTTCCGCCCATTTTCGCGTCTGCGCATGCGACCTGCGACCCGGATCAATTGATGGCGGGCACTTCCTAACGAGGGGAGGATGAAATCGCTGGCACCCTGACCGAACAGCCGTTGTTTCGGGCTCATAAAACCGGACCGTTCCGATTCAAGAATTCTTGGGCAAGGCACGTCATCGCCACCCGGAGCCCTTTAACCAGCAAGGCATCGACGGCGCGGAACTACTGCTCAACGGGTGGCACCTATGAACATGGGTGGAGCGAAAGTTTCGAGGGGCCCCACCTGATGCTAAATACACTCGACGAAACACCTCCGAGATCCGGGGGCCCCATAGCTCCGATGGGGACTTAAATCAAAAGAGACAGGTTCGACAGACCAATCTCCAACCAAAATCCCAATGGGGTGCTTTTGAGACAACTGCACCCAAAATCAGACAATCGCCCAATTCCACTTCCAGCAACCTTGTTGTTATGTTTCCAAGATCATGAATCCTCTCAACAGAGAGAAATACGATAAAAAGAAAAAGAAACCAAACATCATGCGAAACCTCCCCATCAACTGCGCGCTGAGCATTGCCTCCATCGCCACCCTCTGTCATGCAGCCCCTGAGAACCTTCCGGACGGCATTGAATTCGGAGATCCAGACATTTACCTGAAGCCAGATGCCGCGGGCAATCTCTCGATGACCAGCGATACAGCGTCAATCTTCATGTGGTCGGATGCTGTCGAAACCACGAGGTATGATTACTTGGGAGGCCTTCACTTCCTCGGCGATCCGGTCCGAATCCATCTTGGAACTGTTGGAACCAATGACGGCGTCTTCGAGGTCGTGCCCTATTGGGATTCACTCTATGCCCAATCGAACCCCGCATTGTTCTCCATCGACAGCACGGCGGAAACCGCATCCTTCAACAATGTGGATGTCTCAATCTCAGGAGGATCCCTGACGGTCGGAGGCAATGCGGTTCTCGACCAGTCCAACGCCGCGAGCTACCTGTCCGGCCAAGGTTTCCTTCAACTTTCGGGTTTTGATTCCGCGTTGTCGGCGGCGACTCCGCCGACCAGCACCGCGTGGCAAGCCACCTACGTCCCGAGAGGCAGCGTGAGCAATGGCGGATCCCTTGCCCTTGGCACTTCGACCGCAAGCGGCTCCTACGCCCTCGCGAACGGGCTGGCCAGCGTGGCATCCGGTTCCTATTCCGAAGCCCAAGGGGACCATTCCACGGCGAGCGGCATCTACTCGACGGCTTCCGGCTACTGGAGTGAGGCGACCTCAACCCTTTCCCAAGCCTACGGATACCAAGCCACCGCCAGCGGACCGTATTCCTATGCGGCTGGGAACAATGTCACCAGCGAGGGACTCTTCTCTTTTGCTTATGGACTCCAGGTTTCGGCGAAATCTGCCAGTGAAGTGGTGTTCGGGCGCTTTGGTCTGGAATCATCTCCCATCAACATCGGCAGCTTCTCCGATCTCGACGGCCTCTTCCGGCTGAGCAATGGCATCAATGACACTTCCCGCAGTGATGCCTTGACCGTCCTCAAGAACGGCCAGACCACCCTTACGAACAAGGCCTGGAAAGCCGCTGTCACCGCGGATCCGGAAGATGCGTTGGAAGACCCGTCACCGACGACGGATAGCGGTGGTGAAGCCCTGGTGGTGGATGGCCATACACGACTGAACGGGAAGGTGATCATCAGCGTTCCCCAAGGAGATATTTCGATGGGTGTTTATGGCGATTGAAGTCCGCCAAATCTCGATCCGTCTCTTCCAACAACTCTCCCATTCCCACACATGCACGGATTATATCCAGCGCCCCGATGCTGCCGATTCCGATTCATCGCCGCCACGGCGTTGGCGGCAGGCATCGCCATTGCTGACGCAGACCCGGCCTGGTGGTCGGATCCCAACGATCCCGTGACCATCCCGTCGCCCCCGGACAACCACGCCGCCGCAAACGCGGGCCAGGCCAAGTGGATGGCCCTGCGCGCCTTTCAAACCCTTTCTGATCGTCTCGGCAGCACCGCCGACGTGGTGGAAGCAATCGAAAGCGAACTTTTCAAGGACACGGAGTCCGCCACCAGCGGAGTCTTCTTCCCGGAAAGGCCGCTCTCTCCTTCGGCGGATTGGCTTGCGGCGCAGAAATCCCCCCTCCAGACCGGTGCTCTCAAGGCTCTCGCCGCACCCTTCTACAAGCACCTGAGCGTCTACGACGCCGACTGGGTCGAGGACCAGCTCCTGGACAACGAGCTCGTCGCGGACGAAAGCTATTTCACGGATACGGACAACACCCTCTATCCTTGGAATCCTGCCAACGATTCGAACGCTTCGATCAACCGGGGCATGGCGAACGTCGGCCAGCTCAAACTCGTCTTCTCGCTGGATTTCAGTACGCTCGGCCCCGCGGGGCCGGCATTCGTGACCCTGCCGATCGACGATTCCACGGTCCTGCTCGAAGAAGGGGTTGTCTGCGCCTTTGACATCGACTCTCTGGGGCTGCCCACAACCACGGTTCCGGAGAGAATCGACATTCACGTTCGTCCGGATGGAGTTGGCGCCCCTTGGACGCAGATCGGCAAGGTGACTTCGATCAGCTACCGGGAGATGATCGACAGGACGGAGAAGTTTGTCAGGGGCAGCACCGTTTGGATCCCCGAGTCCGCCGGAGTCTATGAAATCAAGGCCGAGGCCTTCGGCTCCGGAAGCAGCCTGCTCTCTTCGGAGACACGAACCGTGACCGTGGTTGGAAATCATGCCCCGACCGTGACAATCACCGACGGACCGGATTCCCCTGCCACATCCGTACAGGATGCAACCTTCGAGGTGACTGTATCCGATCCGGATCTGGCGCTTGGCGATTCGATCAGCTACGTCGAGTTCTATGACAACGGCGTGCTCTTCGCCACCGATTACGAAGCCCCCTTTGGCGTTTTCGATGGAGTGGACGAAGTGCCTGAAACCCTCTGGGCAGGAACCCACAGCATCACCGCGAAGGCCTATGATGCAAAGGGTGCAACCTCCGCGCTTTCGTCACCCTACACGGTAATCATCACCGATACCCTGTTCAGGCCCGAACTGGAAATCACATCCCCAGCCAACGGGTCGACGATCGCGGCAAACACCAACCTGACGATCAGCGTGGATGCCACCAATCCCAATTCCACCACGAACATCACGGTAACGGCATTCATCGTCGAAACAGGAGAATTGGAGTCCGAAGCGGGAAGCAGCGTCGATGAAATCGTGATTCCCCACGCCAAGCTCCAGGATGGTGAGAACACCATTGTCCTGACGGTCGAGGACGGGAACGAGATCTCCAGCTACAAAACCAGCTTGAAGATCAACCGGGCCCCGAACATGGGCGCGACACTCGCCGCGGTGATCGCCGACGAATCGTCAGTCACCATTACGAACTCGATCTACAAGGGGCCCAAACCCGCGAGCGACGAGTTTTCCGACGGCCTGGATTTCGGACTGGAGATCGACTCGGGGGTTCTGTTGACCAGCGGGCTATTCGAGCACTGGGACGACGGCAACATCAGCCCCGCGACCTCGAAAATCTGGGATGAACAAAATGGCGGCGACGCCGACCTGGAAGCCAGAATCTCCGGGAACTACACGCGGGATCCCGCCATCCTGGAGTTTGACGCCGAATGTGACAACGGGCAACTCGAGCTGGAAATCCAGTTCGGATCGGAAGAGTACCTGGAGTATGTTGGTTCGTTCAACGACGCTTTCGCCGTCTTCGTCGACGGAGTGGTCGTATCACTCGTTCCGGACGGAGAAGACATCATCGCCTTGAATTCCATCCACTCGGAGACATCGAGCGAGATCGCGGCCGTCCGTGACGAGCTGTATTATGATGAAGCGCAAATTCTGGACAGGGTCGTCTCGCCCCACGCACCGGTTGAGTATGACGGGATGACCCTCAAGCTGAAGCTCCATGCCTTTGTCACCCCGGAAGAGATTCATCATGTCAAGATCGTCATAGCCGATGTGAACGACGGTCAACTTGACTCCGGGCTCTTCATGGAGACTGCAAGTCTCAGAACGATCGACCCGGCGGACTGAGCCCCCCCCGCTCGCCTCGATTAACATTGGCACACGAGCCCCTGTGAAGCATCAACGTCCCCCCTTGATCCCAAGGATGAGGCAGACGAATGGGATGAGCTTCCGGAGGTTCGTGTGCCATGCATTCCAGTTCAATTTACCGGAGGTTCTCCTATGGCGCTCACATTCTCGGGGCGGTCTGCACCATGGCATGGGCGGGTCTCAATCCGACACCGGCCCCTTTTGGCTATCTGGATCAGGTGCGACGACTGGATCTTCGCCACCCCGCCAGCCGCGATTGAGTGTCGCATCGCAATGCGGTCCGACAGCCAACTGCTTGCAACAGGATCGCTCCCCGGGAAATCCGCTTCCGCCATGGGGGATTCCCGCTATCCTCCCGCGGCATGTCCGCCCGCCGTCGATTCCTCGCTCTCGGCCTGTTCGCCGTCACCGCGCTCGCATGCCGGGAGAAATCCGTTTCTCCGGCGGAGCCTCCGCCGTTGAGGGTCGGGATGGACCTCACCTACCCGCCCTTTGAGATGCAGGACACCGCGGGCAAGCCCGACGGCGTCGGGGTGCGGATGGCGGAGGCGCTTGCCGCCGATCTCGGCCGGCCGCTCAAGATCGTGCCAATGGAGTTCTCGGGACTCATCCCCGCTCTCAAGACCGGCAATGTCGATCTGGTGCTGTCGTCGATGACCGCCACCGAGGAGAGATCCAAGAGCATCGATTTCTCCGATCCCTACGCCTTCACCGGGCTGGCGATGCTGGTGCGCAAGGACTCCGGCATCAATTCGATCGACGACCTTGAGGGAGCCAAGCTTCCGCTCACCGCCAAGACCGCCACGACGGCCCAGACGTGGATCACCGCACATCTGCCCGATGCCAAGCTGGTGGTCTTCGAGGACCAGACCGCTTGCGTGCTGGAGGTCGTCCAGGGCCGGGCCGATGCCTTTCTCTACGACCAGCTTAGTATTTTCAAATACGCGACAGAGAACCCCGACACCACCCGCGGCATCCTCAAGCCCTTCGTCGAGGAGTCCTGGGCGATCGGCATCGCCAAGGGGAACGACGATCTCCGCAAGCAGGTGAACGACTTCATCGCCGGCTTCCGCGCATCGGGAGGCTTCGAGAAGCTCGGAGACCGCTACCTGAAGGAAGAGAAGGCCTTCCTCGAAAGCCAGGGCATCCCCTTCATCATCCGTTGACCCGGCATGTCCCGCCGCCAGCAGATTGCCAACGCCCTGACCGCCGTCGCGCTGGCGGGCGGCATCGCCTGGCTTTGCACCGCGGTCCTCGGGAACCTCGGCAGGGAGACGGATTGGGCCAAGGCGTGGCAGTACCGCGAATCGCTGTGGATCGGCTGGTGGCTGACCTTGAAGATCTCCCTTGGCGCCCTGCTCGGCAGCATCGTGTTCGGCCTGCTGTTCTTGCTCGGCCAGCGCTCGCCGCTTCCGGTGCTGCGGCGGACCTGCCGGCTGTTCCTGGAATTCGTGCGCGACACCCCGCTGCTGGTGCACCTGCTGTTCGGCTACTTCGTGATCTTCGCGCCGCTGTTGTCCCGCCCGCTCGCCGACGCCGGCTTTGAGGACAAGATTCTGATCGGTGGCCTGCTACTATCGCTCTTCGGCGGCGCCTATCTCGGGGAGATACTCCGCGGCGGGGTCGAGAGCATCCCCCGGGCGCAGTGGGAGTCGGCCCGCGCGGTGGGCTTCAGCCCGGTGCAGGTCTACCGCCACGTGATCTTCCCACAGGCGCTGCGACGGGTACTGCCGGCGATCGCCGGCTTGTTCGTTTCGCTGATCAAGGACTCGTCGCTGCTGAGCGTGATCGGCGTGTCGGAATACTTCTACAACACCAAGAACTTCATCGCCCGTTCCTATGCCGGGCTCGAGGGCTATGTTCCCCTCGCCCTCGGCTACCTGATCCTCACCCTCCCGGTCGCGTGGTTGTCCCACTGGCTGGAGAAACGCTTCCGCCATGAAACTTGAGGTCGATCGCGTTTCGAAACACTTCGGTGCGACCGCCGCGCTGGACGGCCTGTCGCTGCACCTCGGCGAGGCCCGGGTGCTGGTGCTGATCGGCCCGTCGGGTGGCGGCAAGAGCACCCTGCTGCGGGTGCTGGGCGGACTCGAAGTCCCCGATGCGGGAAGCGTCCAGGTCAACGATCACCGGCTTTCGGCGGATCCCGCCTTCCTGCAGGCCTACCGCCGCAGAAACGGATTCCTGTTCCAGCAGTTCAACCTGTTCCCCCATCTCGACGCCCGCCGCAACATCACCCTGCCGCTGGAAAAGGTCCACGGCCACGACCCGACGGCCGCCCGCGAACTGGCCGACCAGGCGCTCGGCCGCTTCGGACTGTTGGAGCACGCCGCCAAGCTCCCTGCCCAGCTTTCCGGCGGCCAGCAACAGCGGGCCGGCATCGCCCGTGCCTTCGCCTTTTCGCCGGAAATCCTCTTCCTCGACGAGCCGACTTCCGCGCTGGATCCCGAGATGACCGCGGAGGTGCTCGAATTGATCCAGGAGCTGGCCGAAGCCGGGCAGGACATCATTCTCAGCACCCACGAAATGGGCTTCGCCAAGGCGGTCGCGGATCAGGTCGCCTTCGTCGCCGCCGGCAAGATCGAGGAATGCCAGCCGCCGGGCCGGCTCTTCGCATCGCCCGATTCGCCGGCCTGCCAGCGCTTCCTGTCGCGGGTGATGCGCTACTGAGGCCACGAACACCGGCCTTGCGGAGGCGCAGTTTTGCGCCTAAACGCTCGTTCCGAACATGACGAACAGTGACCCGGTTCTTGATCCTGTGCGAGTTGCCGCCCTCAAGGCATCAGGCCTGATGGAACCGTCGCGCCACGTCGATTTCGAGCGGGTCACCGCCCTCGCCTCACGGCTGCTCCGGGTACCGGTGTGCCTTGTTTCGCTGGTGGACGATTCCCGGCAGGTGTTCGCGGGGGCGTGCGGCCTCCCGGATCCGCTGAACCAGGAGCGCCAGACCCCGCTCAGCCATTCCTTTTGCAAACACGCCGTCCGCGAGCGGCGGCCGCTGATCATCCCGGATGCTCGGCTGGACCCGCGGGTCGCGGAAAATGGAGCGATCGCCGACCTCGGCGTGATCGCCTATCTCGGATTTCCCATCCACGGCCCGGACGACCTGATCTACGGCGCCTTCTGCGTGATCGATTCCAAACCCCGGGCCTGGTCGGAAGAGGACATCGGCGTGGTCCGCGACCTGACCGCCATTGTGGTCGAGCAGGTCGAGCTCCACACCACCAAGGAGACCGAGCGAAGTTCGCTCGACGTATTGATCCACGACTTGAAGACGCCCCTGGCCGGCATCCGCATGGTGGCCAGCCTGCTCCAGGAGAAGGAACAGGAACTGCCCGGGTCGTTGCGGCCGCTGGTCGGCGCCCTCGGCGAGTCGACGGACAGTGCCCTCAAGCTGGTCGAGTCGTTGGCCCGGCGCGACCGCCACTCGTCGGGCGTTTGTCCCGACCTCTCGGCGCAGCTCGCGGATGTGGTGGGACGCCAGGAGATCGCCGCCGAGGACAAGGGCCTCCAGATCCTTTTCGATGGCAGCAAGTCACCGATGCCAGTGGCCGCTCCGGATTGGGTGATCGAGCAGGTCGCGGAGAACCTCCTTTCCAATGCCATCAAGTTCACGCCCGCAGGGGGCCGGATCCAGGTGTCGGTGAGCGAACAGGACGGATACGGCGTGTTTGAGGTCGGCGACACCGGTCCCGGCTTTGCCAAGGAAGACTACCCGAAGCTATTCCGCCGCTACTCGCGGATGAGCGCCCAACCGACCGCGGGCGAACCCTCCACCGGGCTCGGCCTGTCGATCGTCAAGCGGCTCGTCGAACAGGAAGGCGGCAGCGTGCTGCTTCTCAGTCGCCCCGGCGAAGGCGCCCGGTTCCGGGTGTCCTTTCCACAGCAGGAGAGATAGCGCCGGCCGGTCACTCGGCCACCGGTTCGAAGAACAACTGGTAGAACGCATTCCCCGGTCCGGCCGGATCGGTCACCGAATAGTCCTCGCGCTCCTGCGGGGTCATCGCCTCGATCTGGGACCTCGTCACGGTGTCGATCCGGTTGGCGGGATTCCCGATATCTTCCAGATCCGGACTGCGATGCAGGAAGTAGTCGCCGATCGGCTTGAGCGGCGGAAACGAGAGCACCATCGCTCCTGCATCCCGGTGCCCGACGAGCCGGAATTCGAGGTCGTCGGCGGCATCGGTCGGATCGAGCTGGAGTTGAAACTCCGCGAGGTTGTCGAGCCCCCCGCCATCCGAGTCGCCCGCCGTTTCTCCGTCCAATCCGTGAAGCGTCAGCCACTCCTCGAAGGTCGGAGGACCTCCGACGTTTTCCGGAATCTCAAACACCTCGATGCCAGAGATCGTGGGATTGTTGGCCACCCGCGTGAAATCGAGATCCAAGTGGCCGTCGCTGACGACGACCGGAAAGGTGACCGTGCAGGCCGTGTTGCCGCCGGCGCGGTCGAAGATGTCCAGGTCGTCCACCATCAGGGTTCCTTCCGCGCTCACGTCGAAGACCCGGGCACCCGCGGTGAAGCCGCCGGTCCACACTTCGACGAAATGGAGAATGACCTGATAGTTCCCGTCCGGCAGTTCAAACCCGTAGTGGAGGTCGGGGTTCGACGAGCTCACCGATCGGCGGGATTGATACAGCTCGGGATTGTCCGTCCCCAGGATAGTCGTGGTGTAGGTGCTCCGGGAGCCGGTGTTGAAGCCGTAGTCCGCCTCCCAGGTATTCCCCTCGGGATCGACGTAAGGAAACTCGCCGCCGGCATTGACCCGCAGGACCCCGTTGCCCACCGCCGCGCCGGCCTCGGGAGTCGCGGAAACCGTGGCGGGCGGCGACTCCTTGCCCGCCAGATCGACGGCGACCACGCTGTATTCGTAGCTCGTCCCGTTCACCAGGCCACTGTCGAGGAAGCCGAGACCGGACACCGTCGAGACCAAGACGGCGTCCCGGTAGACGCGGTAGCCCTCGACGCCCGAGTCATCGCTGGCCGCCGACCAGAACAGCTGCACCCAGCCGTCCCCACCGATGGCCTGGAGCGAACCGGGTGGTGTCGGATCATCCTGATCGGGAGGAGTTGATACGCTGAGGGTGGCCGGCCCGGACTGGTTCCCCGCGATGTCGACCGCCACGACTTCGTAGATGTAGCTGGTCGCCGGCAGTCGCCCCCCGTCGGTGAAGCTCAACTGGGTCGTGCTCGCGATTTCCCCGCCATCACGGAAGATCGTGTAGCGGTCGATCGCCGTGTTGTCGGTCGACGCGTCCCATCCGAGGGTCAGGCTGCTGGCGCTCACGGCACTTGCCGACAGGTTTCCCGGAATCGAGGGAGGCTCGTCATCGGAGCTCACGCCGCCCGGATCGTAGTCGATGGTCAAAATGTTCGACGACGAGCTGCGCAGCCCACCCGATCCCTCCACCACGGCCGCCACCTGGTTGATCCCTCCGGTGGACGGATCATAATCCAAGTCGAGCGGCACATCGACCGAGCCGCCGCCACCGATGGTCACGGTCGAGAAGCCGTAGCCGATGATCTTGTTGGTTTCGTAGGGATCGATGTCATATCCGCCTCCCGGGACGCCATCGAGGTAGAGGGCGCTGTAAAAGGTCCACAGCCGGACGTTGGCACCCGCCGGTCCGTCGATGCGGACGGTCGGCTGCGTGGTGCTGGTGAACGGTGACAGCTTGCCGGGGACGGAAATGACCGGGGTCGCGAGGTTGTCCGGCGACATCACCCCCACCGACATCTTGTTCGTGTTCGAATTCCCCGCGAGCCCGCCCATCCGGACGCTCATCACCGTGTTGTCGTCGAAGGTGACCGTGACGGTCGCGCCGATCAGCTCCAATCCCGAGATGCTCGCCGAATGCTCCGGTCCCGGCCCGGGAGCGCCTTTGACATTCGTCGGGTCGACGTCCGCGGAGAAGGTCATCCGGTCGCCCGGACCGAAATCGACCCCGGTCCCGAAGTCCACCCGGAGCACGTCGTAGCCGTCCTCGCTGCCGATGCCGTCGTGCGGATTCTCAAAGCTGTGGAGTGGTGTTCCGGTGCCGTCGTAGGTGTCCAATTCGAACGCCTTCCCATCCGGATCCCCCGCGGTCCCGGCCGGGTCGAACACGATGTCCATCAGGACGGCCGTGCTAAGGTCGATCTTGAACGAAACGATTCTCTGGCCGCCGGAGGCATTGTTCTCCAATTGGAAGGATCCGGTGGTATTGGTGCTCGAGCTGCCCATGCTCCCCGCCCCGCTGTTGGCGGTCAATTTCGCGGCGGCCTCACCGGCCGCGGCAGCGGTGCCCGACACCGCGAGCACGGCAAATGCAAGAGCCAGACCGGCCACGATTGAACGGGGCACGATGCTGGCGCCGTCGGAGTGACGACGGCATCGGCGACTGAGGGGGGTAATCATCGAGGTGGCGAACGGCGGGGGGCCTCTTTGTGACCACTAGTGCCGAGTAGTCGCGGCACCGCAAACCAAATTCGGTGAAGTTAGATCAAGATAACTTGGACACCTTGGGACGAGCAGAACTCATGCCCGGATTTCCACTGGAACCCTGGAAGAGGTGGCAGTCCCGCCTGGTTTCGAACCAAGACTAAGAGAGTCAGAATCTCTTGTGCTACCGTTACACTACGGGACTATGGGCGGCCGGCACGGGCCGCGGTGGCAGCCCCTCCAGGACTCGAACCTGAAATGACGGAATCAAAATCCGTAGTGTTACCATTACACCAAAGGGCTTTTTGCCGCCGGCGGGCGGACGCTAGGCCGAAGAAATTCTTTTGGCAATGCGGAAATTGGCAAGGTTCTGCCGCCCCCTGCCCCACCGTTAGATGGCCACCGGGCTTCGTGGCGTGACAAGCGGCGGAATCATGGAATACTCCCCGCGTCCCGACCTTCAAACTTCCCGAAGATGTTCCGGAAACTCCTGCCACTCCTTGTCCTCACGGCCGTGGCCCCCGCCATCGGTCAGAACGAACCCTTGCGTGCCCTGCCGGTCGATCCGTCCGAAATCACGCCGGAGGGTGCTCCTGCCGACCTCGCTCCGGAAGCTCAGGAGGAGGAGGCCAAGCCGCTTTCTCCGGGCGTGGTGAAACTCCCTGAGCGCAAGCCGGCGGTGAAAACCGACGCGCCGTCCGACGTGGGCAACCTGCCGTCTGGAGAGGACGCGGTGCGACTGCAGATCTTCCTGGATCAGGAGAATTTCGGCCCCGGGGTGATCGATGGCAAACCCGGCCGCTTCACCATCCTCGCGGTGAATTCCTGGAACGAAACCCACGGCCACCCCTCCGGCGACATGGGCCCGGTGATGACCAGCGCGCGCCACAAGGTGCCCAATGCCTTCGCCACCGCCGTGGTCCCGCAGGTGGCCACCAAATGGGTCGATACCGGTCTCTCCCACAACCGCGCCAAGCAGGCCGAGGCCAAGCGCATGAGCTACCGCAGCATCGCGGAGTTCATGTCGGAACGCTATCACACCGACGTGGACTTCATCCTGGAGCTGAATGGCTCCAAGAACACCTGGGGCGCGAAGCCCGGCAGCACCTTGATCGTCCCGAACGTGCGGCCCTTCCTGATCGAGGAAGTCACCGGCAAGCGCTACGAGGCGGATCCGGAAATGTCGGAGCGCCACGTGGTGGTCGATACCAAGCAGAACCAGGTGCGCATCTTCGAAGCCGCGCCCGCCGCCCTGCTGGTCGAGGAGGAGGAACTGGTCTCCGACAAGCCCGTGCTCGTGAAGCCGCGGCCCAACCACGCCCTGGTCGCCTCTTTCCCGATCACTCCGGGCAAACCGCAATTCATCCACCACGGGGTCTGGAAGCTCAACAACAGCGTCGAGCTGCCGGTCTGGCGCTACGACCAGTCGCTCCTCGACACCGGCAAGCGCAGCAACGACGCCCTCAACATCCCGCCCGGCCCCAACAGCCCGGTCGGCATCATCTGGAACGGCCTCAGCAAGTCGGGCATCGGTCTCCACGGCACCTCCGACCCGGAAACCATCGGCCGCGCCCGCAGTGCCGGCTGCATCCGCCTCGCCAACTGGGACGCCATCCGCATCCCGACCCTGATCCGGCCCGGTGCGACGGTCGAGGTGCGCTGAGCGAGGAAAAGGCTTTGATGCGAAGGGGTCGCGGGCAATCTTCGGCGAGCCATGAGTGATACGTTTCCGGAGCATCGATTGCATACGATCCTGTCGGCGTTCCAATTCGGAATCATCGTCCTCGGAACAATCGTCATCCGCGCCGCGACAAACGAAACCCTTCTGGAATTCAGTCATCCCCCCGTCCTCGCCATGTGGATTCGCGAGTGGGGCGTTTTGTTCCTGCTCGTTCCCGCGCTTTGGCTGATCCTCTCCACTCGCGCCGCCAGGAAAGATCATGGTGACGAGCGCCTTTGGATACGCTTGACCATCGGTGCCGGGCTCACGATGGGCTTGGGCTACCTGTTTTGGAATCTCTGGGACCGTTGCTCGCCGTGGCAGATTCTCTAGCCCTCGCCTCGGTCCTCCCCTTGGCACTTGGAACTTTTTCACTTGGAACTTTCCCACCGTGCGCCCCACCAAAGGATTCGTCGTCCGCATCGCCCTCTATTCCGCCGTCGCGCTCTATGTCGGCGGGGATCTTTTCGTCTTCAACGGCCCGCTTCGCAAGCGCATCCAGCGGAGCCTCCCCAACAGCCCGGAGTCGATTGCCGCGGCCAAAGCTTCGGGCGTGGTCGCCCGGGTGATGCATTACCCGATCCTGAAAACCCAGCTTGAGCGGGCGACCCGGGAACGGCTGTGGCTGCGGGGCAAGACGCTCGAGGATCTCCCGCCGCCCCAACGACGGATCGAGCGGCTTGCCGCCCTCGACGACCTGATCGACGAGCAGCTGCTGCGGATCAAGGCGAAGCACAATGCCAAGGAGCTGCCGGTGTCCGACCAGGAGATCGACGGGGCCCTACAGCGCCTCCGCGACCGGTTCCCCAGCGAGGAAGCCTTGCAGGCCGACCTGAAGGCCGAGGGCATCGACACCGACCAGGAACTTCGCCTGAGGGTCGGGGCCCGATTGCAGCAGCAAAAGTATGTCGAAAGCCGGATCGCCCCGCAGATCGCCGTGAGCGAGGACGAGGCCCGCGAGTGGTTCGACGAACACGCCCGCGAGCTCGGCCACCCGGAACGCATCCGGGTCCGGCACATCTTCCTGTCGACCCTCGGTCACGATGCCGCGGAGGCGAAGGCGACCCTGGAGGCTGCGCTGGAGGACTTGAAGGCCAAGCGCAAGGACTTCGCCACGCTGGCGACGGAGCTCAGCGGGGACCCGCGCAGCAAGGCGGCCGGGGGCGATCTCGGCTGGCTGTCCCGAGACCGGATGCCCCCCGACTTTGCCGCCCCGGTTTTCGCGATGCCGGTGAACCGGCCGGGCTTGGTCCGCACTAAGCTCGGCTGGCACCTGGTCGAAGTGCTGGAGCGCAAAGCCGCGGAAGAGCGGAGCTACGAGGAGGCGCACGATGAAGTCATCGCGGCGATCGAGGCGGTGAAGCGGCGTGAGGCGACCCGGGCCTTCCGCGACGCCACCCGCTCTCGCGAAAAGCCCTTCATCGAGGTCTTCCTGGACATGATTCCCGAATGAGAATCGCCGTCCTTTTCCTGCTGCTGGGGCTGCTTTCGTCCTGCCGCCGGACCGCCTTGCCGAAGGCGGTGCCGATCGCCGAAGACGGAGCCCTGTCGTTGACGCTGGCCACCTTCAACGTCCGCTATGAGAACCCGGAAGAAGGCGACTGGCGGGCATGGCCGAACCGGATCGACCGGGTCGTGCGCTCGATGCGCACGATCGACCCCGACCTCTTCGGCGTGCAGGAAGCCCGCCACGGCCAGGCGGCCGACCTGCGAGCCTCGCTTCCCGACTACGACTTCCACGGCGTCGGCCGCGACGACGGCAAGCGCGAGGGCGAATACGCGGCGATTTTCTTCCGGCGCGACCGCTTCGAGAAGCTCGACGGCGGCACCTTCTGGCTGTCCGACCATCCGGAGAAAGCCGGCTCAATGACCTGGGGCAACAGCTTCCCGCGCGTCGCCTCATGGTTGCGGCTGGCCGACCGGGCGAGCGGCCAGAATTTCCACGTCTTCAACACCCACTGGGATCACCGCAACCAGTTTTCACGGGAGATGGCGGCACCACTTCTCGCCGAAAGGATCGACGCCCGGGTGGCGGCCGACGAACCGGTGATCCTGCTCGGCGACTTCAATGCCACCGAAGGCAACCCCGCCGTGGATTACTTCACCGGCAAGTCCGTCACGCTCGCCGGCAAGCCACGGACGCCGTGGAAGCACGCGCTGATCGACACCTACCAGGCCCTGCACCCGGGCGTGAAGAACCGGCGGACCCTGCATTTCTGGGAAGGCCACCGCAGCGGCTGGGCCAAGGTGGATCACATCCTGGTCAGCCGCGGCGCACACATCGAGGCCGCGGACATCCGCGTGGAGGCCTCGCGGCAGCTCCAGCCGTCCGATCACTTCCCGGTCTGGGCCAAGGTCCGCTGGCCTTGATCAGGCGGACTTCGGGGCGATGCGGATGCAATCCATCGCCACCTCCAGGCCGAGGTCGGGGCGGCGCTCCGCCACCCACTTCTCGATGTCGGACACATCCGGATAGTCCTCCGCGCCCACGTGCCGGAAACAACGTGCATCATCGATGAGGACGACGAAGGGCTGCTTGCAGCCGCTGAAGATGGCCTCCAACTCGCCCCAAACCGGACAGTTCAGGTCGCCCTGGGCGGTGTCGCCGCCCGAATAGTGGCCGTCCAGCCAGAACAAGGTCGGAGCGTCGAGTTCCGTGACCAGGCCGGCCATCACTTTGCCGCTGTCGCCCTGCCGCAGATCGACATTGGACACGCCGGCGAAGCGCTTCTTGGCCTCGAGGTAAAAATGTTCCGCCAGCTCGATCGAGTAGACCTTGCGGAACTCGCCGCGCATCGCCTCGACCGTGTCGCCCTTGAAGGTCCCGGTTTCGACGAGGATCTCAAGGCCATGGCGCTGCTTGTATTCCAGCAGCATCTCGCGCTTCGCCAGGGGCGGCGGCGGATCGGGACGGCCGTCCTCGATCCATTTGCTGTACTTGCGCTTCTCCTTGAGGTTCTTGATCCAGGTGGCCATGGGCAGGCAAGGCTAGGCTTGGAGGCGGCCACGTCCAAGCGCATTTTCCGCCGCCCGCCACCGCCCGGCCGGTTTTCGGATTGGCCATCGCCACCGGTCGCGGACCATGCTGCGCCGTGCCGTTTCCGTTCCTCCGACCCAAGGACAGCTTCATCACTTGCCGCGACCGCGATGACGGCGGCGGGGCCCAGATTTCCGCCAGGATCTCCACCATGATCTTCGCCCGTCTCAGGGGCCTGACCTACGTCCACACCCCGGTCGCCGACGTCGCCCATGCGCCGGCTGGCATGGCGGCGACGGATTGGTCGCGCGCGTGGGAGGACTTCTTCAACCTGGGCTCCGACGAGATCCCGGCGGCGGATGTCGAGGCCCGCGGGCTGCCGGTGGTCGCGGTCCGCAAACCGCACCGCTTTCTCCCCCGCTCGCACCGCCTGCATGTGGTCGCCCATTGCCACAAGGTGACCGATCGCCATCCCGAATCGTGGGATGCCATCGCCCCGGAGCTGCGGGAAAAATACCTGCTCTCCGACAAACCTTACCTGGCAGGCTACGACGATGGCCGGGTCCAGATTGCCGTCCATCTCCGCCGCGGCGACGTCGGCTCAAGCGGGCGCTTTTCCGAGCGCTTCACGACCGACGACGTGATGATCGGACGCTTGCGGAAGGTCGTGGAAGCTGTCGGGCCCGACCACGCCACGGTCCGGCTCTTTTCGCAGGGCGAGGCCGCCGACTTCCGCGCCTATGCCGACCTCGGGGCCCGGCTGCACCTGGATGACGATGTCTTCGAGTCCTTCCACCACTTCGTCTCCAGCGACATCCTCTTCGTCGCCAAAAGCACCTTCAGCTACCTCGGCGGCGTGATCGGTGGCCAGACCTGCATCTACGAGCCGTTCTGGCACCCGGGGCTCCCCGGATGGCTGACGCCCGACGACCTCGACAAGCCGGACCTGAAGCGACGCTTCGCCCGCCTCGGCGCCAGCTGAGCGCCGGTCCCTCAGCTCCCCCGCCGGTGGGATTGGCGGAAATCCCGCGGGCTCATCCCGCGCAGGCGCCGGAACCAGGCGTTGAAGCTGGAGAGGTTCTCGAAACCGGCCTTGAACGCGATCTCCGATACCGGGCGGTCGCCGAGGATCAGGTGCCGGCAGGCCTGGCCGATGCGGACCTCGGCGACGAAGGAGCTCAAGGTGGTGCCGACGGTGCGTTTGAAGTAGTGGGAAAGCCCGGAGGGGCTCATCCCGAGCAATCCCGCGAGTTCGGCATGGTTGAAATCGCTGGCGGAGCGGCGGGCGATGTATTCGTAGATCTTGTCCACCCGCTCGACGCTGCCCTGGTCGGGCCGCGGCGTGAATCCGGGACTGGACAGGGGCTTGGCGTCGGTGGCCTTGGCGAGTTCCCCGAGGATCGAAACCAGCTCGACGAAGCGCGGAAGCCCCACCATTCCGAGCAGGCCGCTCATGCGTCCGGCGACCCGGTCGCGCACCGCCCCGTCGAACTGGAGGCCGCGCATCGAGCGCTTGAGCAGCTCGTCGACCCCGCGCATCTCGACCAAGCTGAAAAAGTCCGCGCCGAAGCAGTCCCGCCGGAACTGGATCACGATCGAATGGGCCATTTCATCCGGACGCCCGGTCTCGTCGTTCATCCAGTAGTGCGGCACATTCGGCCCAATCAAGACCAGATCGCCGGCCTGGTAGTTGTTCACATGGTCGCCGACCCAGCGGCGGCCGCTGCTTTCGACCACCCAGGTCAGCTCGATCTCGGGATGGTAGTGCCAACCGCTAGGAAAGCGCTTCAACTTGAATTCCCTGACGGCGAACGATTCGCGATCGGTTTGCGGAACCATCTCGAATTGCGCCTTGGGGGAACTGCTCACGACGCGGCCAGCTTGCCACGCTGCGCGATCGAGGCAACGCCGATCCTTGCACCGGACCGTCTCCGCGACAAACGGCCCCTCCCCCGGGGACGGGGAAGAGGCCGCGGTCGGACCAGAGGTAACGGAAGGTTAGAACTCGGCGCCCTCGATCCGGATGAAGTCCTTGCCGGCCCCGGTCGTGAAGGTGGCCTGCATGCGGACATAGCCCTCGGGCACGCCCGTCTGGTCGGCATCCTCGACCGGAACGACGAGGCTGACCGGCCACGACTCCATGGTGTTGCTTTCCTGAAGTTCATAGGTGCCGGCGTCGATGCGCTGGTTCCAGCGGACGATCAGGTCACCGCCGGAAGCTTCCATCGAAGTCAGCGAACCGTCGGCGTCGACCGCGGAGGTGCCGAAAATGAACTCCTCGAGGTTCGTGAATCCGTCGCCATCGGCGTCATCCTCGCGGTCCCGCGCACCGGCATCCGGAATGACCAGTGCCCAGGTCTCGAAGTCCACCGGCGGATCCACCGTTACGACCAGGAGACCATCACCGGTGATCCGCGGGGTCTGGATGATCCCGGGCGTGGCGTTGGTGGTGGAGCCGTAGGTCCCGGCAGCGACCTGCACGCCATCGAGAATCAGACCGCGGATCGTGTCTTCCTCGCCGTGGGCCAGATCGAGCGTTCCCGCGGCGGCAATGACGACGTTCGCACCGTCGGCCAGGGACGCCACCTCGAGCCTCAACTCCCCTTCCTCGACCGTGGTCGTGCCGGTGTAGCTGTTGCCGAGTTCCAGCCACATCGTGCCGGGGCCGGTCTTGGTCAGCGGCGAAGCAAAGCCGAGCACGTCGCGGAGCACCGCGCTGACGTCGAGGTCCACCCCGGAATCCCCGGTCACATCGGCCACGTCGAAGACCGTTCCCGGCAGGCCCACCGACCCGAGCGAGGCATTGGCATTGGTCCCGACCCCGGTGGTGAAGATGAACGACGGGAACTCGCTCACCCCGCCGACCGCTACCGTCCCGACGAAGGCCAGGTTGGTGTTGAAGCCGCCGTGCGTCGCTCCATCGGCGATCTGTACGATGCCGCCGTCGAGGGTCAGGTTGGGCACGAAGGCCACCGTGTTGGTGCCGCCGGACAGCGTCGCGGCGTCGTTGATCACCACCGACGGGGCGAACTGCGGCAGCATGCCCGAGTTCCCGAGCGGTGCGATGAAGTCGAGCGAGAGCACGCCCGGGGCATTCACGGTGATGACGTTGGACGGGATCATCTCGCCGGCGACGCAGGTCTGCCCGGGGCCCGTGCCCTCGCCGAGGGTTCCCTGGGTCGCATGGAGCCCGAGGATGCCGTCGTTGACCACGGTGCCACCGGCGTAGCTGTTGCTGCCGTTGTTGAGCACCACCGCGCCCGACCCCGTCTTGACGACCGTCCCGTCGCCGGAGATGACGCGGTTGAAACTGAAGGTTCCGTCGATTTCGAAGGTCGCCGGGCTGTTCACGGTGATGTCCGAGGCAAACCCGGAGTTCCCGCCGTTGAAGTTCAGCCGCAAGGTCCCGTCGTTGATGGTCGTGGGACCGCTATAGCCGTATCCCTGGGCCGCGCTGTTCAGGAGTTCCTGGGTCCCCGGGCCATTCTTGACCAACGACAGGGGATCGCCGTCCTGGTTGCGGATGATTCCGTAGAAGCTGTGATCGCCGGCAGCGTCGATCGTCAGCGAGGCAGGGCCCGGATTGGTCGTGTAGCCCGGTTGGCCGATCTCGTCGTTCTGGATCAGGGCCACCTTGTTGGTCGGCGCGCTGTCGAGTCCGGCGATGGTCTGGGCGGTCCCGCGCAGGTTCACCTTCCCGTTCGGCGCGCCCGGCCCGGTGTTGAAGGACAGGATCGAGCCCGCCCCGAACTGATGGTCGGCCGCCATGTTGAGGAAGACGTCGAAGGACGCATTGCCGACCACCATGTCGCCAGGGATCGAGGCGCCCGCGGGATTCGCCGCCTCGATCACCCCGCGGGTGATCCGGGTGGATCCGCTGTAGGTGTTGCCACCGGTCAGGGTCAGGGTGTTGACGCCGTTCTTCACGAGGCTGATGTCGCCGCCCAGGGCGTGATCCAGGGCGAAGTCGCCGTTGCCCGTGTTGAACCCGATGATGGCGCCGGCCGCGAAGCCGCCGGTATCGAGCGCGGCGATGTCGCTGTCGGTGAACTCACCGGCACCCCCCACGTTGAATGCCAGGACCGCATCCGGCTGCACGATGAGGTTGGCGGCGGTCCAGGCCGCAGTGTTCGCGTTGTAGAGTGCGGACGGCTGGCTGATCTCGAGCTGACCGCCTGTGGTGACGGTCGTCGGGCCGGTGTAACTGTTCGTTCCCGCGAGGGTCAGGCTGCCACTGCCGGTCTTGGTGAGACTGCCGCTGTCACCCGCGGCCTCCGAAATGTCGCCGGCAAAGGTGGTGATGTTGCCGTCGCCGACAAGGAGCGTCGTCGAGGCCGGGCTCAGCGGATTGCCGAGCACGATGTCCCCGCCGGTTCCCGCAAGGCTGCCGACGACCGGTGCCGCGGAGCTCAAATTGACCGAACCTCCGGTCACGATCAGCGCGCTGGTCCCAAGGGATCCGTCATCCATGGCATTCAGCACGCCATTGCCCACCGATGTCGTTCCGGAGAGCGGGTTGGCGACGCCGAGCGTTACCTCCCCCGTCCCCGACACGGTCAGGCCGTTCGATTGGAGCGGACCATTGAATGCCACGCTTCCCGAACCCGCGTGGACGGTGCCTGTCGCGACGCTCAGGGAGCCGCCGAAGGATACATCCCCGGAACCGGAGACCGTCAGGCCGTTGCTCACCGTGATTGCCTCGCCGCCGAAGTTGTAGGGCACGGTGTCGCCGTTGGCGAAGCCCATCGACGAAGCCGTCAGGGCCGCGGGGATGTTGATGTCCGTGTTGCTCCCGGTGCTGTCAAAGGTCAGCGGCGCGAGGCTGTCGTAGTCGGCCGGCGCCCCGCCGTCGGTTTCCGCCCAGTTGCTGTCCGGGGTGGTCACCCAGTCGGCCGTGCCCGCGGAGCCGCTGCCGCCGGTCCAGGTGAGCGGATCCGCCAAAGGGGCGGCGCTGCCGAGCATGATGAACTCGCGGTAGCCGACATAGCCGTTCTCCTGGTTGTTGAACAGGAACTGGACCGCCGCCACGCCGGTGGCCATGAAGCCGGAGGTCGGGGCGATGCGGGTGTGGGTCGCGTTGAGCGGGTTGCCGGTGTGGTTGCTGACTGCCGCCAGCGGGATGAAGGTCGTCGGATCGTCCACCGTGGAATAGCGGATCGCGAAATCCTGGTTGTCACGGCCGCTGTCCCCCCAGGCCGCGTAGGAATCGAAGGAGCTGATGTTGTAGCCGTTGAAATTCACCGAGGTATCCAGCGGGAAGATCACCGAGGTCCCGTTCAAGGGGGCCACCGCCTGCGTCTGCACCGCAGGGGTGCCGACCGTGCCATCGGTCAAGGTGGTCCAGCTCGAAGAGGTGATGTCGCCGTTGCCATGGTTGGCACCCGCCGGCACGGAGGGGGTGTTGGCCGTCGCGCCGTCGAGCAGGTTGGTGCCCGATGGCAGGGTCCAGGTGCCGGTGCTGTTGGACTCGTTGACGGTGGTGACCACCGCGGGATCGGCCAGCAGGATGAATTCGCGGAAGCCGGTGTAGCCGTTCTCCTGGCCGGCGAAGTTGATCCGGATCGAGTGCACCGCCGTGGCCAGATAGCCCGAGGTATCGGTCAGCCGGGTGTGGGTGCAGTTGTTGGGATTCCCGGTGTGGTTGGCGACGGTGGCGATGGGGATGAAGGTCAGCGGATCCGCCACGGTCGAGTATTCCAGGGTGTAGTCCTGGTTGTCGCGCCCGCTGTCGCCCCACGCGCAGTACGAGTCGAAGGACGTGATGTCATAGCCCGCCGGCTGGGCCGCGGTATCCAGGGGGAAGATGACCGACTCGCCGTTGTTCGGGGTGACGCTGCTGGCATTTTCACCCGGCAGGCCGAGCAAACCGTCGGTCAAGGTGGACCAGGCGCCGGAAGAACCTTCATGGGTCGAGGCGGTCCCGGGGGTGGCGGTGGCACCGTCGAGCAGATTGGTGCCGAGCGGGAATATCCAATCGTTGGTGGTGGCTTGCTCGTTGAGCGCGATCACGTCCGCCGATGCGGAGGCGAAGGTCAAGATCGGTGCCAGACAGATGACGAGCGAAGGGCGGGATATCGGGGATAAGTTGGGCTTCATGTGGTGATTGGACTGCGACTCGCCTGTTTCCTCAGGCTGGCGGGAGTCAAGACCAGCTCCCCTGCCCTGCCTACCTATGCATTTCCCTAGTGACCGGGCCGCGACCACCTCCGGCCCTTGTCGCAGCGGCATCCGGCGGATTGGATCTGTCCGGAAAAAAACCGCGGGATCCCCCGTTTACCTTACCGCAACGTCTTCCCATGCACCCGCCCACCGCTGAAGTCATCGCCTCAGGTATCAACGTCGTCGACTTCCTCGCCCGGCCGCCCGCCGGCGTGGTGGCCGGAGGCAAGTACGAGACTCCCGAGATGGAGGTTCAAGGCGGCGGGCCGGCTTCAACGGCCGCGTGCGTGACCGCGGTCTTCGGCCATGCAACCGCGTTTCTAGCCCGCCTCGGCGATGACCCGATCAGCCGCCTGTCCCGCTCCCAGTTCGCTCAGGCCGGGATCCTGCCGGATCACCTGATCATGGCCCCCGGTGAGCGGGCCGGCGTGTCGATGATCCAGATCGACCGAGCCTCCGGCGAGCGCACCGTTTTCTACAACCTGCACGACTACGGCTGGATTCGGGACGAGGACATCCCGCTTGCGGCGATCAAGGAAGCCCGGCTGGTCATCGTCGACGGCTATGACACCACCGCCGCGTTGGGGATGCTGCGCGCTGCGGCAAGCATCTCCTGCCCCAGCATCATCGACCTCGAGCACGGCGAGACGGGATTCGTGCACGAGTGCATTTCCCTTGCCTCCGACGTGCTGCTGCCGCTGCATACCGCGCGCGCGACCACCGGTCAGGACACCCCGGAAGCGGCGCTGCGGGCGCTGGCAGAGATAGGCACGGGCCAGATGCTGGTGACCGACGGGGACCGCGGCAGCTGGGCACTCACCCCGGATGGAATCCTTCACCAACCCGCCTTCGAGACCCGGGTTGTCGATACCAACGGTTGCGGCGACGCCTTTCACGGCGGCTACGCCGTCGGACTCCTCCGCGGCTGGCCGCTTCCGCTGCGCATGGAGTTCGCCGCATGGGTGGCATCGCGGGTGGCCACGGCGCTCGGGGGACGCAGCGGGATTCCCGACCGAGCCACCCTCCGGAACGAACTCCACCGCTTCTCGCCCGCCCTGCAGGCGGCGGCTTCATCTCTCCCATGAAAACCCGACTGTTAGAAAAGCTCGACGCCATCCGCACGAATCGCGACCCGCGGGCCTTCATCATCGCCGATGCCAAGGATGCCGACATGGCCTGGGGCATCCCCGCGGCCGGCGCCCCCTACCCCGCCGACGGCAGGCGCTGGAACACCATGCCCGGTTTCCGCCGGAGCATCCGCGAGGTGGTGGACGACGGCGAGATCGACATCCTGCTGGCCTCCGTCTCCCAGCTCGGCCTGCTGCGGGACGAAGGGGTCTTCGAGGCGTCGGCCGTGACCCCGGCGATCCGCGCCAACGACACCACCGACATCTGGTGCGGCCGCGGCGCTCGCTACCGCGAGGAGGCATCGCGCCCCTTCGCCACCTGTGATCTCGAGGAGGCGATCGCGGCAACCGGCGCGGAACTCGGCCTCTATTCGATCACCTTTAACAACGACCTCCAGGCCGACCACGAGAGCCTGCAGGCCTTCAAGGACTTCCGGCTCAACGCGGCCCGGCTGGGCTTCCACTACTTCCTCGAGGTGTTCGCACCGAATCTAACCGGTCGCGTCGACGACGGGGACCTTCCCCACTTCCTCAACGACCAGATCTGCCGGACGCTCGCGGGCGTCCCTTGCGGCAACTGGCCGGTGTTCCTGAAAATCCCCTTCCTTTCACCCGGGGCGATCGAGGACCTCGCCGCCTACGACCCCCAGAACCTGATCGTCGGCATTCTCGGTGGCAGCTCGGGGACCACCCACGACGCCTTCAAGCTGATCGGCGAAGCCCGCAAGCACGGCGCGCGGGTCGCCCTGTTCGGCCGCAAGATCAAGGATGCCGAGCACCCGGTGGAATTCATCCGCCACCTCAGGCGGATCACCGATGGCGATCTCACGCCGGTGGACGCGGTGAAGTCCTACCACGACACCTTGCAAAAGGCCGGATTGCCGCCACGGAGGACGCTCGACGAGGACCTCGCCCTGACCGCGACCGAACTGAGCTACGCCCGCTGATTTGGAGATCCGCGGATCTGGGCTAGGGTGCGGGAGACCAACCATGCCGTTCACCACCTGCCGCACCTTCCTGATTTCCCTGCTCCTCACCCTCGCCTCCGGCGCTACACCGCTGCGGGTGCTCGCCATCGGCGACAGCATGACCGAGGAGTATGCCTTCGAACTCACCTTCTCCGCGCCGGCATCGGACACGGACAACGCGAACACGCGCAGCTGGCCGGAGCTGTTCCGCATCTTCCGGCCCACCGAAGTCTCCCTCGGGCCTTACGAAAGCACCGCACCCGCCTACGGTGACCTCCGCATCGCCGGCCACGAGTGGAACTTCGGCATCCCCGGCATGACCACCGACAACTGGTTCAACCTGATCAACACCGACGATCCCTTCGACCCGCCGTCCGGCGAGCCGCTCGGATACGCCTACTACGAGACCCGTAGTGCCCTCATCGACCAGCTCTCCGTCGCCGAAGCGGTGGTGATCCTGCTCGGCGCGAACGACCTCAAGCAGGACTACAACGACCTCTTCAACGACACCGAGGCCGACAACTTCTTCAACCGGATCCTCAACCGGCTGGCGGCAGTCCGCACCTTCGTGCGCACCTACCGGCCGAACGTCCCGATCGTGCTATGCACCGTGCCCGATGTCGGCGCGACGCCACAGATCTCCGGCATCTACAACGATCCCGCCAAGCAGGCCACGACCCGGGCCAAGATCGCGGCGTTCAACGAGGACCTGGTCGCCTGGGCCGCGGGACTGGCGGTTCCGCCGACCGTCGCCCGGATCGACCACCTCACCGACCGGCTGTTCGATGAAAACCCGTTCCACCTCAACGGAACGATCTTCACCGTGGATGGATCCAACCAGAATCCTCCGGACCACGTGTTCTGCCGGGACGACTTCCACGTTTCAACCGTCGGTCAGGCCTTGATCGCCAACGAGATCATCGGTGCCCTCGAAACGGCCACCGGCCGGGAGCTCACGCCCTTCTCCGACCGGGAGATCCTTCAGAACCTGTTGGGACTGGACCCCGATCAACCCTACCTCGACTGGATCGCCGCCGCCGGCCTCGCGGGATCCGGCATGGACGAGGATCCCGACCACGACGGCCTGCCGAATCTGGTCGAGCAGCTGCTAGGGACCTCTCCCGGCGACTTCAGCGAACCCTTCGCGGGAAGCTTCGCCCCCGGCAGCTCGCTGTCGTGGCAGCCCGACCCCACCGCGCTCCGCTACGCCACCCTCACCGCGGAGGAATCCGGCAACCTGATGGACTGGCTGCCGGTGCCCGCCGCCCGGACCAATGTGGCACCGGACGGAACGGTATCGGTCACCCCCGCAACGGCGGAGCGGGGCTTCGTCCGCCTGAACGCGGTGCCCCGGTGAATCACCTCACTTGCCGATCTCGACCTTGAAGTCGCCGATCGCCCACTGGATGCCGGCGAGGTAGTGACGGAGCACTTCCGGGTTCCAGTAGATGTGGTCGTTGTGACCCAGCGAGCAATAGAACACGCGGCCCTTGCCCCACGACCGCGCCCAGGCCACCCCGAAGTCGTTGTCGCTGCGGTTGATGCCGTTCAGCGTCATGTCGGTCTTGTCGGTGTCGATGCGGAGCAGCATCTCGACCTTCTTCGAGTCGTAGGGCTCCTTGAACTGATAGATCTCCTCTTTGAACTCGAGGTTCTTGCCCCCGAACATGGCGGCCAGCGGGTGCTCGGCCCGGCCGGGTTCGACCTTGATCGAAACCTCCTGCCCGGAGCCCCAGGGGTGACCGTTGAAGTAACCGCCGATCATCTCTCCGTACTCCGGCCAGTTGTAGAAGGTGTCGGTGGCGGCGTGGATGCCGACGAAGCCTTTCCCGCCCTTGATGAAATCCATCAAGCTCTTCTGCAGTCGCTTGACCCGCTCCAGAGCATCCTTGCGGTCGACCTCGTTCATCTTGTCCAGCAGCTGCTGTGGCGGGGTGAACGGATCCATCGTGGTGCTGAGGAAGACGATGGCATCGAACTTGGCGATCGCCTGCGGCTCGAAGTTCGCGAGGTCGTCGCTGACCACCGCCTCGAAGGCCCCGGTCTTCTTGCCCAGTTCGGTGAGGGCAATCTTGCCGGTGGCGATCGAGGTATGGCGGAAACCGGCGGTCTTCGAGAACACCAGCACCTTGCGGGGTTTTGCCGGCTTCGCGTAGGCCTCGGCGGGCAAGGCCTTGGAGATGGCGTCGGCGGCTCCCGGCGGCGCCTGTTCCTGATCGGGACCGGCGGCGACGAGGAGGAAGGTGCCGACCACGCCGGCAAGGGGAAGGAGGAGGCTGGGCTTCATGATCTAGGGCTCAACGCTACGCCGGTCCGCCACCCGGACTTTCCGGTCATTTCCGTCATCAGGCGCCGGGCTTGGTCCAGGCCGAGTTGTTCTTCGACGAGGCAACCGCAGCCTCGATGAAGGCCATGCCTTCGACCCCGTCGTTGACGTCGGGGAAGTCGTAACCTCCCTCACGCGGGAACTTGCCCTCGACCTCGTCGCGGATCGCCTCGGTGGCGGCGAGGTAGATGTTGGCAAAGGCCTCGATGAAAGCCTCCGGGTGACCGAACGGAAGTCGGGTGAACTTGCTCGCCTCGGGACCGTTGTAGGAGTTCCCGCGCCGCCAGATTTCCCGCGGCTTGTCGGGAAACTTGACGATCAGCTCGTTCGGATGCTCCTGGTGCCACTCGATGGAACCCTCGGTGCCGTAGATGCGGACGTTGAGGTTGTTTTCATCGCCGCTCGAGACCTGCGAGGCGTAGACGATCCCCTTCACCCCGTTCTGGTAGCGAACCAGGATGTTGCCGTCATCGTCGAGGTGGCGGCCCGGCACGAAGGTCGTCAACTCGGCGGCAAGCTCCTCGATCTCGAGACCGGTGATGTAGCGGGCGAGGTTCTCGGCGTGAGAGCCGATGTCGCCGATGCAGTTGGAGATCCCGGAGATCGACGGGTCCATCCGCCAGTTCGCGATCTTGCTCGGGGCGGCTTCCTTGAAGGCGCTGGAACCGTAGCCCTGCGGGTACTCCGCCACGATCTTGAGCAGCCGGCCGAGCTTGCCGGCCTTCACCATCGCCCGCGCCTCCTTGACCATCGGGTAGCCGGTGTAGTTGTGGGTCAGCGCGAAGACCTTGCCCGACTTTTCGACGATCGCCGCGAACTCCTTCGCTTCGGCGAGCGAAAGCGCCATCGGCTTCTCGCAGATGACATTGATGCCCGCGGCGAGGAAGGCCTTGGCGACCGGAACGTGGAGGTCGTTGCGGACCACGATCGACACGAAGTCGATGCGCTGGTCGGCCGGCAACGCGGCTTCCTTCTCGGCCATGTCGGCATAGGAGGAGTAGACGCGGGACGGATCGAGGAACAGATCGTCGCCCGAGGCCTTGCTCTTCTCCGGGTCGGAGGAAAAGCAGCCGGCGACGAGTTCGATCTGGCCGTCGAGATTGGCGGCCATGCGATGCACGGCGCCGATGAAGGCGCCACGGCCGCCGCCGACCATGCCCATGCGGAGTTTGCGGTTCATAGAGGTTTAGAAATCTTAGGAGGATTGTCGTTATCGCACTTTCAAGGACCCAACCTGCATTTCGGCCGAATCATTGTACCACACGTAGTCAAAATTACCGTTCACGGAATCGAAGCCGAACCCCTCGCATTTTTCGATGTTTTCGATCCTTCGGGATTGGACCGGAGCGTTGATCCCCTTTTCAACAACGACGAGCCAGCCATCGCCTTTCTCCGGACCAATCACCTGCACTTGATGATTCGGAGGACAATCGAAAGTCTGAGAGTTGTAAAAAGGGCCTTGGTAGGCACGCCACACTTTCGGCCAAACGAGACCCGCCGACACCCCTACTGCAAAAGCCAGCAGGAGTAGCCAGCGGGATCCGTTCATCAGCCTGAATGTTTTACACCGCCACCGGCTTGCCGGTCGCGGCGGACTCGTAGATCGCGTCGATGATCTTCATCAGCTTCAGCGACTGGTCCGGGGTGTTAAGCGGTTCGGCCTTGCCGGTGATGGCGTCGATGAAGTTGGCGGCGGAATCGCTGCGGCCCATGTCCTCGCAGGGCTCGCAGACGATGGTCCGGTTCACCGAACGGCCGTTCTCCTGGACGTAGAGCTCGCAGGTGTCGATGGCGGTCTCGTCGATGCCGTCGACGGCGAACAGGCGCTCGACCTTGCCGCCGGCACCGGTGCCTTGGAAGACCACCGAGGCTTCCTCACGGTGGATCATCTCCGCCCAGGAGACCTGCAGCGAAAGCGTCTGGCCCGTCTTGAAGGTGACGAAGCCGTGCGCGGCGGCCTCCACGTCGGTGGTGCCGTCGGCGCGGTCGGGGATGCCCCACGGGCCCTTGAAATTCTTGTCGGTGATGAAGTCGTGGAAAGTCTGGCCCATCACGTAGGCCGGCTCCGGGTAGCCCATGAAGTAGAGCGAGAGATCGATCATGTGCAGCAGGTCGATCAGCGGACCGCCGCCGGACAGCGCCTTGGAGGTGAACCAGCCGCCGAAGCCGGGGATGCCGGTGCGGCGCGCCCACTTGGCCTGGGCCGAGTTGATCTTGCCGACGGTGCCGTCGGCGATGTAGGCGGCCATCGCGCGGGACTCGGGCCGCGCGCGGTTGTTGAAGTTGAACATCAGCTTCTTGCCGGCCTTGTCCGCGGCGGCGATCATCTCCTCGACCTCCGCGGCATTGAGCGCCGGCGGCTTCTCGCTGAAGACGTGCTTGCCGGCTTCCAGGCACTGGATGGCCAGCGGCATGTGGAACTTGTTGGGCACGATGATCGACACCGCGTCGAGATCCGCCTCGGCGAGCATCGCGTCGACGCTGTCATAGGCACTGGGAATGTCCCACTGCTTGGCCGCGCGCTCGGCGGCACCCGGCGCGGGATCCGCGACGGCGGCAAGGGTGGCTCCGGCCTTGCGGAAACCTTCCGCGTGATAGCGCAGCATTCCGCCGGCTCCGATGACTCCTACTTTGATGGACATGATTCTTTGAATTACTGGTTCGATTTGTCGAAGGCGGCGTCGAAGGCGACGGTGTTCCGCGGGAAGTCGAGGTTCTTGACGAAGGCACAGCTCTCGGTGGCGCCGTGGAAGCGGTCCATGCGGCCGTCCTCCCACTCGATCGAAAGCGGTCCGGCGTAGCCGATGTCGTTGAGGGCGACGATGACTTCCTCGAAGTTGATGTCGCCGCGGCCGACACTGCGGAAATCCCAGTAGCGGCGGGCATCGCAGAAATCGGTGTGGCCGCCGAACACGCCGACGCTGCCGTCGCCGTGGCCCCACCAGACGTCCTTCATGTGGGCGTTGTGGATGCGGTCGCCGAGCTGATAGATGAACTTCACGTAGTCGACGCCCTGATAGCCGAGGTGGCTGGGGTCGTAGTTGAAGCCGAAGCGCGGGTGGCCGCCCACGGCCTCCACCGCGCGCTGAGCCGAGGCGATGTCGAAGGCGATCTCGGTCGGGTGAACTTCCAGCGCGAAGTAGACGTCTTCCTTCTCGAAGGCGTCGAGGATCGGCTTGAAGCGGCTGCCGAAGTCGTCGAAGCCCTTCTGGATGTATTCCTGGCTGGTCGGCGGGAAAGCGTAGAGCGCGCCCCAGATCGACGAACCGGTGAAACCGTTGACGACCGCCTTGCCGGATCCGGCCGGCTTGTCGGCCATGTAGGCCTTGCCGGCGTCGATGAACTTCCGCGCCGCCTTGGCGGTGTCGATCATCTCCTGTGCCGCGCGCTGGCGGACGCCTTCCGGCTCGCCGTCGCCCCAGACGTGCTCGGGCAGGATCGCCTTGTGGCGTTCGTCGATCGGGTCGCAGATCGCTTGGCCGACGAGGTGGGCGGAGATCGCGTAGCAGACAAGGCCGTGCTTCTTCAGCAGCTCCCAGCGACCTTCGACATAGCCGGGCTCGTTGAGCGCCTTCTGGACGTCAAAGTGGTCGCCCCAACAGGCAAGTTCGACGCCATCGAAGCCCATGGCCTTGATCTTCGGAAAGAGTTCTTCCGCGGGGAGGTCGGCCCATTGGCCGGTGAAAAGTGTGACGGGTCGTGACATGATCGTGGGTCGTTTGGTGCGTCCAGATTGGCCAAGCCCTTTCACCGGGGGAAAGGGAAAATCCGTTTGAACCGGGAAAATCGCGACATGCAGGTGTATCCTTCCCCCCACCCCGTGCGCGCTCCTTGACCTCCGGCCTGCCGCGGACGACGCTGCCCCCGTTCATGGCAACCGAGCTCAACTTCAGCCCGATCGAGGAAATCATCGCGGAGATCGCCGCCGGACGCATCGTCATCGTCGCCGACGACCCGTCGCGTGAAAACGAGGCCGACCTGGTCGCCGCCGCGGCGCTGTGCACTCCCGAGATCATTTCCTTCATGGCCGTCCATGGCCGCGGCCTGATCTGCGCACCGATTTCCCAGGAGCGCGCGGACGAGCTGGACCTGCCGCAGATGACCCGCCGCAACCGCGAGGTCCAGCGGACCGCCTTCACGGTGTCGGTCGATGCCGCCACCGGTGTGACCACCGGCATTTCCTCCGCGGACCGATCGCGCTGCGTCAAGCTGCTGGCCGACCCGGCGGCCGGACCGAACGACTTCGTCCACCCCGGCCATGTCTTCCCGATCCAAGCCCGCTGCGGCGGGGTGCTGCGGCGCGCCGGGCACACCGAGGCATCGGTCGACCTCGCCCGCCTGGCCGGCCTGCCCGCCGCCGGCGTGATCTGCGAGATCATGAAGGAAGACGGCACCATGGCGCGGGTCGGCGACCTCGGGGAGTTCCAGGCGGAACACGGGCTCAAGGCCTGCACCATCGCCCAGCTCATCGAGTGGCGCCGCCGCTCGGAGAAGCTGGTGATCCGCGAGGAAAGCATCCAGCTGCCGACCGACCACGGCGAGTTCGAGTGCAACCTCTACCGGGTCGAAACCGACGGCTCCCACCACCTCGCGCTGGTCCGGGGCAAGATCGATTCGAGCAAACCCACGCTGGTCCGGGTCCACTCCGAATGCCTGACCGGCGACGTGTTCCTTTCCCAGCGCTGTGACTGCGGCGGCCAGCTCGATGCCGCGATGGAGCAGATCGCCAAGGACGGCGGCGTGCTGCTTTACCTCCGCCAGGAAGGCCGCGGGATCGGCCTCGCCGCCAAAATCCACGCCTACAAGCTCCAGGAGCAAGGGCTCGACACCATTGAAGCCAACGAGCGCCTCGGCTTCGCCTCCGATCTCCGCGACTACGGCATGGGCGCCCAGATCCTCTACGACCTGGGCGTCCGCCAGATCCGGCTGCTGACCAACAACCCGAAGAAAGTCGTCGGCCTCGAGGGCTACGGGCTGGAGATCGTCGAACAACTGCCGATCAGCCTGCCCGCCAACGTCCACAACGCCCGCTACCTCGACACCAAGCGCGAGCGCATGGGCCATCACCTATGATCCGGAAGGCATTCGCGATGTCGGTGAATGCCGGCATGGAGGAGGAATACGCCCGCCGTCACCAGCCGATCTGGGACGAGCTGGCCGCGGTCTTGAAAAGCCACGGGGTTCATAACTACTCGATCTTCCTCGATGCGGAATCCGGCCGGCTGTTCGGCTACGCCGAGATTGAAAGCGAAGAGCGCTGGGCGGCCATCGCCCAGACGGACGTCTGCCGGCGCTGGTGGAAGTTCATGAGCGACGTGATGCCGGCGAACGACGATGATTCGCCGGTGTCGGCGCCACTGACCGAGGTCTTCCACCTCGACTGAAACGGTCAGGCCGTTTCATCGGGTTTGGCCGGTTTCTCGTGGCGGATGTCCTTGGCGGAGTCGAGGAACACGGCATCTTCGCCGATGTTGACTGCAAGGTCGCCGATCCGCTCGAGCGAGCGGGCGACGAAGATCAGGTGGAGGAAGTCCTCCGCCCGCTCCCCGCCCTCTTCCAGCCGAGCGGTGAAGGTCGCGATCAGACGCTTGTGCATCTTGTCGAGTTCCTTGTCCCGCAGCTGCAGCGAGGCCCCGAGCTCGGAATTCCGGTCGGTGTAGGCGGAAAGCGCGTCCCGCATCTGCTGGTCGGCCAACGCGTAGAGCGGCTCGATGAAGGTGATCTCGGGGCACTCCGGGCGAGACAGCATCTTGCGGGCGCGCTTGGCGATGTTCACCGCATGATCCGACACCCGCTCGAGATTGGACGCGACCTTCATCGACGTGATCACCTGGCGGAGGTCGCTGGCGACCGGATGGAAGCGCACCAGCGTCTCCATGCCGATGCGGTCGATCCTCAATTCCGCGTCGTCGACCTCGTCGTCATCCGCCACCACCGCCTTGCAACGTTCGATGTCGCGCGAGAGCAGGCCCTCCATGGCACGCTCCAGGTTGAGGCGCGCCTGGCCGGCCATCGAGATGACCTCCTTGCGCAGCATTTCGAAGGCAAGGTCGAACTCGCGGAGGATGTGTGGGGTATCGGAGTGCATGGTGTTCTGGATCAACCGAAGCGACCGCTAATGTAATCCATGGTACGCTTGTGGGAGGGATTTTCGAAGACTTTCCGGGTGGTGTCGTATTCGACCATCTCACCCAGGTAGAAGAAGGCGGTGCGATCGGACACGCGGGTCGCCTGCTGCATGTTGTGGGTGACGATGACGATGGTGTAGTGCTCGCGCAAGCTGAGGATCAGGTCCTCGACGTGGGCGGTGGCGATCGGGTCCAGGGCCGAGCACGGTTCGTCCATCAGGATGATTTCCGGGTCCACCGCCATGGTCCGGGCGATGCACAGCCGCTGCTGCTGGCCGCCGGACAAGCCAGTGGCGATGTCGTCCAGCCGGTCCTTCACCTCGTCCCAGAGGGCGGCGCGGCGCAGCGATTTCTCGACCACCTCGTCCAGCACCGACTTCTTGCGTTCGCCGAGCGTCCGCGGGCCGTAGGCCACGTTGTCGTAGATGCTGCGCGGGAACGGGTTGTATTTCTGGAACACCATGCCGACATGGCGGCGCAACTCGACCGGGTCGATCGCCTTGTCGGCGATGTTCGCCCCCTCGATGATGATCGAGCCCTTGGTCACCGCGGCGCCGGGAACCAGATCGTTCATCCGGTTGAAGCAGCGCAGCAAGGTCGTCTTGCCGCAGCCCGAGGGACCGATGAAGGCGACCACCTCGTTGGTCGGGATGTCGAGGGTGACATCCTTGAGGACCTGCTTGTCGCCGTAGCTGAAGTCCACCCCCTTCACCTGAATGGCCGGAACCGCCGACGAGGTCGGGGAGGCGGCGGCGGGTGTGGCGGGGTGTTCCTGCGTCATCGGCGGGGTCGTCGGGCGTTCCCTCGGCGGTGCTTCGGTTACCAGTGGCATGGCGTCTTGTAAAGGTCGGCCCGACGGATCACCCGAAGGCACCGGAGACATAGGCCTCGGTTTGTTGGACCTGCGGCGTGGTGAAGATCCTCCCGGTCGGGCCGTGCTCGATCAGCTTGCCGAGATAGAAGAAGGCCGTCTTGTCGGAACAGCGGCTGGCCTGGGCCAGGTTGTGGGTCACGATGATGATCGTGTAGTCCTGCTTCAACTCGAGCAGCAGCTCCTCGACCTTGAGCGTCGAAAGCGGGTCGAGCGCCGAGCAGGGCTCGTCCATCAGGATGATGTCGGGCTTGGTGGCGATGGTCCGGGCAATGCACAGCCGCTGCTGCTGCCCGCCGGAAAGCCCGAAGGCGCTGGCCTTGAGTCGGTCCTTCACGTCGTCCCACAGCGCGACCCGGCGCAGGCAGTGTTCGACCCGCTCGTCGATCTCGGTGCCGGATTTCTTGCCGTGGATGCGCAGGCCGTAGGCGACATTGTCGTAGATCGATTTCGGGAAAGGATTCCACTTCTGGAACACCATGCCGACCCGCCGGCGCAACATCTGCAGGTCGAGGTCCGGGCGGGAAATGTCGATCCCGGCGACCCGGATCGACCCGCCACTGACGCGGGCTCCGGGGATGCGGTCGTTGATGCGGTTGATGCAACGCAGCAGGGTCGACTTCCCGCAGCCGGAAGGACCGATGAACGCGGTGATCTCGCGCGACGGGATGTCGAGGCTGATGTCGTGCAGGACCTGCTTGTCGCCGTACTGGAAGCGCAGGTTCTCGATGGCGACCGCGGGGACCGCCTTGGTGGGAGGATCGCTTACCATTTGAGTTTCGAGCGGACGCGGTTGCGGAGGACGATCGAGAGCGTCGAGAACATGAAGATCATCAGCAGGAAGACGAAGACCGAGCCGTACTGCGCGCGCTGGGTGTACTCCGACGTCGGGATCCTCGCGGCCAGCGTGTAGATGTGATAAGGCAAGGCTTGCACCTGGCTCTGCAGCACGCCGAGCGGCCCCGACACCCCTTCCCACGGGAAGTCATCCTTGGCGGCCACCGCGGCGGTGAACATGATCGGCGCGGTCTCCCCGGCCGCCCGGGCCAGCGACAGCACGGACGAGGTCAGGATTCCCGGCATCGCGAAGGGCAGCACGCATTTCCGGATGGTGTGCCAGCGGGTCGCCCCGAGCGCCAGCGACGCCTCGCGGAAACCCTGGGGCACCGCGCGCAGGGATTCCTCCGAAGCGGTGATGATGACCGGCAACATCATGCACGCCAGGGTCGCCGATCCGGCGATCAGCGACGAGTTCCAGCCTTGGAAACTCAGCCAGGTGAAGCCCAGGGGAATTGCAAACAAGGAGCGGTCCGAAGGCACGTCGGTGAAGACCGGCGCCACCAGCACGAAGACAGCGAAACCGAACAGGCCGAAGACGATGGAAGGCACGCCCGCCAGGTTGAGGATCGCGAGGCGCACCAGGTTGATGAACCTCCCCTGCTTGGCGTATTCGCTGAGATAGATCGCCGCGGCCACCCCGAAAAACAGCGCCAGGATGATGCTGAGCAAGGTCAACAGCGCGGTGCCGACGATCGGCCCGGCGATCCCGCCCCCGGAGTAGGAGTAGGTCTGGGCGTTGAACACGGCGTCCGCGCCGTGCTCGTCGACCCACTGGTAATATTCAGATGCCGGAAGGCTGTGACGCTCCGCGTTGGCATCGTCGAACACGTGCAGGGTCTCGGTCTTCTCCGTGAGGAAGGCGACGTCGATGAAAGGGAAATCAGGCTTCACCAGCACCGGCACGCCGTCCCAGCAGATGCGGCCGAAAAGCAGCAGTGCCACGATGACGATGCCCCAGGTCAGGCTGCCGAGGAAGGCCTTCACGAGTCCCTCCTTCAGTCCATCGTGGTGGACGCCCTTGCGGATCAGTTGTTCGGGATTTTCCATCAGTCTTGGCCGATTCGGAAGCGGTGGAGCAGGCGCTGGGCGGACCAGTTGATCGCCAGCACGATGAAGAACAGGACCATGCCGACCACGAACAGCGCCCGGTAGTGGACGCTGCCGAATGGCACCTCGCCGAGCTCCTGCGCGATGATGCCGGTCAGCGTGTGGGCCGGCTGGAAAAACACCCCGAGGCCTTCGGTGAAATCGGGGATCTCGATGCGGTTGCCGGCGACCAGCAGCACCACCATGGTCTCCCCGATCACCCGCCCGAGACCCAGCAGCACCGCCGCGAGGATCCCGGAAATGGCCGCCGGACAAACGACCCGGAAGACCGTCTGCAGCTTCGAGGCCCCCAGCGCGTCCGAGGCCTCGGCAAAGGCGGACGGCACGTTGTTCAGGGCGTCCTCCGACAAGCTGAAGATCGTCGGGATGGCCATCAGGCCCAGCAGGCATCCCGCGGTGAACATGTTGAGCCGCTGCTCGATCGGGAACCCGGGCACCCAGGCGAAGGAGTCCTTCATCGAGGTTTCCTGCAAAAGCGTGCCCAGCACCGCGATGCCGAGGAACCCGAGCACCACCGACGGGATTGCCTGCAGGAACTCGATCGTCGGCTTGATGAAGCGCTGTTGGCGACCGCCGGCCAGCTGGTTGGTGTAAATGGCGGCGCCGACCCCCAGCGGGATTGCCAGGCTCAGGGCGATCAGGGCAATGATCAGGGATCCGACGAACAGCGGCACGATGCCATAAAAGTCCTGCCATTCACCGCCGGTGATCCAATCGCGGCCGGTGATGAAGCCGCTGATGGTGGCCCCGAGCCCGACCGGCTTCTCGAAATCCCACGCTTGCATCTTCGGCATCGTGTCGGCCAGCTCCCGACCGTATTCGTCCTCGGCCTTCCGGAAAGTCGCGAGATAGCGCTGGGCCTTCTCGTCGGCCAGATCGGACGGCAGCGCCGCCTTCACCTCACCGAGTGCGGCCGCCAGCCTGGCATTCGCCGCCTCGAACTCCCCCATCCGGCCCAACACCGGCTGCAATGCGGCCCGGTAGTCGACCGGCTCGGTGGTCACCGCGGCCTTCGCATCGGCCTCCAACTGGGCCCTTTCCTCCGCCCCTTTCGTCCCCGGGACGGCGGCGAGAAGCGTGTCGCGCTTGGTAACCTCGATCTCGTGCAGCGTCGCGGCTTCCTTGGTCGCCTTCACCGATTCGCCGGTTTCGTAGATCAGGTTGTCGAGATCCTCCGAGGCGGAGGCGAACGCGTTGATCGTTTCCCGGAAGCCGGCCAACGGTTCGGAGGCGTCTGCCTGCTTGGCCGCTAGCTGCTCTTGCAAGGCAATGACCAGCGCGGGTTCGTCGGTCGAAAGCGGTTCGCGAGCACCGAGTTCTTGCAGCAGCCCCGCGCGCTCCTCGTCGCTGAGATGGGGCGTCGGCGGCAAGCCCTTGCCCGGCCGGCCCGCCAAGGCATCCGCCAGCAGGGACTGGTAGCGGGCATTCAGGGACTTCAGGAGTTCGGCGGGCGCCCCTTCCTCCCCCGCCCCCTCGGTGACGCGTTCCAGCGCGCTGCGTGGCGGCGCCACGGCATCGTCGATGTAGCCCACCACCTGGGTGGCTTCCTGCGAGCGCTGGAACTCGCGGCGGCACGCGGCATTCACCTGGGCGTAATAGGCCCGGTTCAGCAGCGAGCTCATCTGCTCGTGGGCCGTGAGGTCCTTGCGGGCGATGTCGACAAATTCCAGCCCGGCTTTCCGGTAGAGCTCGAGCTCCCCGCGGTAGGCCGGGAAGAAGCCGGCTCCCTCCCGCACCAGGAAGACGATGATCAGGACCAGGATGACGACGGTCAGCCCGGCATTTCCCGCGAAGAAGGCTTTGAACAGGCCATCGGTGCCACGGCCTTTGCGCCGGAAGGGATGACCGGCGGGAACGGTGGAGGAAGAACTGGAATCCGACATGCGGGGCAAGGCGCCGAGCGTGGAGGCCGATCGCGGAAATGGCAATCCCGGCGGGGTCATTCCGCGCCGGGATTGCGTGTCAATTTTGTCAGCCGGACTCAGTGATTCGGAACGAACCCGAGGTTTTCGGCGATCTTCTGGCCTTCAGGGCTGATCGCGAAGTCGGCGAAGGCCTTGGCCGTGGCGTCGGCGTTTTCGGGGATGTAGAGGTAGCACGCGCGGCTATAAGCATAAGTGCGGGCGTTGGCGGCGATCGGGGCGACACCGTCGATGGTCACCGGGGCAGTGCCGGACTTCTTCGCATAGGCGAGACCGACGTAGCCGATACCTCCCTTGTTCTTGGAGACTTCTTCCGCGATTTGCTCGTTGCCGGCCAGCTTCTGCGAGCTGGGGGCGTAGTTGCGGTCCTTCATCGCCAGTTTCTGCCAATCCTTGTAGGTGCCGGAAGAGGTGTTGCGGGTGTAGACCGAAATCGCTCCCGGGGCGCCGCCGACCTCACTCCAGTCCTTGACCTGACCGGTGAAGATCTTGGCCACTTGATCCTTGGTGAGCTTCTTGACCGAGTTGCCCTTATTGACGATGACCACGATCATGTCGTGGCAGGCTTCAATCTCCTTCAGCTTGATCCCTTTGGCTTGCGCGGCGGTGATTTCCTCCGGCTTGGCTTGGCGGGACGACATCCCGATGTGGGCGGTGCCGTTGGCGAGGGCCGGAAATGCCGTCGACGAACCTTCGGCGGCAATCTCGAACTTCACACCGTCATTCTTGGACTTGAAGCTCTCGGCGAGCTGCGGGACGAGCTTGGCACCCAGGGTGTCGGAGCCCTTGAGGCTGATGGTCTGGGCCCCGGCGGTGGCGGCGAGCATGGCTCCCGCGAAGAGGCTGGCGGCGGCGAATCGGATGGTATTGCGCATGGTTGGTTGATGGATTTGCGCGCCGCAAGCGGCGCTCGGCGGCATCCATGCCATTCTTGTCACAAAGGTCCACCGGTCCTACGTGACGGAGTTGTCACAAACCGGCAGCACCCCGTCACAAACCCCATTTCTCCCTGACAGTCTGCCGCTTAGCACCCTTCCCCACAACGCAGAAAGCCTGGTGCGAATCCGCACCAGGCTTCGTCGGGAGACATGACTGCCTCCTTCGGTGACACTTTCGCCACCTGGAACCGCTTACCAGCTGATGCGCAAGCCGGTGGTGAGGTTCCAGCCGTCGAAGGCTCCGCCGTTGTTGGCGCGATCGCGCATGCTCAAGTACTGCAATCCCGCCTGAAGCTTGAGGTTGTTGCCCACCAGGTAGTAGTTCATGCCGAGGTACCCCTCCTGGTACTGGTCGCCGCGCCGGCTGTTGAGCGCGGCGCCGTCGTAGCGGCCGTTGAAGCGGACGCCGTCGTTGCCATCGCTTTCGACGAAGGTGTAACGGGCCACCAGCTGCAGCTTGTCGGTCAAATCCACATAGGGCATGACCACGAAGCCCCAGAGATCCGGCTGGCCGAGGAAGCCGTCACCGGCGGCCAGGTCGGCCCGCACGCCGTAGCAGCCGTTGTGGTAGCGGGCGTTGAGCGACACCACCTGACCCAGCGAGCGGTTGACGAAGAGCTCGGGGCGGGAAGGCGTCTCCTCGTTGTAGACGTAGTCGAAGCGCAGGGCGGCTTCATCGACGCCGAGCTGGCCGGCGAAGTCGTAGCCCACCGAGCCGATCCAGGTCGAACCGGAGGTGAAATTTCCGAACTCCGCATCGGCCTCGCCCTGGGAGAACACGCCGACCTGATAGAACCAGCCGTCACAGGTCCCGCCCACCGACACGCCGGGAGCGTATTCGGAGGTGAACCACAGGTTGCCGGAAAGATTGTTGCGCTCGATGGTCAGCAATTCCTTCGACGAGGTGGCGCCGTCGAGCGTGAAGCCCATGCTCTGCTTGCCGACCTTGATCGCCAGGGCATCGCTCTTCTTCCAGCCGACGTAGGCGTCGGTCAGGCGCTGGTAGGCCGGGTCGACATCCGGATCGAAGTCGGCCTCGACGTGGGCGGTGAAATCATGGAAGAGCGTCGCCTTGAAGCCGGCACGCAGACGGCGGGTGTTGAAGTCCTCGTAATCGAGATCGTCGTCGTTGAAACCGGCCACCGGCGTGCCGTGACCGTCAATGAGGACGTAGTCGAATTGGGCACGGCCGGTGAAGGCGAACTTCTGGATCACCGGGTTGTCCTTGTTCTCGTAGAGGGTCGCAAGGTCGAGCAGACCGCCCCACCAGTCGCTGAATGCATCCGCTTCGTTGCTCGCAACGGCATTTCCACCGGCCTGCACCAGCAGGACGGCAGCCAGACCAAGGGAATTACGGGAGATGAAACTTGGGTACATATTTTTGATTATCAAACGGCTACAATTCACCAAGCGAAACCAGCCGGCGAACAGGTGGCGAGATTGTCACCTAACCAGAATCGGGCGAGTGACGCTTTGTGACGCTTCCGTCACCTTTTGTCGACCCGGCGCATGCGCCTCCCCCCTGCCGGACTTCCCCGGCGAACAGACGCGGAATCGCCGGATTTCTTGTTGCAAACTCATCTCAATTGCTAGAGCTTCCCTTCGATGGCGCTTGCGACGGCCAACGATCTCGAAGCCGACAGCTTGCTCAGTTTGAGCCAAGCGAAGGTCGGCTGCGATTTCCGCATCCGCTTCCTGAACGGCCCGGCCTGCGAGCAGCTCCGCCAACTCGGTTTCTGTGAAAGCCTGCAAGTCCGCAAGCTGGCCGACGGCCGCAATTTGATCTGCACCGTGTGCGGGACCCGCTTGGCCCTGAGCCGCGAGCTCGCCAGCCAGGTGATGGTGGGTGCCGCCTGATTTCCCGATGTCCGACGTGCTTGAGACGGTCGCCCTGGCCGGCAACCCCAATGCCGGCAAAACCACGCTTTTCAACGCCCTGACGGGCTCCAGCCAGCGCACCGGCAACTATGCCGGCGTGACGGTGGAACGGAAAAGCGGTGAATTCTTCACGCCCCACGGGCGCAAGCTGCGCGTCGTCGACCTGCCCGGCTGTTACTCGCTCGACGGTGGCAGCCCCGACCAGCAGATCGCACGGCAGGCCTTGCACGGTGAAATCGACGGCGAAGCGCGGCCGGACCTGGTGATCTGCGTCCTGGACGCCTCGAATCTGGAACGCCATCTGGTGCTCGCGCTTCAGGTGATCGAACTCGGCCTGCCGGTGGTGATCGCCCTGAACATGATCGACGTCGCGGAAAGTGCGGGTCTGCGCCTCGACCCGCAGAAGCTCTCCGAGGAACTCGGCGGCGTGCCGGTGGTGCCGATCCAAGCGAACGCCAACAAGGGCATCGTCGAGCTGAAACAGGCGATCCGTCACCCTTTCCCCCATCCTGCCGCCACCACCTGGACTCCGGAGAACCGCCAGGGCCGTGTCCTGCAGATCTGCGAGGTCGCGGCCCGCCGACCCGACACCCACAGCAGCACCCTTTCCGACAAGCTCGACGCCTGGCTGCTTCATCCGTTCTGGGGTTGGGTCGCCTTTGCCGCGATCATGATCGGCATCTTCTGGACCATTTTCTCGGTCGCCGGGATCCCGATGGGCTGGATTGAGGACGGCACGGGCGCAGTGCGCGACTGGGTCAACGCCTCGATGAGCGAAGGCGACTTCCGCTCGCTGCTCGCCGACGGCATTGTCACCGGCATCGGCGAAGGGGTGCTGGTGTTCCTGCCCCAGATCGTGCTGCTGTTTTTCTTCATCGGGCTCCTTGAAAGCTCCGGTTACCTCGCCCGGGCCGCCTTCCTCATGGACGGCGTGATGGCCAAGGCGGGTCTCAGCGGGAAAGCCTTCCTGCCCCTGCTCAGCTCCTACGCCTGCGCCATCCCCGGAGTCATGGCCACCCGCACCATCGACTCCGCGAAAGAACGGCTGGTCACGATCTTCGTGGCACCGTGGATGAGCTGCTCGGCCCGCCTGCCCGTCTATCTGACGCTCGTGCCGCTGCTGCTGGTGGGGATGTCCGGACTCCAGCAGGCGCTGATTTTCTCGGTCATCTACCTGACCGGAACCGTGACCGCCTTGATCGTCGCGCGGATTCTCCGCGGGCGCCTGGGCGAGGATGCCACGCCGTCCCATTTCCTGCTCGAGCTGCCGCCCTACCGGGCGCCCCAGTGGAGTTACATCCTGCGCCACGTGATCGGCCGGGCCGGCGCCTTCCTCAAGAATGCCGGCACCATCCTGCTGGCGATTTTCATCCTGCTGTGGGCGCTCAGCACCTATCCGAAAAGCAAGTCGGAAGATCCCGGCGAGCAGCTCGCCCACAGCGCGATGGGCCGGATCGGCGACGTGGTCGAGCCGCTGGTCAAGCCGCTGGGCGTCGACGGCCGCACCGGAACGGCCATCCTGACCTCCTTCGCCGCCCGCGAGGCCTTCGTGGGTTCGATGACCCAGCTGTTCCACGTCGAGGAAAGCGATGACGACGAGGAGACCCTCAACCGCCTGCAATCGGCCCTGTCCGCCGCCACCTGGCCGGACGGCCGCAAGATGTTCACCCTGCCGGCGCTGCTCGGCCTGATCGTCTTCTACATCTACGCCCTGCAGTGCCTGCCCACCTCCGCGGTGGTCGCCCGCGAGGCGGGGTCCTTCAAATGGGCCGCCGGCCAGTTCGTTTTCATGAGCGTCTTCGCCTGGCTCGCGGCATTTGCAGTCTTCCACATCAGCTCGATGTTCCTCTGACATGAACGACTGGCAACCATGGGCCGTCGCGGCCATCGTCCTGCTGGCGATCGCTTTCCTGATCCGCCGCGCGACCGCCGGACGCACCCGCGGCAACGGTTGTGGCCATGGCTGCGGATGTGATCACCCGCGAAAATTCGACGGCAGATGAAAGCAAAAGGCAGGGAGACCAAGTCCCCCTGCCCATGCTTTCCGGATCCGATGTGGATCCTTCAACCCGATTTATTCCGCAATTACCCTGACAAAGAGTTTCGTCGACCCGGGTGGCGCGGCGCTGAGGGTGGCGGACATGGTCTGCACGTCGCCATTGGTGGCCGACACGGACTGCCCCGCGGTCGCCGCAAGGTCTGGGTCCCAGTCGATGAGATTGGTGGAAACCATGATGGTGCAAGTGAGCCCGCTCAGATCGGGATGGAGGCGCTGGTAGCTGAATTCGCCGGTCGCCGCATCGGGCAGGATCACGATCGGATTCACCGAACCGGGATTCCCCGGATCGAGACCGAAGGCAAACTCGTCCTCGTTGGTCATCCCGTCCCCATCCGGGTCGGCCCCAGGGCTCTTGTCGGCAAGGCCCGGGTAGTTGGTGTTGACCCACGTCGAATACAGCCCGGTCGGGATCGTGAGCGCCTGCACTTCGCCGGCGAAGAGCTTCTGCTTGTAGATCCGGACATCGAAGAGCTTGCCGGCGAAGTAGTTGCTGTAGTTCACGCCGTCGGTCTGCCGTCCGCCCAGCACCAGATGTTGGCCGGTCGCCAAGTTCATCACGTCGCCCAGGGTGTTGACGTCATGGGAAAGCACGCCGTCGACATAGAGCGAGCGGACGCCCGTGGTCTCGTCCCACACGCCGGCGAAGTGGTGCCACTCCGTGTCGTCAACATTGACGGTGCTGCCACGATGATCCTCGTTGCCGAGGCCGCGTACGGTGAAGCCGGCGACCGGATCGAGCGCCACCCGGCGGACCTGCCATCCGATGCCGCCCTCGCCGCCCTTGGCAACCCAGGGTGACCATTCACCCGGGAATCCCTTGGCCCAGAAGGCCACGGTGATCTGGCTGCGGATCGTATCGTCGAAGGTGTTGAGGTAGGAGGGATCGCTGGTGGAACTGTTCTCGATCATCACGGCAACATTCCCCGCCGAAAGGTCCAGCGACTTGCCGCTGAAACCGGCCGGAACATCGGTCGAATAGGCGAGCAGGCCGGCATTGCCGCCCACCGCAACGCCGTCGTGCGTGCCGGCGACGGTGTAGCCCGACTCATCGGCGAGGTTCTCGTTGCCGGAAACCCAATGACCGACCAGCGCGGTCGCAGGATCGGGCAGGACCGACACCGACACGGTGTAGACCTCGACCACCAGCAGGTCCGAGGAAGTGACCGTGTAGGTCACCGGATTGGTGAAGTCCTGGATGCTGCCGGACGGCTTGTCGCAGGTCGCGCCGGCGCTCAGGGTGTAGGTCGGAGCAAGGGCCGTCACCGACGAACCGAAGGGCAAGGCGGGCAGGGTAATGTTGGTGCCGGAGATGATGGCTGCGCCCTGGTGGCTGAAGCTGGTGATCTTCGCCTCGGGAGTCGGCGGGATCACCGGCGCGAGTTCGCCCGGGATCGAGACGTTGTCGAGACGGGCCCAGCCCCAGCCACCCTTGTTGTAGTCGATGAAATCCAGCGTGTAGCGCTTGCCCTCGATGATGAACGGGGCGAGCTCCTCCTCGCTGAAACTATGGGTGACGTAGCCGGGACCGTTGCCGGTCCGGCGCCGGCTCAGGACATAGGTGTTGGATTCCACGTCGCGCAGCGCGACGCCCGAGAAGCCGTTGTCGCTGGCCGCGATCTGGGGGATGTCCGACGGCCCGACGCCGGGCTGTTCGAGCGCGCCCTGGCCGCCGGCCAGCTGGAAACTGAGAGGCCCCGACGGGTCCAGGAAAAAGTCCGGCGAACGCCCGAAGCGGGTTTCCGCCCCGTCCGCGGACGGACCTTCCGGCGTGCCAAGCCCCCCGTTTTCCCAGAGGTCGCCGGGCACCGGCCAGATCTGGGTCCAGTCCTGCAGGCCGCTATCGAAATCGTAGACGATCGGGTCCGAGAACAGGACCGTCACGGTGAAGTCCTTGGTGCTGCCGTCCTCCGCCGTGATGGTGTAGGTCTGCGGGGTGGTGAAATCGCGGGAATCCCACGACGGATGATCGAAATCCTCGGTCGCGAAGGGAGACACGTCGTAAACGACGAAGAGATCGGTCACGTCCGTGCCCAGCGGCACGTACTTGGTGATCCCGGTTCCCTCGATCTTGGCCGGGCCGAAGTCGAAGAATTCAAAATAGACAATGTCCTTCGCCGTGCCCGCGGCCGGGGTCGCGCCGACCTCGGCCGAATAGGGACCGCTGCCACCGCCGTTGCTTCCCAGGACCTTGAAGAGGTAGGGCACGCCATTGGTGAGGCCGGTTTTCAGGAACGGCGGCTCCAGCACCACATCGGTGGTCTCCTCGTCGGTCACGGTGTTCTTGGTCCACACCGTGTACTCGGTGGCGCCGGCCGACGGCGACCAGGTCAGGTTGACCTTCTGGAGTCCGGGCGTCGCCGTCAGCCCTTCCGGGGCCAACTGGGGGATCAAATCGTAGACGTCCTCCTGCGAGAGCGCGCTGTTGAAGATCCGGACGTCAAACAAGAGCCCGGAGAAATACGAGTCGAAATCTGCGGCCCCACCCTGCCGGCCACCCAGCGCCAGATGCTTGCCGGGTGCGAGCGCCATCGTTTGCTCGAGCGGATTGTAGATCACGTGGGAGAGCTCGCCGTCGACATAGAGCGTCCGGCTTCCATCGGCCTGGTCCCAGACCGCCGTGAAGTGATGCCAGACCGGGGGATTGTCGTTGACGTTGATGGTGCTGCCCCAGCCGTCGGCATCATTCAGGCCACGAACGGTGAAGCCGGCAATCGGGTCGCCGCCCATGCGCCGGACCTGCCAGCCGATGTTGTCTTCTCCCCGTTTCGACACCCAGGGTGCCCAGTTGCCCGGGAAGCCCTTGGCCCAGAAGGCCACTGTCAGCGCGCTGCCGACGCCTTCGTCGAAGGTGTTAAGGTAGCCCGCGTCGGTGTTGGCACTGTTGTCGATCTGCACCGCGACATTGCCGGCCGTCAGGTCCAGCGACATCCCGCCGGTGAAGCCCGGCGGCAAATCGGAGCTGAAGGCGAGCAATCCGGCATTGCCACCGACGGCCACGCCGTCATGGGTGCCCGGGGCGGTGAACCCGGAGGTATCACTCAAGTTTTCGTCGCCGGAGAACCAGTGGCCGACGAGATCGGCCCGGACGGAAGTCCCGGAAGCAAGCACCGCCGCCGTGGCGAGCGCGAGGTTTCTCAGGCGGACTCCGGAGGATGGGAGTTTATCGTTCGATTTCATGGTGGGTTTTTTAGCCAATGCTCATGGTGAGTCGGATCAAGGGGCGGGAGGAGCGGAGAGGCCCGGTCCCGGAATGGGTTTCGGCCGCGGATCGGCCCCTTTGGGGGAGGACCGTTCCCCGGAGATTCCGGGGATCCGCGATTGAAGTGCATACTGCCCGGATGGCCGGAATGGCATAGTCCCCAAAGCGGGGACAACCCGCGGCGACCGGGCACGACCGCGATTCCGGCTTTTCTCGCTTCGCTCGCGGCGAGGATCGGCTAAATTCCCGCAGCCCCATGAAGCGCGCCTTTCTCCTCGCCCTGTTGCTCCCGCTCCACGCGGAGGAGCCGGCTGCCCCGGCACCGTCCGACGACGGCGTCCGGGTGTCGGTGCTCGGCTACCACGATTTCTCGGAAACCGCCCCGGAGACCGAGATGGTCATCCGCACCTCGAAGTTCCGCACCCAGATGCAGGCGATCAAGGACGCCGGCCTGCCGGTGGTGTCGATGGCCGATTTCCAGGCCTGGAAGCGGGGCGAAAAGGATATCGCCGACAAGAGCATCGTCATCACCATCGACGACGGCTGGAAGGCGACCTACACGGACGCCTACCCGATCCTCAAGGAGTACGGCTTCCCCTTCACCATCTTCCTCTACAAGAACTACGTCGATGGCGGCGGCAAGGCGCTGACCTCGGCCATGATCAAGGAGATGCAGGAGAATGGTGCCACCATCGGCAGCCACTCCGTCAGCCATTCCTACCCGAGCGGCCCGCGCAGCAAGGGTCCGGAGGCCTACGAGAAATTCCTGCGCCTCGAGATGGGTGAGTCCAAGCGCTTCCTCGAATCGAAATTCGGCGCCCGCGTCACCACCTACGCCTACCCGGGCGGCATCCACACCGCGGAAATGGACCCGCTCGCCGCGGAATTCGGCTACCAGCAGCTTTTCACCGTGCTGCCCGGCAAGGTCCGCCGCTCCAGCGAGGATTTCACCCTGCCCCGCTACATCATTCTCGGCACCCACGACCGGGTCTTCGAACTCGCCACCGGCTTCAACGAACTCGCCGTCGCGGCCCCGGGCGCGCTGCCCCTCGCCCCCCAGACCACCCCCTACCCGGTCAAGCCGGAGCCGGGGATGATCGTCGGCACCCGGCTGCCTGAGATTTCCGCCGACCTCTCCTCCGTCGAGGACATCGACGAGAAGTCGCTGGTCATGAAAGTCGGTGGCTTCGGCGTGGTGCCCGCGACTTTCGACACCGGGACCAAGGCGATCTCGTGGACCGTCAACCGTCGCCTCCGCGCCCCCGTATGCCAGGTCGCCGTGTCCTGGCTGGACAGCAAGGGCAAGCCTCCCGAAGTTCCCCTCCGCTGGTCGTTCCGCATCGACCCCGAGGCCTCCTACGTCCCGGCGGACTGAGGCGGCCCGCCACGCTCCGGCAGCCCTGCGCCCGAATCCCCGTTTTCCAATTCCATGTTCTCCGCACTCAGCGACTCGCTCGACAAGACCTTCCGCAACCTCCGCGGGGTCGGAAAGATCTCGGACTCCAATATCGCCGACGCCCTGCGGGAGATCCGCCTCTCCCTGCTCGAAGCCGACGTTGAATTCGGCGTCGCCAAGGACTTCATCGCCGCGATCAAGGAGAAGGCGATGGGCGCCGAGGTGCTGAAGTCGATCAAACCCGGCGAGCAGATCGTCAAGATCTTCCACGATGAGCTCGCCGAGCTCCTCGGCGGCGACCAGGTCGGCCTCGACCTCACCCCGCCCGCCCGGATCCTGCTTTGCGGCCTCAACGGCGCCGGCAAGACGACCACCGCCGCCAAGCTCGCCCTGCGGCTGAAAAACGAGGGCCAGCAGCCGCTGCTGGTCGCCATCGACCTCTACCGGCCGGCCGCCATCGACCAGCTGGCCACCCTCGGCAAGCAGGCCGGCGTGCCGGTCTACACCCCCGAGGCCAGCGAGTCCGATGTCGTCAAGGTGGCCCGCGAGGCCCTCGCCTGGGCGGACACCCAGAAGCATGGTGTCATCATCTTCGACACCGCCGGCCGCCAGGAGATCGATGAACGCCTCGTCGAGGAGCTCAAGCGCCTGCACGAGTTCGTCCAGCCGCGCGAAACCCTGCTCGTCGCCGACGCCGCCACCGGCCAGCAGGCGGTTTCCGTCGCCCAGCACTTCGACGACGCCGTCGGCATCACCGGCATCGTCCTCACCAAGCTCGACGGCGATGCCCGGGGTGGCGCCGCCCTGTCGATGCGCGCCGTCACGGGCAAGCCGATCAAGTACGTCGGCGAGGGCGAGAAAATCGACCAGCTGTTCGAGTTCCACCCCGGCCGCATGGCCGACCGCATCCTCGGCATGGGCGACGTCGTCAGCATGGTCGAGCAGGTCGCCTCGAAGATCGACGAGAAGGACGCGATGAAGTCGATCCAGCGCCTTTCCGAGGGCAAGTTCGACTTCTACGACTTCCTCGACCAGATGAAGATGATCCAGAAGCTGGGCGACATGAAGGGCCTGATGAGCCTGATGCCCGGCTTCAACAAGATCAAGAAGCAGCTCCCCGACGCGGCCTTCGATCCCAAGCGGATGAAGCGCACCGAAGCGATCGTCCTGTCGATGACGCCCGACGAACGCCGCCGGCCGGAAATCATCAAGGCCTCCCGCCGCCAGCGCATTGCCGCCGGATCCGGCACCAAGCTGGTCGAGGTCAACCAGCTCCTCAAGCAGTTCGGCGAAATGCGCAAGATGATGCGCTCCCCGAAAAAGATGAAGGGAATGATGAAGCAAATGGGCGGCCTCGGCGGCATGCCCGGCATGGGCGGCGGCGGCATGGGTGACCTCGGCGACCTGATGAAGGGCTTCAAGGGCAAGTTCCCGTTCTAACATCCCGGCCACGGCCTTTCAGGATTTACATCGGGGCAGGTTCCACCTGATACCATGCCCTCCATGGAACAAGAGAATCCTTACGCCGCCCCGGTCGCCAGCTCCGGCCGCGGTGGCCGAGGAAGCCTTCGTCACCCCCGGCGGCGGCACCCGCTTCCTCAACCTGATTCTCGATTTGGTCGCGATCTACGGCCTCATTTTCGTAGTCGCCATCGTGCTGGCGTTTCTTTTCGCCGACCAGATGACCGAACAGCAGTTCGACTCCCTCTCCTCGCTCATTGGCATCGGCACGCAGATCGGCTACTACACGCTGACCGAAGGCCTGTTCGGCCGCACCCTTGGCAAGCTCATCACCGGCTGCAAGGTCGTGGACGCCCATGGCGGGCGGATCGGCCTCTGGAAATCCTTCCTGCGCAGCCTCTGCCGCTTCATCCCCTTCGAGCCCTTCTCATTCCTCGGCAGCGATGCCCGCGGCTGGCATGACAGCATCACCAAGACCTGGGTGATCAAGTCGCGCTGAGGAGCTCACTGCGGCAACGCGACCCGCTCGCCGAGGTACTTCGGCTGGGTGTCCAGCACGTGGACGTCCAGCCACATCAACACGCGTGCCCCCACCTCGCGCAGTTTCGTCCTCAGCCCGCCCCTTCCCTCGACGTCCCGGGCATTGTAGCCGCAGGCCTTCATCCCGTTGGCCTTGGCCAGGTACATCGCTCGCTCGTTGTGGAACTTCTGGGAAATGAAGGTGACCTCGTCCGCCTCGAACACCTTCTTCGCCCGGACCACCGAATCGAGGGTCCGCACGCCGGCGAAGTCGAAGACGATCCGATCCCCCGGCACCCCGCGGTCGATCAGCGCCTGGCGCATCTTCCGCGGCTCGTTGTAGGAATCCTCCTCGTTGTTGAATCCGGACACGATCACGCAGCGCAGCTTGCCGGCTTTCCAAAGCTCCTCCGCCGCGTCGATCCGGTAGCGGAAGTAGAGGTTCTCCTTTCCCTGGATCCGGTCGTCGGTGCCGAACACCAGCCCGACCCGTCCGCCCGGGACCTTGTCCACCTCGTTGTAAAGAAGTCCCCGCCCCGCCAACACCGCCGCCAGGTTGGTCCAGACCACGAACAGGAGGCCCAGCACGACCACGGCACCCGCCGTCAGCAGGGTGCGCTTCATCCAGCGCTTCGGTCGACCCGATTTCTCCCCTGCCGTCACAGCTTCTGCTCGAGCGGTTTCTTTTTGATCCACGGCATCATCACCTTCACCGCTTCCGCAAAGCGGCTGCCGATCGGCTCTTCGGGCGCGATCACGCGCAGGCGCCCCGGGTCGTCGTTGCCGAAATTCACTTCCCGCGCCCGCCCGACCAGCTCGCCATCGACCTGGATCGGCACCTCGCGGTCCGCGGTTACCTTCAATCGCGCCGCCTGCAAATAGCTGACGGTGGAACTCTCGAGCTCCACCCCGCCGAGCGCGAGGCCGCGCAGGGAGTCCAGCACCAGCTTGTAGCCGGCATCCTTGAACACCAGCACGTCGAGCATGCTGTCGCGGTTGTCCGCCTTGTGGAAAAGCTTGAACTGCCCGCCGTAGAGCGAGCCGTTGCCGGCCAGAACCGCCACCCCTTCCTCGCGGCGCCCGTCGCCGCACAGGATCTCCATCCGCGGCGGCGACTCGCCGAGCACCTTCACCGCCGACAGCAGGTAGGCCAGCGGACCCAGCATCTTCTTGCTCTCCCAGGTGGTCTCCTCGATCACCATCGCGTCAAAGCCGACCCCGGCCATCTGCACAAAGGGCACGCCGTTCGCCTCGAACAGGTCGATCTCCTGGATCCTGCCCTCCTCGATGACCTCGAAGGCCCGGTCGAGGTTGTCGAAGGGAATGCCCAGTTCGCGGGCGAAAACATTCATCGTGCCCGCCGGCAGCACTCCGAGGGCCGTCTGCGATCCCGCCAGCCCCTGGACCACCGCGTTCAGGGTGCCGTCCCCGCCCGCAGCGATCACCACCGGCTCGCCGTTGCGGGCGAAAGTCGCCGCCAGCTCGCGGGCCTCCTCCGCGCTGGACGTCGCGTGGAGCGCGAAGCGGGTGGCGTGCGACATCAGGAAGCGCAGGGCCCTCTGGCCCTTCTGGCTGCGCGCCTTCGGATTAAAAATGAGCGGATAACGCCGCAGCCCTTTCACGCCATGAATGGAAACCGGGAACGTCCAAGTTCCAAGTGAGAACTGCGGGCTCAGGCCATCTCCAGCACCGCCAGCAAGCGCGCGACCGGCAGGCCCATGACATTGTCGAAAGCCCCCTCGATGCGCTCAACGATCAGGTCGCCCCGCTCCTGGATCCCGTAGGCCCCCGCCTTGTCCAGCGGATCGGCGTGCTCAAAGTACTCGCGGATCGCGGCGTCGTCCAAGGGCCGGAAATGCACCGCCGTCAGCTCGTGGAAACGCTCGATCCTTCCGCCCGGGAACACCACGCACACCCCGGTGCACACCGTATGGGCCCGCCCGCCCAGCTTGCCCAGCATCTCCCGCGCCTGCGCCATGTCCCGCGGCTTCCCCAACGGCTCGCCGTCGATCCACACCAAGGTGTCCGAGCCGATCACCACCGCCCCGGGGTGATCCTTCGCCACCGCCTGCGCCTTCAGCTCCGCGTTCCGCTCACACAGCTCGTCCAAGGGAATCGTCGCGTCATGAATCTCCTCCGCCGGCGAGGCAATCACCTCAAACGCGACTCCCGCCGCCGCCAAGAGCTCCCGCCTCCGCGGCGATGCCGATGCCAATATCAATCTCACCCGCGCGGTCTAACGCGCGCCTGCCCGCTTGAAAACCCCGGGTTGTGAATTGTTAGCGACTTATTCACAACGATAGCCCCTGCAGGAGCTGAATCTTCCGTTCAAAAATAACGATTGATTCGATCGCCCGCATGAATCGTTCGTTTTTATTTTTCATTCAAAACTCATAACGCATTTATTTTACACGCCGAAAGGAACACCAACAGCATTTCCCTTCCTCCATTGAAACAAGCTTCGAAACACATTCATCTTCATTCAAACGATGAACCGAAACTGTGAATAACTTGGGAGCAATTCTCGAGAACCCTCCAAATCCACCTCTGGGTTCACCCCTACCGCAGTTCACTTGCAAAAACGCCATGGCCCGCCACAGTTGCGCCATGCGCGTCGCCGCCCTTGCTTTTCTCCTCTTACTGGTCGCCCCGCTCACCGCAGCGGAATTGAAAGTCGCGAGCCTGCATCCGCTGATCGGCGACCTTGCCCGTCAGGTCGGTGGCGATCGTGTGGAGGTCGTCGACCTGATCGGACGCAACGGCGACCCCCACCATTTTGAACCCGCGGCCGAAGATTTGCGGAAGGCCGGCGATGCCAAACTCTACCTCGCCTCCGGAATGGGGCTCGAACCCTACCTCGACTCCCTGCGGGGGATCCTCGGCGACAAGGCGCAGGTCGTCGAAATCGGCAAGGACCTGCCTTCGATCGAGGGCGAGTGTGACCATGAGGGCCACGACCACGCACACCACCACGAGGTCGATCCCCACTGGTGGCACTCCATCGACCTATTCCGCCGTGCCACCAGCATCACGGCCGAGCTGTTTTCAGAAACCGATCCCGAAGGAGCCGGAACCTACGCCAGGAATGCCGCGGCCTACCGCGCGAAACTCGACGAGCTCGAACGCTGGACCCGCAAGCAGATCGTCCGCATTCCCCGCGACCGCCGCCACCTCGCCACCGCCCATGCCGCCTTCGGTTACTTCTGCAAGGATCACGGGTTCGATGCGTTTTCCGTCCAGGGCATGAACCGCGAGCAGATGCCCGACCCGAAAGCCCTCGCAGCCCTGGTGGACGAACTCCGCACCCATCACGTCGCGGCCATCTTTCCCGAAAAGGAGTCCAACCCGAAAATGTTGCAGGCACTCACCAGGGACACCGGCATCCAACTCGGTCAGCCGCTGATCGCCGACGGCTCGACGGTGGAGAGCTACGAACAGATGATCCGGCACAACGTCGAGACCATCGTCGCGGGGCTGACGAAGGCCCCGGAATAGCCGTCACCAGGCCTCCAGCTCGGCGATCCGCATGCCCTCCGCGCCGAAGGTCGTCGCGGTGAGCAGGACCATCCCGTCGTCGCTGGCCACGCGGACGCGGTCACCCTTTTCGACAAATCTCGCCGCCAGACGCTCGATCACCGAATCGGCGGTCTCGCGGGCCCGCGAGTAGATGACCAGGATGCCATCCTCCGTGCCGCCCTCGTAGCCGCGCTCGGTCTGGGCGCCATCGAAAACCACCACGACCTTCCACTCCCCCCGGTCGCCGATGTCGCGCAGCAGCTTCACCAGTTCGTGGCGGGCAAGGTAGCGCTTGGGTCCCTGATGGAGCAGCCGCAGCGGCTCGATCCCGAAGATCGCGCTGTGCCCGTCGACGATCAGCAATTGCTCCACCCCGCGAAACAAAGAGGGGCGGGTGCGCAATGCAACCCGCCCCCGGGAAAAGTTCTGTCAGCCGGAGGCTATTACTCGGCGCTCTCTTCGGCCTGCGGGGTCTCGGTGACCTCAGGCGCCTCGGCGGTGGTCTCCTCGACTTCTTCAACCTTCTTGGCGGCCTTCTTGGCCGGAGCCTTCTTGGCAGCCTTCTTCGCGGCAGGAGCCTTCTTGGCGGCCTTCTTCGCGGGAGCGGCGGCCTTCTTCGCCGGGGAGGACTTCTTCACCACATCACCCAGCTTCTCCTGTTCCTTCTTGCGCTTGAGGTAGAGCTTCCGACGACGGCGTTTGACGATAGTTTTGGTTTGCTGGCCCATGATCTTGGTGGCGAGGGGTTTAATCCGCGGGCCGGACCCGTAGCAAGGGGGAAAATGCCCCGTTCCGGAATTCCGCGCCCGTTCACCCCGGCCGCCCCGGCGATCCCGGCCTGCCGCCGCGCATTCCCCGCAGCGGACCGGTCCCCTTCCGCCCCGGCTTCGGAATGCCAACGCGTTGCGAAAGGTAGATGCCGCTGTGACCGCTGCACAGGAAGGCCACGCCGCAGGCAATCGCCATCGGAACGAGGTGGCCGGCCCCGAAAAGCTCGACCCCCATCAGGACACAAGCCACCGGCGTGTTGGTCGCTCCGGCGAAAACCGCCACGAACCCCAGCGCCGCGAACAACTCGGGAGGCGTTCCCAGCCAGCCAGCCAGCGCGCTTCCGAGGGCGGCACCAATGAAGAACAAGGGCGTGACTTCCCCGCCCTTGAAGCCCGAGCTGACGGTGACCGCCGTGAACACGAGCTTCCAGGCCCAATCCCACGGACCCGCCTGCAAGCCGCTGAACATCGACACCAGCGAAACCGCGTCCAAATCCGGCGACCAGACCCCGAGTCCCAGGAAATCGGCCCGGCCGACGATGAAAAACAACGCGATCACCATCAGCCCGCCGGCGGCCGGCCTCAGAACCGGCCACGGGATCCAGCGTTTGAAACCCGCTGCCAAACGATGACAGGTCTCCGAGAACAACAGGCTCACCAGGCCGAAGACGACCGCCGCCAGCGCCACTTTTCCGAGCAGCATCGGACTGAGGTAGAAAGCCCCCAGCGGTCCGGCAATGCCGTCGATGTGGTAATGCGTGTGCCCGACGCCCCAGGCCCGGCACACCCAATCCCCCGCGAACGACGCCGCCAGGCACAGCGGCAGGGCGTGGAGTTTCGGGCGACCGATCACCACCACCTCGACGGCAAAGACCGCCCCGGCCAACGGCGTCCCGAAAACCGCGCCGAAACCCGCCGCGACACCGGCCATCAGCAGCATCCGGATCTGATCCGCATCCAGGTTGAAGCGCCGTGCAGCCGCCGAGGCGAGGCTGCCACCGATCTGCACGGCGGTCCCCTCGCGACCGGCCGATCCGCCAAAGAGATGCGTCACCAGGGTACCAAACAAAACCAGCGGCGCCATCCGCCGCGGCACCCCGCCCCCGGGGTCGTGGATCCGGTCGAGAATCAGGTTGTTGCCCCCTTCCGAATCCGCGCCGTGCCGGTGATACATCCACGCGACGGCCATGCCGGCCAGCGGCAGCCCGTAGAGCAGCCAGGGATGCCCGAAACGGATGCGGGTCATCACTTCCAGGCTCCACAGGAAGAACGCGCAGGCCGAACCGACCGCGGCGGCCATCAACAAGGTCACCCCGATGACCTTGGCCGGGAACAGGCGCGAAACCGGGCTCGGCGGGGTGGCGGACATCGGTCGACGGAACGTTTCCAACGGGGAGCGCCGGATGCCGCAGGGAAGCGCCAGGATGGCGCACGCGTCAAGCCCGCGAATCCCAGCAAAAGGGATTGCCAGCCGGATCGGCCCGCCTAGAGTCTCCCCCGACTGCTGTGTTCGTCCATACAGGTAGCGTGCCCGGACCGATGTATTAGAACAGGGAGAACAAACCGAATCCGAAATCATGGTCATGCCTTCTCAGGACGACCTAACAGGATCGGCACTCCCACTTGTTGAGCAACTGGAACGTGGCTCACAGCTCCTCGGACGGCACAGCGGTTTCTTTTTTTGTACCGGCGGCGCGGTCACAACGGATCGCCAAGGGCCTCGACCTCTTCGAAGACACCGCCGCCCAGCAACCGGCCGCCCTCGTAGAACGCGCAGATCTGGCCGGCGGCGATCGCCCGCTGCGGCGAGCGGAAGGTAAGGTCGAGCTTGCCGTCGCCGCGCGGCCGGATCTCGGCCCGCTCCGCCTTCGCCCGGTAGCGGGGCTGGGCATCGACCGGCCGCGGGCTGTCGAAGTTCACCCCGATGGTCGAGACGCTGCCGATCACGCAGCGGCGGGCATAAAGCCCCGGCGTGCTGCTTTCATCCCAACCGACCACCAGCCGGTTGTTCTCCAAATCCTTGGCGACCACCACGTAGGCCATGCCTTCCCGCGGCGACGCCACCCCGTGCCCCTTGCGCTGGCCCAGGGTGTAAAGATGCAGTCCGCGATGCTCCCCCATCACCCGGCCGGTGGTGTCCACGATTTCCCCCGGATGGTCGGGAATGTAGTGACCGATGAAGTCGCTCATCTTGATGTCACCGATGAAGCAGATGCCCTGGCTGTCTTTTTTTCCCGCGGTCGGCAACGCGTGCCGGCGGGCGACCTCGCGGACTTCCGGCTTCAGGAGTTCGCCGGCCGGAAACATCGCGTGGTGCGCCTGATGCTCGGTCATCAGCGCGAGGAAGTAGCTCTGGTCCTTGTTCGGATCCGCCCCCCGCAGGATGGCGGGACGTCCGTCGGAAAGGGTCCGTTTGCGAGCATAGTGCCCCGTCGCGACCGCCTCGAAGCCCTGCTCGAGGGCGTAGTCGAGGAAAACGCCGAACTTCATCTCGCGGTTGCACCAGACGTCCGGGTTGGGCGTGATCCCGCTGCGATAGCCCTCGACGAGGTAATCGACGATGCGCGCCTTGTACTGGTCGATCAGGTCGACGACCCGGAACTCGATCCCCAGCTTGCGGGCCACCGCGAGCGCATCCTCGAGATCGGCCTCCCACGGACAATCGCCGGGAAGCCCCTCGGCATTGATCCAGTTCTTCATGAAGGCACCGGCGACCTCGTGACCCTGTTCGATCAACAGGGCCGCGGCGGCGGAGCTGTCCACCCCGCCGGAAAGTCCCACCAGCACCTTCGCCATGCCGGCGATTGAAGGACCCGCGGGCGAAGTTCCAAGCGCCAATTTCAGGTGCGGCGGCCATTCGGCGGAGCAGCGGCGGTCGCGGCCGGAGGACCGGGCCCGGACGACGGTCCGGAACGATCTTTTCCAAACGCGTTCGATTCTTGCCCGCCCCGCAAGATGGCGCTTGGCTACCGGGTAACACGCGCATGATTCGATCCTTCAAGACACTCATTCCCCTTGCCCTCACCGCAACCGCCATGGCGTCGGATCCATGGCTGGTCTTCGAAGGCAAGGACGGCCCGGGGAAAGGCAAGCACATCGTCCTGATCAGCGGCGACGAGGAGTACCGCTCCGAAGAGTCGCTGCCGATGCTCGGCCGCCTGCTCGCCGAAAAGCACGGCTTCAAGTGCACCGTCCTGCTGCCGATCGACCCCAAGACCGGGGAGATCAACCCCAACGAGCAGACCAACATCCCGGGCATCGAGACCATCGACTCCGCCGACTTCCTGATTCTCGGCCTGCGCTTCCGCGAGCTTCCCGACGACAAGATGAAGCACTTCGTCGATTATGTCGAAGCGGGCAAACCCCTGCTCGGCATGCGCACCTCGACCCACGCCTTCAACTACACCCGCAACAAGAACAGCCCTTACGCGTCGTGGTCGTTCAACTCGAAGGAATGGCCCGGCGGATTCGGCAAACAGGTGCTCGGCGAGACCTGGATCAATCACCATGGCAACCACGGAAAGCAGAGCACCCGCGGTGTGAAGGACGCCGACAACCGCGACCACCCGCTGCTGCGCGGCGTCGGCGAGGTATGGGGTCCCACCGATGTCTACGGCGTCACCAAGCTGCCCGACGACGCCAAGGTGCTCCTCCACGGCGAGGTGCTGGCTGGCATGAGCCCGGACGATGGCGCCTTGGAGGGGAAGAAGAACGATCCAATGATGCCGGTGGCCTGGGTCCGTGAGCGCAATCTGGGCGACGGCAAGGTCCAGCACATCGTTTGCACCACGATGGGGGCCGCCACCGACCTTGAGAGCGCCGGCTTGCGCAAGCTGGTGGTGAACAGCGCCTACTGGGCCTGCGGGCTGCCGGTCGCGGAGAAGCTCGATGTCGATCCCGTCGGCGACTACAAGCCCTCACCCTTCGGCTTCAACAGCTTCAAAAAGGGCGTGAAGCCCGATGACCTGCGCTGAACGCAAAAAAGCGCGGCGAGCCGGAATGGCCGCCGCGCTTTGAATAATCCAGGGCCCTTACGGTGCGCCCTTCTCGATGATGTCGAGGAAGCTCTGGGGCTCGAGCGAAGCGCCGCCGATGAGGGCACCGTCGATATCCGGGCAGGCCATCAGCTCCGCCGCGTTGCCGGGCTTCACCGAACCACCGTACTGGATGCGGATCTTCGCGGCGCTGTCGGCACCGAACTGTTCGGCGACCAGCGAGCGGACGAAGGCGTGGGTGTCCTGGGCCTGCTCCGCGGTCGCGGTGACACCGGTGCCGATCGCCCATACGGGTTCGTAAGCGATCACCGTATCGAGCAGGTCGCGTTCGCTCAGGCCCTTGAGGCCTTCGCTCACCTGGGTGCGCAACACCTTCTCCAGCCGGCCACCTTCGCGCTCTTCCAAGGTCTCACCGATACAGAAGATCGGCTTGAGGTTCACCTCGCGGGCCTTGCGGATCTTCGCGTTGATGACCTCGTCGGTCTCACCGAAGATCGAGCGCCGCTCGCTGTGACCGATGATCACGTAGTGGATGAAGAATTCCTTCAACATCATCGCGCTGATCTCACCGGTGTAAGCGCCGGAGTCGAACTGCGAGCAATTCTGCGCCGCCAGGGTGATGCTCGAGACATTGCCGAGGATCTCGGCGGCCTTCGTCAGCGAAACGAATGGCGGAGCGATCACGATGTCGCACGGGAAGGTGCGGTTCTGGACCTTGGAAAGGAGGCTCTTCGCGAAGTCCTCGGTCTCCGAGGGCCCCTTGTTCATCTTCCAGTTGGCGGCAAAAATGGGCTTGCGGATCATGACAATACAATCGGGTGTAAGTGGAACAGCGGGAATCGGGCCAACTCAGGCATCGGTTAGGGCTGCCACACCGGGAAGCGTTTTTCCTTCAAGGAGTTCCAGCGAGGCACCGCCGCCAGTGGAGATGAAAGTCATCTTGTCATCCAGCCCGTATTTGTTGACCGCCGTCACCGAATCACCCCCGCCGACGATGGTCACGCCGTCGCAGGCGGCCATCGCATCGGCCACCGCCTTGGTGCCCTTGCCGAAGCTGTCGATCTCGAACACGCCCATCGGACCGTTCCAGATGATGGTCTTCGCCTTGGCCACTTCGGCCACGAACTGGCCGATCGCGACGTCACCGATATCAATCCCTTCCCAGCCGTCGGGCGTCTCGCCGCCTTCGCCGTAGACGCCGGTCACCTTGGTCTCGGCACCTTCCTTGAACTCCTGGGTGATGCGGGTGTCCGCCGGCAGCAGGAACTCGACGCCCTTCTCCTTGGCCTTGGCGAGGATGTCGAGGGCGAGGTCGAGCTTGTCCGCCTCGACCCGGCTGTTGCCGGTCTTGTAGCCCTGAGCCTTGCGGAAGGTGTTGGCCATCGCGCCGCCGATCAGGAAGGCATCGGCCTTCTCCATCAGGCGGGTGATCACCTGGATCTTGTCGGAAACCTTGGCACCACCCATGATCACGAGGAACGGGCGCTGCGGGTCCTGCAACTTGCCGTCGAGGTATTCCAACTCACGCTCCATCAGGAAGCCCATGGCGCTCTTGGCGACGAAATGGGTCACGCCTTCGGTCGAGGCATGCGCGCGGTGCGCGGTGCCGAAGGCATCGTTCACGTAGATCTCCGCGTTGCCGGCAAGCGCCTTGGCGAAATCCGCGTCGTTGGCCTCTTCCTCGGCCTGGAAGCGGGTGTTCTCCAGCAACAGCACTTCGCCGGGCTGGAGGGCGGCGCGGAGGGCGGAGGCCTCGTCACCGATGGTCGCCGGAGCCAGTTTCACGGGGCTGCCGATCACCTCGCCGAGACGGGCCGCGGCGGGAGCCAGCGAATACTTCGCCTCGGGTCCCCCCTTCGGCCGGCCGAGGTGGGAGCAAAGCACCAGCTTCGCGCCGCCCTTGATGAGGTGTTGGATCGACGGAACCGCCGCCTGGATGCGCGTGTCATCGGTGATGACACCATCCTGAAGGGGAACGTTGAAGTCCACACGCATGAGGACTTCCTTGCCGTTGACGTCGAGATCGCGGATCGAAAGCTTGGCCATGGGGCGGGACTGCCCGAGGACGCCCGACAAGTCAAGCATCGCTTGGAACGGATCCTGTCAGGGCCTGGGCCACCTTTTCGGCATCGGTCCGCGAGCCCGGGCTGACTTCCACCGCCACCACACAGATATCATCATCATGCTGGCGGCGTTTCCCGTGGGCCGTCACCTCGCAGAAGATCTTCGCCGGCATCGCGGCGAGCGGACCGTCGAGCGCCTCGTCGAAGGTCCGGATCAAGCGCTCGACCCCGAATTGCCGGCCGGACGGATCTTCCGCCTCCACCACCCCGTCGGTGAAGAGCAGGAACACGTCTCCCGCGCGCACCGACGTGGTCGTGGTGTCGTACACCGTCCCCGGCACCAGCCCCAGCGCGGGCTGCCGCCTGGCCCCGGTCCACATCAACTTCGGCGGATTGCCGGTTCCCCGGTGGGCGCGCAGCGGCGCCGGGTGGCCTGCGACCGCCCAGCTCAAGCGCGACTCCCGCGTATCCACCACCATCAGGAAAGCGGTCACGAAAAGCGTCTGGTTGCTGCGCTCGATGACCTCGTGGAGCTCGTGGTTCAACATCCCGAGAAACTTGCCCGGATCTCCGGCCATGGCCACGTGGTTGCTGACCAGCGCGCGCAGGATGGCGGTCACCAACGCCGAGCGCGCGCCGTGGCCCATGACATCCGCGATCATCACCCCGGTGCGGTGCTCATCGATTTCGATCAGGTCGAAAAAGTCCCCCCCGACCGTGGAAGCAGGCTGGTAGTAATGGGCGAATCCCAGTCGCAGCGGGTCGCGGGATTCTCGCTGCGGGAATTCCGGGTAGCTCGAGGGCATCAGCGCCGTCTGGAATTCCCGGGCCATCTCGAGGTCCTCCCGGATCACCGCGGTTTTGGCATTCACCTCCGCCTCGAGCTCCCGGTGATAGCGCATCACCCGCGAGGTCATGATCCCGAAATCCTCCGCCAGGTCTTCCACCTCGTCGCCGGTCCGGATTGACTCGATCCGGTCCAGGTCCTCCGCAGCGGCACGCAAGCGGGCTTCCGCCTCGGAGTCGGAGAGCATGTGATCCTTCCGCAGGCGGACGGTGCCGGCGAGGGCCCGTGCCGCCCGGCCCAGCACCTTGATCGGCACCAGGATCTTGCGGTCGACGAGGGTGAAGCCGACCAAGCTGCAGACCCCGGTCGCCAGCACCGCGATCGCGCCGATCATCATGACCTGCCGCCGCAAGGGGGCGACCACGTCTTCCTTCGGGGTCGAATACAACACGTAGCCGCCCGGTTCGAACAGCGACCGGTCGATCTCCGGCGACTGGATCGCCGCGAAACCCGTCATCCGCTCTTGCGGCGTGCCCTTGCCCGTCAAGGTCCAGCCACAACGTCCGACACGGACCGTGAGCAGCGAGTCGGCGTCGAGCTGCGAGGCCAAGGCGTCGAACTTGCCACCGCCGGAGCGAGCCAGGATCCGCCCGTCCGCCAGCAGGATCTCGAAACGCGCCGACTCGTCCCTCGTTTGCGGCCGCAAGTTGAGGAACAGCGGCGAGACATCCAAAACCAGCTTCGCCACCCCCTGCAGCCGGCTGTCCTGGAAGATCGGGGTCACGAGATCGAGGGAGAAAACATCCGCGCTTTCGTCGAGATGGAGCTCGTCGGTCCACATGCCGCCTTCATTCAACGTGGCACCGGTGGTCCACCAGGCTTCGTCGAACTGGTCGTAGTCACTCGTTTTGCGTGTCGACGCCACGACCCGTCCGCGGGCATCGGTCACCAGGATCTCCGCTACCTGGGGATGACCGGCCTGGAAGCGCCGCAGGCTGTCCGCCGCCGGATTCTTCAGGATGGGGCTCAGGAAGGGATCATCTTCCGCCATCTGCGGCCACCGCGCCTCGACCTCGGCAATCTCGGACGGCGAATCGGGTGCGCCCGGGTGATCGCCCGCCAGAAAATCCCCGACCGACGGATCGGCGGCGATCCAGCTCCAGAAGTGCCCCGCCTGCGACTCGACCGCGTTCTCCAGCGATCGAGACAGGGCCCGCGCCTCGGCTTCGTGCAAACTCCCTTTCGTCGCAAGAAGTTGATGGAACCCGTAAGTCCTCAACACCACCACCCCCACCAGCAAGGGCACCAGCGCCGCGATCCCGAGCGCCAGGGCGATCTTCATCCGCAGTCCCATCGGCGGAAAACTCATCCTCACGTTCTAGCCCGCATTCCGGCCGCAGTGCCAGAAGGATTTCCGTCCTCCTTTTCAGCCGCCCAGATAACTCATCTCCGCCTTCGGCCGGGTGTTTTCACCCCGCTCCTCGGAATAGCGGTCGCTCCGGGACGTCCAGATCCCCGCCACCGCCGCCCCCAGCATCCGGTCGTCACCCCCGCCGCGCAGGATCCCCCGCACGTCGTGGCCTTCGGCCGCGAACAGGCAGGTGAAGAGCTTGCCGTCCGCGGAAAGCCGCAAGCGCTGGCAGTCCCGGCAAAACGGCCGGCTCACCGAAGCAATCACACCGATCTCGCAGGACCCGTCGCGGTGCCGCCAATGCGCGGCGACCTCCCCCCGATAGGCCGGGTCGCGTGGCTCGAGATCGAACTCGCCGGACAAGATTTCCAGCAACTCGGTCGCCGGCACCACTTCGGCCAACTTCCAGCCGTTCGACTCGCCGACGTCCATGTACTCAATGAATCGCAGGTCGACCCGCCGCTCCTTCGCCCAGCGTGCGAGGGGCAGGATCTCTCCCTCGTTGACCCCGCGCTGGATCACGGCATTCACCTTCACCTTGAGCCCGAAGTTCTGCGCCGCGGCGATCCCCGCCAGCACCCGCTCCACCTTGGCGCCCACCCCGTTCATGCGGGCGAAAATCACGGGATCCATCGCGTCGAGGCTCACCGTCACCCGGCTCAGGCCGGCCAGCGCCAGGCCTTCGGCATGATGTGCCAGCAGCACCCCGTTGGTGGTCAGCGCCAGGTCCTTGACGCCGTCGATGGCCGCCAGCATCGCGACCAGGTCCTCGATCCCCCGCCGCAGCAGGGGCTCGCCGCCGGTCAGCCGCACCTTGCCCACGCCCATCGGCACCAGCACGCGGGTCAGGCGCACGATTTCCTCGAAACTCAGCAGATCCTCGCGCGGCATGAAGCGGTAGCCCGGCCCGAATACCTCGACCGGCATGCAATAGCGGCAGCGGAAATTGCAGCGGTCCGTCAGCGAGATCCGCAGATCCCTGAGGCCGCGTCCGAGCTGATCAACCGGTCCTTCCACCCCGGCACCATGGCCCCGGCCCGCGGATTCGGGAAATGAAAAGCACTCAGGCACCGGATGAAACGCGGCGGGCTTGACCGCTTGGCACGTCTCGCGCATCGCAGCGCCCAAGATGCCTTTCTGGAAATCCCCGGCCTTCATCATCGGCGCCCAGCTCCTGTTCTCCGCCTCGGACCTGATCGGCCGCTGGGCGATGAAGTCGCAAGGCTTCAAACTCGCGTCCTTCTTCACGTGGTGGTTCCTCGTCTACACGGTGATCCGCCAGGTCGCCGTGTTTGGCCAGCTTTACATCTACTCGTCGATGGAGCTCGGCCGCTCCGCCGCCTTCTTCGGTGCGGGATCGATCATCATCGCCAACACGCTCGGCTTCTTCCTGCTCAAGGAATCCCTGACCGTTCCCGCCTACGTCGGCGTCTCGCTGGCGATCTGCGCCTTCCTGGCCCTCGCCATCCTGCCGGGCGGTCTGAAAGCTTGACGACCGCGCGGGGCACCGTTGCGCTCGCCAAGGCCGGCGGCCCGTGGAATCCTCCCGCCGTGGACCGGTTGCTGACACTTGCCGAGGCGGACAAGCTGACCCGCGGGATCGCTCCGCCCGGCACGACCGAGACGCTGCCATTGGCCGCGGCGATCGGGCGCACCCTGGCCGAGCCGCTGGCCGCCGACCGCGACTTCCCGCCCTACCGGCGTGCGATGATGGATGGCATCGCCTTCGCCGCCGACGGGATCCCCGCCACGGGTCCGCTGTTGACCGCCGGGCTGCACGCCGCCGGCGATCCACCACCGACCGCACCGGGAAAGATCTGGGAGATCATGACCGGAGCTGTGCTGCCGGACAACTGCGACACGGTGGTTCCCTATGAAGACTTGGCAAACGGTCGGCCGGGCGACTTCGTGAAAGGCCAGTTCGTCCACGCGGCCGGCAGCGACGCGAAAGCGGGCAGCATCCTCGTGCCCGCCGGCGCATTGATTGGGCCAGTCGAAGTGGCGATCGCGGCGTCGATCGGAAAGACCGAGCTCCGTCTCTTCCGCCGCGCCCGGATCGCGATCCTTTCGACCGGCGACGAGGCCATCCCCGCCGATGCCACTCCGGAACCCTGGCAGATCCGCCGCTCGAACGGTCCGATGCTGGAATCCCTGCTCCGACGGCGCGGCCACGAGATCACCTTCCACGACCACGCCCCGGACGAACCCGGCGCCTGCGGCCGGCTGATCGACCGGGCGCTCGGCGGAAGCGATCTCCTCCTGGTCTGCGGTGGCATTTCCAAGGGCAAGAAGGACTTCATCCGCCCCTTGCTGGAAGAGCGGCTCGGCAAACCCGCCTTTCACGGCGTGGCCCAGCGGCCCGGGAAGCCGCTTGCCTTCTGGCCGGGCCCGCCCGCCGTGTTCGCCCTGCCGGGGAATCCGGTCTCGGTGCTGGCCACCTTCACCCGCCACGTGCTGCCCGCACTGGCGCGACTGGAAGGTCGCGAGCATGTGCCGCAGAAGGTCCGCATGAGCGATCTTCCCGCGGCCTTGCCGAAGTTCTCATGGCTGCTGACCGTGACACCAGGGCCTGATGGCATGTTCCACGCTCGCGCTCCCTCGAACTCCGGGGATTTCATTTCGGTGGCCGGCTGCACCGGTATCGTCGAGGTTCCCCCGGCATCCACCGCCACCGAACTTTCCTACTACCCGTTCTCCTCCTGACCCGTGTCCCTTTCCCACGTCAACGAACAGAATCAGGCCGCCATGGTCGACGTCTCCGCGAAGGATGTCACCGTCCGCATCGCCACCGCCGAAGCCCGTGTCACCGTGAACGACGCCGTCGCCGCACAGTTCGACGGCCGTGATTTCGCCTCGAAGAAAGGCCCGGTCTTCCAGACTGCGATTCTCGCCGGGACGATGGGCGCGAAGCAGACCTCGTCGCTGATCCCGCTCTGCCATCCACTGCCGCTCGACTCCTGCAAGTTCGAAGCCTCCTTCGCGGGCCACGAGGCGGTGATCCGCTGCACGTGCAAGACGACGGGCAAGACCGGCGTGGAAATGGAAGCCCTGACGGGCGCGAACCTCGCCGCGCTGACCTTTTACGACATGTGCAAGGCGCTCGATCCCGCGATGGTGATCCACGGCGTGAGGCTGATCGAGAAGACCGGCGGCAAGAGCGACTACCGGGCCGATGCATGATCCGGAACCCGGGCGGCTCTCCTCTCTGAAAATGATCACTCTCATCCTCATCGGCGGAAAGAGCCGGCGCATGGGACGCGACAAGGCGTTCATCGAGCGGCCGGACGGAAGCCGGCAGATCGACCACCTGGTGAAACTTGCGCAGCTCGGCGGTGGGGAAATCTTCCTCTCGATGCGCGACGACTCGCCACCGCCGGTCGACTTGCCGGTGGTGGTCGATGCCGAACCCGGCGGCGGCCCGCTGGCCGCGCTGGCAGCGATCCACGCCGCCCGCCCCGCTGAACCCGTCCTGGTCCTCGGCTGTGACCTGTTCCTGCTCGACGAGGACACCGTCCAGCACCTGATCGACCGTCACGAACCCGGAACCACGGCGACCTGCTTCGCCAACCGTATCGACGGCCGGCCCGAACCCCTCTGCGCGATCTACGAGCCATCTGGTATTTCGATGGCCGCCGGGTCGCTGTCGCGCGGCGAGCACTGTGCCCGCCACTTCCTCGAGTCACTCGGCCCGAAGGTCCTGGAACTCCCCCGCCCCGCTGCGCTCGACAATGCCAACACACCCCACGAGCTCGCCGAGTGCTTCGCCAAGCTGACCCGGGGAGTGACGGCAAAGTCCGTGACTGTCCTTTATTTCGCCAAGCTCCGGGAAGCACGGGGCCTCGACCAGGAGCACGTCGCCACCCTCGCCTGCACCCCGGCGGGCCTTTACGAGGAACTGCGCTTCCGTCATCGCCTGCCCCTGGAGATCGACAGCCTCCGGGCCGCCCGCAACGGTGATTTCTGTGCTTGGGACGAACTGCTCGCGGACGGCGACGAGATCGTCTTCATCCCACCTGTCGCCGGAGGTTGAACCATGTTCGAGATCGTCACCCACCCCATCGATCCCGTCGCTCTCCGCGACCGGGTGCTCGACCCCGCGGCCGGCGGCTTCTGCTCTTTCGAAGGCTGGGTGCGCAACCACCACCAGGGACGCGCGGTCGAGGCGCTCGAATACGAGGCTTACGCCACCCTCGCGGAGAAGGAAGGCGCGAGGATCATTGCCGAAGCCGCGGAGCGCTTCGACATCCACCACGCCGTCTGCCAGCACCACGTCGGCCGCCTGGACATCGGCGGCCTCGCCGTCGTGGTCTGCGTTTCCGCCTCCCACC
>NZ_JACZFQ010000023.1 GCF_014904755.1 Neoluteolibacter marinus
ATGCCGCCTTCGACGCCTGCCGCTACATCATCGACGAGGTGAAATCACGGGTGCCGATCTGGAAGAAGGAACACTTCGCCGACGGCAGTTCCGGCTGGGTCCGCTGCGACCACTGCCACGAGTCCGGACACCATCATCATTCCCCGGGTTGACAGGTCCGGGGATCGCGCCCTTGCTACCGCCGCCGTGAGTCCCGAATTCATCAAGGAAGCCCTTCGCAACGTCCGCTACCCCGGCTTTTCCCGGGACATCGTCTCCTTCGGCCTGGTGAAGGACATCCGCCATGAAAATGGCGTGCTGACCGTGAAGATCGAGATCCAGACCAAGGACCCCAAGATCCCCGAGCAGATCTTCAAGGATTGTCACGCGATTCTCGATCCCCTGCCCGACATCGGCACGGTCAAGGTGGACATCGAGATCAAGGACGCGCCCGCGGCGGCCTCGGGGCAGGACTTGCAGGGCAAGGCCTCGATTCCCGGCGTCAAAAGGATCATCGCCGTGGCCTCCGGCAAGGGTGGCGTCGGCAAGTCCACCGTTTCCGCCAACCTCGCGGTGGCGCTCGCCAAGACCGGCGCCAAGGTCGGCCTCTGCGATTGCGATCTTTACGGCCCGTCGGTCGCCCAGATGTTCGGCACCACCGAGCGGCCGATGGCCAACGAGCACGACGAGATCATCCCGATCGAGGCCCACGGCCTGAAATTGATGTCGATGGGTTTCCTGCTGGAAGACCGCTCGCCGGTGATCGTCCGCGGCCCGATGGCCACCCGCTACACCCAGCAGTTCCTGCGTCAGGTCGCCTGGGGTGAGCTGGATTACCTGATCCTCGACCTGCCGCCCGGCACCGGCGACATCCAGCTGACGATCGTCCAGACCGTGGCTGTCGATGGTTCGGTCATCGTGACGACGCCGCAGGAGATGGCCTTGATCGATGCCCGCAAGGCGGTGTCGATGTTCGCCAAGGTCAACGTGCCGATCCTCGGACTGATCGAGAACATGGCGTGGTTCGAGTGCGACCATGGCCAGCGCTATTATCTCTTCGGCGAAGGCGGTGGTGTCCGCGAGGCCGCCGCGCTCAACGTGCCCCTTCTCGCCCAGATCCCGATCGACCCGCAGACCCGCGAGCGCGGCGATGCCGGCACCCCGGTCGCCCTGATTCCCGCCGCCGAGCACCCGGTCGCCGCGGCCTTCGAAAAGGTCGCCGCCGCCCTTGCCGGGCGGATCCCCGCCTGACGTCCCATGCTCCGCACGCCGCCGCAGCTGTTCGACGATTTCGAAGCCGGTCTCTTGACCCGCGAACAACTGCACACGGCGATGGCCTTCCATGCCCGCGGCCTCATCGAGGAGGTGATCGAGGCGAACGAGAACCCGCTCGCGGCATGGTGGGAAGGCGTGCTCGCCCGCAAGGTCGCGTCCCGCCTTTCCGCGCGGCACGGGGAAAAGCGGGTCCGGGCCATTTTCGCGGCGCTCTCCGAGGTGCCCGATTTCCTGCCGGCCCAATGGCTGTGGAACGCCCTGCACCCGGACGTCCCGCTGTTCTGCTTCCTGCGGCTTCGCAACGAACCGGTTTTCCGCCTCGCGGAGATCAGGAACGAGGCCGGGGTCGTCACCGTGAGGGTCGAGTATGGATCCGCCGACAAGAAGCTGGTGACACGCGAGGAATTCGTCCTCGCCCACCGCCGGAACGGCGGCCTGGAGGTGACACATCGGCGCACAATCTCCTGAAAAACCAACGTTTTCCGAAACATCGGGGGTTCGGAAGGGTTACATATGCTCCTCATGAGTTCCAAGAAGTCGCAGATGATCTTGAGTGCCGGCGGAATCGTCCTGGCATTGGGTGCAGGCGTCATGATCGGCCGGATCAGTTCCCAGGACAGCAGCGAGGCGGTCACGGAAGCCGATGTCGCCGCCGCCCGGGCCAGCGCCCGGGCCACCGAACGCGGCATGAGCCTGGCCGAACGCGTGAACCGCAAGCGCAGCGGCCAGGACCGCGAGGCGTCCACGCCCGCCGATACCGATCTCAGCTCCATCCTCGGACTTTCCAGCCGGCTTGACCGCACCCAGCGCTTGCTTGCCTTCCTCGACCGGCTGCCGGCCGACCAGTTCGCCAACGTCTACGATGAGCTGCGCAATTCCCCGTCCGCCGAGCTGCGCGGTTCGGAACGATCACTGATCCTGCAAGCCTGGGCCGAGCGCGACCCGCTGAGCGCGCTGACCTTCCTCCAGGAAAACGAGGCCAACGACTGGGAGCGCGAGACCGCGGTCGCCACCTGGGCCGCCAACGATCCTCAAGCCGCCTTTGCCTGGGCGTCGTCGGCCGCGGATGAAGGCAACGTGAACAACTGGCTGCTCGGCGCCACCCGTGGCATCGCTGCCACCAATCCGGAGCTGGCCCGCGATTTCCTCGCCCAGCTGGAAGGCCGCACCCGCGACCAAGCGATCAATGCCGTGCGCCCCTACGTGATGCAGTATGGCTTCGACTACGCAGCCTCGTGGATTTCAGGCGTCTCCGACGACGAAGTCCGCAACCGGGCCTCGCGCGAAATGGCCCGCGACATGGCCAATCTCGATCCCGAGCAAGCCGGCAGCTGGAATGCCGCCATCGCCGACACCGATACCCGCCGCGATGTCTCCGAGACCGTCGCCGACCGCTGGGCACGGACCGATCTCGATGCCGCCCGGACCTGGGTCGAGGGCTTGCCGGAAAACACCAAGTCCGAGGCGGCCGAAGGGGTTGCCCGCCACTACGCCCGCCAGGACCCCGCCGCCGCGGCCCAATGGCTGGCCGGACTCGGCGACAATCCCGATCTCGACGGTGCCCGCCGCATCCTGGTTGAGGAGTCGTTCCGCAACTCCCCCGAAACCTCGCTCGAATTCGTCTCCAACATCACCGACGCCCGCGCCCAGGAGGGCTACTACTGGCGCTACCTCGGCGGCTGGATGCGGCGCGATGAAGCGGCCGCCCGGCAGTGGATGAACTCGAACGCCCAGGTGCTCCCGGAACGGGTCGTCCGGCGCTTCAACCAACAATAAAAAACGGGGCGCTTCGGCGCCCCGCTTCGTTTGGAGATCCATCCCGCGGTTGCCGGATCAGCAGCCGCAACCACCGCCACCGCAGCAGCCGCCACCCTGCGCTTCGGCAAGGTCTTCATCGGTCGGAACCCGGCCGAGTTCCAGGGTCAGGTTCACGTATTTGCCGATGGTCTTCTGCAAGGCCTCAAGCTCGCCCTGGGCATCGAGGAATCCGCTGGCGACCTCGTTGTTCATCAACTCGTCGCGCGCCGATTCGAACTCGCGGATTTCCGACGGGGCGAGCTGCACACCCGCGTGTTGCTTCTGGTGAAGTTCCTCGCCGCGCTGATGGACCGTCTGGTACATCAGGCGCGCGGTGTCGTCTTCGAGGAAGCGCTCGACGTCCTTCTGGAGCTTGGCAAAGCGTTCATCGGCGGCGATGGCAGCACACAATTCGCGGGTCTTGGTGAGGACCGCCGACTTTTCTTCAAGCAGAGTCATGGGACCTGCCTAAACCTACCCGGGCGGACTGGCAAATGCGATCTTGCGAAATCGTGCCGCTTGCTGGCGTATCGGGACATCCGATGAAGCGCGCCCGCCTGCTGGTTCTCCGACTGTTGATCGCCTTCGCGCTGCTGGTGCTCGCGTTCCTCATCTTCATCGGGTGGTGGGGCTCCGGTCACATGGTGTCCCCGCAGCGGAGGGCGCTGCAGGATTATCATCTCGAAATCCTCGGCACACCCGCCAAATTCGGGCTGAAGATCGACCCCTTCACCGCCGGCGATGGCACGCCCTGCCTGATGGTGACGGCATCCCCCCATCCCGGGGCCGCAAAGAAGTCCCGCATCGCCCGGGCCGAACTGGAACGCCGCCAAGCGGTCGTTCCGTCCTGGGGATCGCAGCTTGGAACCATCGTGCTCCTCTACGGCCACAACGGCCGCAAGGAAGACCACCTGCCGATCTGCGAGCGGTTTTGCGCCGCCGGGTTCCGCTGCCTGCTGATGGACCTCCCCGGGCAGGGCGACCATCCGGCCGGCACCGGTAGCTTCGGATTGCACGAAGCCGCCCAGGTCGAGGCCGTGTTCGACGAGACCGCCAAGCGATTCCAGTTCGCTCCCGCCCCCGCTTGCCTGTTCGGGGTCTCGCAAGGCGGTGCCATCGCCCTCCAGACCGCGGCGCGATCCCCCGGGAAATGGCAGGCAGTCGCCAGCGTCTCCACCTTCAGCTCCCTCGACCGGCCCTTGCTGCGGTCCGCCGAAGAGATCTTTCCGGAAGACTTCCACTTCTGCTGCTCGCTCGCGGCCTTTTGCGTCAGTTGTGGCACGAACCTGCGGGCAGGCTTCTGGCCCGGCGACGTCCGGCCGGTCGAAGCGGCCACCCAGCTCCGGATGCCGGTCTTCATCGCCCACGGGGACAAGGATCCCTACATCGGCATCGACCAGGGCCGGGCGATCTTCGACGCCGTTCCCGCCAAGCGGAAGCAATTCCGCGTCGTCGAGGGCGCGGATCACAATCGCGTCCTGTCGATGGGATCGCACCAGCTCTACGCCGACCTCTGCGAGTTCTTCCTCACCGCCCTCAACGAACCGGCGGTCGAGTTCGATCGCAGCGAGTGAGCTCAATCGCCGCCACCGCACCCGCCGCAGCCGCTGCCACAGCCGGAGGAACCGCAGCCCGATGAACCACAACCGCTGTCGTCGGAACCACCGAAGATCGAGCCGCAACCGCTGCTCCCACAGCCGCTCCCGCCCTTGCCGCCCCCCTTTCTCGCGATGGACACCATCACGATCAGGAAGATGAAGAGGCCGAAGAAGCAAAACAACCCGTCCGCCCCCACTGCGCCGACGAGGTTCGTGCAGCCCGCGAGCGCCAGCGGAACCGCGGTGACCAGAGCTCCGGCAACCAGCCGCCCCGTCACCCGCCTGGGGATCATCCAATAGCCGTTGGCGTCGACCTTGCGGATCGACGAAGGCCGGAACCGGATCTCCGCGGGCGGCCAGATATCGGCAGGCGGTTCCTCGCCGAAATGCTTGCGATAACTTTCCAAGGTCCGCCCGTACCAAGCGCTGAACTTCTCAGCCTCCACCCGGCCCCCTTCCGTCGGGCCATGATGCAGCGGCCGGCCGAGGATCCCGCCGCACATCTCGTCCCAGTAGGATCGCGTGTAGCACAGGTGCAGGTGCCAGGCCTCGTCGACCTCCTCCGAAGGCGTCACCGGGTGCCCCGCCCGCATCGCGAGCCAAATGAAGCGCTTATACTCGTCCACCACCCTCCGGGCGAACCCGCGATCCCAGGAGTTCTCCCGCGCGAGCCGGGCACTGAAGGGCAAGCTTGCATCCACCTTGTCGATCTCGAGGGCCTCGAGTTTCCGCAGCAGTTCATCTTTCATGCAGGTCGATCCGAACAGGCGCGGCGCAATCCGTCGCCTCGAAAATCCGCCCGCCTGTGTAGCTGCCGGACGGACGCCGAACCGCTTGGATGGCACGACCGCGGGTCCGCTTCGTGAACGGCGGGTAAATGTCCGCGCCGGACTGTGAAGGGAAGGTAAAGTTGCTGGCGTCTTTGCGATCGGAGCGCCTTGAATTCCACCGTGAAAAATCTCCTCTTTTTCGCAATCACCGCGCTGCCTGCCGCTGCCCAGACGCCGCTGCAGGTCGCCGCGGATTCCGCCTCGCTCCGGATCCGGCCCGCCGAATCGGGACTGATGATCGATGTCGAGGATCCGGGAAACCACTCGTGGATGCTCCAGAGCTCCAGCACCCACGGTGACTGGTCCCAGGGAGCCACCTACCGGGTGTTCAACGGGAAGCTCAGCATTCCGGTCGATGCGGACGGACCGTCGAGGTTCTTCCGGCTCAACTCCGATCTCGCCGGCCCCGTGTCATCGAACGCCGCCGACGCCCTGCTGCAACCAGCTTCGCCGTACAACTACGCCGCACCCGTTTTGCCCGCGCACCTGCTGACGCCGCAGATCAACGGCCAGGACAACACCCCGGCCGGCAATCCCACCACCGACGCCGGCGCCGCCCTCGGCCGCGTGCTTTTCCATGACAAGCGCCTGTCCGCGAACCAGACGGTGTCGTGCGCATCGTGCCACCAGGCCGAGCACGGGTTCTCGGACCCGAGGCAATTCAGCGTCGGCTTCGATGGCCGGCTCACCGGCCGGAACTCGATGGGGCTCACCAGCGCGAAGTACTACCTGCGTCAGAGTTTCTTCTGGGATGAGCGCGCCGCCACCCTCGAGGAACAGGTGCTGCAACCGATCCAGAACGAGCTGGAAATGGGCATGTCGCTGGAGCTTCTGGTCAGCCGGCTCGACGAGGAACCGTTCTACGGCGAGTTGTTCACCGCGGCCTTCGGCAACGACAACATCACCAGCAACCGGATCGCCCGGGCGCTGGCCCAGTTCGTCCGCTCGATCGTTTCCGGCAATTCGAAGTACGACCAGGGGGTCCCCATCGGCTTCACCAACTTCACCGCCCGGGAGAACCAGGGCCGCACGATCTTCCAGGGCCCCCGCGGCGGCTGCTCGGCCTGCCACGGCAGCGACAACTTCGTGCCGGGTAATCTCATCTTCAACAACGGGCTCGAGAACCCCTACATCGACAAGGGGGTGGGCGAGGTCACCGGCCAACCGGCCGACGAGGGATTCTTCAAGGTGCCCTCGCTGCGCAACATCGACCTGACCGCGCCCTACATGCATGACGGTCGCTTCGCCACGCTCGAGGAGGTGGTCGAGTTCTACAACTCCGGCGTGGTCAACCACCCGAACCTCTCGCCCCAGCTGCGCCTTCCCCCCGGCCCTCCGGGATCGCCCCCGCCGCCACCGCGCCGGCTCAATCTCACCAATACCGAGAAGGCGGCCCTCGTCGCCTTCCTGCGAACCCTGACCGAGACGAGCGTGACCACGGACCCGAAATTCTCCGATCCGTTCCGCTACACGGCCGAATAAGACGAATTTACCCCGGAGTAGAAAAACAAAAGGGCGCGGAGGGAACCCCCTCCGCGCCCTTCATGGAAAGGTCGGGATCAACCGCCGTACGACGACTCGACGCGCTCGGCAACATCGCGGTAGCCGTAGTCGACTTCGTAGATTTGCTTGAAGGCATCCAGCGCGCCGGACGGATCGTCCATGTCGGCGTGGATGAGTCCCTTCTCGTAAAGGATCTCCTTCTTGGTGGCGTCCATCGTCATCAGGTCGGCGAGGGCGTCGGCCAGCTGCTTGGCCGCCATGTCGAGCATGCCCTTGGCCTTGAAAGTACGGCCGAGCAAGAGGAGCACCTTGGACTGGATGTGCGGGTTGCGCTTGGCCTGCTGGAGATGCGGGATGGCACCGCTGAAGTCGCCGGCATTGAACAGCGCCTGGCCGAGCTCGTAGCGGGAAACCGGATCGGTTGGGTTGACATCGACGCGGCGCTTGGCCTCCTCGACGGCTTCGGCGATCCGTGCCGCCTTGCGCTCCGCGAGCATCGCCTGCACCTCGGGGTCGTCGGGGTTGGCGGCCGCGCGGGCCTCGAGTTCCTTGTGGGCCTCTTCATCGGCCTTCTCCTTCATCAGGCTGGCCTTGGTCTGGAGCGCGACGTCGCCGTTGCTCAGGGTGAAGCCCCAGCCGTAGAACGTGTGGGCATTGCCCCAATCCTCAAGCTGCTCGAAAATCGCGGCGAGGTCCTTGACGACGCCCAGTTGGTTCGCGTCCTCGTTGTACTTGGCGATGAGGCGGTCGCGACGGTCCTCCAGCTGGTCGCGGGTCAGGCCGGACTTGCTCTGGGCGTCCAGCTCCGCGGCTTCGCCCTGGTTGCGCAGGAGGCTCTTCATTTCCGCCTGCTCGCTCCAGCCGCCCTTCTTCATGGAAGCGCGCGCGGTGCAGTCCTTTTCCCCCTTGATGGCCACCGAGTCCGCCGGGTGGTGCTTGATGATGTCGCGATAGACATCGGCCGCCTTGGCCGGGTCTTCCTGGGCCTGGTAGTACTCGGCAAGCTTGTGCAGGAACTTGGCTTCTTCCGGATGGCCCTTGCGGATGGTTTCCAGCGCGAACGCGGCGCTGTCGGGCAAGCCCATGGCGACAAAAGCATCGAACAGCAGGTCGTTGGCTTCGGGGTTGAAGGGATCCTTCTCCAGCTCGTCCTCGATCATCGGCAGCGCCGAGGCAGGGTCCTTCTTCACCTGGCTCGCGACCTTCATCAGGCCGAGGCCACCGCCCGCTTTCATGCCGAAAATCGTGGCTTTCTTCTTGGGACCACCGGTCACGATGATCTCGCATTTGCGCAGCACCTGGCGGCCTTCGAGGAAAGTCGGGGCATCCTTCAGGACGCTCTGGATCAGCTTCACGGCGTATCCGTGATTGTTCGTCTGGACAGCGCTGAGGGCCTTGAGCCACAGGGCCTTCACGTTCGGAGCGAGTTCCGATTCGTTGATTTCGGGCATGGACGGAAGATGATTGGTTTTTAGCGACAGCACGCCATTTGCGCGGCCGGGCTGGAAAGGTGGTTCGGCGGGTCGCGCTTGGCAAGTCCCGGTGTCGAGTTTGAATCCGTCACCCGCGATTTCGCCCCGCCACGGCACAAAAAAGGCGGCCCGGAGGCCGCCTTTCGTGGAGAATCACCGGCGATTGATGAAGCTGCGTGGACGGCTGCTGGCCCGTCTCGGTCCACCCTTCTTCTCGGGTTCCGCCGGCATCACCTCGACGCCCTTCCCGGCGGACACCGGCTCCTGGGCGGTGGGGATCACGGCGGGACCGTCGATGAAGCCGCGGTTCAGGTCGTCGATCTCGTAGCGGCTGTCGGTTTCCACCTGACCTTCGTAGAGGCTGGAGCTGTCCTTGATGATCTTCGGCTGGATGAAGATCAGCAGTTCTTCCCGGTCCTTGCCGGTCGTGGTGCTGCCGAACAAGCCGCCGATGTACGGGATCTGGCTGAGGATCGGGATGCCCGACTTGGTCTTGCGATCGCGGGTCGTGATGAGACCGCCGAGAACAATCGTCTCGTTGTTCGGCACCGTCACCGTGGTGACCAGTTCACGGGTGGCGATGGTCGGCACCTCGCCGATGCTTTCGATGACCTGGACGCCGAGCACCTCGTCGTTCTTGAGATAAATCTGCAGCGTCACCTCGTCCTCGGAGTTCACCAGCGGGATGACCTCGAGGGCCAGCACGACCGGGCGATACTCGATGTTGGTGCTCTGGCCGGTGGTGCCGCTGTTGAAGCTGTTGGTCGGGACGGCGATCTCCTGACCGCTCGAAATGGTGCCCTTCTGGTTGTTCGCCATGAAGACCGTGGGCCGGGAGATCACGTTGAAGCGGTCGGTCGACTGCAAGGCCTTCAGGTAGACATTGAGGTAGGGACCGATCTTGCCATAGACGCCGAGACCGGCGCTGGCGGCGAGATCACCCGGATCGAAGGCGGCACCGTCGAGCGGCAGGAGCGCCCCGGAAGTCCCGGAACCGCCGCGACCGCCGATTGCGTTGTCGCCGCGATTCTCGACCGTCCGCAGGTAGTCGATGCCGAAGTTGAAGTCGTTGCCCAGCGAGAGCTGGCCGAAGACACAGGAGATCATGACCTGGTCCGCCTTGACGTCGATCTCGTCGAGCAACTGGGTGATGATTTCAAGCCCCGCCGGCGGGCCCTGGATGACGATCGAGTTGGTGATGTTGTCGGCCACCAGCAAGGTGCGGCCGACCAGCATCGCCTCGGGAGCGGTGCTGACATTCGGGTCACCCAGCGAGGAGCCGCCGGAAAGACCGCCGGTCGACCCGCCACCGCCAAACGAATTGTTGCTGCCGAAGGAGCTGTTGTTGGACGAGCTGGACGTGCTGCGGGAGTTCCCGCTGGTCCGGGAACCGCCGCCGAAGTTGGCACCGGTCGAGCGGCCGCCGGCACCGGTCGAGCCACCGCCGGCGGAGCCGCCCGTGCTCGAGGCACCGTAGGCACGCTCCAGCGCTTGCTCGGCGATCGGCAGGAAGTCGGCAACCGCCAGGAACTTCAGCTTGCGGCGCAGGAAATTGCGGGTGTCGCTGGGCGAGTCGAAACCCCGGACGAGGCTTTCGACAAAGACCACGTCCACCGGACGGCCCATCGCGAAGATCTCGTTGGTCCGGGTCGCCGGGACGATCTGGATCGGCACGTCCTCACCGGCACCGCCACCGCCATCCGCCCCACCCGGCGGAGTGATTCCCGCAGGCAAATTCGCGGCAGGAGCCGGTGCGGCATTCCCCACCCGACGGGTCGCGGCGGTCGTTTGCTGCGACTGCTGGGTGTTGAGAATTTCGTTGAGCGTTTCCGAGAGCTCCTGGACGTCCGCATACTGGACCTTGATGAAGCGGGTTTCCAGGTTGCTGGTCGGGACGTCGATCGTCTGCTGCAACTCGATCAAGCGGCGGATCAACGAGGTGTTCTCGGTGATGATGACGGCGGAGGCATTGGGAACGGCCGCGATCGAGCCGTAGTTGCCGAACTGCTTCACCACGGAGGTGAAGGTGCGCACCACTTCGTCCGGCTTGATGAACTTGAGGTTCATCACGTAGGTGACGACCTGTTCGTCCTCCGGAAGGTCCGCAGGATCGGTGATGGTCGGCAGGTTTTCGTCCGGCGGTGCGGCGACGCTCTGCGAATAGACCAGCTTGTCATGATTTTCCCCGGACGGGATGAAGACGAAACCTTCCATCACCGCGGCGGTCTTGAGCAGCTGCGCGGCTTCCCCGTAGGTGATCGGTCCTTGCTGCACGAAGCGGAACTCGGCGGCGATCGCGGCGTTGCTCACGGTGACGCGGCGACCGGTGAGCTGGGTGTAGAGTTCGGCCAGGCGCTCGCCGTTGATCTTGGGCTCCAGGAACCCGTCTTTTTTCACGGTCTGCGCGAGCGCGGGATTGTTGTTCGCGGCCGCCACCGGCGGGACGGCGCCCGGAGGCACCGGTGCCCCTGCGGGTCGCTCCGCGGGATCCTGGGCGTACGCGGTGCCGGCGACCATCAAGCCGGCGATGTAGAGATGCGGTTTCAGCAACATGGGAAAAGCAGGACGGGTTCAGCGGGTCCGGGAGGTGCGCTGGGTCTGGGTATTGTTATTCGGAGTGGGAGGCAGCACCCGCTGGCGCGGTTGGCGGACCCCCGGAGGGGTGGGAGGATTCGTCCCCGGCTTGGCGGCGGGCTGGCCCGGCTTCGGCTGCGGCGGAGGCGCGGCGGCCGTGGGAGTCAGAAGCTTGTCGTCGAACTTCACCGAGCCGACCACCTTGCCACCGGAGCTGAGGAACACCGCGGTGTCCTTCCAGCTGTCGGTGCCGTACTGCACGCGGTCGACCGCGAAGGCGCCTGCAGTTCCCGGCTCGATCCACTCCATCTCATCCCCCGCCGACTTGCGGATGCCATGAGGATAGATCACCTGGCTTTCTCCGGCGTTCTTCTTGTTGATGATGGTTACCATGTAGCCGCCATCGATTTCGGAGACTCCACCGAGCACCCAGTCGCCGATCGGGTCGGCGGCTTCGGTGGGCCCCGGCGGCGGCGGCTTCGAGGTGAACGGGGAGTTCGTCCACAGGCTATTGTAGCTGTTGACGTTCTTCTTCGCCGGCGGGGAGGCGCAGGCCATACCCGCGGCGAGAACGAAAGAGCTGAATGCAAGAAGAGGAGTTTTCATGGGATCACTCGGTTCCGGGAGGTTTGGGCAAGCCCGGCGGCAATGCGGGCGGCGTTTCAGGCACCGGTGCCGCCCCGGCTTCCGGCACCTCTTCGGTTTCAGGTTCGACGTCGGCCCCGGCATCGTCCGACGGGGGCACATACCATTGCGCGGCGTGCACCGTGCAGTCGATCAGGGTGTCGTCCTTGTCGGGCGACAGGCGCATGAAAGTCACGGCCCGCAGCTGGTCAGGCATCTGCAGGCGATCGAGCCAGCGGTAGAGCGAGTCCTCCCGGCCGGTGACGTTGAACTCCACCTTCGCCTGGTGAAAGTAGGCGCCGGTTTCCTCGTTGGGGAGAATCGCGCGGCGCTTGATCGTCAGCTGGTGGGTCTGGGCCTGGTTCGAGGCATACTGCTCCAGGGCCGTGGCCACGATCTGCCCGGCCTTCGGCTCCGGCATGTGGTCGACCATCCAGTCCATCTCGTCGATGACCGTGTCGTACATGTCGGCGGTCTCGTTGGCCGCGATGACCCGGTCCTGGGCCTTGCCCAGCCGGATCGCCATGTCGGCCTTCTTGTTCTTGAACCACGTGAAGGCGAACACGTTGAGCAGTACGAACGCCGCGAGGCCAAAGAGGAAGACGAGTTTCTTTTCGCGGTCGCTCATGAATCGTGAAGTCGGGGAGGAAATGCCACCGGTCCGGGGATTTGTCGGTAATTCATTCGGTGACTTCCTGGGGGATGATCCCCGTGAAGTTGAAGTTCCAGCCCTTGTTGCTGTTGCTCGGCGGCGGGTTTTCCCACTGGTAGTTCGCAAGCCCGTAGGACGCTTTGGTCAGATTCAGGTCGAACTGGCTGATCGGCGCGGCTTGGGGTGCCTCGCCGACGAGCTTGATCTGGCCGGGGTTGATTTCCGCCGTTTTCAGGCGCAGCCCGCTGTTGCGGGGAATCGCCCGGGCCACCCGACTGAGAATCTCGACCGGAGAATTGTCGATATTGACCACCAGATCCAGCTCCTGCCAGCGCGCCTTGTGCAACTGGTAGGCCTCCTGCTCGGCTTGCGGGGCGGTCTGCTCGGCGATGGCGTACAGCTTTTTGATCCGCGCGTTGTCCTTCCAGAGGCCGTAGCCGAACCAAGCACCGACGCCGAGGTAGGCCAGCACCACGGCGGCGATCGCGGCCATCCGCTGCTGCTTGGTGCGCTGGGCCCGACGGGCGGCGCGGACGTCGGCCGGCAGCAGTTTGCTGCGGGGCTGCGGCAGCACCGGATCCGGACGCGGCGAAACCTTCGCCGCCATCCCCAGCCCGCTGGCGAGGCTGCCAGCGCTCCCGGCATCGCCGTCCGGCGACCAGACGTGGATGGCCTCCGGCTTGAGCGCCAGGCCCTGGATCGACATTTGTCCGAGCGCGAGCTGGATCTCCCGCAAGCAGGCGGCATCGGGCTCCGCGCCGCTGCTGGAAGTCGCCTGCGAATAGAGCAACTTGCCGTTCCGGAAAAACGCGAACACCCAGCGCCCGAACTCCACCCACAGGGCGATCGCCTCGCCGTTGACCGGGTAGGCCCGGGGCGAAATGTCGAACTCGTTCGGACTGCGCGGCGGCAAATCGCCGTCTCCCGGCGACTTCAGCACGGTGCAGAGCAAGGTCGCGCTCTCCTCCTCCTTGCTCACCAGGAAGGTATCGGTGAGCTGCCCCGCCATCGGATCGGCCCGCACCCCGAGGCGCTCGGCATGCATCGCCGCCAGGTCCTCGAACAGGCTTTCATCCGTGCTGGACGCCTTGAAGGGAAGCGCATGCATGCCCCGCACCGGGAACAGCATCGCCAGGTTACCACCGGGCAGGCTGCCCAGGTCGGAGGCATGCTCGATCCCGTCCGCCGACTGCAGGACGAATCCCCCGGTGGACGACTGCTTCCAGATTTCCCAGCCCCGGACACCCGGGACCAGCAGCGACGTTTCTTGTTGTTTGCTCAAGGCATCACCTCCTCGGTTCGTTCCAAAACCGCCGGACGTCCCGTACGGTTGCGCACGATGACCGTGATTTTCCGCCTGGCACCGGCGACGCTGCCGATGCTCTCGAGGCGGGTGGTTGAATCATTCACGGTCATGCGGGCGGAAACTTCGGGGCGCAGCGTGGAGTCCACGCCGAGGAGTGCAAGCGCTTGCTCCACCGATTGAAAAGGCGAGTCGTCTTCGGTGTCGCGAATCCCGTCGCCACCGCGCACGGTCTCGGGGATGATCTCGGCCATCGCCACGTCAACCTCCGCCGCCACGGCGATCAGTTCCGCGGGCGCCTCGTTCAAATCCAACTTGCCGGAACTCCAGATGGTGAACCAATTCCGCCAATCCGGCTTGAGGAACTCGACGTAGTCCATCCCCCGCACCAGCCGCATCTCGTCCAGGCTGTAAAACGGCCGGTTGAACGGTTGATTCAAGCAGCCCTGCTCCTCATACCACTCGGATTCAGCGCCGTTGAGTCCCTTCTCGTCGTTCTCATCGACCCAGTCGATCAAGGCATCGCCGAGGGCCTGCGCTTCTTCCAGCGTCATGCCCCAGTCGATGAACATCGACTTCATCAACTGCTCGTCCTGGGTCATGACGATGGCGTTGATGTTGAATTTCTCCCCCTCGGAGATGATGTGGGCCTCGAAACCCTCGCCGCTTTCCTCGGAGAATTGGCGGAGGATCGGGTCGGTTCGCTTGACCACCGGATTCGCCGCCACGGCGATGCCCATCTCCGCCAGTTGCCGGGCGCGGAAGCCGTGAACCTGCGATGTCGCGAGATCGACATCGAAGGACACCACCCGGATCGCCGCGATCGACGCCAGGGCCAGGATCGCGATCAACCACAGCACCGCCACGAGGGCGGAGCCATTGGAGGGTCGGGGATGAATCGAAAGTTTCATGTTATCGGCCTCGTCCCGGGAGATTGGGTTGTCCGCCCCGGTTGCCGCGGGTGCCGTCGGGATTGCCCCCGCGGTTTCCCTGGCCACCGCGGCCGCCCGGTCCGCCCCGTTCCCCGGGCCCCCCGCCATCCGGCAGGTTGACATTGAGATCGCCACCGCCCGGCTGGAGTGCTTGACCACCACCTGCCCCGCCCTGCTGCTGGAGCTGGCGCATCATCACTTCCGGGTCCTGCTTCGGGATGATCCAGAAAATCTGCCGGATGAACTCACCGTCGCTGCCGAAGGCGATGGTCAGCTCCATCTGCAAGGGCAAGCGGCCGACCAGGTCCCAATCGTACTGCCATTCCATCGTCCGGCCATCGAGCACCCGCCATTCGAAGGTCCGCACGTCTTCCAGCAGCACCACTTCCGCGAAGGGCTCGTTCTCACCGGTGGTGTCCAGATTGTCGCTGTCCTCGAGGATCTCGTCCTCGTAGTAGCGCATGACGATGTCGAGGTAGTTGTCGCGCCGCTTGACGGTCGACAACTGGATCGCCTTCGCCACCTGCTCGGCGCCGCCCCAAGTGAAGGAGAGCGGCACATTCTGCAAAGTGAGATCGGAAAGGTAATGCGTCCCGGTATCGCTCGAAACCAACTCCATCCGGGCATTTCCCGGCAGCGAGCCGAGCCGCTGCTGCAACAGCTCGAAGAAGGCGTTCTTTTCGCTCTCCTCGTTCTGGCGGCGCACCACCGCATTGCTGAGTTCCAGGTTCGCCGTGGCGGAGCCGAAGATCATGCCCACCAGCAGGGCCAGCACCAGCATCGCCAGCACCAGCTCGAGCAAGGTGAAGCCGCCGCCACGGGGCGCATCTGGACGTGAAATCTTCATGGCTGGTAGAGCCGGGAGTAGCGCCAGGTCTCGGCCATCTCCTCCTGGGAGACACCGTTCTCGAACCAGCGCGCGACCACCTGGATCCGGTACATTTCCTGCAAAAGCTGGCCGTCCTCGTTCTCCATCTCCGGCAGCAGCTCGATGGTGGTCTCGATTTCAAGACCCTCCTCCGACATTTCGTCCACCGCCACCGAGGTCGATCCTTCCTCCAGCACCGGGAACGACATCGCCTCCGCCAAGGCGCTCTCCAGGAGCCGGCCCATCTTCATCCGGTGCTGCGCCAGGTCCGCGAGGTCGGCGGTCCGGTGCAAGGCGACGGCGAATCCCGTGGCGGCGATCCCGAACACCCCGAGCGCCAGCAGGACTTCCAGAAGCAGGAAGCCCTTGCGGGTCCGCCGCTGTGTGCGGCCGGTGCGGGGTGCGGTTCTCATGGTGAAATCAATAGACCTCCTTCTCCGTGGAGCGGATCGATCCGGTCAGGGGGTTGAACTGGGCCTCAAGCCAACTGTCGCCGCGCACGATGCGGACGCCGACCGGCTCGCAGAAGCCTTCGGGATCGAAGCGCCACACCTCGCGGTTCTTGGAGTCCGCCGGGATCCAGTTGTCGCTGGCCCAGCGGCGGATGAAAATCTGCATGTCGCTGTCGAGTTCCCAGCCGGCCCGGACGCTGTCGAAACGCCCCTCCGGCTTTTCCTCACCGGCATTCTCCTCCATGAGCGCCGCCATCTCGCGCTGTTGCGGGTCCACCTGGGCTTCGGCCAGCGGCATCAGGCTCACGCGGTTTTCGTAGAATTCGAGGGCATAGGGACGCTGCTGCAGGCTGGCGATGGTGCGGGCGCGCTTGGCCAGCGCCTCGACCTCCACCGAACACCGCTTCAGCGCCCGGTCGTCGTCGGACATGACCATCATCCCGATCGCCCCGCCCGCGAGCACGGCGATCAGGATCAGCACGACGACAATCTCCAAGAGAGAGAAGCCGGACGCGCCGGCTTTACTCTTCGTCCTGGCTGCTCTTGTCATCTTCGTTTCCTTGGATGCCGTCGGGGCCCTTGCTGAAGATCTCGAACTCGGTCGGATCCTTGCTGCCCGGGAACTTGTAGCCGTATTCGTTGTTCCACGGATCGGTTGGCACGGACTTGGCGATCTTGACCCAGTCGCGAGGCTTCGGCGTGCTGGTCGGTTTTTCGACCAGGGCCTTCAGGCCCTGCTGGGTGGTCGGGTAGTTGCCGGCGTTGATCTTGTAGGTCTTGAGGGCAGAGCTGAGCGACTGGAAGTCCGCCCGCACCCGCTGCAGCTTGGCACCTTCGCCGACGCCGCCGATCAGGGCGATCGAACCGCCCAGCAAGACCGCGATGATGCCGAGGACGATGACCATTTCGAGCAGGGTGAAGCCCGCTGCGACGCGTTGACGGATGGTATTCTTCTGTTTCATGAGTGGATCACTTCGGTTACTGGGAAAAGGCTTACGCGTGAGAAAACACCACGCGACACAAAAGTTGTCGGGAAAATCTGGCACATTCCCGGACGCCTTCTTCCTTGCGCCGCGGGGCGGTTTCCCCCACCCCTTCCGCAACCATCCCCATGAACAAGGTCCTTCTCATCGGAGCCGGCGGAGTCGGCAGCGTCGTCGCCCACAAATGCGCCATGGTCCCCGAGGTCTTCGGCGAAATCACCCTCGCTTCCCGCACCCTTTCCAAGTGCGACGCCATCGCCGCGGAGGTCAAGAAGCGCACCGGCCGCGACATCACCACCGCGCAGGTCGACGCCGACGACCCGCAACAGACCGCCGCGCTGATCCGCAAGACCGGCGCCACGCTGGTCATCAACGTCGCCCTGCCCTACCAGGACCTCGCCATCATGGACGCCTGCCTCGACGCCGGTGTCGACTACATGGACACCGCCAACTACGAACCGAAGGACGTCGCCAAGTTCGAGTATTCCTGGCAGTGGGCCTACCAGGAGAAGTTCGAGAAAGCCGGCCTCTCGGCCCTGCTCGGCTCCGGCTTCGACCCCGGCGTGACCAACATTTTCACCGCCTGGGCGCTCAAGCACCACTTCGACGAGATCCACACCCTTGACATCATCGACGTCAACGGCGGCGACCACGGCAAATCCTTCGCCACCAACTTCAACCCGGAAATCAACATCCGCGAGGTCACCGCCGAGTGCCGCCACTGGGAGGACGGTGCCTTCGTCGCCACCCCGCCGATGTCGAAGCACCAGGGTTTCACCTGCCCGCAGGGCGTCGGCACCTACGAGATCTACCGGATGTATCACGAGGAGCTCGAGTCGCTGGTGAAGCACATCCCGACGATCAAGCGCGCGCAATTCTGGATGAGCTTCTCGCCGAACTACCTCAAGCACCTCGAGGTGCTGCAGAACGTCGGCATGACCCGCATCGACCCGGTCGTCTACCAGGGCGTGGAAATCATTCCCCTCCAGTTCCTCAAGGCCGTCCTCCCCGACCCCGGCGACCTCGGCAAGTCGACCAAGGGCAAGACCTGCATCGGCAACGTCATCACCGGTATCAAGGACGGCCAGCCGAAGGCGATCTACGTCTACAACATCTGCGACCACGAGAAGTGCTTCGAGGAAGTCGGCAGCCAGGCGATCTCCTACACCACCGGGGTCCCCGCCATGATCGGCGCCAAGCAGATGCTCGCCGGCGACTGGAAGAAGCCGGGGGTCTGGAACATGGAACAGCACGACCCGGACGCATTCATGGCCGACCTCAACGAGCACGGCCTGCCGTGGCAGTTCATCGAACTGACCCCGGAACAAGCCGCCGGGTTCGTGGTGGCGTGAGGCCCGCTGACAGCTCCAATTCCACCGATCCATGGGCGATCCGGAAGGCGGTTACTTCACCCCGGTCCGGATCGCCTTTTGGTTCATCATGGCCGCCCTGTTCGGAGCGGGTCTCTTCCTTTGGTTCTTCGTCGGCATCCCCCACCGTCACCCCGACAGCCGGCCGGCGTTCTGCATCCTGAACCAGCGGAACCTCCAGCAGGTGGTCCGCAACCAACAGTCGCTGCACCATCTCGAACCGGGCGATCCCCTCGATTGGTCGGAACTGGTCGGCCCCGGACGCTTCATCGAAGAGATGCCGGTTTGTCCCGTCCACGGCAGTTACCCCTTGTCACCGGTGGTGCCGGAACCCGGGGTCCTCGCGGCTCCATGCCCGGATCCGGAACACCAGCCTGCAAACATCCGGGATTGGTGAGGAGATTCCTTGCCATCCGGTCGGCACCGCCTTTCGGTTGAACCGTCTGGCAGAAAGCCCCCCGCCATGCACGATGAAGCATCTTGCCCTCTTCCTCTCCCTCACCCTTCCCGCAACCCTCGACGCGGAGGATATCAAGATCGAAGCGGTGGTCCTTGAGATTCCAAACCAACACGCCGACGCCTTGGTCAAGGAAGGCCGGTCGGGAGCGACGGAACCATGGAAAAAGGTGCTTTCTCCCGAAGGCCAACCGCTGAAAGGAACGACGGCCAAGCTCGTTTCCCGCCTGGAAGCCAAGGACTTCAACGACGGCAATGCCAACGAGCGGGTTGCCGTTGACGAGGGTAACGGGATCCAGCGCACCTACTACTACCGGGTCGACGTCAAGGATGCCACGGACTCGCGGCGCACGATCGGAGTCACCTTGCACCGCAAAGGATCGAAGTCGCTGGCCCTGGAAGATTGGTCCATCGATCTCGCAGCCCCGCTCACCGCGGAATGGAGTTTTTCCGCGCGCCACCGCTCGTCCGAGGTCTCTCGCATCGTCCTCGAGAAATCGGCGGTGCTTTCGACGCTGGACGGCGGCTCCTCCAAATGGACCGCCATGCGGATGCTGGAGCGCAAACGTGCGGTTGGCAAACGTGTGACTGAAATCGATAGCACCTCATTTCAGGAAGACCCCGACGAAACCTATCGGGTGGAATGGCGTCACCGCGATGGCGACGTCGGCTTGTTCCATCGGAATTCCCGGAATTTGGACCAAGGCGGGTCGGCGATCGACCTCGGTGGCGACAACTCACGCAGTTATCCGATTGGTGAAAGCTCACATTTCAACCGAGGCCCCAAGGGGTTAACCTGGTCGATCCGTTCCGGAAGCGAGGGGAAGAGCTCGGGCAGCAAGATCAGGATCCTCAACACCGCATATATGTGCTCGATCTCGGAGGCGGACACCACGCCGCTCGGCGTCCAACGCCCGGCCACCCAGTCCATCACCACCTGGAAAGGCAGCGTCGGCGATGGCAAGGAACAAAGCAGCCGCGTCCACGTCCAGATCATCGCCGAGTGATCAGCCCACGGCATCGATCACCTTGCGAACCGCGGCCGCGGCCTTCTTGAATGCGGCCTGCTCGCCGGCATTGAGCTCCGGGTGGATGTAGCGTTCGACGCCCCTTTTGCCGACCACCACCGGCAAGCTCAGGCACACGTCGCTGACACCGAGATAGCCGTCGATGCGGACACTCAGCGGCATCGTCCGGCGTTCGTTCATCAGGATCGACTCGACCACGTAGGCGGCCGCCAGGCCGATGGCGTAACAGGTGTTGCCCTTCTTGCGGAACACCTCGATGCCGAAGTTCTTCGCCCGCTCGCACAAGGCGCGGCGCTCGGGCGTGTCGTCGATCCTCTCGCCGCCCGCCTGGGCCACGCTCATCGCCGGGAACTGGTGCTCGCCGTGTTCCCCGAGGATGTAGGCCCGCAGATCATCGGGGTGGATTTCCAGCATCTCCGACAGCAGCTCGCGGAAGCGGATGGAATCCACCAGCGTTCCCGTGCCCATCACGCGCTCGCGCGGGAAACCGGTCAACCCGAGTGCGAGCCAGGTCAGCGGGTCGACCGGATTGCTCACCATCACCAGCTTGCAATCCGGCGCCACCGCGGCCACCTGCGGCAGGATCTCCTTCATCAGCGCGGCATTCCCGGCAGCGAGGACGTTGCGGTCGGTGATCCCCGCCGGGGTCGGCACCGAGGCGCACATCACCACCACCTCGCTCCCCGCCGCATCCGCGATCTCACCGGCCCGGATCTTCACCGGCACCTGCAGGAACGCCTGGGCGTGCATCAAGTCCAGCGCCTCTCCCTCCGCCTTGGTCCGGTTCCTCCCAACCAGCACGATCTCGCGGGCGACACGGCGCAGCATCAGCGTGTAGGCCAGCACCATTCCCACCGTTCCAGGCCCGATGATCGTCACTTTCATCCCGCCTTCGTCCGCCAATCCCAAGGCCCGATCAAGCTCGCTTTGACACCTTGTCCGAATCAACCGCCGACCGTTGTCGTTTCGGTCAAGACAGGCCCGTGTTCCCGCCCTAGCGTCCGCTCCGAATCATGATCATTGGCATCCCGAAGGAAATCAAAGCACAGGAGCATCGCATCGCCATGATCCCCGGCACGGTCGGCGAGCTGGTGAAACACGGCCACCGCGTGCTCGTCGAGGCAGGTGCCGGCATCGGCTCCAGCTATCCCGACGAGCAGTACCTCGCGATGGGCGCGGAGATCGTGCCCGATGCCGACGCGGTGTTCTCCACCGCGGAAATGATCGTGAAGGTGAAGGAGCCCCAGCCGGAAGAGGTGGCCCGCTTGAAGCCCCACCACATCCTTTTCACCTACCTTCATCTCGCCGCCGCCAAGACCCTCACCGAATCCCTCGTCGCCAGCGGCTGCACGGCGCTCGCCTACGAGACCCTCGAGGTCAACCGCCGCCTTCCGCTGCTGGAGCCGATGAGTGAGATCGCCGGCCGCATGTCGGCGATCGTCGGCTCCTATCACCTCGCCAAGCACAACGGCGGCCGCGGCACCCTGCTCGGCGGCGTGCCCGGCGTGGCCCCCGGCCGCGTCGTCGTCATCGGCGGCGGCACCGCGGGCGTGAATGCCGCCCGCGTCGCGACCGGCATCGGCGCCGACGTGACCATCCTGGAAGTCGACTTCGAGCGCATGCGCTTCCTCGACATCACCATGACCGGCACCCACACCGTCTATTCCAGCGAGGCGAACCTTGCGGAGATGCTGCCGCGCGTCGACCTCGTCATCGGCGCCGTGCTGGTCCCGGGCGCCAAGGCTCCGAAGCTCATCACCCGCGACATGCTGCGGTTGATGCAGCCCGGCAGCGTCTTCGTCGACATCGCCGTCGACCAGGGCGGCTGCGCCGAGACCACCCGCCCCACCACCCACCAGGCTCCAACCTACGTCGAGGAGGACGTGATCCACTACTGCGTGGCCAACATGCCCGGCGCCTACGCCCGCACCGCCACCCAGGCGCTCAACAACACCACCCAACGCTGGATCGCGTTGATCGCCGACCACGGCGTCGCCGGCGCCTGCCGGATCCGCAAGGAAGTCCTCGGCGCGGTCAACTGCACCGCCGGCCAGCTCACCTGCGCCCCGGTCGGCGAAGCCCACAGCCTGCCGGTTTCGTCCGCCGCGGAAATCCTCGGGGTCTAGGATGCGGCCGGGACCGCCGGCAATTCGCCGGCCTGCCGGGTCGCGCAGAACCACACCGTGGCCAAGGCCAGCAGGATGCCCGAGAGCCCGAGATGGAGCACCTGGACCACCGGGTGGATCTCGACCTGCGACATGATCAGCCCCAGCACCATCTGGCACACCACCACCGCCAGCACCCCGGTCGCCACCTTGCCCGGACGGCCGGCCGTGCGCGCACGCCACCAGCCCGCCACCGCGGCCACGAGGATCAGCCAGGAAAAGCTCCGGTGGACGAGGTAGACCCAGGATCCCTCGAGCATGCCCTTCCATGCGGCCCGGCCCGCCTCCGGATGGGCGCGCATGAACTCGGTGTTCATTTCGCGGATCCGCGTTCCCAGAACTCCTTCCAGGAAAATCAACAGCAGCAGGGCGCCGGTCAGCTTCCGCATCCAGCCGCGGAGCGCCGCATCTCCCCGGATGGTCCACGGCTGCTCGCAACCGCGCCACGCAGCGAAGCTGAGCGGCAGCACCAGCACCATCGCCAGCGCCATGTGCAAGGTCAGCACACCCGGCTTCAAATCACTGGAGACGACTTCCTTGCCCATCCAGGCGTTCACCCCGACCAACAGCACCGACACCACCGCCGCGGGTCGCACCCACGGCCGGCGTCGCTGGCTGAGCAGGGCGGAAACCATCGTCGCCACCGAGAAAAAGCCGACCGGCAGCGAGGTCAGCCGGTTCACGAACTCGGTCCAGGTGTGGACCGCGTTGAAATTCTCCAGGATGTGCTCGGGCGTCACCGTCTCCGGATCGCGGCCGTAGCGGGCGGCCGCACGCTGGAACTTCTCGAAATCCAACTTCGAGACATCCACCTGCTCGACCTTGGTCGGCGGGATCAGGCAACCCCAACACCGCGGCCAGTCGGGGCACCCCATGCCCGCGCCGCTCACCCGCACGATCGCGCCCACGAAAATCAGGACGATCACCGACACCAGCGCCGCCGTGGCAAACTTCTGAAAACGCGTCATCGACTCAGCCTCTCGCCGCATCCGCCGCCCCGGTCGCGGGCACCGCGGTCTCATCCTTTTCCGCGGCACCTTCCTTGATAATCCGCTCCTCTTCCACCGGCCGCTGCACTTCCTGGCCGATTGCCACGGAGATCCAGCGGAACTCCTCGCTGTTATCCAGCACCACCTTGACCATCATCGTCAACGGCACCGCCATCAGCATGCCGATCGGCCCCCACAGCCAGCCCCAGAACATCACCGACAGCACCACCACCAGCGTCGACAACCCGAAGCGGCGGCCCATCAGCATCGGCTCGATGAAGTTGCCGAGGAAGGTGTTGATCAGGAAATAACCGCCGCACACCACCACCGCGTCGGCCGGCCCTTTCAACAACAGGGCGAGGATCGTCGGGGCGAGCCCGGCGATCAGCGAACCGACCACCGGGATGTAGTTCAGCGCGTAGGCGAGGATCCCCCAGAACAGGAAGAAATCGACCCCTGCCGCCCAGCACAACATGCCGGCCAGCAAGCCGGTCACGAGGCTGACCGCGGTCTTGATGCCGAGGTAGCGCTGGGTGTCCTTGGTGGCGCTCAGCATGCGCTGGAAGTTCGGTCCGCGGGCATCACAGATCGCATTGAAGCGCCGGCCGAACATCCGCGCTTCCGAAAGCATGAACACCGTCAGGATGATCACGATCACCGAAGTGCCGAAGAACGACAGCACCCGGCCGACCACCCCGGTGCCGACATTCCAGATCTTCGCGAAGTCGATGTTCTTGAGCTCGGCGAGGTTCTCGTTGACCGCATCTTGGATCTTCGGACCGGCGTCCTGCACCCCCCATTGCTCGAGCTTCGCCGCAAGGCTGGCCGAACCCTCCCGGACCTTGGTCTGCGCCAGCTCGTAGTATTCGCTTTCCCACTTGGCCTGGATATCACCGAGGATCGAGATTCCCAGCACCACGATGCCGGCGAGGAACGCGAAATCGACCATCACCGTCAGGAACACCGCGATGGCGCGGGGCACCCGGTGCCGCCGCAGCCAGTTGGTCACCGGGAAGCTCACCGTCGCGATGAAAAAGGCGAGAAGCACCGGCACGAAAAACGGCTGTGCCTGCTTCAAGCCCGCCACCGCGACGACCAATGCGGCGAACAAGAGGACCATTTGGGCGGCCCGGGGCTTTTTCGACGACTTTTCGGTGGGTTGCATGGAGCAGCGTGCGGACGCTAGCAGTCGAGTGCAGCTTCCACAAAGAATTCCTCCTTAAATTATCAAGCGGACTGTTTGAAAACCTACCCGCGTCATCGGCAGCCCGCGGCGATCTTTTTCCCCGGCGTCCAGACCCGCACGCCCGCCGACCGGCGATCCGGTTGATAGAAGAATGCTTCCAGGCCCACGCGCCCCTCGAGGTCCGCCAGCGCCGCGTCGATCTGCGGCCAGCGGAAGCGGAATCCCGCCTCGCGCAGCCGCCGGGGGTCCGCCCACCGGCTCTTGGTCACCAGTTCGGTCTCGGTCCCCAGCCACCGCGCTCCCAGTTCCAGCATCCACTCCGATGCCGGCAGGCCGAAGGGCGCGCCTTGCTGTTCGCGGAACGCCCGCATCATCCCGGCATTGGTCGGGCTCACCGGCGCCGACACGTTGAAGACCCCGTCGAGCAACGGATCGCCGGCGATGAAATCAACCGCCGCCAGGAAGTCATCCATGTGGATCCAGCTCACCCGCTGGGTCCCCTTGCCCATCCGCCCCCCCAGGCCGCGGCGGGTGAAATGGCGCAGCACGTCGAACACCGTGCCGGTTTCGTTCGCCAACACCATCGAAGTGCGCAATGCCACCTTGCGGGTCGCCCCCGGCACCCGCGCGGCGAAAAATGCCTCCTCCCAGGCCTGTGCCACCCCAACCGAGAATCCCTCGCCCGGCTCGCCCGTCCACTCGTCCTGGGGGACATCCTCGGCATGACGGTACCAGGTCGCGGTGCTCGAGTTCATCCACAGCTTCGGCGGCACCTTGCAGGCGGCGATCGCCTCGCCGATCACCCGCGTGGAGGCCAGGCGCGACTCCATGATCTCGCGGCGATTCCGCTCGTCGTAGCGACAGTTCACGCTGCGCCCGGCCAAGTTGACCACCCGCTCCGCACCCTCGAGGGCAAGCGCCCAGGGTCCCACCGAACAGCCGTCCCACTCGAGGAACATCCCGTCGCCGCTCCAGCCGTCCCGGTGACGTGCCACGCACACCACTTCGCGGCCCTGCCGCTGGTAATGGCGCGCCATATACCGTCCCAGAAACCCGTTCGCCCCGAAGAGCACCACCTGCGGATTCACGTCAGCTTTCCTTTCTATCAAGATTCCGTTAGATCCTCTTGTTTCAGAAAATTTTGAAACATCAGACTCAAAAAAGCACCTCAGCCCAACATCTTGGCCGCCATCTGGATCGCGAACCCATGCTTCATCGACCCGACCTTGTCCGCCACTTTCGAGGCGAACCCGACAAATTCCTCCAGCTGTTTCACCTGGTCGTGGAAAGCCCGGCCCTCGGGTGTCTTCAGCTCCTTGGTCCCCTCCGAGCAGCGGTTGAGGACCGCCAGCGCGGGTTCGATCTCACGCTTCTTCCTCTCCCGGGTGACGATGGTGAAAATCTGCCACACATCCTTCTCCGCCTCGAAATACTCGCGCCGTTCGCCCTTCTTCACCACCACCCGCACGAGTCCCCAGGCCACCAGCTCCTTGAGGTTGGTGTGGGCATTACCCCGGCTCACCTGCAGCTCGGCCATCACGTCGTCCGTGCTGATCGGGTCGAGCGAGGTCATCAACAGCGCATGGATCTGGGCCATCGTCCGGTTGATCCCCCACTGCGATCCCATCGCCCCCCACTGGGCAACGAACTCCTCCCTTGCCTCGGCCAGTTGCTTCGCTTCCGCACTCATCGCGTTTCAATATTTTCTGAAACTTCAAGCAGTGCAACCATTTTCCGGGGATCTCCACAGTTTCCTTCAACCGGTGACGGATTGGGAACATTTCCTTAGGTGCGCACCTGAAATGGGCCCGCATTCTGCTGGAAGTGCTCTTTCCCCTCCCGCGGACCTGATTAGCAGCGAACCCCGAAAACCAACATGATGTCCATCAGACCCCTGACCCTCGCCTCCGCGACCACCCTTGCCCTCCAGCTTGCCCACGCGGCCCCCATCGAGATGACCGGTGCGGGAAGCTACAACCAGACCTTCGACAGCCTGCCCAGCAGTGGCACCACCGAGTGGATCAACGACTCCACGCTCGCTGGATGGTACGCCGCCCGACAAACCTCGGGGACCTTGAACATCGTCGCCGGAACCGGGAGTTCAAACTCCGGGCAGATCTATTCCTTCGGCGCAACGGACGCTTCCGAGCGCGCCCTCGGTTCCGTCGCGTCCGGAACCCCGGTCCTTTTCAGCTACGGGGTGTTGCTCCAGAACACTTCCGGCTCTCCCTTGACCATCAACTCCCTCGCCTACACCGGCGAGCAGTGGAGAAATGGAGGCAACACAGACGTCCAGGCGCTCACGTTCTCTTACCAGAAGAGCTCCTCGATCATCACCGATAGCGACGCGAGCGCGCTTCTTCCTGCCACCTGGACCGCCGTCGCGTCGGCAGATTTCAACAGCCCGACCGTCGGCGCTTCGGCAGCTACGCTCGTTGGCAACGACGCAGCAAACCAATCCTCCATCAACACCAATCCGGCCATCACGGTCGCAGACGGGGAATATGTGATGTTGCGCTGGGCCGACCCGAATGATGGCGGGGCCGACCATGGCCTTGCCATTGACAACCTGACCATCGGTTGGGTCGTCGAAACGAGTTCCCCGCTGACCGTCATGATCTCGCCCGAGTTCATCGACGAAAACGCCGGCGCCTCCGCCGCCACCGGCACCGTCTCGATCCCGAGCTCCCTCGGCACGCCGCTCACGGTCACCCTTTCTTCCAGCGACACGGATTCGGCCACCGTGCCCGTGTCGGTCGACATCCTTGCCGGGGAAACCAGCGCCGAGTTCCCGATCGATGCCATCGACGACTTCCTTGCGGACGCCGATGCCCCGGTCACCATCACCGCCTCGGCGACCGGCTACACCAACGGCCAATCGATCGTCACGGTCGTCAACAACGACTCGCCGATCGGAATCCTGATCGCCCCGGACACGTTCTCGGAAAGCGCCGTCAATCCCGCCGCCACCGGCTTTGTCCAGATCTCGGAAGCCACCGTGTCCGACCTGGTGATCACCCTCGACTCGTTCGACACCACGGAGGTCACGGTCCCGGCGACGGTGACCATCCTCGCCGGCCAGGACACCGCGGAGTTCCCGGTCACCGCGGTCGATGACTCCGACCCCGACGGTACCAAGACCGTCACCATCCGCGCCCGCGTTGAAGGCGTCTACACCGACGGGTTCACCACGGTCATGGTGGAAGACGACGGTGACACCGCCCCCGCACCGACCCTCAGCCCGGGCGCCATCGCCTTCGTCGGCTTCAACGCCGATGCCAACGACAACCTCGCCTTCGTCGCCCTCACCGCCATCGCGGAGACCGACACGATCCTCTTCTGCGACAACGAATGGAACGGCCTCACCCTCGGGGTGGACGGCGAGTTCAACGACCTCAACGAAGGGATCATCACCTGGACCGCTCCCGCCGGCGGCGTCGCGGCTGGCACGGTGGTCACCCTCAATGACCTCGCCATCGGAGGCCGCACCGCCAGCGTCGGCACCGTGAGCGGGTCGGGCAGCTTCAACCTCGGTGCGGGCGGGGACACGGTCTACGCCTACCAAGGAGCCGCGGGCGTCGCCACCGGCTTCCTCGCCGGCATTTCCACCAATACCGACAGCTTCGAAGGCACCGGACTCGCCGCCGAAAACCTGGTGATCTTCTCGTCGACCATCGACGTCGCCGCCTACACCGGAGCCCGCAACACCCAGACGACCTTCGCCGCCTACCTCACCCCCATCAGCGACACGGCGAACTGGGACACCGCGGATGGCGGCGGCGATCAGAGCGGCGCTTTCATTCCCTTCGACACCACGTCGTTCTCGCTGCTCGTGCTCGGCGCCGACTACGTGACCTGGGCGTCCACCACGGGCGCGGTCGAGGGCCCCTTCGGTGATGACGACAAGGATGGGAAGGACAACAACTTCGAGTATGCCTTCGGCCTCAACCCGACCTCCGCCGCCTCGGTGACCCCCTTCACCGCGCCGCTGGACAAGGCGACCGGCACCTTCAGCTTCACCCGCCGCAAGCCTTCGCTGACCGGCCTGAGCTATTCCGTCCTCACCTCGACCACCCTCGCCGGCTGGACCGAGGACGCCGGAGCGGCATTCAACGTGACCGACACCACCGGGGACATCGAAACCGTCGAGGTGACGCTGAGCGCTGGACTGCTGACCGAGCCCAGCCTGTTCATCCAGGTGGTCGCCGAATAAGCGACCGTCATCGGGCCGATCCTCTCAAGGGGAACTCCACGCGGGGTTCCCCTTTTTCGTGCCATCACTACTCCCCGCTCTCCAGCCAAGAGGCAAGCGCCCCGGCGAGGAAGCGCGAACGCTTCTCGCTGCCGGTGGCGGTGAGGTGAAAATTCGTGTCGGCAAACCATCCGGGCTCGGTGCAGACACCGAGCATCGGATCATCGAGGACCGGCATGATCGCGGCAATCTCCGTCAACAGCTGCCGCCGTGCCTCGCGGTTGGCTTCCGCCGACTCCGGCGCCGTGAAGTACCACGGCAGGGTGTACACCATCCCGACCCCGCTCTCCCTCGATCGCCGGGCGACCGCTTCGAGGAAATCCTTCGCCTCCGGCGTCAAGCTCCCGGGATGGATCTCCGGATCCCCCTTCCCGCCCGGATGCCCGCGCCGGGTCTCCAGCCGCCCGCCCGGCCGCAGGTCGGCCATGGAATAATAGTAGCGCTCGCCACCGGCGATCCGCTTCGCCAGCCACGTCACCAGAAAGCGGGCACCCGGACGCAACAACCCGGCGTGCTCGCGAATCCCCAGCGAATCCCCGAAGAACGGACCACCGACCGCGGCATCCGGATCGCCCTCGCCCCACGCCAGCGCGAGACCAAGCGGCGTCGGCTCCATCAATCCGGGTTCGGTGAGGAAATTCGACTCGATCCCCAGCACCACCCGGTCCCCGGGGTTGGCACGCCGGAACACCTCGGCAACGTAGTACTTCGGCCCGGACCATGCGCTCGTCCCGAAGTTCACGGCGCCCATTCCGGTTCCGGCGGTGATGATCCCGGGATCCACCGAGAAGGCACAACTCGAGCCCCCGGCAAACAGGAGAACGGGCTCGGCGGGCCGCGCCGAGCGCAGTTCTGCCAGTTCCTGGTCCTGCCGCCCACGCAATTCCGCCCAGAATTCTGCCTCCGGGTTTTCCCGGACCAGCAACCAGGCGCCGGCGGCGAAAGCCACCACAGCGGTCAGCAGGAGTCTGAAAAGCAGGCGCATCGGTTAGAAATTGAAGTAGATGAAGGGCGAGTCCGCCGTCGATGCCAGCAACACGATCAGGACCACCAGCACGCAGGCGGCAAGCGGCCTCCGCAGCAACTGGTACGGAGCCAGGCCAAGGCGTTTGCCCAGCCCCTCCAGCCCGATCTTGGTCGCCGCCAGCGCGAACACGACCGCCGCGAGAATCAGTTCCGACTTCGAACCGAAAATGCCGGCCAACGATTTCAATCCCGCCGGCGCATAAGCGCCCGGAGCAATCAGCGTCATCACCTTGAGCCGCAGCATCGCCGGATCGCGTTCAAAGAAAAACAGCCAGGATACGACCACGAACAGCATCGTCGCTCCCCACTTCACCACCACCGGCAGCCGCCACGGGCGACCCGCCGCACAGAGCGCGACGCCCAGCCCGTGCAGCATCCCCCACAGGACGAAGCCCCAGCCGGCGCCGTGCCAGACCCCGGAAACCAGGAACACGACCAGCAGGTTCAGCACCCAGCGGCGGCTGCGCCGTCCGCCAAGCGGCAGATAGATGTAATCGCGCATCCATGACCCGAGCGTGATGTGCCACGTCCGCCAAAACGCCCGCAGGTCGGCCGACCAGTAGGGAGCGTTGAAGTTGAGCGTCAGGCGGACGCCGAACAGCAACCCGAGCCCGACCGCGATGAAGCTGTAGCCGGCGAAGTCGAAGTAAATGCGGATCGCGAAGGCGAAGCACTCGAACCACACGTGCCAGGCGTTTCCCGGATCCAGCGCCATCGATGCCGACAGGGCGGCCACGTTGTCGGCAACCACCATCTTGTAGGCCAGGCCGAGCACGATCCATGGCAGGGCCTCGTCGAGATGTTCACGATGGAGGCGGAAACGGATCGACCCGACCTGCGGCATCAGGTCGGCCCGCCGCTCGATCGGTCCCGCCACGATCTGCGGGAAAAACGAGCTGAACGTCAGGTAGTCCAGCAAGCGCGGCCTCGCGGCGCCCGGCTTGCTGCTGTCGATCCAGAAGGCGAGGGTCTGGAAAGTGTAGAACGACAGCCCCATCGGGATCAAAACCGACGGCACCCGCCAGCCGAATCCGAAGATCCCGTTGCAGACGAAATTCCAGTATTTGTAGTAAAAAAGCGGGGCCAGCTGCAGCGCCAGCATCAGGACCAGCCAGACCAGCCGCCCCCGGCGGGCAGGCGCACGAACGGCCAGCCACCCGCAACCGACGACCCACACGAAGGCGCCGAGGGTCAGCCAGCTCTCCACCGCCAGCAAGCAGCAGCTGGTCGCCAGCAAACACACCTTGGCCGCCCCGGATTCGTGGTGCGGCACGAAGCGCCGGACAGCCAGCAGGATCAGCCGCGAAACCGTGAAACAGGCGAGCAGCCAGTACCAGAACTCGGACGAGGCGAAATTCATGCTTCGGGTCTGCGGGTCGCCGGCGTCATCACGGGTCCGGGAACCCTCGCGACCCCGGCCCGGCGCGGCAAGCCGGAACACGGCCCGCCTCTTCCATGGACAAGCCGGGCGAACCCGTTAGTTTGCCGCCTCGTATGCGCCCGTCACTCATTGCCCTCGCCCTGTTCACCGGATTCGCCGCCGCCGCGGAGAAGCCGGCCACCGACGCCAAGCCCCAAGCCCCCAAGGAAAGCCCGGAGAAAACCGACAAGCCCGCCGAACCGGTGACCCGCGAGGGATCGGTGACGATCGACGGCAAGAAGATCGATTACGAGGTCACCACCGCGAAGCTGGTACTTGAAAAGGACGACGGGGCCCCGCGGGCGTCGATTTTCCACGTCAGCTACCTCAAGAAGAATTCCGGCGACCTGTCCCAACGGCCGGTGGTCTTCGCCTTCAACGGCGGCCCCGGTTCGTCCGCCGTCTGGCTGCATCTCGGAACCCTCGGCCCGAAGCGCGTCGACCTGCCGGGCGACGGCACCCAGGCACCGGTTCCCCCGGTCCGGCTGGTGCCGAACGAATTCTCCATCCTCGATGTCGCCGACCTCGTTTTCGTCGACCCCGTCTCGACGGGTTACAGCCGCGTCGAAAAGGAAGGCAAACGCGAGGAGTTCCACGGTGTCGAAGGCGACGTCGATTCGCTCGCCGACTTTATCCGCCGATGGGTGACCGAGCACGGTCGCTGGGGTTCGCCGAAGTATCTCCTCGGGGAATCCTACGGCGGGATCCGGGTCGCCGGCCTGTCCGCCGAACTCCAATCTCGCTACGGCATGTCGCTCAACGGCGTCGTCCTGCTCTCGTCGCTCCTCGACTTCCGCACCCTCAGCCCGTCCCAGGGAAATGACCTCGCCTATCAGGTCTTCCTTCCCACGTACACCGCGGTCGCCCATTTCCACGGCAAGCTCGCCGGCGACCGCGACGCCCTGGTTGAAGCTGCCCGCGAGTTTGCCGACGGCGACTACACGGTGGCCCTCCATGCTGGCAGCAGCCTCACCCCGGAGCGGCGTCAGGCGATTGCCAAACGCTACTCCGAGCTCACCTCGCTGCCCGTCGAGATGATCCTGGAGTCGAACCTGCGCATCGATCCCACCCGCTTCCGCGGTGAACTCCTGCGGAAGGAAGGCAAGGTGCTCGGCCGCTTCGACGCCCGGGTCGCCTGGCCGACGACCGATCCGTCCTCGGACTATCCGAGCTACGACCCGTCCTTCTCACTCGCCCTCGGCGCCTACTCCACGGCCATGTTGTCTTACCTCGGCAGCGACCTCGGGTGGAAAGAGGACTCCCCCTACGAGATCCTCACCGGCAAAGTCCAACCTTGGAAAATGGGCAACGGGAACGGCTATGTGAACATGTCGTCGCGTCTCGCCACCGCCATGCGTGACAATCCCCACCTCCGCGTGCTGGTCATGGGAGGCCACGCCGACCTCGCCACGCCACCCGACGGGATCGCCTACTCGCTTTCCCACCTGTTGGACCTGCCGGAAGCGAACCGGAAGAATCTCGTCTTCACGAGCTACGAGGCCGGCCACATGTTCTACCTGAACCCGCCCGACCTGGCAAAAGGGCGCAAGGACCTGGTCGACTTCATTGGCGGCGGCAACTGATCCGCGCCCATCATTCGCAGCACTCATGGGAACCAACCATTCCCATGAGTGCTACAAATCCAGCACTTGAATGAGTCCAGCTCATCGTTCACGTGCGCATTTCGCAAGGCCAGCGAGGCCCGTGTTCTGGGACTTGGCAGGTCTCCGGCTTCATCCGGAGCGCCTACCAATGAAACACCACACCATCAGCTCCCTGCTCGCCATCGCCGCAGCCACCACCGTCACCCGCGCCGGCACCCCGGCTCCGTCGCCGGAGATCGCCGCCGCCGAAGAAGCCCCCTGGATCAAGCCGACGCTCGATATCCGCGCCCGCTTTGAATACGGGGACATGGACAGCCCCGCCCTGAGATCTTCCACCGCCTTCACCACCCGCGAACGCGTCGGCCTCCTCACCAAGGAGTGGTACGGCTTCAGCGCCTTCGTCGAAGGCGAGTTCACCCAGGTCATCGACGACTCCTACGACGGCGCACCCGGCGCACTCGGCAACAACGTCAACCCCAACGACCCGTCGCGGACCCTGATCGCCGATCCGGAGACCAACGAACTCAACCAAGCCTGGTTGCAGTGGAAGGGCTACGACACGGTCGTCAAGGGCGGCCGCCAGCGGATCATCTTCGACAACGCCGCCATGATCGGCAACGTCGGCTGGCGCCAGAACGAGCAAACCTTCGACGGCGTGTTCATCTCGAACCAATCGCTCGAATGCCTGACGCTCTCGTATGCCTACGCCAACCGCGCCAACCGGATCTTCGGCTCGGACGCCCTCGGCGCGGCCCGGAACTTCGCCGGCGACATGCACATGTTCAACGTGAACTACTCGGGCATCGAGAACACCAAGCTGACCGGCTACGCCTACCTGCTCGACTTCGACGAAACCGCCGCCAACGGCGGATACATCAGCGGCAACACTTTCGGCCTCATCGCCGAGACCACGCTCGCCGGCTTCGCCCTGCGCGGCGAAGCCGCCTACCAGACCGACGCCGACAGCACGCCGGCCCGCAAGGACGACTCGACCTACGCCCACCTCAACGGCTCCTACACGGTCTGCGGCCAGACCATCGGCCTCGGCTGGGAATACCTCGACGCGGACTTCACCACCCCGCTGGCGACGGTGCACGCCTTCAACGGTTTTGCCGACGTCTTCATCAACAACCGCATCGGCCTCGCCAACAACCCCGGCCTCAACGACGTCTACCTCAGCCACTCCACCGGCCTGCCGTTCTGGGGACTGAAGTTCTCCCAGTTCCTCCACCTGTTCGGTGACAACAACACCGAGTTCGACTACGGCTGGGAATACGATGCGGTGCTGGTCAAGAAGTTCAACGAGAGTTTCACCGCCATTGCCAAGTTCGCCTACTACGACGCCGACGGCCCGACCGCCGGCAAAATCGCGAACCCCGCCCCCTTCGACACCACCCGCGTCACCGTGGAACTCAACTACAAGTTCTAACCGGACAATCCGGCTGGTTTACCCTCCAACAAGAAACGCCGCGGGGCATCCCGCGGCGTTTTCATTTGGGCACGCAGCCCGGAACCGGTCAAATCACCGGCCCGCTCAACTCGCCGCCGACCATCTCGGCAATCCCGGCGAAGGTCTCCTCGATAAGGCTGAGGATCCGGTCGGACTTGTAGAAAAGCCCCCACTCGCGCTCGATCGGATCCCCCCCGACGGCGATCGGGATCAACGACCCCTCGTCGAACTCCCGCTTCGCCACCCACGGCGCGACGATGCCGACCCCCAGACCGATCTTGGCCATGCCCTTGATCGCCTCCATGTCCCCCAGTACCAGCGGCGGACGCGGCCGGACCCCCTGCTTCTCGAAATGCTCCTCGACCAGGCGATGCGTTTCCGTGGCCCGCGCGTAGATGATGAACTGGACATTCTCGATGTCCTCCCGGTTCACCCGCCCGGTTTCCGCCCAGGGATGCATCGGCGGGACCACGAAGATCATGCGGTCGCTGAAGATCTTGCGGTAGCCGTCGCCCGGACTCGTCTTGGTCCGCAGGCCCAGGACGATGTCGAGATCATGGTCCGCCATCCGGTCGAGCAGCTTGGCGGTGTCGTCCGCCTCGATGGTCGGCTCGCAGCGGGGAAAACAATCGCGGAACTCGCGCAGCACCGTGGGCAGCAGGAACTGGCACAGCGAATGGGGCGCGCCGATGCGAATCCTCCCCTGCCCCCAGCGTTTCAAGCCGTCGAGTTCGCGGCCCGCATCCTCGAGTTCCCCGAGCACGCGACGGCAGCGGCGCAGGAAGACCTCCCCCTCCTCGGTGAGCACCGTCTTCTTGCCGAGCCGCTCCAGAAGGCGACACCCAAGGCTGTCCTCGAGCGCCTTCATCGAGTGACTGATGGCGGACTGGGTCAGGAAAAGTTTTTTCGCCGCAAGGGTGAAGCTCCCCTCGTCCGCCACGGAGACGAAGGCGCGGAGCTGACGGAGATCAGGCAGCAGGTCAGTCATGAACCGGTTTCATCGAATTTCCGGTTCGCGTCCAGCAGGGGACATGCCAAGGCCCTCAGGTTGGCATCCTTTCCGCTTTGGTCGGCTCATGGATACATTCAACATCGTCGAATCCCGCTCGCCCATCCGCCTCGGCTTCGTCCCGTTGAATGATTGCGCGCCCGTCGCCGTGGCGCACGAACTGGGGATTTTCAAAAGCTACGGCCTGAATGTCCGGCTCTCGCGCCAACCCGGCTGGGCCACCGTCCGCGACATGCTTTCCTACGGCGAACTCGACTGCGCCCAGTCGATCGCCGGCCTCGCCTTCTACCTCGCCCTGGGACTGAACAAGCTGCGCCGGGAGATCGCCGTCCCGCTGGTCCTCAGCGCCCACGGCAACGCGATCACCCTGACCCGGGACCTGCCGCCGGAGTCGATCCGGCGTGGCGAGGGCCTCGCCGCCCACCTCGCCCACCGCTGGCGGAAAAACCGCCCCTTCACGGTCGCCGCGGCCCACCGCTTCTCCTCCCATCACCTGCTGCTACACAGCTGGCTGCGCCGCCACGGCATCCAGCCGGGACGCGACGCTGAGATCGTCTTCCTGCCACCGCCGCTGATGCCAAGGAACCTGGCCGCCGGCCACATCGACGGCTACTGCGTCGGCGAACCGTGGAACTCCGAAAGCATCCTCAGCGGCCAGGGCTGGTGCCCCGCCACCTCCGCCGAACTTGCCACCGGCCACCCGGAGAAGGTCCTGCTGGTCACCGGGGAATTCGTCACCGAGTTCCGCGACGAATGCATCGCCCTCGGCGCCGCACTCCTCCATGCCTGCCGGGTCTGCCAGGACCCGAACTTCCGCAACGAGCTGATCACCATCCTCGCAAAACCCGCCTACACCGGGGTCTCGACCACCACCCTGCGCAACAGCCTGGGACCCACCTTCGACTCCGGCCGCGGCAATCTCGACGCCTCGGACTTCCACCTCTTCTACGGCGGCGACCTGAACTGCCCCAGCGCCGACAAGGCCTCATGGTTCCTTTCCGGAATGCGCGGCGCCGGCCTCCTGCCCGAGACCACCGCCGCCCCGTTGACCCGGCTCTACCGCCAGGACCTTTACCGCTCGTCGGAGAAGCTACTGCTCCCCGCATGAGCCGGATTCATCGAACGGAAGAATCAAACCGCGATCCCGTTCATGATCGCGCCTGCGGCTGGCACGGCCGGCGCTAGTTGGGAGGGAGTCCACACCTTCTCGACCCATGTCCAAAGCCCCCGACGGCAAGCTCCACCTGCTCGACTTCAAGGCACCGGCCATCCGGACCTTGCACATCACCTGGTTCGCCTTCTTCCTGACCTTCGTCCTGTGGTTCAGCCACGCCCCGCTCAAGGACGCCATCACCAGGACCTTCGACCTCACCGGCGCCCAGTGGAAGGCGCTCCTGATCCTCAACGTCGCGCTCACGATCCCGGCACGGATCGTCATCGGCATCCTGGTCGACAAATACGGCCCGAGGATGACCTACGCCCTGCTGCTGATGGCCGCCGGCGGCCTGTGTACCTTCTTCGCCCTTTCCACCTCCTACCCGATGCTGGCGCTGGCGCGCTTCCTGATGGGCTTCACCGGTGCCGGCTTCGTGATCGGGATCCGCATGGTCGGCGAATGGTTCCCGGCCCGCCAGGTCGGCCTCGCCGAGGGCATCTACGGTGGATGGGGTAATTTCGGCTCTGCCGCCGCCGCGATGACCATCCCCTCCCTCGCCCTGGCCTATGGCGGAGACAAGGGCTGGCGCTACGCGCTGTTGACCATCGCCGCCTTCGCATTCGCCTACGGGATCGTCTTCTACCGCTACGCCCGCAACACCCCCAAGGGCTCGACCTACTTCAAGCCGAAGAAGTCCGGCGGCCTCGAGGTTTCAAGCCGCAAGGACTTCGTCTTCCTGCTGCTCATGAACATCCCGATGTGTGCGGCCCTCGGCGTGCTGGCCTGGAAGCTGTCGCCGACCGGCGTCAACCTGCTCCCGTCGTCCCTGGTCAACCTGATCTACGCCGGCCTCGTCGCTCTCTTCGCCTTCCAGAGCTGGCAGATCTTCCGGGTCAACAAGGACATGCTCAAGAGCGGCAGCGTGCCCGAATACCAGCGCTACTCGTTCCGCCAGGTCGCCATCCTCGACATCAACTACCTCATCACCTTCGGCTCCGAGCTGGCGGTCGTCTCGATGCTCCCCGCCTTCTTCGCCGACACCTTCGGGCTGTCACCCGTCAAGGCCGGCATGCTCGCGGCCGGCTTCGCCTTCATGAACCTCGCCGCCCGACCGGGTGGCGGCTGGCTTTCCGACAAGTTCGGCCGCCGCAAAACCATGTTGATCCTGCTCGCCGGCCTCGCCGTGGGCTACCTCACCCTGTCCCGCATCGACTCCTCATGGCCCGTCGCCCTGGCCGTCATCGCCACCATGGGCTGCTCCTTTTTCGTGCAGGCCGGCGAAGGCGCGGTGTTCGCCATGGTTCCCCTGATCCAGCGCCGGATGACCGGCCAGATCGCCGGCATGGCGGGCGCCTACGGCAATGTCGGCGGGGTGATCTTCCTGACCATCTACTCCTTCGTCAGCACGCCGATGTTCTTCACCATTATCGCCTGCTCGTCGGTGGTCGGATTCCTGGCCTCGCTGTTCCTCGCGGAGCCGAAGGGCCACATCACCGAAGTCGCCGAGGACGGCTCGGTGCAACTGATCGAGGTCGCCTGATCCGTCGCGGTCCCCTAGCATCTGCCCCATGCACCTCAGCGGCCGGATCGAGCTGACCAGCGGGCACTTCACCTCGGCGGGGCCCAAGCCCCGCAACGAGGACTGCCTCGCGGTACGCATCCCCGACGACCAGCTGCTCCCCACCAAGGGCATCGTCGCCTGCATCGCCGACGGCGTCTCCGCGGCCAGTGCCGGCAAGGAAGCTGCGGAAGCCTCGGTGCTCGGCTTCGTCGCCGACTACTTCGAGACCCCCGAGTCATGGGAGGTGAAAACCTCCGGCCAACGGGTCCTCACCGCCCTCAACCGCTGGCTGTTTTCGCAGGGCCAGGGCTTCAGCACCGCGGAAAAGGGCTGCGTCACCACCTTCACGGCACTGGTCCTCAAGTCGCGGACCGCGCACATCTTCCACGTCGGCGACTCGCGCCTCTACCGGCTCCGCGGCGGCGAACTCGAACAGGTCACGCGCGACCACGCGGCGCGCATTTCGGCCGACACCTGCCACCTCACCCGCGCGCTCGGCCTGACCCTCTCGCCGCGCATTGACTACCATTCCCTGACCCTCGAGGAGGGCGATCGCTTCGTGCTCAGCACCGACGGGATCCACGGCTTCATCCCGCACCCGCAGCTCGAATCGCTGGTGCGATCCGGCGCGAGCAGCCAGGCTATCGCCGATGCACTCGGCGAGGCGGCCAGCGCCAGCGACGACAATCGCAGCTGCATCGTCCTCGAGGTCGGTTCACTGCCCGACGGGGACAAGGACGACATCTTCCGCCAACTCTCCGCACTACCCTTCCCGCCCGACCTCAGCCCCGGCCAGGTGATCGATGACCTGCGGGTGGAAAAGATCCTCTCCGCCTCGAAGAACTCGCAACTCTACGTGGTCAGCGACCTCGCCGACGACGGCCGCCCGCTGATCCTGAAGGCCCCCTCGGTCAGCTTCAGTGACAACCCTTCCTACCTGGAGCGCTTCGCGATGGAGGAGTGGATCGGACTGAGGACCGACAACCCGCATCTTGCCAAGGCCGTCCGCCGCAAGCAGCGACCGCGATTCCTGTATTGCCTGATGGAACAGGTGAATGGGATCACCTTGGGTCGCTGGACGGAAAACCATCCCACTCCACCCGTCGAAACCGTCATCAGCCTCGCCGGACAGATCACCGACGGCGTCCGGGCCCTCCATCGCAAGGACACCCTCCACCAGGACCTCAAGCCCGACAATATCGTCCTCGGCGAGGACGGCGTCCTCAAGATCATCGACTACGGGTCCTGCCATGTCGGTGGCATCAGCGAGATCAGCACCCCGTTCGAGCGCCACAGCGCGCTGGGCACGGTGGATTTCTCGGCCCCGGAGTACCGCCTGGGCACCAAGCCCACCACCCGCTCCGACTTGTTCTCGATCGCCACCATCACCTACTTCCTGCTCACCGGCGGCCAGCACCCCTACGGTCCGGCCTGGGAGCGGGCGAGCACGACCAAGGACTTCCTGACCCTCGAATACCGCCCCGCCGCGGCCATCAATCCGATGGTCCCGCCGTGGATCGACGGTGTCCTGCGGAAGGCCCTTTCAATGCGCCCCGAGAGCCGCCACGACTCGATGTCGGAATTCATCCACAACCTGCGGAAGCCCGGCCCCGAACTCCTCGCCACGGCGCCCCTGCCCTTGGCGAAGCGAAATCCGCTGGTGTTCTGGAAGGTCGCGGCCGCGATCGGCTTCACCGGGTGGCTGCTGACCTGGATCGCTCTCCGCTAGCTCCGGGAGCAACAGAAATGGCGCTCGCCCCTCCTCGCCTCACGAGCCCTGCCGCGCCCTCACGCCGTGCCAGATCCCGCGAACAGGCTCACCTCGAGGGCGAAATCCACTCACTATGCATCGGATTCATTCTCCACGATTGGATCCATGCCGCCCGTGAATTCCAGACCTGCAAAAATGAATCACGCTCAATAAACGGATCAACTTTCGGCCGATTCTTCTCATCCACGATCCGGTCTCTGGCACGCACAAAGCTGTTTTTGACGGTGACTCCAACCACCATCATCATGCGTTTCAGACTTATCATCCCCGCCCTTGTCGGACTCGGATCCCAGCTTGCCCACGCCGAGAAACTCGCCGTCGAGAAGGACGAGCTGAAGTTCGGCTTCATCAAGCTCACCGACTGTGCCCCGATCGTCATCGCCAAGGAGAAAGGCTTCTTTGAGGACGAAGGCCTCCAAGTCGAGGTGATCGCCCAGTCGAACTGGAAGGTCCTGCTCGACAACGTCATCACCGGCAACCTCGACGGCGCCCACATGCTCTCCGGACAGCCGATCGCCGCCACCATCGGCATCGGCACCGAAGCCCACATCGTCACGCCATACACGCTCGACCTCAACGGCAACGCCATCACGGTCTCGAACTCCATCTGGGAACAGATGCAGGAGAATGATCCCGACCTGGACTCCGACACCCCCGAGCACCCGATCTCCGCGGATGCCCTCAAGCCGATCACCGAGGACATGCTCGCCGAAGGCAAGAAGCTCCAGATGGGGATGGTCTTCCCGGTCTCGACCCACAACTACGAGCTCCGCTACTGGCTCGCCGCCGCGGGCATCCACCCCGGTTACTACTCCAAGACCGACGTCGCCGGCCGCACCGACGCCGAGGTCGAGCTTTCCGTCACCCCGCCGCCGCAAATGCCCGCCACCCTCGAGGCCGGCACCATCTCCGGCTACTGCGTCGGCGAGCCTTGGAACCAACAAGCCGTCGCCAAGGGCATCGGCGTGCCGGTCGTGACCAACTACGAGATCTGGAAGAACAATCCCGAGAAGGTCTTCGGCGTCACCAAGAAGTGGGCGGATGAAAACCCCAACACCATCGTCGCCGTCACCAAGGCACTGATCCGCGCCGGCAAGTGGCTCGACGAAACCGTCGACGGCAAGCTCGTCAACCGCGAGGAAGCCTGCCGCATCCTGTCCCAGCCGAACTACGTCGGCGCCGACTTCGAGGTCATCAAGAACTCGATGACCGGCACCTTCGCCTTCCAGAAGAGCGACATCCAGGACATGCCGGACTTCAACGTCTTCTTCAAACACGACTGCTCCTACCCGTGGTACTCGGATGGCGTCTGGTTCCTCACCCAGATGCGCCGCTGGGGGCAAATCACCGAGACCAAGCCGGCCTCCTGGTATGCCGAGACCGCCAAGAAGATCTATCTTCCCGACGTCTACATGAAGGCCGCGGAATCCCTCATCTCCGAAGGGCACCTGGCAGAGGACGAGCTTCCCAAGACCACCGACGGCTACAAGCCCGCCACCAAGGACTTCATCGATGGCAACGAGTTCGACGGCAAGAAGCCGATCGAATACCTCAACTCCTTCAAGATCGGCATCAAGGACGACCCGTCCATGGCCACCAAGTAACCCCTTCCTGGTTCGCATCGGTTGTTCGATACGAAAGCGGGTCGGTCCGAGAAGGCTCCCGGGCCGGCCCGTCTTTCACCACCTCTCTCCCGTCATGGAATTCAAATACAAGATCCTCAAGGGCATCGACATCTCCGGCCTGAACTTCCTGTCGCCGGTCGTCCGCCTCGCCACGGGTGAAGAACCCGCCAAGCAACTCCGCGAGATCGGCCGCTTCATCGTGGTCCCGATCATCGCATTCCTCGCCTTCCTCTGGCTGTGGTCGGTCGTCGCACCGAAGCACAAGACCAAGGCCGGGGAAGTCCCCACGCCCGCGGTCGTCTGGGACGCCACCGGCGGCATCTGGCGCTTCCACGAATACGAGACGCAAAAGGACCAGGCCTACCAGCTCACCGGCGGCACGCGCCTCGACACGCTCGGGAAAGCGAAGGCCCGCATGGCCGAACTCGACGCCCTCGAGGCCCGCGCCAAGGAACAGCTCGCCGCTGCCGAAGCTTCGTCGAAGGAAAAGTTCGACGCCAGGGTCGCGCCGTCGAAGAAGGCCTACGACGACGCCCGCGAAGCGTCCAAGGACGCCCGCCGCACCCGCACCGAGGCATTGAAGGCGGAAGCCGCCCAGCTTGCCGGCGCCACGCCGGAGCAGCGCGAGACCTTCCTCAACCACCTCCGTGACGCCGATGCCGCCGCCGAGGCCGAGAAGAAGAGCCTCGACGGACTCAAGGCCGCCTACGCCGACGCCCAGACGGTCACCTTCCCCGAAACCAAGGACGCCCGCCGCACCGTGACCGTGCTCGCGGAAGAGCGCCAGTTCCTGGTCAAGTACCTCGACATGCTCGGCGACAACTCGCGTGAGGCGAAGGTCGCCGACGCCAAGGCCAAGGCCGAGGAAGCCCGCAGCGCCTTCCTCAACGCCGGCCCCGACGAAGACCTCTACAAGCTCGGCAGCACCGTGCTCAAGCGCCAGGAGCTGCTCGCCACCACCGCCGCCTCGCAATACGCCAAGCCCTGGACCCTGCCGAAGCAGATCGTCCGTTCGCTGCTCTGCGTCTTCAGCGGCTTCCTGCTCGCCTCTTTCATCGCCATCCCCATCGGCATCCTGTGCGGCCTCTCGCCGACCTTCATGGCCGCGACCACGCCCTTCGTCGCGCTCTTCAAGCCGGTCTCACCACTGGTCTGGCTGCCCATCATCATGATCATCGTCGGCGGCTTCATGCCGGACCCGGAGAACCACTGGCTGATCGTCCTGCTCGGCAAGGTGCCCTTCCTCGGGAACTACAAGATCGACCCGATGTTCCTCTCCTCCGCGATCACCGTCGCCCTCTGTTCGCTGTGGGCCACCCTGGTCAACACCGCGCTCGGCGTCGGCTCCGTCGACAAGGACCACATGAACGTGGCACGGGTCCTGCGGCTCGGCTTCTGGTCCCGCCTCTTCAAGATCGTGATCCCGACGGCCCTCCCGCTGATCTTCGCCGGCCTCCGCATTTCGCTGGGGGTGGGCTGGATGGTCCTGGTCGCCGCCGAGATCCTCTCGACCTCCGAGGGCATCGGCAAGTTCGTCAACGACATGTACACCAACGGTTCCTCGCAATCGTTCGCGCAGATGTTCGTCGTCGTCTTCATCGTCGGCTTCATCGGCATGGCACTCGACCGGATCATGGTCGTGTTCCAGCGCCTGGTGTCCTTCGAAACCGCCGGCTCCACCCTCTGAGGCCATGTCCACCCTCGACTTCCCGCCGCGCATGTCATTCCTCACGCTCGAAAACGTCGCCATCGGCTTCGGCCCCGAAAACCAGCGCGTCAACGTGCTGGAGGACGTCAACCTGTCCGTCCGCGAAAACGAGTTCGTCGCGGTCATCGGCTTCTCCGGCGCCGGCAAGTCCACGCTGGTCTCACTGCTCGCCGGCCTCGAACGCCCGACCGCCGGCAAGGTCACCATGGCCGGCGAGGAGGTCGTCCGTCCCGGCCCGCGCCGCGGCGTGATGTTCCAGAGCTACTCGCTGCTGCCCTGGCTCAGCGTCGCCGGCAACATCGAGCTCGCGGTGAAGCAGGTCTTCCCCGGCAAGTCGAAGGCCGAGGTCAAGGAACACGTCGAGCGCTACATCGAGATGGTCCACCTGACCCCGGCCAAGGACAAGAAGCCGCACGAGCTGTCCGGCGGAATGCGCCAGCGCGTGTCCCTCGCCCGCACCCTGTCGATGCAGCCCGAGGTCCTGCTGCTGGACGAACCGCTGTCCGCCCTCGACGCCCTGACCCGCGCCGTCCTGCAGGACGAGATCCTCCAGATCTGGGAGCAGGAAAAGAAGACCGTGGTCCTCATCACCAACGACGTCGACGAGGCCATCCTGATGGCCGACCGCATCATCCCGCTGACCATGGGCCCGCGCGCCACCCTCGCCGAGGCCTTCCCGGTCACCCTCGAGCGCCCGCGCGACCGCCGCACGCTCACCGACAATCCGGACTACCAGCACCTCAAGACGGAGATCACCTCCTACCTCGTCCGCCTCAACCGCGAGGCCCGGGCCGCCCGCGGCGGCTCGATCATCCAGATGCCCGACGTCGCCCCGCGCGACTTCACCCCGCCGTCCAAGATCCGCGGTCTCAAGTGGAAGAACACCGCCTGAGCAGCAACCTCCACCATTTCATTCCAGCCATGCGCCAAGTCGAAATCTTCAACCTCGCCAAGTTCTACCCGAACCCCTACGGCGAACCCTTCAAGGCCGTCGTCGACTTCAACCTCAACATCGAGCAGGGCGAGTTCGTCGGCCTGATCGGTCACTCGGGTTGCGGCAAGTCCACCGTCCTCACCATGCTCGCCGGTCTCAACGAGATTTCCGACGGCGGCGTGATCGTCGGCAACCGCGAGATCGAGGGCGCCGCCCCCGACCGCGCGGTCGTCTTCCAGTCGCCCTGCCTGATGCCGTGGATGAGCGCCTTCGGCAATGTCATGCTGGGAGTGAAGAACGTCTATCCCCACGCGACCAAGGCCGAGCGCAAGCAGATCGCCGAATACGCCCTCAGCTCGGTCGGCCTCGCCGACTCGATGGACAAGTATCCGCGCGAAATGTCCGGCGGCATGCAGCAGCGGGTCGGCATCGCCCGCGCCATCGCGCTGAAGCCCAAGCTGCTCCTCCTCGACGAACCCTTCGGCCGGCTCGACTCCCTGACCCGGATGGAACTCCAGGACGTGATGCTCGAAATCCTCGACCGCGAGAAGATCACCACCGTGCTGGTTTCCCATGACGTCGACGAGGTTGTCTTCCTCTGCGACCGCGTGGTGATGATGACCAACGGCCCGGCCGCGACCATCGGCGAGATCCTGTCCATCGACTTCCCCCGCCCGCGCGAACGCACCGCCATGATGGAAGACCCGCTCTACTTCCGCTGCCTCGACCACCTGGTCTCCTTCCTGACCGAACGCGCCCACCTCCGCACCGAGCCGCGGATCCACGACTCGAACAGCCTGCTCAGCTTCACCGGGCGAAAGATCGAGACCCCCGAGGACCTCGCCCACGCCGCCGCCTGAGCCGATCCACGCTCTGGAAACAGGGAGTTCCCCTCCCTCGGCTGGGTCGCGCCCGGACCACAGGCCCTATAAGCGTTGATTCCCAGCAACTTGCCCTTCCATGAACGCGACTCATGCACCGGGTGACCATCTTCCGGCAAAGATTGCCCCGCTTGGCACGAGGTAGCACGTCGGCTGCTTGATTCACGGCTGAAAGGAAACGGAACCATGATCGATCTCAGCAACTCCGGCTTCAGCTCCGAACAAACCCAGTATCTCTCCGGCTTCGTCTCGGGCGTCCTGCAGGGACGCGAGCTGCCCTTCCTGGGGCAGGACGGCGAGGGCCGCTTCACCCATCAGGAGGAGGAAAGCGTCCACGGCACCCCGATCGACGAGCTCTGCAAGGAGGAGCGCATCAAGTACGAGCAGAACGGGCTCGATTGCTACGACACCATTCTCGCCAACGCCCTGGAGAACAAATTCCCCGAGGCCGGGGACGTGTTCCGCTACAAGTTCCACGGGCTCTTCCACGTCGCCCCGGCCCAGGACAGCTTCATGCTCCGCTGCCGCATCGCCGGCGGCGCGCTGAGCACCTACCAGTTCCGCGGCCTCGCCGAGATCGCCCAGGACTGGGGACCGGGCCGCGCCGACCTGACCACCCGCGCCAACGTCCAGATCCGCGAGATCGAGCCGAAGAATTGCCCGGACGTGCTGATGAAGCTGGCCGACCTCGGCCTGACCTCGCAGGGCTCCGGCGCCGACAACCTGCGCAACATCACCGCGACCCCGACCACCGGCTTCGACCCCGGCGAACTGATCGACGTGATGCCCTACGCCCGCGCGATGCATCACTACATCCTCAAGAACCGCGACCTCTACGGGCTGCCGCGCAAGTTCAACATTTCCTTCGACTCCGGCGGCTGCGTGTCGGTCTGCGCCGACACCAATGACATCGGCTTCTACGCGGTCCGGGTCGGCAAAAACGACCAGGGCGTCGAGCCCGGCGTCTATTTCCGCATGCAGCTTTGCGGGATCACCGGCCACAAGCAGTTCGCCACCGACTGCGGCGTGCTGCTCACCCCCGCCGAGACCATCCCGGTTGCCGCAGCATTGATCCGGGTCTTCATCGAGAACGGCTGCCGCACCAACCGCAACAAGGCCCGCCTCAAGTACCTGGTCGATGACTGGGGCTTCGCGAAAACCCTCGAGGAAACCCAGAAGAAGCTCACCTTCCCGCTGCGGTCCTTCCCGCTCGAGAACTGCGAGGTTTCCGCGCCCAAGGACAAGCAGGGCTACCTCGGCATCCACCCTCAAAGCGACGGCAAAAACTACGTCGGTATCTGCACGCCGGTCGGGCGCATGACGGTCTCCCAGATGCAGGCGCTCGCCGACATCGCCGACCAGTTCGGCCGCAGCGAAATCCGCCTGACCGTCTGGCAGAACCTGATCATCCCCGGCATTCCCGATGACAAGCTCCAGGGCGCCATCACCGCGATCGCGGCGACCGGCCTCGACCACCGCAACCACAACCTCACCGGCGGCCTGATCGCCTGCACCGGCAGCCGCGGCTGCAAATACGCCGCGGCCGACACCAAGGGTCACGCGGTCGAGCTTGGCCAACACCTCGCTGGCAAGATGATCCTCGACCTGCCGATCAACCTGCACCTGACCGGTTGCAAGCACTCCTGTGCCCAGCACTACGTCGGGGACATCGGCATGATGGGCAACCGCGTGAAGGTCGAGGACGGCTCGACCGTCGACGGCTACAACATCGTGCTCGGCGGCGGGGTCGACGACCAGCAGGCCATCGCCCGCGAGGTCTGGACCGGCATCAAGGCGACCGAGATCAACGGTCTGGTCGAGCAGCTGCTCTGCGCCTACCTGGCCAAGCGCGAGGACAGCGAGACCTTCGCGGCCTTCACCCGCCGTCTCTCAATCGAGGAACTGGAAGCTCTCGTCGATCCGTCCAAGTTCGCCACCGAAGCCGCCTGAGCCCCGGCCCCGTCTTCTTCATCCGTGTCCGCGATCCTCCAGCGCCTGCCTGCGATTCCCTCCGGGAAGAAGCCGCCGGCGCCGTCGCCCGAGGTCCGAACCCTGATCGACGACCTGCTCGCCGAGCAGAAATCGCTGCAAACCCCGGTCGCCCGCTACTCGGAGTTCCACGACCGGGAGCCGGATCTCGCCCCGCACTACCGCACGCTGATTCCCCTCAGCAAGCCCGGGGCCGGCGAACAGTATGCCTTCGAGGTCTCGCTCGACCGTTGCACCGGCTGCAAGGCCTGCGTCTCCGCCTGCCACTCGCTCAACGGTCTCGACGACGACGAAGCCTGGCGGGACGTCGGGGCGATCCACGGCGGCACCGAGACCCCGGGCTGGCAGCAAACCATCACCACCGCCTGCCATCACTGCGAGGACCCCGGCTGCCTGAACGGCTGCCCGGTCGGTGCCTACGAGAAGGAACCCGACACCGGCATCGTCCGCCATTTGGACGACCAGTGCATCGGTTGCTCCTACTGCATCCTCAAGTGCCCCTTCGACGTCCCGAAGTACTCGAAGAAGCGCGGCATCGTCCGCAAGTGCGACATGTGCCACCAGCGCCTCGCCGAGGGCGAAGCCCCGGCCTGCGTCCAGGCCTGCCCGACCGAGGCGATCCGGATCGTCAAGGTCACCGTCAACAAGTCGAGCGTCGCGGTGCCCCAGCCGGCCGACCGCCTGTTCCATTCCGCGCTCCACCATCCGGACTCCGCGCTGCCCGACCCCCGGATCACCCGCCCGACCACCCGCTACGTCGGCCGCGAGATCCCCGCCGGAGCCGTCGCCGCCGATCGCGAGTCGCTGGTCCCCCAGCATGCCCACTGGCCGCTGGTGTTCATGCTCATGCTCACCCAAGCCGGCATCGGCCTCTGCGCGGCGGCTGCCCCGTCGGCGGCGAGCGAAACCCTCTTCTCCATCGCGGGCATCGGGATCACCACCGCCACGATGCTTTCCGTACTTGGCGCGGCCCTGTTCAACCTGGGCATGGTCGCCGCCACCCTCCACCTCGGCCAGCCCCTTAAGGCCTGGCGCTTCTTCCTCGGCCTGCGCACCTCGTGGCTGTCGCGTGAAATCCTCGCCTTCTCCTTGTTCGCGCCGATCCCGCTCATCCTCGCAGCCCTCCCCTTCCTGCCCGAATTCCCGTTCAAGGAACAGGTGTCGCTTCTGACCCGCTACTCGGCACTCCCCGTCGGACTGGCCGCCGTTTTCACCAGCGTGATGATCTATCACGACACCCACCGCGCTTCGTGGCGCTTCCCGCTGTCCGCCTGGCGGTTCTTCGGCAGTGTCTTCTCCTTCGCTGCGCTCGGCCATCTCATCGTCCACCCGTCGCCCGGCGGTGCCCTGTTTTTCGCCGCCGTCGTGGTGGCAAAGATGATCCCCGAGGTCCGCTTGTTGGCCAAGGCGGATGCCGCGGACGAGGACTGGACCGCCGATGTCCACAGCGCCCGCGTCCAGCTCGGCCCGCTGCGCCGGAGCCTCAACGGCCGCTTCCTTCTCGCCTTCGCCGCCATCGGTGCGGCGATGGCCTACCCGTGGGCGGCCGTGCCGCTGCTCTTGCTCGCCGAGCTGTTCGAACGGCAACTGTTCTTCCAGTCGGTCTACGCCCCGAAAATGCCCGGCAATTTTGGGCCCGGGCGGCATCATTGAGGTGGGGGGCAACCGATCGCCGCGACGGAGGTTCCCCTGAGGTGATCGACTGCCACGGGAGCCACGGATGAAACGACGAACCCAACGATTCCTCCCCGCCACCCTCGTCCTCCTTTGCGGCCTGCTGGCCTGGTGGTTCGCGAGCGGCGGTCGCGCCGCCAAGCCCGCGGCAGCGCCGCTCCCGGCCAAGGTCGCCTTCACCCCGAAGCCGGTCCCGGCGCCCCGCCCGGTCGTGGCTGCCCCCCGCGACGAATTCCCCGATGGCACCACCGTCGAAGCCTTCGCGAGCTGCAACGAAGGCGAGGTCATCCTCCGATTTCCCTCGGACGAGAGCTATGGATCCTTCCTCCATGCTCTCGGCGGAAGTCCGGTCCGCCTCCTTGGCCGCCTCGACCGCTTGCAGGCCCTGCGCCTCGGCTATGGCCATCAGGAGGACCTCGAGGCCTTGCTGGATGGCGAAAACATCACCACCTACGATTCACTCAGCCGCTTTCCGGCCGCTCCGCGCCCCGGTGGCGGAGCGGCCGCGGACGCCCTCGGCTTCGGCGACGAGGTGCTCCCCTGGCTCGGCATCGATGGCGACAACTCCCGGTGGGGGGCCGGAGTCAAGGTCGCCATCCTCGATTCCGGCATCCTGCCCCATCCCGCCCTGCCGTCCGAGATCCGGTCGATCGAGATCATCCCCTTTCCCGACGATCCCGGAGAAACAGAAGGCCACGGGACCGCCGTGGCCTCGCTCGTCGCCGGCAACGGCGGACCCGTCCGCGGTGTCGCGCCGGCGGCGGAACTGATTTCGGTGCGGATCGTCGATGAACGCGGCACCAGCGATGCCTTTGCGATCGCCGCCGGCATCCTCGCGGCGATGGATGCCGGCGCCCAGCTCATCAACCTCTCGCTCGGCACGACGGACGACATCCCGCTGATCGCGGCCGCCGTCGTCATGGCACAGCAAGCGGGCATCGTCATCGTGGCCAGCTCGGGCAACGACGGCGCCGCGGAGGCCAGCTTCCCCGCGAGCTATGCCGGGGTGATCAGCGTGGGTGCCGTCGATGCCACGCGCCGCCGACTCGCATTCTCCAACCTCGGATCCTGGTTGTCCCTGACGGCCCCCGGCCATCTCGTCGATGCCGCCTGGAGCGGCGGACGGGTCTTGCGGATGAGCGGCACCTCGGCCAGCGCGCCCCTGGTCTGCGGAGCCATCGCGGCGGCGATGTCGGACGGCTCCGGCCAACGGCTCGATGCGGCGACCGCGGCGCGTTGGGTCGTCTCGCTCAGCGACGATGCCGGCGCTCCCGGGCAGGATCCCGAATACGGCGCCGGCATCCTCAATGTCGCCCGCGTCATAAACCGGGGGATCCCGAACCTGCAGGATGCGGCGATCGTCTCCCAGCGCCTGGTCACGGGAACCGCCCCCGGCAATCCTCTGAAGCTGGACCTCACCATCCAGAACCGCGGCACCGCCATCCTGATCAATCCCCTGGTGGAAATCCGGATGGCCGGTTACGTCACGCCGCTGACCGCCACCACCCTGGCGCCGGGCGCCGTCCACACCTTCTCCGTGCCTGTCCAGCAAGCCGTGAATGATCGGCAGATCACCGTTTCCTCCTCCGTTGCCGTCGCCCGCGGCGAGATCGACATTCACCCTGAGAACAACACCCGGACCGACCGCTTTTTCCTCCGCTAGGGCGGAAACGGCGGGGAATCCCCGCTGTCTTCATCTTCCCTAAAGGTAGCAGCTGCCAGTGTCCGCCCCATGAAGTGCCTCGCACTCGCTCCGCTCCTCCTGCTCGCCGGTTGTGCCAGCGGGCCGCTCGACGTCCCGCCCGCGGAACCCGTGCCCGCCGCCTGGAAGAATGCCGCCGGTTTCCCCGCCGCGTCGCCGGACCGGGATCTCGCCCGCTGGTGGAAATCCTTCGACGACCCGACCCTCAGCCGCCTGATCAAGGACGGGCTCGCCAACAGTCCCGACATCGCCTCGGCCGTGGCCCGGGTCAGGGAATCGAGGGCCGCGCGCAAGGCGACCGCCGCATCGCTTTTCCCGAGCGTCTCCGGCTCCGCTTCCGGCGGCCACGGCTTCACCGATCCCCGGGGCGGAAGCCTGACCACCAGCAAGTCCTACTCCGCCGGACTCAGCGCTTCGTGGGAGGCCGACATCTACGGCAAGAACCGTAACAACCTGCTCGCCGCCTCCTCCGACCTCGGCGCGACCGAGGAGTCCCTCAACTCGGTGCGGGCCTCGCTCGCCGCCGAGATCGCCACCGCCTACGTCCGCCTGCGCTCCAGCGAGGCCGGGCTGAGCGTGCTCGAGCGCAACATCAAGACCCAGGAGGAGACCTTCCAGTTCGTCTCTTGGCGGACCAAGGTCGGCGAGGCCGACCAGTATGAGGAGAACCAGGCCAAAACGAGCCTCGAGCAATCGAAGGCCGCCGTTCCGTCGCTCCGGCAGTCGATCGAACAGGCCCGCAACCAGCTCGCCCTCCTGTGCGGCCGGGCGCCGGGAGCGCTCGACGCGATGCTGGCCGGCGCGACCGGCGACGTCCCGGTGCCCGCGCAACGCCTGGCCATCGGCATCCCTGCCGACACCATCCGCCAGCGCCCCGATGTCCGGGTGGCGGGCTACCAGGTGCTTTCCTCGGTCGCACGGACCGAAGCGGCGAAGGCCGAGCGCTTCCCGTCGCTGGGCCTGTCCGGCTCGCTGGGGGTGAACGCACTCAGTGCCCGGAAGATCTTCGATCCCCAGGCGGTGTCCGGCAGCATCGTCGCCGGCCTCGCCGGGCCGATCTTCGACGCGGGAAGGATCAGCGCCAACATCGAGGGCCGCACCGCCGCCACCGACCAGGCCGTCGAGAATTACCGCGCCACCGTCCTGACCGGATTGTCCGAGGTCGAGGACGCCTTGATCGCCTGCAAGCGCTCGGCGGAACGGCTCGAGATCATCCGCAACGCCGCGGTCCTCGCCCGCGAGTCCGATCGCCTCGCCCGTCTCCAGTACGAAGCCGGCGAGCTCGACTTCCTCTCGGTCCTCGATTCCCAGCGCACGCTGCTCGGCCTCGAAGACAGCCTCCTTTCCACCCAAGCCGACCGCACCAACGCCTACATCCGGCTCTATCAGGCCCTCGGCGGCGGCTGGTCCGCCTGAACCGTTTCCCAATCCTTGCCTACCCCGATGTCCAAGCCCCAAGCCGAAGAAGACCTCGCCACGATCGTCGGTCGTGAAGCGTCCAGTCCCGCCAAAAAAATCATCATCCCCGTCGTGGTCCTCGCGCTCCTCGGGGGAGCCGCCTTCTTCTACCTGCGCAAGGAAGAAGCGGTGAACCAGGGGACGACCTATGTCACCCGGCCCGTCGAAAAGGCCGACATCGCCATCCTCGTCACCGCCTCCGGCAACCTGGAACCCACCAACCAGATCGTCATCGGCAGCGAGCTGTCCGGCACCGTCATGGAAGTCTTCGTCGACACCAACGACGCGGTGAAGAAGGACCAGCCCTTGCTGCGGCTCGACACCAGCAAGCTCGAACAACAGATCGAACGCAGCCGCGCTTCCCTGCTCGCCGCAAAGGCCCGGGTGAGCCAGTCCGAAGCCACGCTCAACGAGTCCAAGGCGGCGCTCGCCCGCCAGGAGGAACTGCTGGAACTGAGCGGCGGCAAGACGCCGTCGCGCGCCGTAATGGAAACCTCGCGCGCCACCGTCGCCCGCGCCGAGGCGGACCTCGAGAGCTCGAAAGCCTCGGTTGCCGGGGCCGATGCCGAGATCGGCGCCCTGGAAACCGACCTGCAGAAGGCCTTGATCCGCTCGCCCGTCGACGGCGTCGTGCTCGGCCGCTCGATCGAGCTGGGCCAGACCGTCGCCGCATCGTTCAACTCGCCCACCCTTTTCACCATCGCCGAGGACCTCAAGAAGATGGAGCTGGTGGTTTCCGTCTCCGAAGCGGACATCGGCCGCGTCAAGGCGGGCCAGACCGCGACTTTCGAGGTCGATGCTTGGACGGGCCGCACTTACACCGCCACCGTCAAGAAGGTCGCCTTCGGTTCCGCGGCTTCGACCGCGGCCGCCAACGGATCGGCCGGGGCCGCCACCTCGGGTGGCATCGTCACCTACGACACCGAGCTCTCGGTCGACAACGAGGACCTGTCGTTGCGGCCCGGCATGACCGCCACGGTCGACATCGCCGTGGTCGACCTGAAGGACGTGCTCGCGGTGCCGAACGAGGCGCTCCGCTTCGACCCGGAACTCTACAAGGCGCTCGATGCGCCCGACGATGACGACCAGACCCTCGTTGAAAGCATGTCTCCCGGCCGTCGCCGCTGGCGGCGCGACGGACCCAAGCGCGGACCCGGCGGACCTCCCGGCGTGTGGGTCTTGAAGAACGGCGAGCCGGCCCGGATCGAGGTCAAGACCGGCGTCACCGACGACAACGTCACCGAGATCACCGGCGGCGACCTCGAACCCGGCATGGAAGTGCTCACCAGCGTCAAGCCGACCACCAAATGACCGGCGAAACCCTCATCGACTTGCAGGGCCTGACCAAGGTCTACGGCACCGGCGCCGCCTCGTTCAAGGCGCTGCGCGGAGTCGACCTGTCGATCCAGCGCGGTGAATTCGTCGCCGTGATGGGCCCCAGTGGCTCCGGCAAGTCCACCTTGATGAACCTGCTCGGCTGCCTCGACAGCCCGACCTCCGGTTCCTACCGCTTCAAGGGGATCGAGGTCGAGTCGCTCAACAAGGACCAGCGTTCGCTGATCCGCCGCCACGCCCTCGGCTTCATCTTCCAGGGCTTCAACCTGCTCGCCCGGACCTCCGCGCTGGAAAACGTCGAGCTTCCCCTGCTCTACCGCGGCTACACCCGCAAGCGCCGCCACGAGCTCGCGCGCCAGGCGCTGGCCAGCGTGGGATTGCTGGACAAGGAGAGGAACACGCCCGCCGAACTTTCGGGCGGCCAGCAGCAGCGCGTCGCCATCGCCCGCGCCATCGTCACCAGCCCGGAAACCCTCTTCGCCGACGAGCCGACCGGCAACCTCGACTCGAAGACGACCCGCGAGATCATGGAGCTGCTCTGCAGGCTCAACTCCGACCACGGCATCTCGATCATCATGGTCACCCACGAGGACGACGTCGCCGCCTACGCCAAGCGCGTCATCCACGTCCGCGACGGCCTGATTTCCGACGACTTCCAGAACGGCCACGCGGCCCCACCCCACCCCGCCGACGCATGATCAACATGCTCCTCAACGCCCTGCTGATCGCGGTCCGCGAGATCCGCCGCAACCTCACGCGCTCGTTCCTGACCGTGATCGGGATCGTCATCGGCGTCGCCGCAGTGGTCACCATGGTCACCCTCGGCCGCGGTGCCACCGAGACCATCAAGGGCGAAATCTCCAAGATGGGCAGCAACCTCCTGATCCTCCGCCCCGGCCAGGGCTGGTTCTCCCGCGGGGTCGACCAGTTCTCCATCGACGACCTCGACGCCATCCGCACCCAGATCAACGGCGTCGCCGATCTCGCACCCTTCGTGCAATCCAACGCGACCGCCGTGTTCCAGGAGAACAGCTCGAATTTCGACGTCCAAGGCACCACCTCGAACTATTTCAAAATCGGCAACTGGGAGATCTCGAAGGGCCGGATCTTCACCGAGGAAGAGGTCGCGAACGCCAGCTCCGTCTGCGTGATCGGCGAGACAATCCGCAAGAAGCTCTTCGAGAACATCGACCCGATCGGCCAACGCATCCGCCTCGGCGACAACTCGGCGACGGTGATCGGCGTGACCGCGGCGAAGGGCCAGGGAGGTTTCGGCGACGATCTCGATGACAACGTGATCATTCCCTACACCGCGCTCGTGCGACGGCAGACCGGCAGCCAGGGTGGCCGCTTCGTCAGCCAGGTGATGATCTCCGGCGAGGACGGCTTTCCCAGCGCCCAGATCGTGGCGGAGGTGACCCTGCTGATGCGCGAGCGGCGGCACATCAGCCTGAACGAACAGGACGACTTCAACGTGTTCGACTCGCAGCAACTTGCCGACGTGGTGACGTCCAGCACCAAGGTGATGACCTCGCTGCTCGGTGCGGTGGCCGGCGTCAGCCTGCTGGTCGGCGGCATCGGCATCATGAACATCATGCTGGTCTCGGTCACCGAGCGCACCCGCGAGATCGGCATCCGCCTCGCCATCGGCGCCCGCGCCCGCGAGGTGCTGCTCCAGTTCCTGGTCGAGGCGGTCACGCTGTCGTGCATCGGTGGCATCGCCGGCATCCTGCTCGCCTACGGGCTCTGCCATGCGCTGGTGAAAGTTGTCGGGACCCCGTTCATCTTCGACCCCACCATCAACATCATCGCCTTCGTCTTCTCCGCCGCCATCGGCATCCTGTTCGGCTTCATGCCCGCCCGCCGGGCCGCCGCGCTCGACCCGATCGACGCGCTCCGCCATGAATGATCCCGCGCCATGAGATTGCTCGTCGTCGAGGATGACCCGCTGCTGCTGCACAGCCTGCGCGAGGGCTTGCGCGAGGAAAACTACGCCGTCGATACCGCCACCGATGGCGCGACGGGGCTCGAGATGGCGCTGGAGATCGACTTCGACGCGATCGTGCTCGACGGCATGCTCCCGGAGCTCGACGGCTGGGACGTGCTCGGGCGGCTGCGGGCCGCGAAAGCGACGCCGGTGCTGATGCTCACCGCCCGCGACGGCGTGCCGGACCGCATCCGCGGCCTCGACGCCGGCGCCGATGACTACCTCACCAAGCCCTTCGACTTCGACGAATTGCTCGCCCGTCTGCGCGCGCTGATCCGGCGCAACCGCGGCCAGCCCAGCAACCGCATCCTGCTCGGCGACCTTGTCCTCGACTTGTCGACGCGGACCCTCGGCCGGGGGACGGACCCCATTCCCCTGACCCCGCGCGAGTACGCTTTGGTCGAGTACCTCGCGCTGCACCGCGGCTCGGTGGTCAGCCGCATCGTCCTCTACGAGCATCTCTTCGACGAAAGCGACGACACGCTTTCCAACCTGCTCGATGTCCACGTTTCGAACATCCGCAAGAAGGTGCGGCCCGACTTCATTACCACCCGCCGCGGCCACGGCTACTGCATCGAATGAAGCTGCCGTTCCATTCCATCCGCTGGCGGCTGCAGCTCTGGCACGCCCTCATCTCGCTGTCCCTGATCGTCGCGGTCTGCCTGTTGGCCTACCGCATGGCCGCCGAGGAGCGCCAGCGGCAGATCGACCGCAGCCTGTTCGGCTTCGAGCGCTTCTTCTTCCGCCAACTCTTCCTCGAGGCCGCGGAGCGGAAGGACGACTCGCCGCCGAAGTCCGCCGAACTCCGTTCCGCCTTGCTGGCGCTGCGCGATGCCGACCCGCTGCCGGCGCGCTTCCGCGGGGTCTTCGACGCCGGCGAGCCCTACCTCGGATTCTGGGATTCGGATGGCACGCTGCTCTTTCTGTCCCCGAACGCCCCGCCGGGGCTGCGCAAACCCACCTTCGCGCCCGATGACGACCTGGAACTCGTCACCTCCGGCCACCTGCGGGAACTGCACCACCGGCACGGGCCGGGCATCGCCTTGGCTGTCGGTCGCGACATGGGCGATGAACTCGCCGCGCTCGGACGCTTCCGGCTGTTTCTCGCGCTCGGCGGCGGCGGTCTGTTGCTGGCGGCCCTCGCCGGGGGCTGGTGGCTCGCCGGCCGCGCCCTGAAACCGATCGACGCCATCTCCCACACCGCCAACCGGATCGCCGCCGGCAACCTCGACGAGCGCATCGCCATCGCCGAGAGCGACAGCGAGCTCGACCAGCTTGCCCGCATCCTCAATGACACCTTCGGCCGCCTCGCCGACGCGGTCGAGCGCCAGAAGCGCTTCACCGCCGACGCTTCCCACGAGCTGCGCACCCCGCTGACGATCATCCTTTCCGAAACCCAGCGCGGTTTGAAGCGCGAGCGCGAACCGGCCGACTACCAGCAACTCCTCAGCCATTGCCAGACCGCCGCGCAACGGATGCGCGGCCTGGTCGACTCGTTGCTCATCCTCGCCCGCGAGGACCAGCCCGACGACCGCTGCACGCGTGTCCCCTGCGACCTCGCGGAAATCGCCAACCGCCTGGCCGACCGGATGGAGCCCCTGGCTGCCGGCCATGGCACCCTCATCCACCGCAAGCTCCAGCCAGCGCCCATCGACGGCGACCCCGAGCTGCTCGACACCCTCGTCCAGAACCTCCTCTCCAACGCGCTTTCCCATCCGCCCCCCGGCACGGCGGTCACAATCCGCACCGGGGTCCGGGACGACCGGGTGGAACTCGAGGTCCACGATGCCGGCCCCGGCATTCCCCCGGAACACCTGCCTAAGATCTTCGACCGCTTTTACCGGATCGACCGGGCGCGCACCCAGGGATCGGGCCACAGCGGCCTCGGTCTGGCCATCGTGCGGTCGATCGCCGATTCCTCCGGAGGCACCATCGAGGTCGAAAGCAGTCCCGGCCAAGGCACCCGCTTCAGGGTCCGCTTCCCGCGATCGCGTAATGGCGAACGGGGGCAAAATCGGACATTATGAGCGCCGTTAAGGACATGTAGTAAGCACAGCGCCCCCCAAAAAGGGCCCCCGGACACTGGAACGGTTCCCCCCTCTAGTGTCCGGGGACTTTTTCTGTACGGCCATCGCCTCCATGGAAGAGACGGGTGCATCCCCGGAATCCGCCCCCCGCGATGACGTAATGGAGTTCCTCAGCAAATTCGGACATTATCCGATTGTTGACCGTCACAGGTCTCAGAATTTCCCCTCCTTCTTCCCTTCGGGAAAACCCTCGGACACCGGGGCTCCCCCCAACGGTGTCCGCGGGTTACCCGGAGGGAGAGATTCTCCAGAAGGACTCCGGTCCAGAACGAGAAACGCCGTCCGGAGTGGCGACTTCCGGACGGCGTTGATTTTTCCAGGGGTTGGCCTGCGCCTATTTGACGTCCAGGCAGACCGCCTCGCCCTTGTTGCTGCGGGCGAAGATCTTGCCGTCTCCGAACGCAACCGGGGCCCAGCAAAGGGGCGACAGCGCCTTGACCCGGCCGTGCTCGGTCCAGCCGTCCTTGGCCGGCTCGCCGCAAATGATTTCGCCGGTCTCGGCGAGGATCACCAGGGTGTCGCCGACCATCAACGAGCTGCCGCGGGTCCCCGGCATCCGTTCCTTCCAACGGATGTCCCCGCTGCGCATGTCCATGCGGATCAGCTCGGCATCGATGTTCTTGTCGCCGAACACGCCGACAATGTCGCCATCCACCAGGATGCTGTTCTGGAAGATCATGCGGGTGTCCTCTTCCTTGTGCAGCACCGTCGGCTTGCCGCCGGCGACATCGATCACGGTGTAGCCCATGCCATATCCCGAAGCCAGGAACATCATCCCGTCGTGATACTGCGGGTTGCTGGCGTTGATGTCGTAAGAGGTCCGCCAAGTGAAATCGAAGAGCGGCTTGCCCTCGGCGGAGAGATCGTAGGCCACCAGCTCGCGACCGTGGAAGGCCGCCAGCGCCGGTTTGCCCTTGTAGTCGAAGAAGACCGGTGCGGCATAGCCGGGCTTGGTGCTGTCACCCGATTTCCAACGCACTTCGCCTGTCGCCTTGTCGAGGGCATACACGCCGCCGTCCTTCGCGCAGGGCAGGCAATAGAGCAGGTCTCCTTGCACCAACGGCGATGCCGAGTAGCCCCAGCTCGGTGCCTTGCCCTTGAAGTCCGTCTGGTAGTGCTTGTGCCATTTCGGCTGGCCGTCGGCCATCGCCAGGCAGAACAGGTTACCGGTCCGGCTGAGGGTGTAGACCACGTCCCCGTCGATGGTGGGCGTGCAGTTCGGCCCGCCGTCGTAGAGCTTCGGGTCCAGTTTTTCGGGATACTTGTAGGTCCACACCTCGTCACCGGTGGCGGTGTCGAAGCACCAGACGATGTCCGTGTTGTCCTTGTTCCCCATCACCACCACCTTGTTGCCGGAGATGGCGAAGCTGGTGCAGCCCTGGCCGAGCTGCTTGCGCCAGAGTTCCTTCGGGGCGTTGTCCTTCCAGTCCGTGCGGAGGGTCCCCTCGATCTTCGCAGCACCGTCCGGCCCGAGATAGCGGGGCCAGTCCTGGGCATGCGAGACGACAGGCAGAAGCAAGGCGGCGGAGAGAAGCGGAATCCTGTTCATGACCGGTGATCCTAGGCCAACTCCCGGCGGCGGCAAGTTGCATCACTCCGACCGGAACGCGCGCAGCTTCTCCTGCGTCCGCAGATAGCAGAGATCGCCGTCGAAAATCGGCGTGCTGCGGAAGGGTTCCACCTTGGTCCGCGAGACCTCCGCGAAATCCTTGCCCGGCTTCACGAACGCCGCGTTGCCATCCTCCGCCCCGACGAAAATCACATCGCCCGCCAGCGTCAGGCTCGGGTAGGCGGTCCCGGTGAAGCCCTTCACCTTCTCCTTGTAGAAGACCTCGCCGCTGGCGGCATCGAGCGCCTGCATCCAGTACTCGCGGGAAATCAGATAGACGATGCCGTCATGGACGAGAGGCGAGGAGTAGTAGCGGTTCTTGTCGACCTCGGTGTGCCAGACTTGCTTCAAACCGTCCTTCTCCAGGGCCTCCGCGCTCGCCGGGATCTCCAGGCAATAGGCGTCGCCCTGCTCGCCCTCGCAGCCGTGGGCGGTGTAGATGCGGTTGCCGATCACCGACGGGGTGTTGAAGAAGCACCACGGCTTCGCGTCCGTCCTGAAATCCTGTGAGGGCAGCTTCTTGCCGTCGCTCACCCGGAAGAGCTCGCCTCGACAGGTGTAGAGGTAGTGCTTGCCCGCAACCTCGAAGCTCGCCGGGGCATTGAAGGTCACGCCGCCGGCCGGCGCCCGCCAGAGTTCGGACCCGTCCGCGGGATCGAGCGCCACATAGTCGCCGAAGCGGATGATCAGCTTGCCATCCACCAGGGTCGGCGAGGTGGCGCCGCCCCAGTCGTGGTCCGGGTTGTCGGTCCGCTTGTGCCAAAGGCGCTTGCCGTCGAGGTCGTAGCAAACGACCACGCCGATCCCGAAGCAGGCCCAGACGCGCTTCCCGTCGGAGACCGGGGTGTAGGACGAGTAGCCGTTCACATCATGGGCGGGCGGCTTGTCCATCGCCTGCCCCACCGGCCCGAGGGTCTTCTTCAGGTCGTCGATCCGCTTCCTCAACTCCTCGACCTCGGCCCGCAGTTCCTGGTTCCCCCGGTCCCGGCGCATCCGGCGTTGGGCCCGGTAAAGTTCCCGCTCCAGCGGTTCGGTCTGCTTGCTCAGCTCCGCCGCCTTCGCCTTGGCGGCCTCGATCTCCTCCCGCTTGCCGGGCGTCATCTCGATCAGATCGACGTATTCGTTCGGCTTCTGCCAGAGGATCTCCCCGCTTTGGGCATCCGCGCAGACCAGGGTCGCGGGTTCGGCGGTGAAGAACAGCTTCCCGTCGACCAGGATCGGGCAACCGTTGCTGGGCGCGGCCAGCGGCTTTTCCCACGCCACCCGCGACGCGTCCGTCCAGTCGAGGGCGGGCTGCGCCCCGGGGTAGAGCCCGTTGCCACCGTTGCGCCAGGCCGGGACATCCGCGGCCGCCAATGGAGAGAGGGACCCGGCGACAACCAGGCCGAACGAAATCGGGAGATGGAGGATTTTCATGAAAATTGTTGGAAGAAAACCGGTGCGAACACGTCCTGACAATCGCAAGCAACCCCTGTTAGTCGGCAAAGGTTGCTCGAAAAGTTCCGATGACAAGCAGTTGCCAGCTTGGGATTGACCCGTCCCCATCCATTCACAGACTCCCGTCACGATCCTCGAAAAAACCGCATGTCCACCACCCTAGGCCCCCTTTGTTCCGCCTCCTTCGCCTTCGCATTCTCCGGAGCCCTGCTTGCCCAGGATGCCGACCTGCTCGACCCCACCATCGTCGAGGCGGAACGGGTCGAGGATGAACTTTCCGCTGTCAGCGTGATTTCCCGGGATTCGCTGGAGCTGTTCCAGGCACGCTCCTTCTCCGACCTCACCGGACTCGTTCCCGGCTTCAACATCGTCTCGGCCGACTCGCGGGGTTTCGGCCAGGTCGTCGCGATGCGCGGATCGACCAACACCCTTTTCTTCGGTCCGCCGGCACTCGGCCTCTACGTCGACGATGTCCCGCTGGGCGACGCGTACAGCTACCCGTCCGAGCTGCTCGAGCTTTCCGAGGTCCGGGTTCACCGCGGTCCGCAGGGTCCTTACTTCGGCCGCAACGGCGCCGCGGGCATGGTGGAAATGTTCACCCCGCGCCCCGGCGACGAAAACGTCACCCAACTCACCGCCGAGTACGGATCCTACGACCACGTCGGTCTCGGGTTGCTCACCTCCGGCCCCCTCGGCGGGGATTTCTCCTACAGCCTCCAGCTCTTCCACGACCAGCGCGACGGATATGTCCGCAATGCCTTCTACGGCACCGAGCTCGATGACCGCGAGGCCAGCGGCGGACTCCTGAACCTCTACTGGAATCCCTGCGATGACTTCGAGCTGCGGCTGCGCTTCTACGCCGAGACCATCAACGACGGCTCCCAGCGCCTGACCTCGCTGTTCAGCCCGGACCCGTTCACCGACTCCTCCGACTTCCCGGGCGCGACCGACCTGGAGCGCTACCAGACTTCCATTCACTCGCGCAAGGACCTCGACTGGGGGAAAATCGAAACCATCTCGAGCTACCAGACCTGGGATCTCGACCCGTCGACCGTCGACCTCGACCTCACCTTCGCCAACCCGTTCAACGGCTTCGCCGACTCCCGCTCGACCATCACGCAGCACCAGGACCTGATCTCCAACGAGCTCCGCTTCTCGTCCAATGACGACGCCACCCCGGTGAGTTGGCGCGCGGGGCTGTTCCAGATGTGGATCGAAAACGAGGGCCTGGCCTCCCGCCAGTTCCCGGTTTTCTTCCCGGTGGCCGCCACGATCATCGAGGACACCAACTTCTCGATCGAGCAGCTCAACCTCGCCGCTTACGGCAATTTCACCTGGCATGCCACCGACCGCATGGCCGTCGATGCCGGCCTGCGGGTCGACTACCACGAATCGGAGATCGACCGAGTGATGCGGACCACCACGGTACCGAACTTCGGCATTCCAAACACCACGGTCCGCGGCGGCCAGGATGAATGGTTCGTCTCCCCCGCCCTCGGCGTGACCTACGGCGTGACCGACGCGGTCGATGTCTTCGTCCGCTCGAGCATCGGCAACAAGCCCTCCGGCTACTCCGCCTACGCCGACACCCTCGCGCTCGCCGCCTTCGACCGCGAGCAGAACTGGTCGAACGAGATCGGCATCCAGTACGACTGCCCGGCCTACGACCTCCGCGTCGGGCTCCGCGGCTTCTGGGACCAGATCGACGACTACCAGTTCAACGAGTCGGTCCCCAACTCCACCAACTTCGTCATCGTCAACGCCGACGAGGTCACCTCGCGCGGCGTCGAGCTCGACCTCGCCTGGACCCCGACCGATCACCTGACCGTCCGCGGCAGCTTCGGCTACGTCGACGCGGAGTTCGATTCCTACCAGAGCCCTTTCAATCCGGCCACCTACTACAACGGCCGCAAGGTGCCCTTCGTCCCCGAATACACCGGCAGCGCCGGCATCCGCTACGACTTCGACTGCGGCTTCTACGCCCAGACCTCGGTCCGGGTGAGCGGTCCCACCCGCTACGACGCCGCCAACACCACCACCTTCACCCAGGACGCCTACTTCAACTGGGACGCCGAGATCGGCTACAACTGGGAGAACTTCAGCATCGCCCTTTACGGCCGGAACCTTCTGGATGAAGAATACTACACCTTCGTCAATCCGCAGGTGTTCGCCGGAGCCCCCGGCGACCCACAGATCTTCGGCCTGCGCGTCCGCACCATGTTCTGAAACTGTCATTCCCATGAGACCGCTCCTCCTTACCCTGCTCCTCACGCTTCCCTCCTTCGGTGACGTATCCGGCTGGTTGAACTGGCGCGGCCCGCTGCATTCCGGGGTTTCCCTTGAAGAAGACCTCCCCGGGAAGCTCGATCCCTCCGCCCCGCTGTGGACCTTCGATGTCCACGGCGCCGGCACCCCGGTGATTGCCGACGGACTGCTCTACGCGTTCGGCTACTACGGCGAAACCGGCGAGGCGACCCAGGAGTCCCTGACCTGCCTCGACGCGGTGACGGGCGAGCTGAAGTGGGAGGCCCGCTTTTCCGATTACATCAGCGACGTCGTTTACAACCGCTACGCCATCGGCGCGCCGATCGTCGATCCGGCCACCGGCAACGTCTATCTCCAGACCTCCAACGGCCGCTGCGTCGGCTACACCCGCGACGGCAAGCAGCTGTGGGAGATCTCGCTGATGGAAGACTACGGCCGCCTGACCTTCCCCAACGGCCGCTCGGGTTCCCCCGCGGTCTTCGGCGATCTGGTCATCTTCCACTGCGTCACCGCCAACTGGGGAGCCACCGGCCCGGCCGCCGACCGCTTCTACGCCTTCGACAAGATGACCGGCAAGCTGGTCTGGGACTCGACGCCCGGGATCAGGCCGGTCGACAGCTCCTACGCGATGCCGGTCTTCGCCAAGCTCGAGGGCCACGACGTCTTTTACGCCGGCACCGGCTGCGGGAATATCGTCTGCGTCGATGCCAACACCGGCAAGCCGCTGTGGCGCTTCCAGCTTTCGCAGGGCGGGGTCAATTCGCAGATCCTGCTCGATGGTGACGACCGGCTGATCGCGGTTCACGGCGCGGAAAATACCGACGCCTCGACCACCGGGCGGCTGGTCTGCATCAAGATTCCGACCACCTATCCGAAGGAACAAATCGTCCTCGGCAAGGATGCCGAAATCTGGCGCAACGAGGAGCTCTGCGCGTTCTCCAGCTCGCCGGTGCTCGCCGACGGCAAGGTTTTCTCCACCGTTTCCACCGGCACCCTGGAATGCGTCGATGCCAAGACCGGCAAAACCCTCTGGTCCGAGAAGCTCGGCCACGACCAGATCCACGCCTCGCCGACCTGGGCCGATGGCAAGCTCTACGTGCCGATGCACGACGGCTCGGTGCACGTGGTCGACGTTTCGGGGGAGAAGCCCGTGAATCTCTCCAAGGCGGAGCTCGGAGCGAACTGCCTCGGTGCCCCGGCGATCTGGGCCGGAAAGATTTACGTCTTCAGCAAGGAGAAGCTGTTCTGCTTCGGTTCGAAGGAGGGAGAATACAAGGATGCTCCCGCGACCGCCGCGACTCCCGCCGGCACCGAAATCACCGCCTTGCAGGTCGTTCCCGCCGAGTTCGTGATGAAGGCCGGGGAGTCGGTCGATTTCACCGTCCACGGGCTCGACTCGAATGGTCGCCGGGTCAAGGAGGTCACGCCCGAGAAGTGGGAAGTCTTCGTGCCGCCCACCGCCCTGGTGAAAGCCCAGGTCGACGCGACTTGGGAGGGCAACACTCTCAAGGCCGGCCCGGACGCGAAGCTCTCCGCCGGCGCTTTCAAGGTCACCGTCGGCGGCCTTTCCGCCATCACCCGCGGCCGCGTTGTCGCCGGCATGAACTACGCCGAGGATTTCGAGGGCATCGAGCTCTCGATGAAGAACGAGTTCAACCCGGAGGAAGCCGTGAATTTCCCGCCGCTCCCTTGGCTCGGCGCGCGGGTGAAATGGTATGTGCTTGAGAAAGACGGCTCGAAGGTCCTCGCCAATCGGCTCGACAACATCTTGTTCCAGCGCACCACCAACTTCTTCGGGGCCACCGACATGCACGACTACGTGCTCGAGGGCGATGTCATGACCGACGGCACCCGCCGCATCATGTCCACGGTCGGCTTCGTCAACCAGCGGTATCTCATCGCCTTGGTCGGCAACGCCCAGATCCTTGAAGTCTCGTCGAACCACGAGCGGGTCAAGCAGTCGGTCAAGTTCCCGATCAAGCCGAACACCTGGTACCGTCTGAAGACCCGGGTGAAGGCGAGTCCCGACGGCACCGGCACCGTCTTCGCGAAGGCCTGGCCGCGCGGCGAGGAGGAACCCGAGGCCTGGACCATCGAGGTTCCGCTCACCAAGGCCCACCCCCACGGCGCTCCCGCCGTCTTCGCCTTCTCCCCGCAGGCCCAGAAGCGTGTTTACATCGACAACATCAAGCTGAGCCCGGCCGACTGACCGCCACCATCCGTCCTCATGAACCTCGCGCGCCCAGCCCTTCTCGCCGCCGTTTCCACGGCTCTGGCGGGCGCGCATCCCCACGAGGAACCACCGGTCGAGGCTTCGCAGGAAGAACGCGCCGCCATCACCGGATCAAAGGTGCTCACGGTTTCCGAAGGCCTGCCCCACCCCGCCAAGGAACCTCACCTGTATCCCGCCGAAGAGAAGCGCCGCGACACGCGCAAGCTGGCCGACTTCCCGTTCTACAAGCCCGACCTCAAGCCCGACGCCGGCCGCGTCGATCGACTCCGCAAGCTGCTCGCCGACCCCGGCAGCTACCTCGAGTGGAAGCAGAAGCGCTGCGGAGGCTTCCATCCCGACTGGTCCGTCAACTGGCGCGCCGGCCGCAAGGAGATCCACGCGCTGATCTGCTTCGGTTGCCAGGACATCATCATCGCCGGGCCCGACCAGCAACTCCGCTACGGGCTCTCGCCCGCCGCTTTCAAGCAGCTCCAATCCGAACTGATCCCGCTGCGGTCCAAGCGACCCGGCAACGCCAAGTAACTTGCCCACACCATGAAATCGTCCCTTCTCCTTCTCGCCCTTTGCACTCCCGTGTTCGCCGCCGACTGGCCGATGTGGGGCCGCACCGCCGACCGCAACATGGTGGCCGACGCCAAGAACATCCCCAGCGAGATCGAGGCCGGCGAGGTCGACGACAACGAGCAACCCGATCTCGCCACCGCCAAGAACGTCCTCTGGGCGGTCAAGCTGGGCTCCCAGACCTACGGCAATCCCGTCATCGCGGACGGCAAGGTCTACGTCGGCACCAACAACGAGTCCCCCCGCGATCCCAACCAAACCGGCGACCGCGGCAACCTGATGGTGTTCGACGAGAAGACCGGCAGCTTCCTCTGGCAGCTCATCATTCCCAAGCTCGGCGCCGGCAAGGTGAGCGACTGGGAGTATGTCGGCCTCTGCTCGTCGCCCTGCATCGAGGGCGACAAGGCGTGGGTCGTGACCAACCGCGGCGAGGTCCTCTGTCTCGACACGAAAGGGATGTCGAACGGGAACGACGGCCCCTTCAAGGACGAGGCGAAGTACATGTCCGCCGACGGCAAGCCGGTCGAAATTGGCGACCAGCACGCCGACATCCTTTGGAAATACGACATGCGCGAGGAGGTCGGGATTTTCCCTCACAACGTCTCGTCCTGCTCCCCGATGGTGGTCGACGGCATCCTTTACACCGCCACCTCCAACGGCGTCGACTGGTCGCACACCAACATCCCCGCGCCTCTCGCGCCGTCCTTGATCGCGCTCGATGCGAACACCGGCAAGCTTGTCGGGGAAGAAATCTCCGGGGTTTCCGACCGCGTTCTCCACGCGTCCTGGTCGTCGCCGGCCTTCGGCAAGGTCGGCGGCAAGGGCATGATCGTTTGGGGCGGCGGCGACGGCTTCGCCTACGGTTTCGAGCCCAAGCCGGTGATGGACGAGGAGGAGGGCATCGAGGTGCTCAAGGAACTCTGGCGCTACGACGGCAACCCTCCCGAATATCGCAAGAAGGACGGCGAGCCGATCAAGTACGCCACCTACCGTGGTCCGTCCGAAGTGATCGGCACCACCGTGCTTCACGAGGGCATGGCCTACGTGGTGATCGGCCAGGACCCCGAGCACGGCGACGGGGTCGGTCGATTGAGCTGCGTCGACGCTTCCAAGACCGGCGACCAGTCCGGCAAGGCCGTCTGGACCTTCGATGACATCGGACGGTCGATCTCGACCCCGAGCATCGCCGACGGCCTCGTCTTCCAAGCCGAGTATGACGGCGACCTCCACTGCCTGGACGCCAAGACCGGCAAGCAGCTCTGGGTTCACGAGACCCAATCGCGGATCTGGGGATCCACCCTCGTCGCCGACGGCAAGGTCTTCCTGCCCACCGAGGACGGCGAACTCCACATCCTCGCCGCGACCCGGGAAAAGAAGGAGCTCGGAACCGCCAGCTTCGGCGCGCCCATTTACTCCAGCCCGGTCGTCGCCAACGACGTGCTCTACATCGCGACGATGACCCACCTCTACGCCATCGGGAAAAAGTGATCATGAGAAAGCCGGTCCTCATCTCCATCGTCGCCTTCGTCGTCCTGTTCGCCCTCCACCACGACGCGTGGAACTGGGACAACACGACGCTGGTCCTCGGCTTCCTGCCCATTGGCCTCGCCTACCATGCCGGCTATTCGATCGTCGCCGGCCTGTTCTGGTATCTCGTCTCGAGATTCGCTTGGCCGGAATCGATCGAGAAGTGGGCTGACGAGCCCAACGACTGAGGCAGACGGCCTTCCACTTCGTAATTTTCATCTTTCACCCGGCACTCCCGCGAAGCGGGCCACTCCATGACCTCCCTCTACATCATCATCGGCTACCTCGCCCTGCTCATCGGTCTCGGGGTGATCAGCAACCGCTTCTCGAAGGGCACCTCGGCGGACTTCTTCATCGTCAACCGCTCGGTCGGCTCGTTCCTGCTGCTGATGTCGATCTTCGGCACCACCATGACCGGCTTCGCCTTGGTCGGCTCCACCGGCAAGGCCTACACCTCCGGAATCGGCACCTACGGCCTGATGGCCTCCTGGTCGGGACTGATCCACTCGGCCGTCTTCTTCCTCGTCGGCATCCGCCTGTGGGCCGTTGGCAAGCGCCACGGCTACCTGACCCAGTGCGAGTATTTCCGCAATCGCTTCGACTCGCAGGGCCTCGGCTACCTGCTGTTCCCGATCCTCATCCTCCTGCTCATCCCGTATTTGTTGGTCGGGGTCATCTCCGCCGGAAAATTCATCCAGGCCTCGACCAAGGGAATGTTCCCCGAGCAGTTCGCGCTCAACCTTCCGAACGGCAACCCTCACCCCCTCAGCGGAGGGATTCCCCCGGAGCTTGGCGGCGCGATCATCTGCGGCATCGTGCTGTTCTACGTGTTCTTCGGCGGCCTGCGCGGCGCGGTCTGGGCGAATACCTTCCAGACTCTGGTCTTCATGATCACCGGGGTCATCGCCTTCTGGATGATCTCCAGCCGCCTCGGGGGCCTCTCCGCTGCCAGCCAGGCCGTCCTCGACAGCGAGTTCGCGAAACCCCGCGCCGCCCGCGAGGGACTCATCGGCCAGGCCCAGTTCTTCACCTACTGCTTCATCCCGCTTTCCGTCGGGATGTTTCCCCACCTCTTCCAGCACTGGCTCACCGCGAAGAGCGCCAAGTCGTTCAAGCTCACCGTCGTCGCCCACCCGATCTTCATCATGATCGTCTGGGTGCCCTGCATCCTCATCGGAATCTGGGCTGCCGCCCACGTCGGGCCGCTCGGACCCGGCCAGTCGCCGAACTCGATCCTCGGCCGCATGGTCGAAAGCCTCGTCCACTCTCCCGTGCTTTCGGGCCTCGTCGGCGCCGGCGTGCTCGCCGCGATCATGTCATCGCTCGACTCCCAATTCATGTGCCTCGGCACGATGTTCACCAAGGACATCGTCCTGAAGAAGTTCGGCGAGGACCGGTTCAGCGATTCGCAGAAAGTCCTGATCGCCCGCGGCTTCATCCTCGCCATCGTCGCGATCACCTACGGCCTCTCGGTCTCGCTGATGAACAGCGCCCACGTCTTCGACCTCGGCGTCTGGTGCTTCAGCGGCTTCGCCGGCTTGTTCCCGCTGGTGGTCGGCGCCGTGTATTGGAAAGGCACCACCCGGCTCGGCGCCATCGCCTGCATCCTCGTCACCGCCGTCACCTGGAGCGTGCTCTTCTACCGCGACATCATCGCCGTGAAGCCGCCGGGGGCCGAGGACGAGTTGCTGATCGCGGGCATGATGCCCGTCACCTTCATCGTCGCCGCCTCGGCCATTTCCCTGGTGGTCGTCTCGCTGCTCACGCCGAAGCCCGCCGACGCCACCCTCCGCAAGTTCTTCGCGTAAGACCATGTCATCCCCGCTCACTCCCGAACAAGCCTCCGCCGAACTCGACGCCCACACCCGCGAGATGGTGCGGTGGCACTTTTCTCCGGAAACCGGCTGCCCCTACTGGCTCGACCGCGCCAAGACCTTCGGTTTCGACCCGCTCGAGGACGTCCAGTGCTTCGCGGACATCTCGAAGTTCGACCTCTTCGACGACGAGATCCTGCGCAAGGAAGACCCCGCCCGCTTCATCCCGAAGGCTTTCGGCGACCGGCCCTACAACGTCTTCGAGACCGGCGGTACCACCGGCATGCCGAAGCAACGCATCGGCTGGGACGACTACAAGACCGACTACACCGAGTTCTCCGACCACTACGGCCCCGATTTCTTCCCGAGCAAAGCGAACTGGCTGATGGTCGGACCGACCGGCCCGCGCCGCCTGCGCATGGCCATCGAGCACCTCGCCAACATCCGCGGCGGCGCGTGCTATTTCATCGACCTCGATCCCCGCTGGGTGAAGCGCCTCATCGGCATGGGCGAAATGAAGATGGCCAAGCTCTACCAGGAGCACGTCATCGACCAGGCCGCCACCATCATCCGCCACCGCGACATCGGCTGCCTTTTCACTACACCCAAGCTCCTTGAGTCCCTCGCCGAGCGCATGTCGCTGGCCGATGCCGGCATCCGCGGCGTGTTCGCCGGCGGCACCACCATGACCCCGCAGTATGTCCGCTTCATCGAGGAGGAAGTGCTCGAGGGGAAAATCAACTTCGCACCCACCTACGGCAACACCCTGATGGGCCTCGCCATCAGCAAAAAGCGCGGTCCCGGCGAATACAGTCTCACCTACCACGCCCCCCAGCCCCGCGCCGTGCTGCGCATCGTCAACCCGGACGCCCCGGAGGAGCTCATGCCCTACGACGAATACGGCCGCGTCGAGCTCACCACCATGACGAAGGAATTCTTCATGCCCCGCTTCCTCGAACGCGACGAAGCCATCCGCCGCCGCCCCTGCGACGAATTCCCCTGGGACGGCGTCGGCGACGTCCGCCCGTTCCAGTCCGGAACCAAGACCGTGATCGAGGGTGTCTATTGATCCAACCCCTGCTCACTGATCACCGATCACTCGGCACTTCCATGAACATCCCCATCCTCCGCCTCGGCCAAACCTACGAGAGCTACGACCAGGTCGAACTCGATCTCGGCGGCGGGGAAACGCTCGTCACCCACACCGCCAATCCCGGCCTGATCCGCCGCGACCTGCTGCGCATCGCCGAGGCGAAAGCGGCCCTCGACGCCATCCCCGCCGACACCCTGGCCAGCTACTGCGAGCAGGCCGCCGAGCTCTTCCTCCATGCCGAACTTCCTTGCGGCGACGCGACCCAGTCGCCGCGGCAGTACATCGAATCCCTCTCCGCCCTCACCCGCCTGCCCCACTCGCTGGTGCGCATGAACATGGGTAAGATCCATGCCGCGATGTCGCAGGTCCGCACCGTAATCAACGGCCTGACCCGCAACCTGCCGCTGGAGATTTTCGACCGCGGCCTCGCCTCCCTGACCGACCTCGCCGTCAACTACTACCCCGCCACGACTTCCCTCGGCGTCTCGCTGCCCAGCAACGCCCCGGCGGTCAACTCGCTGTGGATCCCCGCCCCGGTGATGAAAATCCCGGTCCTCCTCAAGCCCGGCCGCGAGGATCCCTTCACGCCGCTGCGCATCGTCCAGGCGATGATCCAAGCGGGCTTCCCCAAGGAGGCCTTCGGCTTCTACCCGACCACCCACGAGGGCGGCGACACCATCCTCACCTGCTGCGGCCGCGGCATCGCCTTCGGCAACGACACGACGCTGAAGAAATACGCCGCTTTCCCCAGCATCTCCGTCCACGGCACCGGCCGTTCGAAGATCCTGATCGGCGAGGACATGATCGGGCGCTGGCCCGAGTTCCTCGACGTCATCGTCCAGTCGATCTCCGCCAATGGCGGCCGCTCATGTATCAACACCTCGGCCATCCTCGTCCCGAGTCACCGCGACGAACTCGCCGACGCCATCGCCCGGCGTCTCGCCGAGATCAAGCCGCTGGCCCGCGACGACGAGCAGGCCCTGCTCTGCGGCTTCGCCAACCCCGCCATGGCCGACGGCATCGACGACCTCATCACCTCCCAGCTCAAGGAGCCCGGGGCCGAAGACCTCACGGCCCGGCACCGCGACGGCGAGCGCAAGGTCGGGGCCTTCGACCAGACCTACCTCCAGCCGACCCTCGTTTCCTGCAGCGACCCCGAACACCCGCTCGCCAACACCGAGTTCATGTTCCCCTACGCGAGCATCGTCGAGATCCCGCAAAAGGACATGCTCGAGAACATCGGCCAGACCCTCGTCGTTTCCGCCTTCACAGAAGATCCGGATTTCATCCAGCAGCTGCTCCTCAGCCCCGACATCGAACGCCTCAACCTCGGTCCCTACCCCACCAACCGCGTCCAATGGGAACAACCCCACGAAGGCAACCTCTTCGAGTTCCTCTACCACCGCCGCGCGATCCAGGGAGATCTAGTTACTTGATATGAACGAACCGCGGAGGCGCAGAGGTCGCAGAGCAGTCCGCAGAGATTCTCTCAATCACGAGGCAGCTCGATTCACGCCCACACACATTTCCCTCGTCCCTCCGCGCTCATCTCCGCGACCTCTGCGCCTCCGCGGTTCGTTTGACCCGATCCAACACATCCAGACGGCACTCAGCAAATCCCCGGAATAGAAGGCCTCTGCACTCCTCCCATCCCGGATCTCATCCATTCCGCGCTCACCTCCGCGACCTCTGCTCCTCCGCGGTTCGTTCGACCATCCACCATGACCTCCTTCGACGCCCGACCCAGCCCCCGAATCGTTTTCGGCGCCGGACGTCTCGCCGAGCTTCCCGAATGCGTCGCCACCCTCGGCGTCTCGAAGCTCCTCCTCGTCACCGACCCCGGCATCGTCGCCGCCGGCCACGTCGGACGCGCCACCGGCTATCTCGAAGCCGCCGGACTGTCGGTTACCGTATTCCAAGGAACCCACGTCAACCCCTCCGAATCCGACATCGAGGCCTGCCGCTCCTTCGCCACCGAGCTCCAGCCCGACGCCATCATCGGACTCGGCGGCGGCAGCAGCATGGACACCGCGAAGGGCTGCAATTTCCTCCTCCACAACCCCGGCCGCATGTCCGACTACCGCGGCTACGGATTGGCGAAGAACGCAATGCTGCCGTTCATCGCCATCCCCACCACCGCGGGCACCGGCAGCGAATGCCAATCCTACGCCGTGGTCTCGCGCGACGGCTCCCACGAGAAGATGGCCTGCGGCGACCCCAAGGCCCTTGCGAAGATCGCCATCCTCGACCCCGAGCTCACCGTTTCGCAGCCGCAGCCCGTCGCCACCCTGACCGCCCTCGACGCCCTCTCCCACGCGCTCGAGTCCGCCGTGTGCACCAAGCGCAACCCGATTTCCTCCGCTTACTCGGCCGAAGCCTTCCGCCTCATCGCCTCCGCCATCCGGCCGGTGCTCGCGGGCAGCGCCGGTCCCGACACCCGGGGCCGCATGTTGCTGGGCGCGGCCATGGCCGGCTCCGCGATCGAGAACAGCATGCTCGGCGCCGCTCACGCCACCGCCAACCCGTTGACCGCGCGCTTCGACGTCGCCCACGGCCACGCCGTCTCGCTGATGCTCCCGCACGTCGTCCGGCTCAACTCCGCCGACCCGGCCGCCGCCGCCATCTACGACGGCCTCGCACGCACGCTCGGCGAACCGCTGCTGCCCTGGCTGGAGGAAACCATCGCGCTCGCCGGACTCGACACGCCGGTGATCGACCCCGCCACCATCCCAGACCTCGCCGCCGATGCCGCCCGGCAGTGGACCGGTCGCTTCAATCCCGTCCCCCTCCGGGACCCGGAAATCACGTCGCTCTATCACTCAAGCTTCGCCGCGGCGGCCGCGCCATGATCCCGTTCACCCACCGCTATTGGCCGGTGACCGGCCTGCTTCCGCTCTCCGTCGTGCTGCTCAACGCCTGTGGAGAAAAGCAGGAACCCGCAACGCCCGCAGCCGAACCCCAAGCCATCGCTGCCAGCGCCTGGCCGATCACCCGCGGCGGCCCGGGCCTCCAGGGACGGATCGAGGGCCCGGCTCCGAAGCAGCCGGAGATCGAATGGACCTATGACCTCGGCAGCCCGGGCGTCGCCGAAGCGGCCGTTGCCGACGGCGCGATCGTCGTGGGCGACGTGATGGGCAACATCCACTGCATCGACCTCGAAACCCGCGAACGACGCTGGCTGCACGAAACCGACGACACCATCGAAGCCGCTCCCGCCATTTCCAACGGCCGCGTCTTTGTCGGATCCGGCGACGAGAAGTTCCTCGCGCTGGACCTGAAGACCGGCGATGAGCTCTGGCACCTCCAAGGCACCGAGAAATTCTCCTCCGCCGCCAACCTGGTAACCGCCCCCGGTGGCACCGACGAATGGGTTCTGGTCAACGGTTACGACGGCATCACCCGCTGCCTGCTGGCCGCCGACGGCTCCGAGGTCTGGACCTACAAGACCGACGACTACATCAACGGCACCCCGGCGGTCATTGACGGCCGTTACGTGGCGTTCGGCGGTTGCGACAAGGTCGTCCACGTCCTCAATCTGGCCGACGGCACCCTCGCCAACGAAGTCGTCACCGACGCCCAGATCACCAACTCGGTCGCCACCGCCGGGACCATGATCTATTGCGGCAACTACGCCAACCAGGTGATCGCCGCCGAGGCCACCGCGGAAAACCTCGCCTGGATCTACGAGGGCGACGACTTCCCCTTCTTCACCGCACCGGCCGTCGACGAACGGCACGTCTACATCGGCTGCCGCGACAAGAAGCTGCACGCCATCGACCGCGCCACCGGCAAGGCCGCGTGGACCTTCCAAACCGGCGGGCGGGTCGAGAGCTCGCCCCTCGCCTTCGACGATGCCATCGTCTTCGGGTCCAGCGACGGCCGTCTCTACGCCGCCGCTCCCGCCGACGGAGCAGAGCTCTGGCGGCTCGATCTGGGCGAAGACCTGACCGCCGCGCCGGTCTTCGCCGAGGGCCGGATCATCATCGCGGGTGGCGACGGCACGCTTTTCGTGCTCAAGTAGCTTTGGACTGCGGTGGCAGACCGAGTCTTCGAGCGCCGACACCGCTTTCGCGACACCCCAGGATCCTGCAAAGATCTCAGAACTCAGTCACCCGATTCGCCACCCCGACCGGATTCCCACCGAAACTTTCACGCGTCTCCCGACGTTCCCTTTCCGCCAAACGCCCACCGCCGCGGCAAGCCGCCGCACCCCGACGACCATGTCTGACACCACCTCGACCCCGCCGAAGAAGCACGCCACCCGTGCCGGCAATTATTTCATCTCGAACTACCCGCCGTTCTCGTTCTGGTCGGAGGACAACGCGGCCGCCGTCGAGGAAGCCTACTCCGCGCCCCACGAGGGCACCCCGCCGCCGCTCGGCCTCTACCACCACATCCCCTTCTGCCGGAAGCGCTGCCACTTCTGCTACTTCCGCGTCTACACCGACAAGAACGCTGACGAGATCAAGCACTACCTCGACTGCACCGTCCGAGAGCTCGAGATGATGGCGCGCAAGCCGCTCATCGCCGGCCGCAAGCCGCAATTCGTCTACTTCGGCGGCGGCACCCCGTCCTACCTCTCGCCGAGCCAGCTCACCGATCTCACCGACCGCATGAAGGCGCTGCTCCCCTGGAATGCCGCCGAGGAGATCGCCTTCGAGGCCGAACCCGGCACGCTCAACCCGAACAAGGTGAAAGCGATCAAGGACATCGGCGTCACCCGCCTGTCGCTCGGCATCGAGAACTTCGACGACCGCATCCTCGAGATCAACGGCCGCGCCCACCGCACCAAGGAGGTTTTCCGCGCCTACGAACGGATCCGCGCCGAGGGCTTCGACCAGGTCAACATCGACCTCATTGCCGGCATGCTCGAGGAGACCGAGGAGAACTGGCAGGAGAACATCGCCAGGACCCTCGAGCTCCAGCCCGACAGCGTCACGATCTATCAGATGGAGGTGCCCTACAACACCGGCATCTACAAGGACATGAAAGCCAGCGGCAGCCTGGTCGCACCGATCGCCGACTGGGAAACAAAGCGCCGCTGGGTCAAGGAGGCTTTCGCCGCGCTCGAGGCCGACGGCTACACCATCAGCTCCGGCTATACCGCGGTGAAGGATCCCAAGCGCACCAAGTTCATCTACCGCGACTCGCTGTGGGGCGGGGCCGACCTGCTGGGCATCGGAGTGGCCTCGTTCTCCCACGCCAAGGGCGTCCACTACCAGAACCTCACCGAGATCGACGACTACGACAAGGCTCTCGACGCCGGCCGGATGCCGACCAAGCGCGCGCTCAAGACCACGCCGGAGGAACGGATGATCCGCGAGTTCATTCTCCGCATGAAACTCGGCCGCGTCGATGCCGCCCATTTCCGCGACAAATACGACGTCGATGTCCTCGAACGCTTCGCCGCCCCCTTGGCGCAGATCCAGAGCGAAGGCCTGCTCAACATCGAGGACTCCGCCATCGTCCTCAACCGCGACGGCCTGCTCTGCGTCGACAACCTGCTGCACGACTTCTTCCTGCCGCAGCACGTCACCGACAAGATCGTCTGATCGGAGCGCCCTCCCGGAACCACCCGACAAACCCACCGCATGGAAACCGCGACACCCACCCTGCCCGAGGAACTTTCCCCCATCCTCGCCAGCTCCCGTCTCGGCACCACGCCCCTTACCTGGATCCCCGCGACCTCGGTCGTCCCGCCCTTCGACCGCCTGCTGGTCCACGACCACGACATGACCTCCGAGCTCGCCCGCTTCCACGGCGACTCGATCGCGCTCCAGATCCATCGCGCCCTGCATCAGGACGGCACCTATCTCCGCGAAGTGACCCTTCATGCGGCAGCCAGCGGCGAACCGGTCGAATACGGCCTGATCGAGATCCTGCTCGATTCATTCACCGCTCAACTCCGCCCGCGGATCCTCGCCGGCGACACTCCGCTCGGAGCCATCCTCAACGAATCCGGCCTTCCTTATGGCAGTGAGCCACAGGGCTTCTTCACGGTTCCGGTGGACTCTCTGCACGGGACATTTCCGAGATCCGCCGGTGGCGAAATCCTCTACGGGCGCTACAATCACCTGATTTCCCGCGACGGCCCTTGCCTCGCGCGCATCCTTGAGATTCTTCCGACCGTGCCATGAGCGACTACGACGCGATCATCATCGGCGGCGGCCCCGCCGGCAGCAGCTCCGCCGCCCTGCTGGCGGAAATGGGCCACCGCGTCCTTTTGTTAGAGAAGACGACTTTCCCCCGCTACCACGTCGGCGAGTCGCTGATGCCCTTCTGCTGGTTCATGCTCAACCGGCTAGGCGTCACCGGCAAGATGGACGAGATCGGCTTCCAGCAGAAGAAGTCCGTCCAGTTCGCCACCACCGACGGCCGCATTTCGGCGCCCTTCTACTTCTTCCAGCACTTCGACCACCCCGCCGCCACCACCTGGCAGGTCGAGCGGGCCGACTTCGACCTGATGCTGCTCGACAACGCCCGCGCGAAAGGCGCCGAGGTCCGCGAGAACACCACCGCGCTGGAGTTCCTCAAGGACGGCGAACGCGTCACCGGCGTCCGTGCCCGCAGCGGCGACGAGGATGCCTTCGAGGTCACCGCCACCGTCACCCTCGATTGCACCGGCCGCGACGCCCTATTCCAGCGCAAGCACGGCTGGCGCAAGCGCGACCCGATGCTCAACAAGATCTCGATCTGGACCTTCTTCAAGGGTGCCAAGCGCGACCCGGGGCTCGACGAGGGCGCCACCACCATCGCCTACCTCCCGGAAGGCGGCTGGTTCTGGAACATCCCGCTGCGCGACGACATCGTCAGCTCCGGCATCGTCGCCGAGCGCGACTACCTCTACCGCGACACCCGCGACCCGGCGGAAATCTTCGCCCGCGAGATCCACAACAACGCCTGGATCCACGACCACCTCTCGGCCGGCGAACAGTTCGGCCAATACTGGGTCACCGGCGAATATTCCTACCGCGCCGAACACTGCGCCACCGACGGTCTGGTCCTGGTCGGCGATGCCTTCGCCTTTCTCGATCCCGTCTTCTCCAGCGGCGTCTTCCTCGCCCTCAAGTCCGGCGAGATGGCCGCCGATGCCGTCCATGCCGCCTTGGAAAAAGGAGACACCTCCGCATCGGCATTTGCCAGCTACGGCGAACAGCTGTGCAGCCACATCGAGGTCATGCGCAAGCTGGTCTACGCCTTCTACGACCCGGAGTTCAGCTTTGGAAAACTCATCCGCATGCATCCCGACCTGCGCGGCAAGCTGACCGACTGCCTGATCGGCAACGTCGAGGGCCAGGACTACTCCGACCTCGCCGCCGCCATGGCCGAGATCGCCGAGCTCCCCGCCGAGCTGGACTACGGCCACGTTCCCGCCGGTGTGTGAATCGGGGATTTCCTCCCTGAAAACTGAACACTGAAAACTGGCAAACTTCTTTTCAGTGAACATCGCCATCCTCACCCCCGGCACCGGTTCCTACTACTGCGGTGCCTGCATGCGCGACAACGCCCTCGCCAAGTCGCTCCACGCCGCCGGCCACCGCGTGTCGCTGCTGCCGATGTACCTGCCGCTGCAGCTCGACGAGGACCAGCACCTGCAAGCCGACAACCCGATCTTCTTCGGCGGCATCAACGTCTTCCTCCAACAGAAGCTCGCGCTCTTCCGCCACACCCCGCGCTGGCTCGACTCCCTGCTCAACCACAGTGGCCTGCTGCGTTCCGCGGCGAAGCGCAGCCACATGACCTCCGCCCGCGAGCACGGTGAGATGGCGCTCGCGATGCTGCGCATCGAGGACAGCCACTTCGGCAAGGAACTCGACAAGCTCATCGACTGGCTCGCCACCGACAAGCCCGAAATCCTCGTCCTCGGCACCGCCCTCCAAGCCGGGATGATCCGCGAACTCAAGAGCCGCCTCGGCGTGAAGATCATCTGCTGCTTCCAGGGCGAGGACAGCTTCCTTGACGGCTTGCCCGAGCCCTTCAAATCCGGCAGCTGGTCCGAGCTCCGCAAGCGCCTTCCCGAGGCCGACCTGCTGGTCGCGCCGAGCGCCTTCTACGCCGACCTCATGCGCCGCCGGCTCGATGACCCCACCCTCAAGATCGAGGTCATCCCCAACGGCATCGACCTCGCCGGCTACCAGATTTCGAAGCCAGCACAATCGCCACCGGTGATCGGCTTCCTGGCCCGCATGATCCGAGAAAAGGGCGTCCATCACCTAGTCGAGGCCTTCATTCATCTCCGCACCACGCTCCAGCACCCCGATGCCCGTCTGCACATCGCCGGTGCCTCCACTGCCGGCGACGTCAAGCTGGTGGACGAGCTCAAGCAACAACTCCACGCCACCGGCCTCAGCGACCACGTCACCTGGTCGCCCAACCTTTCCCGCGACGACAAGGCCGCGATGCTCTCGTCGCTGACCCTCTTCAGCGTCCCGGCCACCTATCCGGAGGCCTTCGGGCTCTATCTGGTCGAAGCCCTCGCCAGCGGGGTGCCGGTGGTCATGCCCCACGCTTCCTCATTCCCCGAAATCATCACCCCCAGCGAAGCCGGCCTGCTGGTCCCGCCCGACGACCCGATCGCCCTCGCCACCGCTTGGCACGAGCTGCTCCAGCGCCCCGACCAGCTCCGCGACTTCCGGGAAAAGGGTCGCCGCGCCGCCGAGCAATCTTATAGCGTCGAGGCCATGCGCGACCGCTTCCTGGCCGTCGCCGAATCCCTTCTTCCATGAGCAAGCCCGTCTTCGAAATCCAGCGCCACGTCGAGTTCTACGAGACCGACATGGCCGGCATCGTCCACTTCTCGAACTTCTTCCGCTACATGGAAGCCTGCGAGCACGCCTTCGTGCGCAGCCTCGACCACGAACTCCACGGCATGCTCGACGGCCTCGAGACCGGCTGGCCGCGGGTCAACGCGACTTGCGACTACCGCGCCCCCGCCCGCTTCGGCGACCTGCTGACGATCCGCCTCTACCTCGAGGAAATCCGCAACCGCTCGGTGCGCTACCGCTTTGAAATCTCCCGCGACGCCATCCTTGTCGCCGAAGGCGCCATCGCCGCCGCCCACGTCGCCATCACGCCCGACGGGATCAAGGCCGTCCCCCTACCCGAACCGCTCAAGCTCAAACTCCAATCACTGATCACGGATCACAACCGAACGTAGTGAGATGGAGCCACTGAATGCTTCAAACTCCTTGGCTCAAATCACTTGGCACTTCCCCGATGAAATCCATGAACTGGCTCTACCTCGCCCTCGTTACCGTCGCCTGCTGGGGACTCTACGGCATCTTCCTCCACGCCGGCCAGGTCGGCATGAAGGATCCGGTGCTCGGCCGCTACAAGGCCTTCCTCTTCGTCGGCATCGCCTACTTCCTCACTGCCGTCCTCGCACCGCTGATCATCCTGCTCACCTCGAAGGGCATGGACTGGAACATGCCGCCGAAGGGCATGTGGGTCTCGCTCTTCGCCGGCATCCTCGGCGCCATCGGCGCCTTCTTCGTGCTGCTCGCCATGGGATCCGGTGCCAAGGCCGGCATGAACCCGGGCATCGTCGCGGTCTCGGTGATGTCGATCATTTTCGCCGGCGCGCCGATCGTGAACGCGATCGTCGGCATTGCCATGCACCCGCCGAAGGGCGGTCTCTCCGCGATCCCCTGGCAATTCATCTGCGGCATCCTGCTGGCTGCGCTCGGTGGCTTCATGGTCACCAAGTTCAAGCCGGCACCGGCGCCTCCGGCGGCGGTCGCGGCGCCAGCTGAGAAATAGGACCTATACGACCGATAGGACCCATGCCCGACACCCTGGACAGCCTGAACCGGCTTTTCGCCGCCATCCTCCCGGCGAACGCCTTCTACCAACGAAAACTCGGCGACCTTCCTTCCTTCAATTCCATTGCCGAGTTCTCCGCATCGGTCCCCTTCACCACCAAGGAAGAACTCGCCGCCGACCACGAGGAACACCCGCCTTACGGGAGCACCCATAGTTTCCCGCTCGCAAGCTACCACCGCTTCCACCAGACCAGCGGCACCCGCGGCAAGCCGCTGATCTGGCTCGATGATCCCGCCGGCTGGTCCTGGATCCTCGACAACTGGGAGTGGGTCTGGCGCGGGGCCGGCGTGGCGGCAGGCGACACCGCCTTCTTCCCCTTCTCCTTCGGACCCTTCCTCGGCTTCTGGGCCGGCTTCGAAGCCGCCACCCGCATGGGCATTCGTGCGGTCCCCGGCGGCGGGCTTTCGTCCGAAGACCGCCTCCACCTGCTCCAGCGCAGCCAGTCGACCGTGCTCTGCTGCACCCCCACCTACGCCCTCCGCCTCGCCGAGGTCGGCGGGAAGATCGGCCTGCCGGTCGCCTCGCTCGGGGTCACGACGATCATCGTCTGCGGCGAACCCGGCGGCTCCATCCCCGCGGTCCGTGCCCGCATCGAGACCGCGTGGGGTGCCCGGGTCTTCGACCACCACGGCATGACCGAGGTCGGCCCGGTCTCGGTCAGCTCGGCATCCGATCCCGACCTGCTCCTGCTACGTCACGAATCGTACTTCGCCGAGGTCATCGACCCCGCCAGCGGCCGGCCTGCCGCCGACGGGGAGAGCGGAGAACTCGTCCTTACCACGCTCGGCCGCCACGGCTCGCCACTGGTCCGCTACCGCACCGGCGACCTCGTTCAGCCGGTCCCGCATGGCGACCGCTTCGCCCTCAAGGGCGGCATCCTCGCCCGCACCGACGACATGGTGGTGGTGCGCGGCATCAACATCCACCCCAGCTCGATCGACGCCGTCGTCCGCTCCATCGACGGCATCGCCGAGTATCAGGTCGAGATCGACCAGCGCTCCGCCCTCACCGAGCTGGCCCTCCAGGTCGAGGCGCCCGACGAGCTCGCTGCGGCCCTCGCCCAGAAGCTCCGCTCCACCTTCAGCCTGCGCATCCCGGTCACCCCCGTCGCCCCGGGCAGCCTGCCCGCCTTCGAGGTGAAGGCCAAACGCTGGAACATTCTCCGATGATCGAAGCCCACCAACTCTGCAAGTCCTACGAAACCCCGGGCGAAACGATCCGGGTGCTGCAGGATCTCGACCTCACGCTGGCCGACGGCGAGACCGCGTCCATCGTCGGCCCCAGCGGCAGCGGCAAGTCCACCCTGCTGAACCTGCTCGGTGCCCTCGACCGGCCGACTTCCGGCAGCATCGCGATCGGCGGCCAGGATATCTCAACCCTCACGACAGAGCAGGCCGCCGCCTTCCGCAACCACCAGCTCGGCTTCGTCTTCCAGCAGCACCACCTGCTGCCCCAGCTCACCGTCCTCGAGAACGTCCTCGTGCCGCGACTCGCCGGCGACTGGCAGGAATCCGCCGCCAGCACCGAGTCCCGCGCACGAGATCTCCTCCAGCAAGTCGGCCTCGGCGAACGCCTCGATCACCTGCCCTGGCAGCTCTCCGGCGGAGAAAAGCTGCGCACCGCCGTCGCCCGCGCCCTGGTTAACCAGCCCAAGCTCATCCTCGCCGACGAACCCACCGGTTCCCTCGACCCGGCGTCCACCGACACCGTCGCCGACCTGCTTCTCCAGCTCAACCGCGAGCAAGGCGTGACCCTCCTCGTTGTCACCCACAATGCCGCCCTCGCCAGCCGCATGTCCAAGACCTTCGAGCTCCGCAACGGACGCCTTTCCCCACGGATCACTGCCCATTGATCACTCGGCACTTCAAGATGACCGCCCGCACCTTCATCCTCCGCGGCCTGCGCCACTACCGGGGCGCCTACCTCGGCGTGCTGCTCGGCTCCGCCCTCGGCGCGATGGTTCTGTTAGGTGCCTTGTTTTCCGGCGACTCGGTCAAGTCCACACTGCGCCAGATTGCCGAGGAACGAACCGGCCGCACCACCCTGGTCCTGGCCGGCGGCGAAAACTTCTTCCGCGCCGCCTTGTCCGATGGTATCCCCGACACGGCCCCCATCCTTCAACTCCGCGGGCAGGTCGACACCCCCTCCGGCCGCTCGACGGGCCAGGTCAATCTCTTCGGCGTCACCCCGGACTTCTGGTCCTTCTCCAGCGGCGACACCACGCCCGCCCCGCTCGACAAGGAAGCCTGGGCGATCAACCGCGAGCTCGCCCGCAGCCTGGACCTCAAGACCGGCGACACCCTCGTCATCCGTCTCGGCAAACCCGGCCTCGTCTCGCGCGACGCCCCGCTTTCCGGCGAGCCCGAGGAACTGGTCACGATCCGCGGCAAGGTCGCCACGATCCGCGACGATGACGCCATGGGCCGTTTCGGACTCGAAGCCACCCAACTCCCCTCCCCGGCCATCTTCCTGCCGCTCAACCGGCTCGCCACCTCGATCGAGCGCCCCGGCGCCGCCAACCTGTTGCTTTTCGGTGGCGACCTGACTGTGGCCGATGCCACCACCGCGATTCGCTCCTCGACCCAGCTCGCCGACTACGGCCTCTCGCTGCAGGAGATCCCGCTTTCAAATGCCACCGAGATCCGCAGCGACCGCATTTTCCTGCCGCCGGTGATCGAGGGCAAACTGCGCCAGCTTCTTCCCGCCGCCCGGCCGCTCGTCACCTACCTCGCCAACACCATCGCCTCCAAGGGCAAGGAAACGCCCTACTCGATGGTCACCGGTGCCGACCCCGCCGCCGTATCTTTCCTGCCAGACGACCTTGCTCCGGATGAGATTGTGCTCAATTCCTGGGAGGCGGAAGACCTCGGCGCCGGCCCCGGTGACAAGGTCACCTTGAGCTACTACGTCCTCGGTAGTGGCAACCGGCTCGACGAGGATTCGTCGACCTTCACCGTGCGCGACATCGTCCCGCTCGAGGGAGCGGCCGCCGACAAGCTGTGGATGCCGGACTTTCCCGGCATCGCCGAAGCCGACAACTCCTCGGACTGGACACCTGGACTGCCGCTCGACCTGACCCGCATCCGCGACAAGGACGAAACCTACTGGGACGACCACCGCGGCACCCCCAAGGCCTTCATTCCCTACGCCGCAGCGGAGAAGCTCTGGAGCAACCGCTGGGGCTCGGCCACCGCGCTGCGATTCCCCGCCGGCGAGGGCAACCTGGAGCAGCGTATCCTCGATGTCCTGGAACCCGCCGATGCCGGACTGCTGCTCCGCGACCTCGGTGCCGAAAGCCGGGCCGCCGCGGCTTCGCCGGTAGACATCGCCGGCCTGTTCCTGAGCATGTCCTTCTTCCTGATCCTCGCTGCCGTCGCCCTCACCGCGATGCTCTTCCGATTCAACGTCGAGCAGCGTAACCACGAGAGCGGCCTGCTCGCCGCGCTGGGCATCCCGGCCGGGAAGATCCTGCGCTGGCGTTTGCTCGAAGGCGCGATCGTGGTGACCATTGGCAGCATCCTCGGCGCCCTGCTCGCTTTTGCCTACACCCGCGGCCTGCTGCTGTTCCTGGAATCGATCTGGAACCGCGGCGGCGAGCGCTTGTTCCGCTTCCACGCCGCACCGGCATCAGTCGTCGGCGGCATCCTCGGTTTCATCTTCCTGATGATGGTCACCATCTGGTTCGTGACCCGCCGCCAGGCCAAGCGCGCCGCCAGCCTGCGGCTTGAGTCCGGCACCGAAGAGGTCATCCGCCCGGGCAAGTCCCGAGCCCGCTGGCTTGCTCCGGCCGCGGCCCTCGCCGGGCTGGCCGCCATCCTCTCGGCCAAGGCCATCGGACCGCAAGGTGCCTTCTTCCTCGCCGGCTTCTCTTTCCTCGTCGCCGGTCTTGCCCTCTTCAAGGCCCGAGGCGTTTCAAAGCTGACGGGCGAACTCACCCCCGCCCGCCTGGCCCGACTCAACATCGTCCGTCGCCCAACCCGCTCGCTGGTCGTCGTCGGCTGCCTCGCTGCGGGACTGTTCCTTGTCGTATCGGTCACCGCGTTCCAGAAGCACGGCGGCGACGAGTGGAAAGAACGCTCCAGCAGCGCCGGCGGCTTTGCCTTCTGGATCGAGACCACCACACCCGTCCACCGCGGTGCCGCAGACGACAGCACCGCCGACCTCTTCAAGCTCGGCGACCAGCGGCAAGAACTCGGCGAGATCCTCCCCTTCCGGGTTGGCACCGGCGACGACGCGTCCTGCTTCAACCTGAACTCCGTCACCCGCCCGCGCCTTCTGGCCACGGATACGGCTGCCCTTGAGAAACGCGGTTCCTTCACGGTCAAGGCCGCGGCTCCCGGGATCGAAGCCAACTGGTCCGCACTCCGGGAGGGACCCAACATGCGGGCCTTCATCGACGAGACCACCTTGCTGTGGGTCCTCAAAAAGAAGCTCGGTGACACGATCGACTACACCGACGAGCAGGGCTCCACCTTCCCGGTCGAGATCGCCGGCACCCTCGACGGCAGTGTCTTCCAGGGCAGCTTCGTCGTCGACGAACAGCGCTTCCTCGAACGCTATCCCTCCACCGGCGGCTACCAGTTGTTCCTGGCCGATGCCCCCGGCGACCTCGAAGCCACCCGCGCCCTGCTCCAACGATCGCTCACCGACCTCGGTGCCACCGTCACCCCGACGGCCGAGCGCCTGGCGGCCTTCCACAGCGTCGAGAACACCTACATCTCGATCTTCAACGTCCTCGGCGGCCTCGGAGTCATCCTCGGCGCCGCCGGGCTCGGCCTGGTGACCGCACGCAACCTGGCCGAGCGCAACGCCGAGTTTGCCCAGCTGCAGCGGCTCGGCATCGCACCAAGGGTCATCCGCTCCATCGTCTTCCGCGAGACCCGCCGCTTGCTCTTCTGGGCGCTCGGCATCGGCCTGGTCGCAGCCCTGGTGTCGATCCTGCCAGCGCTACCCAAGGGCGACCTGATCACGACCCTGTCATGGATCGCCTCCCTCGCCCTGATGTTCCTGGCAATTGCCGCGGCCTGCGCCTGGCTGGCTTACCGCAAGGCGACACCGCTGGCGACGTCGTGAGGTTCCGTGCTTACTCGTCGCGGCTGATGATCTTCCCACCGCGATCCTTCACGGCCGCCATCAACGGAATGTTCGGATCCACGAACTCCGCGGAGTAGCCTTTGGCGTAGGAGAAGAGATGTTTGTGCAGGTATTCCTCAAACTGCGCCCGCTCCTCCTTCTTCAGGCGATACCAGATGGCGATGTTCAGGGTCCTGCTGACCTTCATCATCATGGCGAGCGTCAGACGCCGCCCGTTGCGGGCACGCTGGACCTGCTTGTGGGTCAGCTGCTCCGGCGACGCATCCACGAGATCGTGGTTGCTCAGTCCCCAGGCGTCCATCAGCCCGGCCAGGGGCTGGATTCCATGCTCGCGTTCTTCGTTCACGGGCCGGATGTAGCAGGCTATCGCCCGAGGGAAACCGGAAATCGGCAATTACTCCGCGAACGCGGCCTGTTCGTTTCCGGAGGCAAGCCCCGGAAGTTGCCCGGGCGTGATCTTCGGCTTCACCAATTGAGGCACCTCCCGGGGCATCTCCTCCGCCGGCGGTGACGCAATCCGCTGGATCACCTCCGGGGAAGTGTGGGCGATCAACTTGGCACCGAAACACAAGGATCCGAAACAGGCCAGCGAGCAGGCGCTCGCCAAACCAAGGTTCCAGCCCAGCATCACCCAGCGCTTTGGCAGGACAACCCGCAGCAGCAGCACGCCGCCCACCGTGATGAAACCGCAGATCAGCGCCACCGCGGGAATCAGCCGTTCGATCCGGTCGGGGATGAACTCCCCGAACAGACGGCCCGCGCTGGCAATGGTGCCGGCGGATCCCAACAGCAGGATCGCCAGCCAGATGAATGACAAGCGGGGCTTCGCCAGGTTCAATTGGCCGCCACGGTTCGAGCGCTGGAGCAAGTCCTGGACGGTCTTGACGCCGAGGCAAGTGGTCAGGCGACGGGCTTCAAAGGATTTCGCCTTCGCCCGCCGCTGGCGGTTGCGCGAAGCCACCTGCTGCATGCGGATCCTTGCGTAGGCGGCCAGGGCTTCCTGCCTCCGGCCTCCACTGACAGCCAGGGCATTCGCCCAGGCGGCCGGCTCAAGTTCATTCTTCAGGATTTCCTGTCCCACCTGTTCGGCAATCTCCGGGTCGATTGCCCGGCTGGTCGGCGCAGGCCGTTTGGCTGGAAGAGTGACGGCGAAGAGTCTCATGGCCGTAATTCCACGGGAAACTCACCGGCTGCGATGGCGGCGAATCAACAGGATCGAGAGCCCAGAAATCAAACCGATGACCGGCGACGGCTCGGGCACCGAGGTGAGAGAGTCGGAAGCCGCCGCCGCCACCCCACCCGACAGCTGGCCGGAAAGTAGTGCCGGCAGCGCCGTGTCGATCGCCGACGAGGTGCTGGATGCCGCGAGGCCACCGACATCTCCCCCGATCACGTTGGCAGCAAAATAGGCCTCCACGTCGGTGCTCTTGTTGCCGAGCGCGATTGCATTGATCACATCCACCCCGGATGCCAAAGCCGCGTCCCGGGCGGCGGTGACCTCGGCGGTGGTCTTCGCCTTGGGCTCGGTTGCCACCACCAGTTCGATCATCTGTGAAACACTCTGGAAACCGTTGTCGCTGGCACCGGTCTCGCTTCCGAAATAAAGCGCAGCCGCTTCCAGCGCCGGGGCCAGCGCCGAGTTGCCACCGGATGAGGGGATGCTCACACCGCGGATCAAGTCGGCGAACTGCTGTGCATCGGTCGAATTCCCGATCATCATCCAGGGAATCCCCACCGTTTGGGTGGAGGAGTCGCCGTAGAACATCAACGACACCGCGATGCGGCCGTAGGCGCCCGACTGGATGGAATTCATGACATCGCCGCTGCTCATCGCGTCGGCCAGACCTCCGATGACACTGCTCATTTCCCCGGGATTGAAACCGGGCGAAGTGACATCAACCAAAAGGATCAATTCGCTGTCGACGGGTTCCGGAGCAGTTTGCGCCTGCAGTCCCGCCGTGAGGATGCCGAATGACATCGCACAGAGGAGACTCAGTTGGGAACGCAAACCGCGAAGTGGGAGAATCGCAGTTTTCATGTGTTATTGGGTGGGCAGCAGGGACATAAAAACTTAAGCTTGCTTAACCGTCAAGATTTTTAAAAACTTCGGCATGCTTAATCCTAAAGATGCTTCACGGAGCCCGCTCTCCTCGCGCATCGCCTTGTCGCTTGCATTGTTGCTGGCCGGGATTTTCGGGCTGATTGCGGCCATTCTCTTACCCTCCCCCACTCTAAAAAAAGAAAAGCCGGCCGCACGAACCGCTCCCGCAGCCCCCCATGGCAATCCGTCACCGGGCTTGGCGCGGGTGCCAGAGGGAGACGTTCCCGCCCCCTCCACCGACGAACTCGTCCAGTTCTGCTCCCGGCATGTCAGCGAGGACCGCAGCTTCGTGCTGTTCCGCCGAGGCACCTGTGTCGTGGTCTCCGAGCCCTGCACCGACCCCTTGGCGGAGGCCCGCAAGATGCTGTCGAACTGCGCCGAGGATGACGCGAGGTTCGTTCCCGAACCGACGATCGAGGGCGACCTGATCATCACCTTCAAGGAGCCGGTTTTCCATCGCTTCACCCATAGCGAACTGGATGTGCTGCGGCCATGGCTCGACCAGATCGCGCCGGCTCTGCTCAGTCCGGCCGAAAGCGTGGCGGCCGGGGACCGCTGGGCCCCCCATCAGAACGCCAAGGCGGGATTGCTGGCCCGCCGCCGGATGCTGGAAGACGCCACCAATGCGGTGCCGGTGAAAATCATCCGCGCCAAGAGCCGGGCGACTGCCGCCCGCTGAGCCGGATCATTTTCCGGTTTGCTTTTCCAGCGACTTCACCCGCTCCACCAGCTTCGGCAGCTGTCGGATCAAGGCCCGGGAGCGCTGTTCTTCCATGAAGGGCCGGGCCGGGAAACCGCCGTAGGTTTGGCCGCCTTCGAGATCGGTGGTCGCGCCGGCACGACCGGCGAGCACCGCCTTGTCGCCGATCTTCACATGACCACCGATTCCCGCCTGGGCGGCGACGACGACGTAGCTGCCGGTGCGCGAACTTCCAGCCAGGCCCGACTGCGAAACCAGCAGGCAGTGCTTGCCAAGCTGAACGTTGTGGGCAACCTGCACCAGATTGTCGATCTTGGTCCCCTCGCCGATCACGGTCCGGCCGAAGCGGGCCCGGTCGATCGTGGTGTTGGCTCCGATCTCGACGTCGTCCTGGATCTCGACGATCCCGACTTGATCGACCTTGACGTGGCGACCTTCCACGACCTCGTAGCCGTAGCCGTCGGAACCGATGACCGCTCCGGGCTGGATGATCACCCGATCACCGAGGATGCAGCGCTCGCGCACGGTGACATTGGCATGAAGAAGGCAATCCTTGCCGACCGCCACATCCTCTCCCACCACGCTATTCGGACCGACCTCGCTGCCTTCGCCGATCACGGCTCCGGCCATGATGACGGCTCCGGCGTGAATCCGCACCTTGGTAGCATCGAGGCTTGCCGCTTCATCGACGATGGCACGGGGATGAATCCCCGGCTGGAAAGTCCGGGCGGTCGCGGCGACGAAGAGCTTCACCGCCAGGCCGAAGGCGAACGACGGATTGTCGGCCGCGATCAAGGCGACGCCCTCCGGGCCTTCGGCGACCCCGCGCGGGACGATCACCGCCCCCGCCCGCGTGGTCAGGAACTGGGACCGGTACTTCTCGTTGCCGAGGAACGACAGCTCGGCACTCCCCGCCTCATCGAGAGCGGCGATGCCTTCCACCAAAAAATCGAGCTCGCCGCGGACGATGTCACCATCGACCAAGCGGGCGAGCTCGGAAAGCGTCAAGGCCACGGGCAGGACGGCTGGACTGGGATCACTCGCCGCCTTCAGCGGGAGCCGGGGCTTCTTCGGAAGGAGCCTCTTCCGCCGGGGCGTCCTTGTTCAGCTCCTTGAGCAGCCCGTCGGTGATGTCGGTCGCGTCCTTGGTGTAGAGGAAGAAGGGCACCTGCGAGGTGCTGAGGCCGGACTTGTCGAAGACGTAGTCGTAGTCTTCCTTCTGGGCCTTTTCCTCCACCAGCTTGCGGATTTCGTCGAGGATGCCCTTCATCCGGGCCACCATCTTCTCGTTGAGCGATTGGTTGCGGCGCTGGAGGAACTCGCGGCGTTCACGATCGAGGGCGATCCCCTCCTGCTGCTTGATGTTCCACTCGTTGAAGACGCTCTGCTTCTTGGAATCGGAAATCGACGGATCCTCCAGCTGCTTGCGCATGTTCTGGAGATCGGTGTCCAGCTCGCGGATGCGGCCCAGGCGGTCGTTGTTGTCCTTCTGGATCCGTGCGCGCTCGACGTTGATCTCTTTCTGCGCCTCGTTCGTCCGGTGGTATTCCTTGAAAAGCTGCTGCATGTCGACAGTGGCGATCTTGAGCTTGCCCTCTTGCGCCGAGGCGGACCCGAGCAGGGCAACGGCGGCGAGGACTGCGGAAATTCGGCGAATGATGGTCATGAATGAGTGGGGTTCCCGGCGGGATTGGAGCGGAGGTTGAACCGAATTCCCGGCAGCGTCAACGCCCCATCCCGGCCTTGCCGAAGGGCCCTCCGCCAACGATCTTCCGGCGCCATGCGGACCGCAGACACCCCGGAAAAACTTCGCTTGCAGGTCGCCGATCTGCCGCGCCCCTTGATCCTCGTGCCGACCATGGGTGCCCTCCACCAAGGCCATCTCGCCCTGATCCGGAAGGCCCGTGAGATCGCCGGATCCACGGGCAGCGTGGCGGTCTCGATCTTCGTGAACCCGATCCAGTTCGACCGCCCCGCCGACCTGGCCGCTTACCCCCGTCCGCTCGCCGACGACCTCGCCCAATGCCAGGCCGCCGGGGTCGATCTCGCCTTCGTCCCGGCGAGCGGCTCCATGTATTATCCGGACCGTTCCGTCACGGTGACCGAAACCCTGCTTTCCAAGCACCTCTGCGGGGCCACCCGGCCGGGGCACTTCGACGGGGTTTGCACCGTCGTGCTGAAGCTGTTCAACCTGTTCCAACCCGAGGCGGCGGTTTTCGGGGAAAAGGACTTCCAGCAGCTCGCCATCCTGCGCCGCATGACCCGCGACCTCGACGTGCCGGTTGAAGTCGTCGGCCTCCCGACCGTCCGCGAACCGGACGGCCTCGCGATGTCCTCGCGCAACGTCCGGCTCACCGCGGAGCATCGCGCCGACGCCCCGCGGATCCAGCGCGCGCTTCAAGGGGTGCTATCGCTTCTCCGCTGCGGCGAAAGGAGCGGCGACCTCTTCCTGGCCCGCGCCCGCAAGCACCTCGAGGAATCGCCGTTCCTCAGGATCGACTACCTCGAACTCGTTGATGCCGAAACCTTGCAACCGGTCGGCCGGATCCAGCGCCCGGCGGTGCTTGCGACCGCGGTTTTCTACGGCGATGTCCGGCTGATCGACCATGTGACGCTGTGCCCCTAGCAAGGCATCCCGTCACTCGCCCCGTTTTCTCCGGCGCATTTCCTTCATCAGATCGTGCTGGCGTCCCATGTTGTAGAGGTAGCTTGTCCGATCCGCATCGGTGTAGATGATTTCAAGACTTCCGAGTTTACGCAAAACTAGGACTGTCAGGAAAAAGGACACGTTCCCCACGATGGTTCCCCAGAAAAGGAATCCCCCCACGACGGGCCACCACTCCTCGGACCCGAAGAAAATCGCACCGCCAAACGAGCTCATGATCAGAAACGAGCCGAGCGCGAACGACCGCCGGACTGTTCGGTAGGAAAGCGTTTTCAGCGGGCTGAGCGTGGATGTGCGGATTAACCCTGTCGAGGGGCATCGCGGGGCTCCGAGCCAGAGTTCAACGGACCAATGCCCCCTCCCTGACGGTTTTTGGCCTTTTCGTCACCTTCAGGCCGGGCATCCTGCCGCCCCCATGACGTCAGACTTCCTGGTGATCGGGTCAGGCATTGCCGGCCTCTCCTTTGCCATCCGTGCCGCCAGGCACGGGTCGGTGGTGGTGCTGACCAAGGGAGCCGCGATCGACTCCAACACCGCCTGGGCGCAGGGCGGGCTCGCCTCGGTTTTGCCCGAGGGTCTGCGCGATGAAGGCGACAGCGTCGAGCTTCACATCGCCGACACCCTCGATGCCGGCGCGGGCCTCTGCAAGGAGGACGTGGTGCGAACCATCGTCACCGAAGGTGCCGCCACCGTGGACGACCTGCTGGGCTACGGGGTCGATTTCGACAAGGAGGGCGACCATTTCGCCTTGGGGAAGGAAGGCGGCCACTCGAAGCGCCGGATCCTTCATGCCCGCGACACCACCGGCCGGGAAATCGCCGAGTCCTTGATCGAGGTGGCGCGCCGCACGCCCAACCTCACCCTGTTGGAGAATCACTTCAGCATCGACCTGATCACCACCGGCAAGCTCGGCAGCGTGACCGAGGACCGGGTGCTGGGCGCCTACGTCCTGGAGAAGGAGTCCGGCGAGGTGAAGATCTTCCGCTCCGACCGGGTGCTGCTGGCGACCGGCGGCTGCGGCAAGGTTTACCTCTATACCACCAATCCGGATTCCTCCACCGGCGACGGCGTCGCGATGGCCTGGCGGGCTGGGGCCAGCGTGGCGAACATGGAGTTCATCCAGTTCCACCCCACCTGCTTCTACAACCCCGCGGCCACCGGCCCGGAGGCGCGATCCTTCCTCGTCAGCGAGGCGGTGCGGGGCGAGGGCGGAATCCTCATCAACTCCCGCGGCGAGGACTTCACCCGCAAGGTCGACCCCCGCGGCTCGCTCGCCCCGCGCGACATCGTCGCCCGCGCCATCGACCGCGAAATCAAGCGGACTGGCGCGGCATGCGTCTATCTCGACGTGACCCACAAGCCTGCCGGGTTCATGAGAGAGCGCTTTCCGTTCATTTATGAAAAGCTCCGCAGCTATGGCCTCGACTGCGAGAAGCAGCCGATTCCGGTGGTTCCGGCGGCCCACTATCAATGTGGCGGAGTCCTCACCGACGTGAATGGCAAGACCACCATCCGCGGGCTGTATGCGATCGGCGAGGTGGCCAGCACGGGACTCCACGGCGCCAACCGGCTGGCGTCGAATTCCCTCCTCGAAGGAAATGTCACCGCCCGCCGGGCGCTCGACGACATCCTCCACCACTATCAGGTGCAGCGCCACGCCGACGAAGCCCCGGACATCCCGGAGTGGCACCATGGCGACGTCACCGCCCCGGACGAGCTGGTGGTGATTTACCACAACTGGGATGAATTGCGGCGGTTGATGTGGGACTATGTGTCGATCGTCCGCACCGACAACCGCCTGCGCCGGGCCGCCACTCGCCTGCGGAACCTCAAGAAGGAGGTCCGCGAGTTCTACTGGGGCCACCGCGTCACCGCCGATATTCTGGAGTTGCGCAACCTCGTGGCAGTCGCTTCCCTCGTCGTCGATTGCGCCATCCGGCGCCGCGAATCGAGGGGCTTGCATCATACGCTAGACTACCGCGGCACCGACGAGCGGTTCCTGAGGGAAACCGTGCTCAGGCGGTTCTAATCCAACGCGACACGATGGGAAGATCGACCACCACCACAACAATCCCAGGCACCGGGCCATCCTCCCGCGGCTTGTTTCTGGCGGCGCTTGTTTTTCCCCTCTTCGGCACCCAGCTCTTCGGCCAGGCGGCAACGACCCGGACCAATCTCCCGCGCGTGGTGATCCCGACCTCGAACCGGCCGACGGCCCCGGTGCGCCCGGTCAACCCGGCCAACGGGATGCTCTACCCGTGGCGCCAGAACATCACCGCCACGGTGTTCTGGATCGGTGAGCAGCCGACCCAGAACAACCCGACCCCCAACGACAAATCGTCGTGGGACCAGGCATGGAAGCAGAACTTTGGCGGTTACGACGATCCGGATCCATCCGCCCGGATCGCCGACCACCGCACCGGCGAGTTCCGTCCGAAGGGATTCACCCCCCGGCTCAACCCGTTTTACATCGCGCTGCCCTACAACGACGTCGCCGGTTGGTCGCGCCACAAACCCGAGGCGTCGAAGGTCATCCCGTGGTTCTCCAGGGTCGCCCCCAAGCCGGGCAAGACCGTGCTGAAAGGCCGCTGGGTCCAGATCTACAACGGCAAGCGCAGCTGCTACGCACAGTGGGAGGATTGCGGGCCGTGGGAGACCGACGACTGGCAGTATGTCTTCCAGGGCAAGCAGCCCCGCAACCGCTCCAACAAGAGCGCGGCGATCGACATTTCCCCGGCGATCCGCGACTACCTCGACCTCCAGTCCGGGGAGAAATGCCACTGGCGCTTCGTCGAAGCCGCCCAGGTTCCCTACGGCCCGTGGAAGAAATACGGCCAGCAAACGCCCGGCAACAACGCCCCGGTCGGCCCTGGCGGGCAGGACCCGGAAGCACAACGGCGCTACCTCGAATACCTGCGCAAACTCCGGGACGAGCAGTACTTGAAGAAGTCCAAGTACGACATGGAGAACGGCCGTTGACCGGGGCCCCACTCCGCGATTGCCCTGCGGCGGTGCCCGCCCCTAGTTTGACGGGGTGATTTGCCGCTTCCTCCTCCCCCTGCTGTTGCTCGCCGGTCCGGTCCTGGCGCAAGGCTCTTTCATTCCCGACATCGCGGCCAACGTTCGCCGCCCCTGGACCGGCAAGGACTTCTGGGCGAATCCCGCCGAGGATTGGCACGTTTCGAAGGGCCGCTTCGAGAATTCCTTTTCCGGCGGAAACCGGAACATTGTCCTGCTGACCGCGGAGCTGGGCAAGGATGCCGCGCCGTTCACCGTCAGGGCACAGGTCGAACAGATTTCGTTCGAGTTGTTCGGCGAGGGTTTCGTCGGATTCCAATGCGGCCTCCGCGGCGCCAGCGACGACTACCGGGAGGCGGCGATCAGCGGCACCGGCTTCGCCGCCGGCATCGATTTCACGGGCCGGCCGTTCATCGGTGGCACCAAGGCGGAGGATGCACCGCTCCCGCTGCCACTGCGCGGCGTGGTGCTGGAACTCAAGGGCGAAGCCGCCGGTGAGTTCCAATACAAACTGAGCCTGCTGGTGCAGGATGGTGCGGGCAAGATCCTCAAAACGGTGACCACCACCGCTGACGCCAGCTGGCTTCCGGGGCTCGTTTCGCTGACGGCCTCCACGCGTCCGGGATCCACGGCGGACCTGTCCATGGCCCGTCCCCCACGCGTGGCCGCGCCCTCCCAGGAACGCAAAGGCGAGGGCCGTTTCGCGTTCAGCAAACTGGAACTCGCGGGTACCAAGGTGATCCGGCATCCCGAGCGGGCCTTCGGTCCGATCCTCTGGACGACCTACACCCTGGACAACAGCGGCACCCTCTGCCTCCTCGCCCAGGCAGCCCCGTTCGCCACCAGCGAACGGATCGAAGCCCAGTTGATCCTGCCCGGCCGCGACCCCCAGTTCGCAACCCTCGATCCGACATCCCGCACCGCCCGTTTCCGGGTCCTGCGCATGGATCCGTCGAAAGACCTGTCCTACGAGGTGACCATGCTGGGAGATTCCTACAAGGGAACCATCCGCGCCGCACCGACCGGCCGCGCCCTGAAGGTCGTCTCGATGTCCTGCAATGATGCCACGGGCTTTCCGCACCAGGACCTCGTTGCCAACGTCAGCGCCCAGAAACCCGACCTCCTCACCTTCCACGGGGACCAGATCTACGAAGGGGTCGGCGGTTACGGGCTCGTCTACGACCACCGGCCGGGCGACCGCGCCGTGATCTCCTACCTGCGCAAGTACTTCATGCACGGCTGGACCTGGCGGGAGCTCCTGCGCGACACGCCCTCGATCACGATTCCCGACGACCACGACGTTTTCCATGGCAACCTCTGGGGAGTCGGCGGCGAACAGGCCGACATTACGAAAGGCTACGGCAACTTCGCCCAGGACTCCGGCGGCTACAAGATGTCGCCGGAATTCGTCAACGTCGTGCACCGCACCCAGACCGGGAACCTGCCGGATCCCGCCGACCCCTCGCCCTGCCGCAGCGGCATCAGCGTGTATTTCACCCGTCACGCCTACGGTCCACTGGACTTCATTATCCTCGCCGACCGGCAGTTCAAATCCGCCCCGAAGGACCTCCTGCCGGATGCCAGGATCGAGAACGGATGGCCGGCCAACCCCCAGTGGGACGCGAAAACCACCCCGGATCCCGCGGACTGCCAGCTGCTCGGCGTCCGTCAGGAAGCCTATCTCACACGCTGGTCGAATTCCCCGGCCAAAGACACGACCTTCCGCATCGCCATCTCACAAAGCCCTTTCTGTGCTCCCCAGACCCTGCCGAAGAACATGGTCTCGGACGCCGAGGTCCCGGACCTTCCAGTTTACAAGGAGGGGGAGTATGCGCCGGATGATGAACCGAAACCCGACTATGATACCAACGGCTGGCCCCACGATGCGCGCATGCGGGCGGTCGAGCTCCTGGCCAAGGCCCACGCCGTCCACCTCACCGGGGACCAGCATCTCGGCAGCACCGGGCAGTACGGATTGAAATCCTGGGGCGACGGCCCGTGGTGGATCAGCTCGCCGGCCACTGCCAATCTCTGGCCGCGCCGCTGGATGCCCTCGACCGACGGCAAGAACCGCCGCCCGGGCGCCCCGAAGTGGACCGGCGACTACGAGGATGCTTTCGGCAACCACATCACGCTGCACGCCGTGGCCAATCCCCGTAAAACCGGGCGAGAACCCGCCAGATTGTTCGATCGCGCCGTCGGCTACAGCGTCACCGTCTGGGACCCTTCCACCGGTCAAGTTCGTTTGGAAAACTGGCCATATTGGGCCTCGCCCGACAAGGATGCTCCCGACAACACGCCTTACCCCGGCTGGCCCGTCACGATCGAACCCGCGAGTGGCAAACGGGTGGATTGACTCCTTCAGGCAGAGGGAAATGAGCGGCATTTTTGCCGGTCATGAGCGGCGCTTGACGATTTCGCCGCATTGGTATGTTTCTCCCGCCCGCTGAATTTTTCGCCTCGCCACGCGGCCCAATCCCGCCTACCCCGCCCCCAACCATGAGCGCCACGCAACTCGACCAACTGAAGCAGTTCACCACCGTCGTCGCCGATACCGGCGACTTCGAATCGATGAAGGCCTACAAGCCGCAGGACGCGACCACCAACCCGTCGCTCATCCTCCAGGCCGCCGCCAAGCCGGAATACAAGCACCTCGTCGACCAGGCGATCACCGAGCACAAGGGCTCCAGCCTCACCGGCCAGGCTTTGATCGACTCCGTCCTCGACCGCATCCTGATCATCTTCGGCCTGGAGATCCTCAAGATCGTTCCCGGCCGCGTGTCGACCGAAGTCGATGCCCGCCTCTCCTTCGACACCGAAGGCACCGTCGCCAAGGCCCACCAGCTGATCGCCGCCTACGAAAAGGAGGGCATCTCCCGCGACCGCGTCCTGATCAAGATCGCCTCCACCTGGGAAGGCATCAAGGCCGCGGAGCAGCTCGAGAAGGAAGGCATCCACTGCAACCTCACCCTGCTGTTCTCCTTCGCCCAAGCCGTGGCCTGCGCCGAAGCCGGCGTCCAGCTGATCTCGCCCTTCGTCGGCCGCATCCTCGATTGGTACAAGGCCTCCACCGGCGAGAACTACGAGGGCGACGCGGATCCCGGCGTGATCTCGGTGAAGCAGATCTACACCTACTACAAGAAGTTCGGCTACAAGACCGAGGTGATGGGCGCTTCCTTCCGCAACACCGGGGAGATCCTTTCGCTCGCCGGTTGCGATCTTCTCACCATCAGCCCCGGCTTGCTCGGCCAGCTGCAGGACTCGACCGAGGCCGTCGAGCGCCGCCTGTCCCCCGAGGACTCCGCCGGCGCCGACATCGAGAAGGTCAGCTTCGACGAGAAGTCCTTCCGCCTCGCGTTCAACGAGGACGCCATGGCCACCGAAAAGACCGCTCAGGGCATCCGCGGATTCGCCGCCGACATCGTCAAGCTGGAGAAGCTCGTCGCCGAGCTGCTCTGAACCGGAGGACGTCTTTCCAAGCCCGCACGTCGCTCACGGCGTGCGGGCTTTCTTGTTTCCGGATCGACAAGTAGAACATCCGTTATAACGTCCTGCCATGACCGCGAAACTGAAGATCACCGCCATCGGCAATTCCGCCGGGGTCATCCTGCCCAAGGAAGTGCTCGAGAAGTTGCGGGTGGAAAAGGGCGACACCTTGTTTCTGACGGAAACACCGAACGGCATCGAGCTGTCCGCCCACGACGATGAAGTTGAGCTCCAGATGGAGATCGCGGAAAAGATCATGCGTGAGAACCGCAACCTTCTCCGCAAGCTCGCACAGTGAGCCGGAAACCACCGGTATGGCTGCAGCTTGAGTTCATCCGCAGGATGCACGCTCGCCAGCTCGCTGAGCATGGAGGAAGGACGGGAGTCCGCGACGAGGACCTGCTGCGGTCGGCGTTGAACCGGCCCCTCGACAAGTGGGATTACACTGAGCCGAAACCGGATCTCTGCGAGCTCGCCGCTGCCTATGCGTTCGCCCTTGCGAAAAACCACCCGTTCTTTGATGGCAACAAGCGCACCGCGGCCGTGGCGTGCGAAACCTTTCTGGTTCGCAATGGCTTGCTTCCGACTGCAAGCGAAGAAGAAAAGTACCCCTTTTACCTCGGCCTCGCCTCCGGCGAAATCGACGAATCCAGCTTTGCCAACTGGCTCCGCGGCCACACGGCTCCCCTTTCATGAAACTCCACGTCCCCACCCTCATCTCCCGCAAGCGTGAGGGAGAAGCTCTCGATCCCGCCGAGATCCGCCTGTTGGTCGACGGTTACACCTCCGGCGAAATCCCCGACTACCAGATGTCCGCCTTTGCGATGGCGGTCTATTTCAAGGGCATGAATGCCGTGGAGACGGCCGCCCTGACGCGCGCGATGCTGGAAAGCGGCGACGTCTTCGAACATCCGGCCGGACATCCGCCGGTGGTCGACAAGCACTCGACCGGCGGCATCGGCGACAAGGTTTCGTTGATCCTGGCCCCCTTGGTCGCCTGCACCGGCGTCTGGGTGCCGATGGTCTCCGGCCGCGGCCTCGGCATCACCGGCGGCACCCTCGACAAGCTCGAATCGATCCCCGGGTTCAAGGTCGGCATCTCCCTCGCCGAGGCAGGGACGATGCTGGAAAAGATCGGCGTGGTAATGATGGGCCAGACCGACCGCTTCTGCCCGGCCGACAAGAAACTCTATGCCCTCCGCGACGTCACCGGCACGGTGCCGTCGATCCCGCTGATCACCGCGTCGATCATGTCCAAGAAGCTCGCCGAGTCGCTCGACAAGCTGGTTCTCGACGTGAAGTTCGGCAGCGGCGCCTTCATGAAGACCGAGGCCGATGCACGCGTGCTGGCCGACTCGATGATCGCCGTGGGCAAGGAGATGGGTGTCGAGGTGCACGCCATCCTCAACCCGATGGCCGAACCGCTGGGTCGCGCCGTCGGCAATTCCCTTGAAGTCGTCGAGTCGCTGGATTGCCTCGAGGGCGGCGGCCCCGCGGACCTCCGTCAACTGGTCCTCGATCTCGCGGAGAAGATCAGCCCGGTTCCGCGCGTGGAACTCGAGGGCATGCTCGACGACGGCCGGGCCCGCCGGAAGTTCGACGAACTGGTATCCGCCCACGGCTGCAATCCCGCTGACCTGCCGCGACTCGGAGACATCCACCGCGCCCCCCTGATTCGCGAATTCCCCGCTCCCGACACCGGCACGGTGGTCAAGGTGGACGCCGGGATCGTCGGCCAGGCGGCCCTCCAGCTCGGCGCCGGCCGGGCCCGCGCGAACGATGGTGTCGACCATGCCGTCGGCTTCGACCAACTGGTCAAATGCGGCGAGCCGATCCACCAGGGCCACCCGCTTTGCCGTATCCATGCGCGCACCGTGGTCGACTTCGAAATCGCGGAAGCCATGCTCGGGCAAGCCATCGTCATCGAACCATGAGCCGCAAGCCCCATCCCGCCGTCCGCCTGGTCGGAGGCCTCGTCATCCTCATTCCCATCGGCCTGATCGTCTGGAAGCTCACCGGGCCCGGCAAGCAACCGGATTACCCGCGTTGGGAAAAAGAACAGAAGCGGATGGAGGCGGCCGTGAAGAAGTTCGAGACCCGCCAGGCGGAAGACGCGGACATCCAGCTTGTCCGCAAGCTGCTCGCCGAGGACCTCGACGACCGCGACTTCTCGTTCGCCACCGTCGCCGGGGCCTGCTCGGGCAGGAACGTCATCCCCCTCGACGGCCGCGAGAGCCACCGCCGGGTGGTCGCGGCCGTCAACGCGGCCCTCGACCGCGCCATGGCCGACCTCGGGGCCGAAGGTTCCCCCGTCCGCTCGCTCCGCCGCATCAACGAGGTGTCCCGCTACTTTGAGGACGCCTTGCACCGGAGTCTCGATGCCGAACCCGACCTCGCTTGCGATATCCCTCACAACAAGCGGGGCGAAGCCCAGCGCAGCGGCTACCCCGACTTGCGGATCGTCCACCAGCCGACCGGCGACGTCTTCTACCTCGACCCCAAGCTCGTCCAGGACGACTCGTGGAAGAGCACCCTGCGCTCCTTCTACTTCGCCCCGAAGGACGAGACGCTCAAGATCACCGACGACGCGGTCCACCTCCTCGCCGGCATCGGCCACGATGGCAACGATGGCGCCTGGAAGTTCACCGGCCACAAGCTGGTCGATCTCTCGAAGCTCCGCGTCCGCCTGAAAGCCGAGTTCCAGGCGTCCAACGCGGACGTCTATCCCGCCGATTGACGCTATTTCAGGAGGGCGGCGTGGATTTCCTGCCAGTCGTCCAGGTTGTTCAGGTTGACCGCGTCGCGGAATGCCGTCGCGTCGTCCGGCAAGCCGGAAGCCGCCAGAATCGACCTGCGGGTTTCATCGTCATGATGGTAGCCGGCGATCGCGGCATTCAGCTTCGAAACCGTCTCCGGATCCGTCTTCACCCCCGGGCGCGATGCGACCCATTCCTCGAACCGGGGATAGGTCGGCCGCTCGTCCGCGATGAAGGCCAACACCTCCGCACGGTCGAGGCCGAGGCCATCGATCACCATTTGATCGAAGCCATGCCCCGCACCGGGATACCCGTCGGCAAGCAAGCCCTTCGCCTCGAGCGAGACCTTCAACCACAGGCGGGGCAAATGGAGCACGCCGAGGGGGCCGGCGATGGCGGAACTGATGAGAGGAACAATTTTCATGGCAGCCTCAACCAAGACACGGAGCGGGCTCCCGTCAAATGGCCGCTTGCAGTGCCCCACCCGATCCTTGCAAGACCGCACCGGTCCCGCCGTATGCTCGGATCCATGCGAGCACTCCTGTCCCTGCTACTCGTCGGCACCGCCCTTTCCGCGCCGGAGCGGCCGAACATCCTTTTCCTGTTCTCCGACGACCACGCGCTGAACGCGATCTCGGCCTATGGCGGCCCCCTGAAAGACCTCGCCCCCACCCCCAACATCGACCGCATTGCCAACGAGGGGGCCGTCTTCACCCGGTCCTATTGCTGCAATTCGATCTGCGGGCCTTCACGCGCTGCCATCCTCACCGGCAAGCACAGCCACATCAACGGCTTCCTGGACAACGACAAGGCCCGCTTCGACGGCAGCCAGACCACCTTTCCCAAGCTGCTCCGCAAGGCCGGCTACCAGACCGCGCTGATCGGCAAGTGGCACCTCGTCACCCGGCCGACCGGCTTCGACCACTGGGAAATCCTCCCCGGTCAGGGAAGCTACTACAACCCTGACTTCATTACCCCCACCGGCAAGAAGCACGAGGCGGGCTACGCCACCGACATCATCACCGACAAGGCGATCCGGTGGCTCGACCAGGAGCGCGACAAGTCGAAGCCCTTCGTCATGATGTGCCAGCACAAGGCGCCCCACCGCAACTGGTCCCCTGCTCCCCGCCATCTCGGCCTGTTCAAGGACGTGACATTCCCCGAACCCGCCAGTTTCCGCGACGACTACGCCAACCGCAGCGCGACCCTCGGCGAGCAGGAGATGACCGTGGCGCGCCACATGTCCTGGGCGCACGACATGAAGTTCAAGGGCCCCAACCTCTTCCCCGACACCTTCACCCAGATCGGCAACGGCGAGTACGCCCGCATGACACCGGCTCAGAAGGAATCCTGGGATGCCGCCTATGAGCCGGAAAACCAGGCGTTCATCGCCGACATGAAAGCCGGCAAACTCGACGAAAAGACGGTCACCAGCTGGAAATACCAGCGCTACATCAAGGACTACCTGCGTTGCGTGCGCGCCGTCGACGAGAACGTCGGCCGGATGCTCGACTACCTCGACAAGAGCGGTCTCGCGAAGAACACCCTGGTCATCTATTCCTCCGACCAGGGCTTCTACCTCGGCGAGCACGGCTGGTACGACAAGCGCTGGATGTTCGAGGAGAGCCTCTCCATGCCCTTCATCGCCCGCTGGCCGGGGGTGGTGAAGCCCGGCACCCGCAACGACACCCTGATCCAGAACATCGACTACGCCCCGACCTTCCTCGAGGCGGCCGGCGTGGAGGTTCCCGCCGCGATCCAGGGCAAGAGCCTCATCCCCGTCCTCAAGGGCGAAACGCCAGACGACTGGCGCAAGGCGATCTACTATTTCTACAGTGGTGAAGCCACCCACCACGTGCCGGCTCACGACGGCGTCCGCAGCGAACGCTACAAGCTGATGTATTTCCCCGTCACCGGGGAATGGAACCTCTTCGACCTGGAAAAGGACCCGCATGAAATGCAGTCCGTCCACGCCGACCCGGCCTACGCCCCGGTGCTCGCCGAGATGCAGGAAACCTACTCGAAGCTGCGCGCAAGCTACCACATGAGCGCCGCCACCGTGCCCGCCAACCGCTTCGGCGAGGATTGGTGGAAGAAGCGCCACGAAGCCAAGGTCCCGCTGGCGAAAAAGGGCGGCCACGACCTGGTGTTCATCGGCGACTCCATCACCCAGGGCTGGGAAGGCCACGGCAAGGCGACCTGGGAGAAATACTACGGCAAGCGGAATGCCCTCAACCTCGGCTACTCCGGCGACCGCACCGAACACGTCCTGTGGCGGCTCATGAACGGCGAGCTCGAGAACGTCGACCCGAAGCTCTTCGTCATGATGATCGGCACCAACAACACCGGCCACCGCCAGGATCCCGCGGAGCAAACGGCCGATGGCATCAAGTTGATCCTCGACCTGCTCCGCGACCGCAAGCCGGATGCGAAGATCCTGCTGCTCTCGATCTTCCCCCGCGACGAGAAGCCCGATGGAAAACTCCGCCAGCTCAACAACGCCATCAATGCGCGGATCAAGGAATACGCCGACGGCGACATGATCCATTGGCTCGACGTGAGCGGAACCTTCCTCACCGCCGATGGCATCCTGCCCAAGGAAACCATGCCCGATTTCCTCCACCCCCAGACGGCGGGCTACGATATGTGGGCCAAGTCGATCGAAGCCAAGGTCGCCGAGTTGACCGGCACGACCGAGGTCAACTGAGGCCCCGCAGGCGCGGTGGTGTCACCGCGGTAGCCGCCGCTGATCCCGGCAGCCATTCAACTTCCCGCGGTTTCACGATCCCGCCTACGGTTGGGGATGACAGGTCAGCCTCAAGTGGACTACATCTAACGCCATGAAAGCCATCGCCATCACCCGCAAGCTGCCGCTCGATCACCCGGAGTGCTTCGTCGAACTCGACCTTCCCGATCCGGTCCCCGGCCCGCGCGACCTGCTGGTGAAGGTCAAGGCGGTCGCGGTGAACCCGGTCGACTACAAGGTCCGGCAGATGCGGGCGGAAAGCGACACCGCGCCGAAGATCCTCGGTTGGGACGCAGCAGGGGTGGTCGAAGCCGTCGGCAACGAGGTCTCGCTGTTCCGCCCCGGCGACGAGGTCTTCTACGCCGGCGACATCACCCGCCCCGGCTCCAATGCCGAGCTGCAATTGGTCGACGAACGGATCGCCGCGAAGAAGCCCGAGACCCTCGGTTTCCCGGAGGCCGCCGCGCTGCCGCTGACGGCCATCACCGCTTGGGAATGCCTGTTCGACCGGATCGGTCTGACCGCAGGCGACCTCGACCATGGCAAGGACAAGGCCCTGCTCATCCTCAGCGGAGCCGGCGGCGTCGGCTCCATCGGCATCCAGCTCGCCACCACCCTCACCGGCTACACCGTGGTCGCCACCGCCTCGCGGCCCGAGAGTATCGCCTGGTGCCAGGAAATGGGAGCCCACCGCGTGATCAACCACCGCGGCGACTGGCCCGCCGAACTCAAGCAGCTCGGCTTCCCCCACGCCGACGCCATCGCCTGCTTCGCCGACACCACCGGCCATTGGAAAGCCATGGCCGACGCCATCGTTCCCCAAGGCACGATCACCGCCATCGTCGAATCACCGACCGTGCCCGACATCGGCTTGTTGAAGCCCAAGAGCGCGACCTTCGCCTGGGAGTTCATGTTCACCCGCCCGATGTTCCAGACGCCGGACATGATCGAGCAGCACAAGCTGCTGAAAGAGGTCGCCGCCCTGGTCGACGCCGGCCGCATCCGCACCACCATGCGCGAGAACGGCGGTCTCCTCACCCCCGGCTCCCTCGCTGCCGCCCATCGCGACCTCGAGGCCGGATCGATGATCGGCAAGCGGGTGCTGGAAACCTCGTGGTGATATGAGCCTCGACCCGCACGGCTGGGACCGGGTGCCGTCACACCTTCCACCGCAACTCCTGCGGACCTTGCGCGACGAAGCCTTCAAGGCGGGATCCGCGGGAACCCGCTGCCTGCTCGACAATCCCGCCGTGGCGGAGGCCTCGCGCGAAGTGAAGCGACGGCTGCAAGCGCTGGGCATCCTGCCCGCCGCGGCGGTGGCGATCCAGGCGATCGCCTTCAACAAGACGCCGGAGATCAATTGGAAAGTCGCCTGGCACCAGGACCTCATGTTCCCCTTCGCCCGTCCGGTCAGCAGCCCGGGCTACGATCTTCCTTCCCGCAAGGCAGGCATCGACTATGCCCGCCCGCCACTCGCCGTGCTGGAGGACTTGCTCGCTGCGCGACTTCACTTGGACGATTGCCACGATCAGAACGGTCCATTGCGGGTCAGCCCCGGCACCCATCGTTCCGGGATTATGTCATCGGACCACGCGGCCGCCGCCGGCCGCAGCGGCGAAGTCACCTGCCTTGCCGGCGAAGGCGACCTGATCCTGATGAAGCCCCTCGCTCTCCACGCCTCTTCGCCCTCCCTCATCCCGGGGAACCGCCGGGTGCTGCACCTCGTCTACCATTCCGGGAGCCGGCTGCCGGAAGCATGGCACCGGGCGTTGTGAAACGTCACGACTCCGACTCGTCGTGCAACACCTGGTCGATGACGATGCACGCCGCGAGGATGGACACCTCGTCCTCACCCTCGGCAATGCGGACGCCATAGGTGTCCGACATGCTGAAGAACTCCTTGTCGACCGTGGCAACCACCCGCCCACCGCGGATGAACTCATAGTCATGCGTCCAGAACCGCCCCTGGATCGTGTAGTCGTTGGGCCCCGGCACATCGAGGGTGAACTCCTTGCTGAACCAGCCGAACTCCTTCACGACCTCCGCGAACAAGCTACCATTCCGATGGATCTCGTAGCGGGGCATCATCGAGAACATCTTCTGCGCGATGAAGGCAAGCTCCCGCCCGGCGGGATCCTGGAAGGAAAGCTTGTCGCCCCACGAGAATGCTTCTCCCTCCACCCGGAACGCGGTGTTTCCCGCCGAGTCGCGGATCACGAAGTCATCGCCCCAAGACCAGAACTTTTCACGAATCTGATAGATCACGCCGAAGACTCGGAGAACACCGCGTCAGCTGCAGCTACAATCTCCTGCCCGTCTTCGACTCACGGGAGAAGAACATCCAATCCCACGGATCGCAATTCACCTCCCCCCGTCGGATTTCAATATCTCCATGATTTCGTAACGAAGATCGTCCGGCACCCTGGATGGTTCCACCTCCCTCGCCGGATCATCAGGATCGAGCAGCTTGTTTGCATACGCAACGAGATAGAACCGCCGAACCTCGGGCCGATGTGCCCCGTAAATCCCGGCGACCAAGGTCTCCTCGGTCTGTTTTCGAGACATGTAGCTCTCAGCCGTGGTGAGCAACCTTCCGCTGGAATCCTCTCCGGCCAGGGCAATCACCCGATCGACGACTTCCGTGGAAACCGCTCTCGACGTCCCGATGCGGTGCGCTCCCCTGAGGGCTGCACAAATCGCCTCTTCCCGGGACCCCGGCATGGTTCCCCTGACGGTTCGTTGCGGCCCCAAATCACGGGTGACTCCGGCATCGGGACCGGTCGCGAACGGATCCGGATCCCCGGACGAAGCAGTACCAAGCCACCCCTTGCTCCATGGCGGGTCGGCAGGTAGTTCGTCGAAGAGACCAAGCAATTCGACGGGATCCTGCCATCCCATGATTTCGGTCCAAACGGGGCGAAGCCGCGCCGTCGAAAGACCGAAGGTCCGGTTCCGGATCAATTCCCAAGCAAGGTCCGGCCGGGCGGTGATCCCTGCTCGACACACCTCGACCGTTGAAAGGCCTGAAAACCCCCGCTCCCCGTGAGCCTCGTTGAATCCGGCACCCAGCGCGGCCTCTAGGTCGACCAAGCACCACTCTCCGAGCAATTCGCATTGCAGGTCCGAAATCTCATGAGGAGCAAATCGCCCTTCCCCGAGGATCTTCCATGCCGCTGCGAAGGCCGCCGCGGGCGCACTCTTCTCCGGACGACCAAAGCGACGGGATCCTTGCTCCCCGGACTGCATTCCGGATCGATGTTTTGAATTGGTCCCATCCAAATCCGCAACCTGATGCCTCCCCTCCGGATTCCTCCCAAACCCCGACATTGCAACTGCTACGCCCGTGATCAGCGCGGCAAGCAGGGTGGGCCAATAGCGAAGGGATGCGTTCATCTCGACCTAACGGGATTCAAGACCGTTCCGAATGTCATCCGACCCGATGAGTTCGCGGAATTGATGATAGATTGCCCCGTCGTTGTTTCCGAAATGAGGGAGCATTGCCGCGATGGCGAGGTCCCTTTCCATCCCGGCCGGAAGCCCCGCCGCCCATGACAAATAATCGCTCCCATAGCTTTCGAGAAAGCGCGGTGTATGGTCTTCCCAGACAGACCGGCGAGCTTTCACCGAGACTTCCTCGTTTTGCTCCGGGATGGTCCCCAACAACGAAAGAAGCTCCGCCGGACCGAATTCCGAACGATACCCCCTGGCAGCCCAATACTTTGCACCCGTCGCCTGTTGCTGCGGAAGGGTGTCGAGCAATGGACCTGCGCGGACAGGGTCAAGCTGGACGAGACTGTCGTACAAGCAAAGCCGGAGGACTTCAGTGCGCGCGACCTCGGGCAAGATCTCCGCGAAATGATCGTGGATTTCCATTGCTTCCATTTCACCGTGACGGAACGCGCAGGCAAAGTTGCGGCCGCCATCCCATTCGATTTCCGGCAGGAGAATTGCATAAAGGCACGATAGATAGAGGGCCTTGCGGGCCCGCTCACCTCGGCCATCCGACGGGTGCCCCGTAGACGCGGCGCTGCCGTCGAGATTGATCCCGATCTCGCCAAGTGCTTGGGTCAATCGCTCGGGGAGCGACGATGGCATCTCCTCACGATCGGGAGATTCGGACTTGAATGTGAAAAAGTCCGACGTGCCTCGGGATGTCTTCGCCCGCAGTCGCTTGAGGAGCCGTTGCCCCGCGACCGTAGCATCGCCGGAAATGTCGCGAGCCACCCTAGTGGCGACCCCGTCCACGGATCGCAAATCGCCTTCTGACTTTGAATCCAGGGATTCCACCGCGACGACTGCTCCCCACCCCGCGAACCCGGCGACCAGATGTAGGAAGATGATGCGAACCTTTGGCATTCTCCGATTACCCCTCGGCGCTGCATCGAAGTCAAATCACAAGCCGGAAAGGACAAGCCGGCACGAAAACGCCACCGTTCCCGGAGGAACGGTGGCGCCGGGAAATCGAGGACGAACTCAGGACTTCTTCACGTCAACCCACTGCCCGGTCCGGGCGGACTCGAGCACGGCGTCGCAGACGTACTGGGTGCCCAGGGCGTGGCGGAAGTCGGGATAGCGCTTCTCCGCCGACGGCTCGTCGAGCGACTTGAAGAACTCCGCCAGCTCGTGGGTGAAGGAGTGCTCGTAGCCGAGGCAGAGGCCGGGGACCCACCAGTTCCCGGAGTACGGGTGGTCGCCGTCGGTGGTGTGGATGTTGGTCCAGCCGCGGCGATCGCCGGGGACGCCGTGGTCGAAGTACGAGAGGTAGTTCATGTCGTGGAGGTCCCACGCCAGCGACTTCTTCTCGCCGTTGATCTCGAAGGTGTAGAGCGCCTTGTGGCCGCGGGCGTAGCGGGTGCTCTCGAAGATCGCCAGCGAGCCGTTCTCGAAGCGGGCGAGGAAGGCGCAGGCGTCGTCGATGGTCACCGCCTGCTTCTCGCCGGTCGCCGTGTGGACACGCTCCTTGATGAAGGTCTCGGTCATCGCGCTGACCTGGACGATGTCGCCGTTGATCCAGCGGGCGGTATCGATGCAGTGGGCGAGCAGGTCGCCGGTGACGCCGGAACCGGCGGCCGCGGCATCAAGGCGCCACAGGCCGGCGCCGCCTTGCGGCAGTTCTTCGGAAATCGTCCAGTCCTGCAGGAAGTTCGCGCGGTAGTGGAAGACCCGGCCGAGTTCGCCGGCATCGACGATGTTCTTCGCCAGCGTGACCGCGGGCAGGAAGCGGTAGTTGTACCACACCAGGTTCGGCAGGCCGGAGGCCTCGACGGCCTTGACCATTTCCTCGCCCTGCTCGCCGTTGAGGGCCAGCGGCTTCTCGCAGAGGATCATCTTGCCGTGCTTGATGCACTCGAGCGCGATCTCGGCGTGGGAGTCGTTGGGCGTGCAGATGTCGACCGCGTCGATGTCGTCGCGCTTCACCAGCTCGCGCCAGTCGGTTTCGTAGGAGGCGTAGCCCCACTTCTCGGCGAACTCCTTCACCTTCTCCTCGCTGCGCCCGCAGACCGCCTGGCGGACCGGGACGTGGGTGGTGTCGAAGAAGTGGCTGAGCTGGGAATAGGCGTTCGAGTGGGTGCGGCCCATGAAGCCGTAGCCGATGAGGCCGATGCGGATTTCTTTTTTCATAATGATGAAGAGGGTCGTGTGTTGGGTTGATATTGGATTCCAATCGGCGTCAGACAGTGCCCGGTGTCCGGGTATGCGCGTGCTGTGGGAAGTCGAAGGTCAGGACGAGCGGTTCATCTCCCGTGTTCTCGATTTCCACACCACCACGATCCAGCGCGGCCTGGGTGATGAATCCGATCTCGGGATAGATTTCGCCGAGCTTCATGTCCTGGTGATAGCGCACTTCGAGTTTTCCAACCCGGCCGCGTCCGCCGTTCGTGTGGAACAGCGCGGGACTTTCCGGGCGGAAACTCGTCCTGGCTCCAGGCGCAAGGGTCAATCGGAGAATGGAGCACTTCTGGTCACCGAGGATATCACCGTAAACAATCCACTGTGCGTTCACTCCGTCGCCGGAAAACTCTTCGGCGGCGATCGCCGGACGCGAATTCTTCCGAACGAAGTCGGGATCCTGGTTCGCCTCGAAGTCGAACTTGTCGACCAGGTATTCCCAGTCTTCGTGCCGGTCTTTCGGATAGTCCTCTTCCCGGCAGGCGTAGAACGCATCGGCCGCTCCGATCCTTCCGTCGAGCGTCAGGTCCTCGGCCAGGAAATGCTCGTCCATCGTGACGTGCAGCTCGTGGGTGCAAAGGTCCGTCGGCGAGTGCAGCACACCGTTCGGCATCACGAAGCCGTCGTCCAGTTTCATCATCGTGTGCGACGACAAATGCCGCACCCCGTTGTATTCGCCCTGCCCCCAACGCTTCATGCAGGCAAGGAAATCGTCCTTGGTGACGAACGGATACAGCCCCATGGCCGTGGTGTGATAATGCGACGGGCTGACCCCGGGATTGTCGAAGGAATTGATGTCGTAGACCTCCCACTTCGACCAGTGAAGGTGGTGGGGAATGGGGTTCAGGTTGTCGAACTTCTTGGACACGATCGGCCAGGTGACCCGGCCGAACAGGGATTGGGAAACCGCCATGAGCTTCTCTCCCATGACCGCCTCGGGATGGGTCTCGATCAGATCCTGAAGCGAGATGACCTGCCCGCCCGGAGTGAGCACGTGGGCCTCTCCCTCACGGAACGGCGCCTTTCCCGTGCGGGTATCGATGACACCGGTCACAATGGGCACGGTGCAGCACATCCAGACTTCATCGAGTCCGGTTCCGCCCATGTAGTCCGGATAGTAGGATTTTTCATCCAGGCGAAGGCGTTTGCCCGGGGAGCAGAAGGTCCGGCCGGCGTAGCGGTGCAGAAGCTGCAGCACCCCGTCATTCTGATCGAGGCAGTCATCGAGAATCGAATCCGATCCTCCGTCGATGACATCATGATGGGGATACTCGTGAAGTTTCTCCGCGAGAATGGAAGTCGAGGCAGCCATGGTAGGTGGTTCCTGAAGAATGGGTAGTGGAGTGGCAGCAGCTTCAGAGTGCCTGGTCGACTTCGATCATCTTGCCGAGGATGGTCTCCCAGGTGCGGGCGTCCTCGAGGATCTCGTTGGCGAACATGCAACCGTCCCAACAGATGTGCTTCATCCCGCGGGCGGCTGCGTCCTTGAGCCAGAAGGCTGAGCACCTGGCGATGTCGAGCTTGCCGTTCGGGTCGTCGGCGCGGCAATGGCGGCCGGTCTTGTCGTGGCTGCCGGTACCGTGGACCGAGCCGTCGTTCTGGGCGACGTGGAAGTCGATCGTCCACGGCCGCAGGGCGTCGGTCAGCTTCGTGTAGGCCGGCCAGAATTCCTCGTCGCTGTAGCCTTCCTTGAGCAAGGCGGCTTCCGGGGCGTTGTAGCCCATCAGGTAGAGGTAGGTGTGGGCGAGGTCGGCCTGGAAGCCGACGGTTTCCGGCATGCCGGTCGCTTCGAGCGTGTCGATCATCGCCTTCCAGGAATGCATGCCGCCCCAGCAGATTTCTCCTTCCGCTGCCAAGCGCTCGCCGTGCTGCGCGGCGACCTTGCCGGCCTCGCGCCAGGTTTCGGCGATCTTCTTCGTGTTGCCCGCCGGGTCCTTCGCCCAGTCGGCCACGCCGCCGGCGGAGTCGATGCGGATTAACCCGTACTCGCGCACGCCGTGGGCCTTGAGAATGTCCGCGATGCGGCAGGCCTTCTCGACGGCGAGGATGAAGTTCTTGCGGTCGTAATCGGAGCCGAAAGCCGGTCCGCCGACGGTGCCCGGCCAGACCGGGGCCACCAGCGATCCGACCTTGAGGCCCTTGGCGGCAATCTGGTCGGCCATCGCCTTGATCGCGTCGTCGGTGGCGTCGGGATCGGTATGCGGGTGGAACAGGAACAGGTCCACGCCGTCGTACTTGCGGCCGTTGACGGAGGCGGCGGCGGTCATGTCGAGCATGTGCTCGAGCGAGATTGGCGGGTGGTCGGTGCCGGCCTCCTTGCCGACGAGACCGGGCCACATGGCGTTGTGAAGTTTCATGATCTTGGGTTGTGCGGTGTGTTGTTAGTTAGAACGGTTGATAGGGATTGAGGGTGCGGGTGATGCGGAAGCCGGAGATCCGGGCCGAACGCCCCGCGGGATCGGCCTCGACGAGAACCAAGCCACGTTTGAAATCCACGGGCACGTGGTGACCCAGCGGCAACTCGTGGAGCTTCGCGGACGACCCGACTTTCACCATCGCCGAAGTGGCTTCGACGGAATCCAAGATAACCACGCGCTCCACGATCGAGACGGACTCATGCTGCCTGACCAGCACTCCCTCGCCGCCCCCTCCATCATGGATGGCACAGGAAGAAACGAGGCATGTGGTCGTGGCGAACACGAGATGGCGCGTAACCTTGGATCCCAAGGGCTTCATCTTTTGTGAGCACCCATCGCCGGGGTGCCGGGATTCTTTACCGGGCCGAAGTAGCGCAGGCAGACCGGCGCTTCAGTGCCGGAGCTGCGCCTGCGCAGGTCTTGGACAACGTGGGGATGATTCATGGTCTTGGGTTCAGGAATCTTGGGATATCAGTGGATCAGAGAGGATATTTCCAGTCGACGGGAGTCCGCACGTTCTGGCCGGACTCGCCGGTGATGACGACGAAACCGGGGCCGTCGGGGACAATGGACCGGACCGCGCCGAATCCGTCCGGCACCGCGGCGACGGCCTGCACGATACGCAACGAAACCGTCTGGTCCTTCTTGAAAGCACGGCTGGTCGGGATGCTGCCGGACGCCAGCAAGTCCTTGCGGGCGACATCCACCCCATCGGAAAAATGCGAGCAAACCTCCTCGATCCCGAGCCGGCCGAAATGCGATCCGTCCCAGGGGGCCGCGTGGCGGCCGCCGTTGGAAATCCAGAACAGGGTCGCCGGGAAGTCGGCGGGGTTTTTCAGCGAATACCACACGTAGCCGTCAAGCACGGCGGCCGACCACGCGAAAGGCTGCTTCGGGGTGGTCGGCTCGTTCACCATCATCACCAGGTCATCGTACCCCTGGCGGGCGGGATAGCGGGTCAAGTCGGTGCTCCCGCCGTTCGCAAGCGGCACCTCGCCCAGCTCCGTGAAGCGAGCGCCGGGAAGCAAGGCACCGTACTCGCGGTTGCGGGGATCGGAGAAGGCACCGGGATACACCGATGCCCACCGGAAGCCGGACACACTCACCCTGCCTTCCCCTTCTTCCAAGCCCGAAAAATCGAGGATCGGATGGGTTCCATAGTTGAAACTCCCCTCCACCCCGGAGATCCGGTGATCGCAATAAATGGCGGTCTGCCCCTCCTTGATCAGGACAATTTTCTCCATCCACCCCCCACTATCCGGATCATCCATCCCGAGATGAATGCGATCATCCCCGCCGGAAACCACCTGCCACGCGGCATTCGCGGAAACCCCGTGCGGCGGGCCCTTCCGCTGCGGCCCGAAGGGAAAGCAAAAGAAGTCGCCACGCAGGACGGCGAGCAATCCAGGCAGCTTTGAATCCGCCTCGTCACCGCGCCACGGTGCCATCGCGTATGGCGAGACAACCCGCTCCCCGAGGTCGAATTCGACCGGGGCAAGGTGCCCGCCACGGCAGGTAATCCACAACTTCACGAGGTCGTGGGAGAGCTGCCAGCTGGGTTCACCGTGGACAAGATCGTTCATGCAGGTCACCGATTCAGAAAAAATCTCACAATAACGGAAGCAAAATCACATCGGTCCGAAAAATGAATCGCCCCGGACCGTTTCGGCACCTACTCCAATTCCACCATGAATATCGGCTTCAACACCCTCCTCTGGGGTCCCGGACTTTCGCTGGAACTCTTCCCCCTGCTCGATTCCCTCAAAGGCGCCGGCTACGATGGCGTCGAGATCCCGATCTTCGCCGCCGACGTCGCGCACCACAAGGTGGTCGGCCAGGCCCTGAAAGACGCGGGTCTCCGCTCGACCGCCGTGACGGTGATCCCGGACGAGGAACACAATCCGTGCAGCCCCGTCGCCGCCCACCGCGCCGGAGCGGTGGATTACCTGAAGGGCATCATCGACACCTGCCAGGCCGCCGGCACCGAGATCCTGATGGGCCCCTATCACCAGCCGCTCGGGGTGTTCTCCGGCGGCGGTCCGACCAAGGATGAATGGGAACGCGCGGCGGAAGTCCACCGCCAGGCCGCCGATTACGCGCAGCAAGCCGGCGTGAAGCTGATCATCGAGTGGCTCAACCGCTTCGAATGCTATTTCATCACCACCATGCAGCAGGGTGCCGACTACGCCGCGCTGGTGAACCACCCGAACTTCGGCACGATGTTCGACACCTTCCACGCCAACATTGAGGAAAAGGACCCCGCCGCCTCGCTGAAGAAGCACCTCGGCGCCGTCGGCCACGTCCACATCTCGGAAAACGACCGCGGCACCCCGGGAACCGGCCACGCCGCGATCCGCGAAAGCATCCAGGTCCTCAAGGAAGGCGGCTACGACGGCTGGCTGACCATCGAGGCCTTCGGCCGCTCGCTGCCCGAGCTCGCCGCCGCCACCCGCGTGTGGCGCGACCTCTTCCCGTCACCGGAAGAGGTCTACACCAAAGGCATCGCCTATATCAAAGAGTGCCTTGCCGACTGAGACTCTGGCCATCCCCAGACCGGGAGCAGACGGAATCACTCCCCGCTTGCCTCCCGGCACGGATCGCGCTTTCTCATGGAGCGTGGTTTATGTTGTCGATCATCCGCTCATCCTTGCCGAACTGACCGGCATGCGCGACCGGACCTGTCCGGGGCCGGAATTCCGCCAGCGCCTGCGCCGCATCGCCTCCTTGATGGTGCCGGCCGTCACCGCCGATTTCGAAACCAAGGTGGTCAGCTGTGAGACCCCGCTCGAGGTGACCAGCGGGCAAAAGGCCGCCCGGCGGATCATCCTCACCCCCATCCTGCGGGCGGGCCTCGGCTTCCTCGACGGCTTCTTCGACCTTCTTCCGGACGCCGCCGTGGCCCACATCGGCCTGGCTCGGAACGAACTGACACTCCAGCCGGAGCCCTATTACATCAAAACGCCGCCGGTGATCGCCGACTGCGAGGTGATCCTGCTCGACCCGATGCTCGCCACCGGCGGCTCCGCGGTGGAGGCCGTGCAACGGCTCGTCGACCTCGGCGCCACCCACCTGCGCTTCGCCTGCCTGGTCGCCGCACCGGAAGGGATCGCCACCTTCGAGGCGGCGTGGCCGGATGTCCCCGTTTTCACCGCGTCGATCGACCGCGGCCTGAACGACCGCGGCTACATCCTCCCCGGACTGGGGGACGCTGGCGACCGCCTGTTCGGCACGATTTGAAGAATCCCTGAAATGACCGGATTTTCCCATTGCCAACGGGACCGGACCTTCCTAGTTTCCGCGCCCCGTTCAGCAACAACGATTTTCCCATGTCCAAGCACAGCAGCCTCAAAGCATCCGGTTCCGCAGCAGGAAAGCGCTCCGTCATGAAGCGCTTCGAGCGCGTCAAGCTCCTCAAGGAGCGCGGCCAGTGGAAGGCCGGCACCAGCCCGATCGGTCTCCCGAAGACCAAGGGTGAAGCCTGAATCCGGGAATCCCCGATTTTCCGCAGACGCGCAGTGCCCGCAAGGGTCTGCGCCTTTTGCGTTTCTAGAGCCTGAATCCTCCATCCCGACCCGACCGCCATGCCCGAAGGCACCCGATTGAACAAGTTCCTCGCCTCCTGCGGGGTCGGCTCCCGCCGTGCCTGCGACGCCTTGGTGCAGGAGGGTCACGTGGAAATCAACGGCAAGCCCTGCCTCAATCCGGCCCAGCGGGTCGAAGCGACCGATTTCGTCCGGGTCGACGGCCGCCGCGTCCAGGAGAAGCAGACGACCACGGTGATGTTCCACAAGCCCCGTGGCTACGTCTGCTCGCGCGAGGATGAACTCGGCCGCGACACCATTTACAAGGTCATCCCCCTCACCCTCCAGCACCTCCATCACGTCGGCCGCCTCGACCGCGATTCCGAGGGGCTGCTGATCCTGACCAACGACGGCGACCTCTCGCAGTCGCTGATGCACCCTTCGAAGTCGGTCGAAAAGGAGTACATCGTGACCGCCAACCAGCCGGTCCTCAACGAGCACCTCGACCTCTTCCTGTCCGGCGTCTACGTCGAGAAGACCCGGATGGTCGCCAAGGAAGTCGCGCGCCTGTCGTCGCGCCGCTACCGGATCGTCCTCGAAACCGGCCTCAAACGGCAGATCCGCATGATGTTCCAGGCCCTGGGCTACAAGGTCCAGAAGCTGGTCCGCCTGCGCATCGGTTCACTTGAGCTCGGGCCGCTGCCCGCAGGCGCCTGCCGGTTGATCGACGACCCCGAGATCGATCTGCTCCGCCGCAATCCCAAACGCAAGCCGGCCCGCCGCCCGGCCGCCAAGACAGCCAAGAAGGTCGCCCGCAAGGTGGCCAAGCCGGAACCGGGAACATCCCGCCCCGCCCCGCCGGCCAAGGCGGCACGCCGCCCGGCAAGCGGCAACCTGCCGCCGTCGGCCCGGCATACCTCGAAAAAGTCGGCCAAGCGGGGACCGCGGCGATCCTCCTGAGCCACTGCCCGAGCCCCTCCGCTTCACGAGCCAGACCACTCGGGAAAACTGCGGCCACCCTCTTTGCCTCTCCTCGGGGTTACCCCTCGCCTTGATACTCGGCGCCGGTGCACTTGGTGCCGTCGTGGTAGCAACGCCACGGCTTCTCCGCGCTGTCGACCTTCACGTCGATGATGAACGAGTTCTCGCCTCTCTTGGACGAGATCACCTTCATGCCCGTCTCGTTGCCGACCTGCTTGCGCAGCTCGGCGAGGCAGTCGTCGATCACCTTCTGCGGGACCGGACCGGTCGCTGGTACTTCCTCGTCGACCGGCTGCTTGTCAGTGACTCGAACCATCAGCTTGTACTCCGCGACCTCTCCCCGGCGGGCGGCGGCACGGTTCTGGAAGATCGAGATCGTGTGGTCGCCGGTCTTGTAGAGTTGGCCGAGATACTTCATACCGCCGGTCGCGGAGGTGTAGAGGGCCTCGTCGCCGGGACCGCGACCCGGGATGTAGATGTTGAAGTCGGCGCTCTTGCCCTCCGGCAGCACGGTCACCTGGAGGAACTGCTTGTCCTTGGCGTTGAGCTTGTAGAGCACCGAGTCGCGTCCGGTGATCTTGCCGGTCAGGATCGCGTGGTCGGAGCCCTTCTTGAATTCGACGCGCTTGGTGACGTCATCGGCCGGGGCGGTCGACAACAGCGCAGCGAACAGGGCGAGTGGAGCGAGGGAACGCATATCGGGATCCTCTGTTAAAAACCGCCCCGGCGGCGGCGCAAGGCGATGGAGAACACGCCCAGGCCAGCCAGCAGCGCTCCGGACGGCTCCGGAACCACGTTGACCGCGAATTGTCCGGTCTGAGGACCGGCGCTGGCCCAGCCGGACGAGCTGGTGAACACATCATCCCCAATGCTCCAGCCCGCGAGTGCCGGTGATTCGGAGTCGGAACTGGTAAGGGCCCAGCGGGTGATGTCCCCGGAGAGGCTACCTCCGCTCATGACCAGCCAGTAGGTGGTCGATGCCGCAAGGTTTGTGGCGGAACTCGGGGTGAAGAGGTACGTTCCCGGATCGGTAATGGCACTGCCGGTCAACGAGACGGTCTGCGTGCCAGGAGTTCCACCCGCATCCGAGTGGATCGACACGGTAATCCCATCGGCGGAGTTCCCGGTGTCCCGCGTGAAGGCGATGGCGATTGATTCCAAGCTCCACGAGGGCAAGCCATCGCCGGTCGTGAAGGAAGTGGCGACCTGAGTCTGAAAGCCGATGCCGCCATTGGGGGACTCCCCCAGATTGGAAACGGCGACGGCCGCCGAGGCGGTGCTCACCGCAGCGGAGGCGAGCAATGAGGCGAGGATGGGAGTGTGGTGGTTCATGTCAGGTGTGGACTGGTTTGATTTGGGTGAATCTGGATGGATGCGGTGAATGGTGAAAAATGGCTCACTCCGCCATGCTCCGCGCCCAAGCGGGACCGTTGGCGGCTTCGTAGGCCATCACCGTGCCAAGCTTGGCGCCGGTGCGGCTGTTGAAGAGTTCGACGGTGGCCGGGCCGTGGTTACCGCGGGACTTCACCACGATCTGCTCCTGCTCGGCGTACCAGCGGGTCTGCTCGACGTTTGGCGCGGCGGTGCGGAACGAGGTCAACACCCGGCCGCCCTCGCGGATGGTGACGGCCCCGTTACCGGTCTCGGCGGTCAGCGGCTGGCCGTAGGAAGACGCGCTGCCGGGCAACTGGCTGGCGCTGCCTTCGACGGGATTGCCGTTCTCATCGACCATGATGCACTGGGTCATAGGGAGCACGGCGGCGGCGGTCAGGAGGGGAAGAAAAATGGATCTCATGATGGCGACAAACGGCCGGGATGTTAGACCAAAGTGCGCTTCGGATAATAGGTCATTTCGAAACGACAAAGTTCACGTATTATCAGGTTGCCCCCGCCCGTGACCCGCCGTAGTCAAGCTTCGCTGTGCCTTCCACCCGTCGCCGCATCGCCATCATCCTGCCGCTTGAGTCGGACCATTCGGCACGGCTGCTGCAAGGCGCCCTGAGCTATTCGCGGGAGAAGCCCGCCGTGACCCTGGTGGATGTCTTTTACCCGGTCGACCAGCCTGGACGGCTGGAACTGCGTGACCCGGTCGATTTCGACGCGGCAATGATCTGGGCATCGCGTGACGCCAGCTGGGTGGAGGCCCTGCTGGACCGCGGCATCCCGCTGGTCTCGGTGAGCGGCGATTGGCCGGTGGAACGGGTGCCGTGCATCTCCTTCGACTCCGAAGCCGTGGTGAAGATTGCGGTGGAACATCTGGCGGCGACCGCGCCGGCGCGCCTGCTGTATGTCGATTTCCGAACGCACGGACTGCCGGTCAAGGAGCGCCGTTGCCAGATGTTCGTCGAACACACCCGGCGACTCGGCATTCCCGCGACCTGCCATCAGGTTTTCGAGCCCGCGGACGCCGCCGATTCCGAAGCCGCGCGCCGCCTGCCGCTGGGGGACCTTCCCGCACGGCGCCTGCGCCAGGCCCTGGCATCGTCGCCGCTCCCGGTGGGGATCTGGTGCGGCGAAGACCACTTGGCGCGACGGGTTTGCGATCTGGCCACGGACATGGGATTGCGGGTACCGGAGGATATCGCGGTCCTCGGCCTCGGCGATTTCCCGGTCGCCGAATGCGGCCACCCCACCCTTTCGAGCATCCCCTTGCCCGGCGAGCGGATCGGCTTCGAGGCCCTGGCCGTGCTGCACCGGCATTTGATCGAGGGCAAGCGTCCGCCTCCCTTCACCCCGGTGCCGCCGCCCCCGGTCACCCGCCGCGAGTCAACCGCCGGTCATTCCCCCGACGACCCGCTCGGCCGCGCCATGTCGCTGATTGCAAGCGGGGCCTGCGAAGGCATCACGGTCAAGGAAGTCGCAGCCGGCGTCGGCATGAGCCCGCAATCCCTCCATGCCCGGTTCAACCGGCAATTCGGCCAGCCGCCCGGGGAAGCGATCCGCGGCGCACGGCTGGCCGCGGCCAAGCGTCACCTCGCCGACCCGTCGCTCACCGTCTCACGGGTCGCGGCCTTGTGCGGCTTCGACCAGGTGAACCGGTTCAGCAGCTTTTTCCGCCGTGAAACGGGTTCCAGCCCGCGCGATTGGCGGAAGGATCCCGTTTAGCGGGACGGCCCGCGGCGATCACCCGAAAAAGTCGGCCGCGCGGGCATCCCGGGGGAAGTTTTGAGTCGCCCCCGCCAAAAAGGCCCTTGTAGTTTTCAGCACATTCCGGGAACCCGAAATTTGCCCGGAAACCCAAGGACCCATGAGCAATTCGATTGAAAGTCACCTCGCGGAGGACCGCGTCTTCAAGCCCGCCAAGAGTTTTTCCGCCAAGGCCCGCATCTCCAGCATGGCCCAGTACAAGAAGCTGTGGAAGGAGTCGGTCGACAAGCCGAAGAAGTTCTGGGCACGGGAGGCCAAGGAACTGGCCTGGCGCAAGCCGTGGAAGAAGGTGCTCGACTGGAAAGCCCCCGACGCCAAGTGGTTCACCGGCGGCAAGCTCAACGTCACCGAAAGCTGCGTCGACCGCCACGCCGCCGGACCGCGCCGCAACAAGGCAGCGATCATTTTCGAGGGTGAACCCGGCGACCGCCAGGTGATCACCTACGGCCAGCTCCAGCGCGAGGTCTGCCGCTTCGCCAACGTGCTGGTCGCCAAGGGCGTGAAACCGAAGGACCGGGTCCTGGTCTACATGCCGATGATCCCCGAGGCCGCGATCGCGATGCTCGCCTGCGCCCGCATCGGCGCCGTGCACTCGGTGGTGTTCGGCGGTTTCTCGTCGGAATCGATCGTCGACCGCCTGGAAGACTCCGGCGCCACCCACATCGTCACCGCCGACGGCGGCTGGCGCCGTGGCAAGATCGTCCCGCTCAAGGACAACGTCGACGAAGCCCTAAAGAAGTACCAGGGCATCCGGTCGGTGGTCGTTTTCAAGCGCACCGGCCAGGAGGTCGCGATGACCGACGGCCGCGACAGCTGGTGGCACGATGAAACGGCGAAGGTTCCGGCGAAGCACGAGGCAAAGGCCTTCGACTCCGAGCACCCGCTGTTCATCCTCTACACCTCCGGTTCCACCGGCAAGCCGAAGGGAATCCTCCACACCAGCGGCGGCTACCTCACCGGTGCCTACACCACCTGCAAGTACGTCTTCGACATGCGCGACGACGATGTCTACTGGTGCACCGCCGACGTCGGCTGGATCACCGGCCACACCTACATCGTCTACGGTCCGCTGGCGATGGGGGTGACCCAGGTGATGTACGAGGGCGCCCCGAATCACCCCGATTTCGGCCGTTTCTGGCAAATGATCGAGGAATACGGCGTCAGCATTTTCTACACCGCGCCCACCGCCATCCGCGCCTTCATCAAGGCCGGCGACCAGTTCCCGGAAAAGCACGACCTCTCCTCGCTGCGCCTGCTCGGCTCCGTCGGCGAGCCGATCAACCCGGAAGCCTGGATGTGGTATCACGACAAGATCGGCGGCGGCCGCTGCCCGATCGTCGACACCTGGTGGCAGACCGAGACCGGCGCGATCATGATCACCCCGCTGCCCGGTTGCACCCCGACCAAGCCGGGGACCGCCACCCTGCCCTTCTTCGGCATCGATGCCGCCATTCTCGACGAGGAAGGCCACGAGTGTAAGCCGAACGAGGGCGGCCGCCTGGTGATTCGCAAGCCGTGGCCGTCGATGACCCGCACCATCTACGGCGACAAGGCCCGCTTCAAGAAGACCTACTGGTCCGACTACAAGGGCATGTACACCGCCGGCGACGGGGCCCGCCGCGACAAGCAGGGCAACTTCTGGATCGTCGGCCGGCTCGACGACGTGCTCAACGTCTCCGGCCATCGCCTTGGCACCGCCGAAGTCGAAAGCGCGCTGGTCGCCCACGCCGCCGTCGCCGAGTCCGCCGTCGTCGGCCGTCCCGACGACCTCAAGGGCCAGGCGGTCGTCGCCTTCGTCACCCTCAAGGAAGGCGTCGAGGGCACCCCGGCCCTGCAAAAGGAGCTGCGCGACCACGTCGGCAAGGTCATCGGCGCGATCGCCAAGCCGGACGAAATCCACTTTGCGCCCGCCCTGCCGAAGACGCGCTCCGGAAAGATCATGCGGCGCCTGCTCAAGGAGCTGGTCGCGACCGGAAATGTCACCGGCAACACCACGACGCTTGAAGATTTCACGGTCATCGACAATCTTCGGAAAAGCATCGAAGCCAGCAGGAAAACCGGATGACGACCTCCCGCTACATCATTGCCCGCATCGCCCAGGCCTTCGGCGTGAACCGCCGCCAGCGGCGCATGTCCGAAGCCGCCAGCGAAATGCACCTGCTGCGCGAAGCCGAGCAGGTGCTCGGGCAATCGGTGTGGGAGCAGGTCGAGGAGGTCGAGGAACTCGGCGTCGAATACTGGAACCTGCGCAAGCTGATGAAGGAGCGGGAAGAGATCCGCTCCCGCCTCGACGAGTGTGAAGCCGTCCTCACCGACGCCCACGAACAACGGACCGCCCTGCTCGGCACCAAGACGGATGCCCAGCAGGAGCTCGAGGAGGCGCGCAGCCAGCTGTTGCAGGATCAGGAGAACCTCGCGAAGGAGCGGGATTCGGTCATCCAGCAGGCCCGCGAGATCCGCCGGATCTACGACGGACTGAAGATGAAACTCGAGGTGCTCCAGCGCGAGGGCGGCTCCGAGGTCATCGAGAAGACCAAGGGCCGCATGTCGGAACTCAAGGTCAGCTTCACCAAGTTGAAGCAGGACCGGGATCGCATCGCCGCCAGCATCGCCGAGGGTGACCGCAAGCTCGATGTCATCGAGACCGATCTCAACGAGGAGAAGCAGAAGCACCGCGACGAGGCTGCCGACGCATTCCAGCTGATCGGCCAGGCCAACCGCGAGATCTCCGCCCTCAAGGCCCAGCACGGCCTGGTTGACACCCAGATGCGCCAGTTGTTTAGCGAGATCGGCCGCCATGTCAGCCGCAACGCCTTTGTCAGCGACCAGTGCCACAAGGCCGCGAAGGGCCACATCCCGATGATCGACGTGATGCGCGCCCTGCGCCGATCGGTGGCGATGAACCACCGCCTCGCCGGGATGTAGCACAACGTTTCACGTTGTGTACAGGATCGTGTCGCCTTCCCGGGCAACGACGCCCCAGTCGGGAGAAGTCCGATTCGGAATCCTCTGGTCCTTCAGCGCCTGTCGCCAAGCGAGCCCTCCACCCGGAAGAAGCACAACGTTTCACGTTGTGACCGTGAACGCACCGCCTCCACCGGCAAGCCCGCTCGTTTCCGGAGAATCCCCCGACCCGGAGTTAAGCCGGACCTTCAACGCCGGATTTACCAGCGGGCCTTACACCCGGGCAACTTGGAAAGTCGCCCTACTTCAGCCACCCGGAAGTAGCACAACGTTTCACGTTGTGACCGTGAACGCACCGCCTCCACCGGCATGCCCGCTCGCTTCCGGAGAATCCCCCGACCCGGAGTCAACCCGGACCCTCAACGCCGGATTGCAAGCGGGCCTCACACCCGGGCAACTTGGAAAGTCGCCCTACTTCAGCCGCTCCAGCAGCTTGGTGTGGATGCCGCCGAAGCCGCCGTTGCTCAGCACCGCGACCACGTCCCCCGCTTCCGCCTCCGCGGCCACCGTCTCCACGATTTCGTCGACGGTTAGGATGTAGCGGCCGTGTCCACCGTGCTTCGCGATGTCCGCGGCGAGCTTGTCGGGATCAAGGCGGTCATCCTCCGGGAACTTGTGAAGGTCGGGGATTTCCGAGATCACCGCCCGGTCCGCCAAGGCGAGCGCCGCCGCCAGATCGTCCTGGAAAACCGCGCGGCGGGTGGTGTTCGAGCGCGGCTCGAAAAGGATCCACAGCCGGCTCCCCGGGTAGCGCTGGCGCAAGCTGCCGACCGCAAACTTGATCGCGGTCGGATGGTGGGCGAAGTCATCGATCACCTTCACCCCGCCGGCCTCGCCGCGGAGCTCCTGGCGCCGTGCCACGCCGTCGAAGCTTTCCAGCCCCCCGCGGATCTCATCCGGCGTCAGTCCCGCGAAGCGGGCCGCGGCGGCGGCCATCGCGGCGTTGCGGACGTTGAACTCCCCGGTCATCCGCAGCGAGTACCGCTCGCCACCCAGGTTGAACGAGCTACGACCCTCCTCGTACTCCACGTCGCCGATCACGAGGTCGTTGCCCTCCCCCAGCCCCACCGTGCGGACCGGGCACGGGGCATTGTCCGCCACGTCGCGGCAATTCGGGTCGTCGCCGTTGATGATCGCGCAGCCGGTCCGCGGCACCACGTTGAGCAGGCGGCGGAAGGTCAGCTTGATCTCGTCGAGGTTGTTGTAGATGTCCGCGTGGTCGAACTCGATGTTGTTCACGACCGCGACTTCCGGCAGGTAGTGGAGGAACTTCGAGCGCTTGTCGAAGAACGCCGTGTCGTATTCGTCGCCCTCGAGGACGTTGAACTCCGAATCCGGGAAGTGCGCGCCGCGGCCGAGGTTCTTGGGCAGGCCGCCGATCATCCAGCCGGGATCGCGGCCGGCGGACAGGAACAACCAGGCCAGCATCGAACTGGTGGTGGTCTTGCCGTGCGTGCCGGAGACCACGTAGTTGCGCTTGCCGCGCAGGAAGTGCTCCTTCATCACCTCCGGCAGGGATTGGTAGAGCAGGCGCCGCGACAAGGCGGCCTCCGCTTCCTCGTTGCCCCGCGAGATCGCGTTGCCGATGACAATGACGTCCGCCCCGGCCGGCAGGTTCTCCTCCCGGTATCCCGCGGTGATCTCGACCCCTTCGTTGCGGAGGAAGTCCGACATCGGCGGATAGACGTTGTTGTCGGACCCGGTGACCACGAATCCCTTCTGCTTCATCGCGACGGCCACGGCGCCCATGGCGGTCCCGCAGACCCCGGTGAAATGGAAATGCTTCTTTTCGGACATGATGGAACGGCGGCCGGGCTTCAGAAGGTCGGCGCGGCCACGGTGGCGTTCTCACGCTCCTCGGACCGGCGGCGCAGGATGCGGTCGGCGGTCTCACGCACCATCTCGGTGAGCAGCAGCCAGAGGTGGCTGCCCTCGCTGTAGTCGGCCGGGGCGATGTGTTTCACCCGCCCGGCATGGGCCGACAACTGGAAGCATTTGCGGAAGCTGCGGCCGGTCGGATCCTCCGGATTATAGACCGCGATCGCCTGCCCGCCGCTCTTCGACATCACCGTGAAACAAGGCACGTCGGTCGGCCCGTCACCGACGTAGATCATGTTCTCGAAAGGAATCGGCCGCTGGTCGGAAGGCATGTGGTCGTTCACGTCCTGGGCGTAGTCGAGCATGCCCTTGTTGATCCGGAACAGGAACTGAGTCTTGGTCGTGTGCGAGATCGCCCGCTTCGGGAAACTGATGTGGCCGTGGGCGTCCTCGCCGAATTCACAGCCGAAAATCGCTTTCACCTTCGGCTTCAGCCGGCTGCCGTCCAGCAGCGCCTTGAGACCGGAGGAGATGATGTAGAACTCGATCTTCACGCCCGCCAGCTCGTGATCGTGACCGAGGCAGGTCGCCGGCAGCGAGTCGAACATCTCCGCGACACCGGGGAAGAAGCTCAGCCCGGCACCGAGCTGGGTCAGCCGGGCGTTGGTCACCTGGTCCATCTGCAGGTAGTCCAGGATGCACTTCAGGTAGGCCAGCTCCCCGTCCCACTGCTGCTCGGTCACCAGCGCGTTGCACTTTTTCCAGAACTGCGCGGGATCGATCCCGAACTCCGGGAACAACACATCGTCCTGCATGTAGCGCGGGCTGAGCGTCTGGTCGTAGTCGAAAACCAGCGCGATCGTGTTCTGCGGGGCGGCCATGGAGCGGCGGAAGGGAACCAGCCGCCATCCCGTGCCGCAAGAGCAATTGCCGGACGCACGGCACCGCCCCGGGTGAATTCTGCTCGCCAAAACCCCACCCATCGGTGTTCATGCGATCATGTCAGACCGGATTTCCGACCTCCCCCTCGACGAGCGGCCGCGCGAGAAGCTGGCAAAGCTCGGCCCCGGAGCCCTCGACAACGCCGAGCTGCTCGCCCTGTTCCTGCGCACCGGGATGAAGGGACGCAGTGCCATCCAGATCGGCCGCGACCTGCTCGAACACTACGGATCGATCGGTTCGCTCGGCAGCGCCGGGGTCGACGAGCTGGCCCGGCAGCCGGGCCTGGGCCTCGCCAAGGCCTGCCAACTCGTCGCCGCCTTCGAACTCGGCGCCCGTGCCGCACGCGAACAACTGGCCAGCACGCCGCTCGACTCACCCGAAATGATCCACCGCACCTTCTCGCCCCAGCTCGCCTGGCTGCGGCACGAGAAGCTGCTGGTCGCCCTGGTCGATACCCGCCTGCGCCACAGCGGCACCATCGAGGTCAGCGCCGGCAGCCTGACCGAAACCGTCGCCCACCCGCGCGAGATCCTCCGTCCGGTGATCACCCGCGGGGCCTACGGCTTCGTCCTGATCCACAACCACCCGTCCGGCGACCCCTCCCCCAGCCGGGCCGACGAGCATTTCACCCGCCGCATCACCGAAGCCGCCGACCTGCTTCAGCTCCGCTTCCTCGACCACATCATCGTCGGCCGCCCCGACCGCGGCCGCGAGGCCTACTTTTCGTTCCGCGAAGCCGGGATCATCGGTTGACGGAGCGGCCGCCCGCCGAACACAAAAAGACGGCCCGCAGGCCGTCTTTCGGAAAATCCTGGAATTCCTCCGCGGGAATTACTTCACGCCCTTCTTCGAAAGGCGGGTGCCCTTGGTCGCACCCTGGCGGGCCTTGAACTTCGGGTTCGACTTGCAGATCACGTAGAGCGTGCCCTTGCGCTTGACGACCTGGCAGTCGGCGTGGCGGCGCTTGGCGGAGGCGAGAGAGGAAAGAACTTTCATGGCGAAAATGGCGTTTCGGTGCGGGCCGCGGAACTTAGGGAACCGGGCGAGCTTGTAAAGCCGATTCTCGCGCCAAAAAACCGTGTTCATCCGACCGCCTTCGTGGTCTGCTCCTCCCGCGCCCAGGATGAGCGAGAATTTCTACCAAACCACGACCTCCGCACCGGCCACGCCCTACGACGTCTCCCTCCGTCCCCCGGTGTTTTCCGAGTTCATCGGCCAGGAAAAGGTCAAGGAACGGCTGCTACTCATGGTCGCGGCGGCCGGAAAGCGCGACGATGTGCTCGACCACGTGCTGCTCTCCGGCCCGCCCGGCCTCGGCAAAACCACGCTGGCCAACATCATCGCCCGCGCCACAGGTTCCCAGCTCCACGTCACCTCCGGCCCGCAGATCGAGAAGGCCGGCGACCTCGCCGGCGTGCTGACCAATCTGCAGAAGGGCGACGTCCTGTTCATCGACGAAATCCACCGCCTCCACCCCGCGATCGAGGAATACCTCTATCCGGCGATGGAGGACTTCCGCCTCGACATCATCATCGACTCCGGCCCGTCCGCCCGCTCGATCCAGCTCAACCTGCCGCGCTTCACCCTGGTCGGTGCCACCACCCGCTCCGGCATGCTGACCGCGCCGCTGCGCTCGCGCTTCGGACTGGTCAACCGCCTCGACTACTACAGCCAGGAGGAACTCGCGCAGATCATCGAGCGCTCCGCCGGCCTCCTCGACATCCCGATCCTGCGGGACGGTGCCATGGGCATCGCCGCCCGCTCGCGCGGCACGCCGCGGGTCGCCAACGCCCTGCTCCGCTGGGTCCGCGACTACGCCCAGGTCAAGGGCGACGGCACCATCACCGGTCCGCTCGCCGACGCTGCCCTGGCCATGATCGAGATCGACGAGCAAGGCCTCGACGAGATGGACATGCGCATCCTCGAGGCGCTGATCTACAAATTCAACGGCGGCCCGGTCGGTGTCGGATCGCTCGCCGTGGCCGTCGGCGAGGACGCCGCGACCCTCGAGGAAGTCCACGAGCCCTTCCTCATCCTCCAAGGCTACCTCCAGCGCACCCCGCGCGGCCGCGTCGCCCTGCCCGCCGCCTATCAGAAAATCGGTGCCCCCCCGCCGCCGCCCGTCGACGGCCAGCCCAACCTCCTCTGAATCGGGCCCCGCCAAGCGAGCCGCCCTCAAACGGAGCGCCGGATTCATCCGGCTTCACCAGACCGGCACCACAGCGCCCTTATCCTCCCCGCATTTCCCGTTTCTCATTCCGCCATCCTCCGCTTACCCTTTCCCCGGATGTCCGACCTCGTCGCCCAGACCGTTGACCGCTGCCGATCCGCCGGCCTGCGCCGCACCAAAGCGCTGGAAGAGCTGATCACCACCCTGCTCGATTCCGACCGCCCGATGACCCTCGGCGAGCTGGCCGCCTCCCCGCGGCTGCGCGACCAGTGCGACAAGGCCACCGTCTTCCGCCTGCTCCAGCGGCTCGCCGAAAAGGGGGTCGTCCGTCGCCTCGGACTCCACGAGCGCGCCGCCTACTTCACCCTGCTGCTGCCGGGGCGGCACCACGACTACCTGATCTGCACCGAGTGCGGCAGCATCGAGGCGGTCAAGGCCCCCTGTCCCGTCCACGAGCTCGAAGACGAGATCCGCCGCAAAACCGGCTACCGCAACCTCTACCACGAACTCGAATTCTTTGGCACCTGCCCCGCCTGCGCATGAACCGCCTCGTCCGCATCGCGCTCACCCTGTTCATCGCCGCGAGCGTCCTGATCCTCCTGGTCCTCAAGCGACTGGAGCGCGCCAAGGAGATGATCGGCTCCCAGGCCGACTCCGAGGTCCAGATGGCTTACTTTGGCATGGGCATCGTCGCCCTCATGATGATCGGCGGCATCGTCCTCCTCATCACCGCCTGGGTCCGGTCGAGGAAAAAGCCCGCCGGCAATGAGTGACGACCCGGAGAACGACTTCCTTCGCTTCATGGAAGTCGAGCGCAGCGCCTCGCCGCGCACCTTGGCCAATTACCTGCAAGCCCTTGAGACCTGCCGCGGCTGGTTTGGCGACGGCTTCCCCGGCTGGCGCAACGCCACGGCCGACGACTTCCGCCGCTACCTCTTCGAGCTGATGAAGCAGGAGCTGTCGAAGGCGACCATCCGCCTCCGCTTCGCTGCCCTCCGCTCCTTCTACAAGTTCCTCGTCCATCGCCGCGGCCTGGCCAAGAGCCCGGTCGCCGAAGTCCAGCTGCCCAAGCCGGAGAAGAAGCTGCCGGTCGTCCTCAGCATCTCCCAGATCGACGAGCTGCTCGCCCTGCCCCTCAAGGTGCCCCTCCACAAGCAAACCGCGCCGTGGATGCCGCTGCGCGACGCCGCCATCCTCGAGCTCTTCTATTCCTGCGGCCTGCGCATTTCCGAGCTGCGCGGGCTCGACGTCAAGGATGTCGACTTCCTCGGCGAGAACGTCCGCGTCATGGGCAAGGGCGCCAAGGAACGCATCGTGCCGGTCGGCGGCCCCGCCCTCGCCGCCCTCCAGCGCTACCAGCGCGAGGCCGCCGTCACCAACGGTCCCTTGTTCCTCGGCAAGCTCCGCACCCGCATCAGCCAGCAGGCGATCGACCAGCTGCTGAAGAAGTATCTCAAGCTCAGCTCGATCCCCTTCAAGATCTCGCCCCACAAGCTGCGGCACAGCTTCGCCACCCATCTCCTCGACGCCGGCGCCGACCTGCGTTCCGTCCAGAGCCTGCTCGGCCACGCCTCGCTCTCGACCACCCAGATCTACACCCACGTCACCAAGGAGCGCCTGCGCCAAGCCTACGACCAGGCCCATCCCCGGGCCAAGTAGCGCAACGTTTCACGTTGCGTACCTGGACGGCCCGCCCCTTCTCAATCCCGGACCGCTTCCAACCAAGCCTTCCACCCCCCGTGGAAGGTGATCTCCTCGGCCCCTTCCGCCGCCCGCGGCTCGGCAATGAATCCCGGCACTTCCTCACCGCTTTCCAGCAGCACCTTGCCGATCCCAAGCGGTCCCGGGATCTTCGAAACGAAATCGCCGAAGGCCGCAGGATCCAATTCCCACACCTCGACCTCGATCGCCGCGCCCTTTTCGTCGTCGCGGATCATCGCCGGTCGCGGTGGGATTCCTTCGGAGGCGGGGATCGCATACATCCGGTAAACCGGCGCCGTCCGCGTCCGGGCCCGCAAGCTGGCACCGCGGTCCGCGAGCTGCCAATGCAGCGGCAGTCCTTCCAAATGGGCTCCGCAAACCACCACGGGGATCCGGTTCGCCGCTTCCGCAGGGGCAAACTCCGCCCCCCCGAAACGCCCGGCCAACCCGAGCAATGCCTGGTCCCAGCCCGCCTGCGCCGCAAGGGTCACTCCCCAACGCGCCCGCCCGCCCCGCGCCTCGCCGGCCGGCACCGCCACGGCACTGAGGTCGAGCAGGTTCATGAAATTCGTGTAGCGCCCGAGCGTGGCATTCGTCTGATACGGTTCATCCAGTACTTCCGCCACCGTGTAGAGACGCGGCGTCGTCGGCAGCAGCATCACGTCAACCTCCCGCCACGCCTTCGCGGCCTCCCGCGCCAGTTCCTGCAGCCGATACTGCGCCCGGAAAGTAGCCGCCGCATCCCAACCCTTCGAGGCTTCCAGGATCTTGCGCGTCACCGGGAAGACATCTCCCGGATGCTCCTCGACAAAGCCGCCTACCGCTGCCCAGCGCTCTGCCACCCAGGGGCCTTCATAGAGCAGCTTGGCCACATCGACGAAGGGCGTCAGGTCGATCTCGACCGGCACCCCGCCGATCTCCTTCATCCGCTCCACCGCGCCATCAAACAGGGCCGGCGTGTCCGGGTCGCCTGCGAAATCCAGCCCCTCCGGCACCCCGAAGCGGAAGGTCCCTCCGAAGCTGCCAACCGATGCCAACTCCCGTGCATAGGGATCCGTCTCGTCGAATACGCCGGCAACCGAAGCTACCAGCGAGGCGTCCGCGGCCGTGTTGGCAAACACTGACACACAGTCCAGCGAGCGGCAGGCCGGCACCACGCCGCTGGTGCTCAACAGTCCCTTGGTCGGTTTCCAGCCGATCAAGCCCTGGAAGGCAGCCGGCACCCGGCCCGAGCCCGCGGTGTCGGTGCCGAGTGAGAAGCAACACAGCCCCGCCGCCACCGCCGAGGCGCTGCCCGCGCTCGACCCGCCGGGCAGGAACTCGGCATCGATCGCATTCCGCGGCACGCCGTAGGGCGAGCGCGTCCCCACCAGGCCGGTGGCGAACTGGTCCAGGTTCCCCTTGCCGATCGGAATGGCACCCGCCTCGCGCAACAAGCGAACCACCTCGGCATCCCGCTCCGGAAGGTAGCTGAACTCAGGACAAGCCGCCGTCGTCGGCCACCCGCCCACATCGATGTTGTCCTTCACCACGAAAGGAATCCCCCACAGTGGCAGGTCCTTCGGCCTCCGCTCCACCGCCCGGGCCATCTCCAACAAAATGTCCTTTGCCGGCAGATGAATGAACAGCGCCGGATCGTTCCACTCCACGATCTTCGCCCAGATCTCCTCCACCAACTCCGATGGCCTGAATCCTTCTGCAAAGCGCGCCTTCAGTTCGTCGATCTTCATGCCTTCCAAATTTCGCGTTCTTCGCGTCGTTTCGCGGTTCAGTTCCGGCTCTTCACCACCAGCAGCGATTGCCCCGCACGGACACTCGCCCCTTCCGCCACCAGCACCTCGACGACCTCCACGGCTTCGTCGGCATCGAGCGGCACTTCCATCTTCATCGCTTCCAGGATCATGGCGGTATCGGATCCTCCCAGCAGATCGCCTGCCTGAACATGGATTTTCCAGACACTCCCGGTCACCGGACTGTCGAGCGTCGTGCATCCTTCCGGAATCGACACCTCCGCCACTTCGACCACCGCCTCGGCCGGCGCATCCATCGTCAGCCCGGCTTCCTCCCAGCGCTTGCGCTCCGCCTCGAAGGCCGCCCGCTGTTTCGTCCGGAAGGCCTCGATCCCGTCCGCATTCGCCTCGAGGAAGGCCTCGTATTCAGCAAAACGGAACACCGTCTCCTCGATCTCCAGCTGGTGCCGCCCGCGCGGGACGTCCTCCCGCAGTTGCAGCAGCTCCTCCGCGCTCACCGGATAGAAGCGCAGCTGGTCGAAGAAGCGCAGCAGCCAGGGCTGCTCGAAATCCACCGTCTGCCGCCAGCGGTTCCACACCGGGATCGTCCGGCCGGTGAACTGGTAACCGCCCGGCCCCTCCATGCCGTAGATGCACAGGTAAGCGCCACCGATGCCGACCGCATTCTCCGGCGTCCAGGTGCGCGCCGGATTGTACTTGGTCGTGACCAAGCGGTGCCGCGGATCGAGCGGCGTGGCCACCGGGGCACCGAGATAGACGTCCCCGAGTCCCATCACCAGATAGGAGGCGTCGAAGAAGATCCGCTTCACCTCGTCGATCGACTCCAGCCCGTTGATCCGCCGGATGAACTCCAGGTTGCTCGGGCACCACGGCGCGTCCGGCCGCACGCTCTGCATGTACTTGCGGATCGCCTCCTGGGTGCTCGGATCGTCCCAGCTGATCGGCAAATGAACCACCCGCGCCGGCACTTCGATTTGCTCAAGCGGCGGCAGGGAATGGATGCCTTCACGGATCGTCTTCCACAAAACCTCCCGGCCGATCGCCCGCGGATCGAAATGCACCTGCAACGAGCGGATCCCGGGCGTCAGGTCGATGATTCCCGCGATTCCCTGCTCCTTCAGCCATTCATAGACCACGTGGACCTTGAAGCGCAGCTTGAGGTCGAGGTGATGCGGTCCGAACTCGATCAGGAAGTAGCGGTCCCCCGCCCGCCTCACCACCACCGCATCATCGCCCTCGCCAAATTGATCCAAGATGGGCGACGGCAACTCGCCGATCGCCGCGGGATCCGGCAGGGAATCCGACTTTCCTGTTAGGAAAGCGTCCACCGCCACCGATTGGTGCGCCGCCCAGGCTTCGTCGACCGGCACGAAGCGCAGCTTGTCGCCCGGCCGCAACTGACCCAGCTTCCACAGCTCGGCATCGACCACCACCACCGGACAGACGAAGCCACCAAGGCTCGGTCCATCCGGCCCCAGGATGACCGGCATGTCGCCGGTGAAGTCCACCGCGCCGATCGCGTAGGCATTGTCGTGCAGGTTGGACGGATGCAGGCCGGCCTCGCCACCATCGGTCCGCGCCCACTTCGGCTTCGGGCCAATCAAGCGCACCCCGGTCCGGGCCGAGTTGTAGTGAACTTCCCAGGAAGTCGCAAAAAAGGTCTCGATGTCCTCGTCGAGGAAGAAGTCCGGTGCCCCGTGCGGCCCGTAGAGCACGCCGATGGTCCACTCGGATGCGATCGGCAGAGATCCCCGCGCTCCGATTGACTCGCTCGTCGACGGAACGTCGACCCTCCCTATCCCCAGCACGTCGCCCGGCAGTAGCGCACGGCCGAAGGGACCGCCGAAGCGACCCAGTGTGAAAGTGGCCGCACTGCCCAAATAGTGCGGCGACTCGATGCCGCCCGCCACGGCAAGGCAGCAGCGCATGCCCGGCCCCTCGATCCGGCCGATCTTCAGCAGGTCTCCCGCTGCAATCTCGACTGCCTCGTTCATCGGCACCGGCTCGCCGTTGCGCAGCATCAGCACCGGGGCTCCGGTCAGGGCGATCACCGCGTCCGCATTGAAGCGCAAGCTCGGGCCGCTCATCGTGATCTCCAGACCCGCCGATCCTTCGTCGTTTCCGACCAGGCGGTTGGCGAGACGGAAGGAAAGCGCGTCGAAGGGCCCGCAGGGCGGCACCCCGACCTCCCACAGCCCCCTCCGGCCCGGCCAATCCTGGACCGTGGTCATCGTGCCCGCCGTGACCACATCAAAGGTCCGCGGCCGGTAGTCGAAGCCCGCCATGTCGCGCATCGCCACGCCACCGGCGACGTACGACGACCACCGTACGACTTGCCGCAGGTAGCGCAGGTTGGTCTCGATCCCCGAGATCTGGCTCTCGTCGAGCGCCCGCGTCAGCAGGTCGACCGCGTCTCCGCGGTCCTTGCCGTGGACCATTACCTTGCTCAGCAACGGGTCGTAGAAGGGACTGACCTCCGTGCCGGCGGCGATCCAGCCGTCGCAGCGCGTCCATTCGGGAAACTCCGCCTCGGTCAGCAGCCCCGCGCTCGGGCGGAAATTGTGGTTGGGATCTTCCGCGTAGACCCGCGCCTGGATGGCATGGCCCTGCGGCGGCGGGGCGCTGGCAGGCATCGTCCATTCCGGGTCGAGCGCCAGCCGGATCATCCACTCGACGAGGTCGATGCCCGTCACCAGCTCGGTCACCCCGTGCTCGACCTGCAGCCGCGTGTTCACCTCGAGGAAAAAGAAGTCCTCACGATCCGCGTCGTAAATGAACTCCACGGTCCCGGCCGAGCGGTAGTTCACGCTCTCCCCGAGCGTCACCGCAGCCGCATGCAGGGCCGCGCGGACCTCGTCGGAAAGCCCCGGTGCCGGGGTTTCCTCGAACACCTTCTGGTTGCGCCGCTGCACCGAGCAGTCGCGCTCGCCCAGCGCCAGCACCCGGCCTTCGCCGTCGCCGAAGATCTGCACCTCGACGTGGCGGCCGCGCTCGATGAAGCGCTCGATGAACACCCCGCCCGAGCCGAAGCTGCGTTCGCTCAAGCGCACCACGCTTTCAAACTCCTTCGCGAGCTCCTCCGCGTCGCGGCAGACCTTCATCCCGATCCCGCCGCCGCCAGCCGTGCTCTTCAGCATCACCGGGTAGCCGATGCCTTCCGCCGCCGCGACCGCTGCCGCGGCATCTTCCAACAAGTCCGTCCCCGGCACCAGCGGCACCCCCGCCTCGCCAGCTAACCTCCGCGCCTCGTGCTTCAGGCCGAAGGCAATGATTTGCTCTGGAGTCGGCCCCAGCCACTTCACCCCGGCCTCCTCGCACATCCGCGCGAAGTCGGTGTTCTCGCTCAACAAGCCGTATCCCGGAAACACCGCCGCTGCCCCGCTCTGTCGTGCCACCTCGAGCAGCGACTCCTTCAAGAGATAGCTCTCCGACACCGGCCCCGGCCCGAGCCGGTGGGCCTCGTCCGCCAGGTCGACGTGCGGAGCGCCGGCATCCGGATCCGAATACACCGCCACCGCCCGCAGCCCGAGATGATGAACACTGCGGATCGCCCTCGCCGCGATTTCTCCTCGGTTTGCTATGAGTATGGAGCCTTTCATTCGCTTCGTTTCAAAACCACGGAACACCTCAATTCAAAACCCTCTTCGTTCCGCGTATTCCGTGATCTCCGTGGTTGGTGTTCCTAGTCCCAGATCAGCACTTCCACGGGCGTCGGATTCCAGCCGTTGCACGGGTTGTTGAGTTGAGGGCAGTTCGAGATCAGGCAGACGACATCCATCGCCGCGACCATCTCGACGTATCGTCCCGGCGCGGAGATGCCATCCTCGAAACTCAGCTGGCCGTCCGGGGTCACCGGCACGTTCATGAAGAAGTTGATGTTGCAGGCGATGTCGCGCTTGCTGAGCTCGATCTTCCATTCCTGCGCGCCGCGGATGAAGGAATCGCGGCATGCATGCATGCACTCCTTGTCGTGGGCGTAGCGCATCGTGTTGCTCTCGCGCGAGCAGGCGCCGCCCAGGGTGTCGTGGCGGCCGCAGGTGTCGGCGGTGATCTCCAACAGCACGTTCCCCTCGGTGCTCATCAGCTTGGTGCCGGTGCTCAGGTAGAGCGCCTGCTGGGCCTGGATCGTCCCGTCCGCCGAGTAGCGGTCGGTCGGGTCGGCGGCACTGTAGAACAGCGTGTCCGCGGCCTGGTTGCCCTCGAGGTCCAGGATCCGCAGCGTCTGGCCACGCTTGATCTCATGGACCCACCAGTCCCCCGCCGGGATGACGTGGCGGTAGGCGGCCGTGGCCGGGTCGAGTTTGCTTTCGGTCATGGCGGTTAGAAGCGCAGCGCGTGATAGGTTTCGTTGTTCTCCCAGGCCCGGAAGTTTTCCGGCCGGACCTTGAAGCAAGGATCGTCCTCCGCCGGAAGATCGCCATCGACAACCTCGAGCTTCACCGGCTTGGGCTGGTAACCGGGGTTCGGGTCGAAGGGATGCTGGCAGGTGTTGAGCACCACCAGCGTGTCGATCTCAAAGCGCAACTCGAGCTGCTCGCCGGCCTTCGAGTTGCCGGGGACGAAACTCAGCTTGCCGGCTTCATCCGCGACCACCTTGCTGAACCAGTTGAGGTTCGGCACCAGGTCCTTCTTGCCCAGCCCCCACTTCGCCAGCTCGATCAGGAAGCAGTCGCGGGCATTGCGGAACCACTCGTTGCGCGCCTGCTGGTAGTCGCAGGCACCGTACTTCCGGAACACCCCGGCCGCATCGCTGTGGCCGCAGACGGTGTCGTGCCAGCCGCAGTCGTCATGGGTCACCGAAGCCAGCAGGCGTCCCATGTCGGAGTGCAGGCAGTAGGGAGCGCGGAGGTAGAAGATGTGCTGACCCTTCAGCGTGTCGGGCATGTTGTAGCGCTCCTGCCGCTCGAGGGCGTTGTAGAGCATCATGCCGACATTCGCGCCGCCTTCCAGGTCGGTCAGGCGCAGCCGTTTGCCGCGGGAAATGACGCCGGACCACATGCCGGCACCGCTCAGGGTTCGTTCGAGGATCGTCTTCATGCGCGGGTTGCGTTCGCCTTGGCGTGCAAGGGCGGGATGAGATGGGGCGTGAGGGTCAGGTGGGCGGTCTTGACGCCCTTGCAGGTGACCAGCTTGTTGGCGATCTCGCGCAGCGTCTTCGCCGGCCCCTGCATCAGGATCACCTCGAGCACGTGGTCGTCCTCCAGCAGCACGTGCTGCGAGGAGATCACCTCGGCGATGTGCTCGCGGAAGATCCGCGACAGGTCGCGCAGCAGCGCGCTCTTCGACTCGTCGTAGACCAGCGACAAGGTCGCCGCCATGACCTCCTTGCCGATCTTGCCGAGATGCTCGGCGGCGTGCTGGTGGATCATCTCCGCGACCGCCTGGGAACGGCTGTCGAAACCGCGTTCGGCGACCAGCCTCTCGAAGGCCTGGAAGGTCTGCTCCGGCATCGAGACGGTGATCCGCCGCAGGCCGTCGCTGGGTGCGTCAGTGGACATGCCCCGGAGAAAGCACCCGAGGTGCCGAATGTGAAGTTTTTTTCATTTCTTCATACCGGATTCCTCCAGCAATTGCGCCACGCGCCCGCCGATCCATCGATTGATCTCGCGCAGATCCGCTGCCGGTCTCCCGCTCGACGGTTCACTTTGCAGATAGCCGTCCGGGCCGAATTCCGGCGTGACGGTGAAGAACTCAGCCCCTTTGTCCTGATGCCGTTCTGCAATCCGCTTCCAGCACTCCAAATGCGCCGCCAGCTCCGCGCCATATCGTTCGACCCGTGGATCCGGGACCTGAGGACCCTGATCGTAGCCAACCCGCGTGTGCAGATGCCCGACCTTCGCCTGGATGCTTTCCATCCATTCGACCTCTCCCGGCATCAGCCGTTCGCAGACCACACACCAGTGAGAGACATCGAGCGTCAATTTCATGTTCGGCAATTCCTCCAGGAATCGCCGCGTCCTCGCGAGATGAAAGGTCGGCCGAGCGCGATGGGTCTCGATACACACTTTCGCACCGCGCTGTTCCGCGATCCCAAGAAGGTCTTCGAAGAAGCGGCAGGCAGTCGGAAAGTCCCAGAAATCGCTCCCGGCCATCGTCGTGATCCTTAGCGGCTCCGCATCAAGGGCCAGATCGAGCTTTCGCCGGAAGTCCTCCAGATGCTCGTCAGGCGTCACCTTCAGCCCCGGCACATAGCTTCCAGAGTCGCAGCCGGTGACGATCTCCGCGATCAATTCCATGCCTTCCCCGGCGATCTCCCGGATGACCTCCGCCGGTCCCTCGACCGCCTCGAAGCCCCATTCGCAGGCCAGGCCCAGGGCCTCGACGGGCGAAGCCTGGTTTCCCCAACAGGACACGGCGCGGATCAGCTTCATGGCAGGTCGCAGGCGAGGCGGAATCCCAGGTTGTCCTGCCGCCGATCTGCCGGCAGCGGATGTCGGGCCGACAGCCGCAGCAGCCGCGGCAAGGCGTCCCAACCTGCGGATCGCACCACCCGCAGGCCGGCATCGGCGGCAAGGTGCGGCCGCCCGTCGGCTGGCAGCGCGGAAAGATCCGGCGACCAGGTGTCGGCCACCCATTCGGCAACGTTGCCGAGCATGTCCTCGAGGCCGAAGCCGTTCGGCGGGTAGCACCCGCGCGGCGTCCGCCCGCCCAGCCCGATCCGCTGCTTGCCGTCGTCGTGGAGGAAGTTGGCCTCCGTCGGACCGATCGAATCTCCCATGGGGAATCCCCCGCTCCGCCCCGCCCTCGCCGCGAACTCCCACTCCGCTTCGGACGGCAGGCGCAGGGGCAAGCCCGACTTGTCGGCAGCCTCTTTCAGCCAGCCATCGATATCGTTCCAGGAGAAATCCACCACCGGATAGCTCCCTTCCTTTTCGAAGCGCCACTGGGCCACGGTGACCGGAAAGACACCCATGGCGAAGCGGTGCCCGATCGAGATCTCACGGACCGGCCGCTCCGACGCCGTGGCAAAGCGGTCATCTTCCGCAGCACCCATCCGGAAGCTCGCCGGCCCCAGTTCCACGAAGTCGCCGAGCCACAGCAGCTCACTCGGAATAGTGCTCATGGCGCGGCAGGGAGTCGGCGGTTTCAAACCACGGCAAACGGTCGACCACCCAGTTGTGGTCGCGCGGCGGAAGCAAGGACGGGTCGTCGAGGCTGCAGGTGGTCACCTCATACTCATCCGGAATCGCCGGATCATAGAAACTCAACGGCGTGCCACACTCGGGGCAGAATCCCCGCTCCCTTTCGGCAAAACTGAGCAGCTTCGGCGCCCCCTTCGTCCATTCCAGCGAGCCTGTCGGAAAGAACGTCCACGCCACCACCGGCGCCCCGCTTGCCCGCCGGCAGTCCTCGCAATGGCAGTACGAGGTGCATCGTGGCTGCGCGTCGATCGCATATCGGGTCGCCCCGCACAGGCAGCCTCCGGTGATCATGACGTCACCTCCTTCTGCGATGGTGCCGGCGGCCGGTCCGCGGTCGGCCACGACCCACGGCTGCGCGCCGCGAGGAAGCGATGGAACAGCCACACCGGCATCTCCAGATGACTGAGGCGGCCCGGTTGCCAGCCAGCGGAGGCCAGCCCCCGTTGCACCGCCGTGCACACCTCCATGTCTTCCAGGTGGAAGGCCAACAGCCGCTGCGTTTCCCGCTCCATGATCGCGGCGAAGTCTTCCCGCTTGGTGGTTTCCACCGGCACCAGCAAGGTCGTCAGCAGCTTCATTCGCCCCGGACCGAGCGGCTCGACCCGATACCACGCGCAGCAGTCGTGACCCGTGAAGAACAGGAAGCAGGGATGCACCAGATAAAGGTGCCAGTGGCTCAAGCCGTCCTCCTCCAATCCCCGGATCACCGGGAACCCGGTCTCCGCATCCCCCTTCGCCAGCGAGTCCTCGATCGCCGCGCGGTGCTCCGCCGTGTAGGGCAAGTGGCCATGAACGTAGCGTCGGTGTTCCTCCTCCGTCCACGTGTTCTTCGCCGGCATCAGCAGTTGCAGCGTCTTCCGGTGCGCGCCGAGGTGGTGGTAGGACTCCATGAAATTCTCCACCAGCACCTTCCAGTCGAATTCGCACTCCCACTCGCGCTGCAGGACCACCTCGAGTTCCGCCGGTTTCCACGGCGCGATCGCCGCCGCCATGCCTTCGAGGTCACCAGCAAAGGGCGGTGCCTCGCCATCGAGGTTCACGAACACGAAACCGTTCCAGGTTTCGCTGCGGAACTCGCGCAAGCCCCACTCGTCGCGCTGGAAGCCCTCGGCCAGCTGCATTTCCGGACAGGCCCGCAGGCGGCCGTCGAGATCGAAGGTCCACGAGTGGTAGGGACAGAGCAGGAAGCGGGCGTGGCCACAGGATTCCGGCAAGCCCTCGCGGCGCTCGGCCGTGGTCAGGCGGCCCTCCGAATAGCCGGGCGGCAGGATGTCCATCGCCCGGTGCGGGCAGACCCGCGACATCACCCGGATCTCTTGGTCCTTGCCACGGATCACCACCAGCGGCTCGCCTAACAGGCCCAGCGTGATGAAGTCGCCCGCCAGCGGGATCTGCGAGACATGCGCCACCGCCATCCAACCGCCCGCGAGCAGCGCCTCGCGCTCCCACCGGTGGAAAGCCTCGCTGCGATAGGCCTCGCGCGGCAGGGTCGTCGCCTGCGAGAGGGGCACGTCGCAGGCCTGCCGGATCGATTCGAAGATCTTCTCGAGTTCGCTCATGGGATCAGAAAACCGGAGGCAGCGGGATGCCGGACCATTCCTCCTCCGGCAAAGGCGGCTCTTCCACAATGGCTTTGCGGACCTCGGCTTCGAGCGCCACGACCATCTCCCCGAACAAGCGCGCGCCCTCCTCCTTGGTCGCCGCCGACGGCATGCCGGTCACGCCGTTGAGGCTGGTCCGAGCAACCGGGTGGGAGAACACCGTTCCGGTCGTCCGGTCCGGGTCGTCCGCGTCGGCCAGACGGTCCTCGTGCACCTGTTCCGGATGCAAGTGCAGCATCAGCGAAGTCTCTGCCCGGTTGGCGTGAAGATCCGCGGCATCGTCGGTGTAGGTCTTCCAGATCCCCGGCGTCAGCTGGAAGACATGGCGCAGGCCGATGTGAAAGCGTCCCTCGAAGGCCAGCCGCAGCTGGTCCACCGCGACCCGCGCCGGGGCGTCGTTGCCGAAGTGCGAGTTCACCAGCAGCAGCCGCTGCCATCCGGTCGCCGCCGCCCATTCCGCCACGTCGCGCAGCACCGCCAGAAAGGTCGAGTGCCGCAGCGAGAAGGTGCCCGGCCACTTGGCGGTGTGGCCTTGCGAGACGGTGTAGCGCAGCGCCGACAGCACCGGCACGCCGGTTTTGCCCGACACCGCGTGGCACACCGCCTCCGCCAGCAGCGTGTCCATCGCCACCGGCAGATGCGGCCCGTGCTGCTCGGTCGCGCCCAGCGGCAAAAGCAACAAGCCACCGTTCGTCCCGCGCAGCTCCGCAATCTCGGGCCAGGCAAGTTGTTCGAGCAGGATCGGTTTCATCGTCTTTCAAAAAGGGAGCGCCGACTTCAGCCGGCTGGGTCGGACCGGCAGCCAAGCCGCCCTTGATCAGAACAGCCGCGCATAGGTGTCGATTTCCCACTGGCTCACCCGCTGGTGGTACTGGCGCCACTCCTCCGACTTGTAGGTGATGAACTCGTCCCGCAGTTCCTTGCCCAGGACCTTTTCCACGAAGGGATCTTCCGCGAAGGCCGCCACCGCCTCGTCCAGCGTCCGCGGCAACTCTCGGATCCCCCGCGCGGCGAACTCCTCGGGCGACAGCTCGTAAAGGTTCTCTTCCTGCGCCGGCCCCGGATCGAGCCCTTCACGGATCCCCTCCAGCCCCGCCGCCAGCACCAGCGCGGCAGCCAGGTAGGGATTGCAGGCGGCGTCCGCATTGCGGCTCTCGCAGCGACCGCCCGCCATCGGCACGCGCACCGAGTTGGTGCGGTTGTTGCGGCCGTAGGAATTGAAGACCGGCGCCCAAGAGTAGTAGGACATCAGCCCGCGGCGGACCAGACGCTTGTAACTGTTGACCGTCGGCGCGAAGGCCGCGCACAAGGCCGGGCCGTGCTTGAGGATGCCAGCGATGAACTGGTAGCCGAGCTCGCTGATCCCGAGACCCCGCGGATCCTCGTCGTGTGGCCGCTTGAAAAGATTCCCTCCGCTCTCGAGGTCGTAGAGCGACATGTTGAAGTGCGCGCCGCTGCCGGTGCGGTTGGCGAAGGGCTTGGGCATGAAGGTCGCCAGCAGCCCCTCCTCGGCCGCGTAGTGCTTGGCCATCAGGCGGAAGAAGATGAAGCGGTCGCACATCGTCAGCGCGTCGGCATACTTGAAGTCGAACTCGAACTGCGAATTCGCGTCCTCGTGGTCGAGCGAGTAGAGGTCCCAGCCGAGGCCGTTGATCGCGCTGGCCATCTTGTCGAGCCAGGGGTAGCGGTCCATGAAGCGCTTCACGTCGTAGCACGCCTTCACCAGGTCGTCGTCGGGATTGGGAATCTCCAGTTGCCCCGATTCGGTGAGCTTGAGGACGAAGAGCTCGCACTCGATCCCGAGGTTCATCCCGAAGCCCATCTCCGCCGCCGCGGCGAGCTGCTTTTTCAGGGCCACCCGGGTGCTCACCTCGTAGGGCTGCCCCTTGAAGGTATTGTCGGCCGGAAACCAGGCGACCTCCTTGTTCCAGGGCAGCACGCAGCCGCGCTCGAGGTCGGGCACCGAGTTGATCTCGTCGTCGTTCGGCTTCTGGCCGAGGCCGTCGAGCGCATAACCGGTGTAGAGCTCCGATCCCGCCGCGAAGTCCTCGAAGTGGTCGATCGGCACGAACTTGCCCTTCGGAACGCCATGGATGTCGACGTAGGCGCCGATGCAGTACTTCACCCCCTGTTGCTTGAGCGAGTCGCGAAGCGCCCCGATGCTTTCTTGATTCATACGTTTTAGTTGAAAAGTGTGAAACAACGGGTCCGCGATGGCCCCCTGTTGGAAATCGGTCCTTCAGATCACGTCGGGATCGGCGACGGCCATGCGCAGCACCGGCGCCTCCTTCTGCTCCTGGCCGGGCGGGTGCATCATGTGGTCGATGTGCTTGCGCGTGGCCATGAAGGTCGGATCGAAGAGCTGCTGCTCGGAGCGCGGCCGCGGCACCGGCACCTCGACGATCTCCGCGACCCGGCCGGGATTGGCATCGAGCACCAGGATGCGGTCGGACAGGAACACCGCCTCGTCGAGGTCGTGGGTGATGAAGACAATCGTGATGTCGACGTTCTTCCAGATATCCAGCAGGTATGACTGCATCTTGCAGCGGGTCTGGGCGTCGAGCGCGCCGAAGGGCTCGTCCATGAACAGCACCCGCGGCTGGTTGGCCAGGGCGCGGGCGATTGCCACCCGCTGCTTCATCCCGCCCGAGAGCTGGTGGGGATAGGAATTCTCGAACTTCGCCAGCCCGACCAGATCGATCCACTCGCGCGCCTCGCGCTCGGCGGTGAAGGACGACTTGCCGGCCATCTTCGGCCCGAACATCACGTTCTCCTTCACCGACAGCCAGGGGAACAGCGTGTAGCCCTGGAACACCATGCCGCGGTCGGGACCCGGCCCGGAGACCGGCTCGCCGTAGACCTTGAGCTCGCCGGCGGTCGCCGTCTCAAGCCCGGCTAGGATGCGCACCAGCGTCGATTTCCCGCAGCCCGAGGGACCGATCACGCACATCAGCTCGCGCTTGTGGACAGAGAAAGAGACGTCGCTCAGCGCGGTGACCACCCCGCGCGGCGTCTCGAACTTCTTGGTCAGCCCGCTGACCTCGAGCGCCACCGGGCGCTGTTGCAGGCGGGCGAAGCGAGCGGCGACCTCGGGAGCCTGCTCGCGGTAGCTGGGAAGTTCGACGTGAGTGCTCATGATGCTTCGTTGCGGCGGACTTCAGGGGTGGACATTTCCGAGGCCGCGATCCGTTCCCTCGCCCCGGCCGCCACCATGCGGAAGGGCCAGCTGACGAAGCTCGCCACGGCGCGCGAGAAGTTCCCCGACTTGCCGGCCCAGGGAAACAGCAGGCCGTGCAGCCAGGACAGGATCTGGTCGGTCACGAAGCCGGTGACCCCGATCAGGATGATCACCGGGAAGACGCGTTCGAAATTGCGGAAGCGACCCTGCGTTTCGATGAACTCGGTGAGGCCGCTCTTGACCCCGATCAGCTCGGCGATGACCAGCCAGGTCCAGGCCCAGCCGAGCAGGATGCGCAGGTCGTTGTAGAGGTTCGGCAGGATGCCGGGGATCACCACCTTGGTGATCATCTGGCGCGGCTTGGCACCCAGGGTCTGGGCCGCCTCGAGCAGCGCCGGGTCGAGCAGCCGCGTCGTCTTCGACACCACCAGGATCATCTGGAAGACGGTGCCGATGAAGACCAGCGCGACCTTCGGCGCGTCGCCCGCCAGCAGCACCGCGACCAGCAGGGTGCTGAAGGTCGGTGCCGGCATGTAGCGGAAGAAATCGACGAAGGGCTCGAGCAGCTTGGAGAAGAAATCGAAGACCCCGCACAGGATCCCCAGCGGAATCCCAACCACGCAAGCCCACAGGAAGCCGGCGATGATGATGTGCAGCGACTGGCGGTAGCGCTGGCCCATCGTCAGCTCACCGGTCGGCACCTCGGCAGTGAAGTCGCGCTTGGCCGCGCGGAACACCTCATGCGGCGCCGGCAGGTAGACCGGGTTCGCCGGCATGCCCTGCGGCACGATCTTGAGCAGCGGCTCGTCCGGCAGCTGCTTGTAGGAAAAGTCGGGCGAAAGGGCGGACATCACCGCCCAGTTGCGGCGGACGATGTCCAGGTTCTCCGGAGTGAGCTTTGGATCGGCCGAAGTCCTGGCACCCGTCGCCAGGTCGCGCCAGACGTGGTAGAGGACGGCATCGTTCTGCCCGTCGGTGTAGTCCAGCCAGCCTTGCTCGACGGCCAGCGGCGCAAGCTGGCGCAGCAGCTTCTGGTTCTTCCGCTTGGCACCGGAGCCGGGTGTCCCGGCTTCACGGGCGGCAAGCACCGCCGCATTCTCCTGGCGCACCGCCTCGACGAACTCCGGGAAGAACTCTCGGCTCACGTGGTCGCCCGCCGTGAACACCGTGGTCACCCCTTCCCGCTCGGCTGACAGCTCGATCTTGACGTCGGGATGCCAGATCCAGGGGACGTAGGAAACCACGCACCAGAGTGCCAGTGGCAGCAGGAAGGAAACCACCGTCAACAGCACCCGCCGGCCATGCGGCAGGTCACGACGGATCAGGAACCAACCCCTGAGAATTGCAGGTCGAGCCATAAGGTCGGATGCGGGCGGGAGCGCACGCCCCGTGCCACCTCGGCACGGGACGCTCCTAACAATGAAATCAAAACCCGCTCACTCGCCCTTCGGGGCCAGCGCTTTGGTCAGCGAGGGGTCCAGGTACTTCGCCGGATCCTGGCTCTTGTCGTAAACCTCGAACTTCAGGTTGAAGTCATCGACGATCTTCGACGAGCCGTAGACATTGCCCAAGCCTTCGCCCGGCTCCCAGCGCTTCAGCGCCTCGTCGAGGGTCAGGATGTAGGTGCCCTTGAGGAATGGCTCGTATTCCTCCGGAGTCACCTTCACCCGGCCGGAGAGGATCTTCAGCGCGTCGTCGAGGTTCTCCTCGTCACGGATGTAATCGGCGATCTTGTACCAAACCTTCACCACCTTGGCCCAGTCCTCCTTGTTCTTCTCAAGGCTCTCGGCCGAGACGTAAAGCAGGTCGTAGATGATGCCCGGGGCATCCGCGGAGGTGAACACCGGCTTGGATCCCGGCAGCGCCTTGAGCGCTTGGCCCGAGCTCGGCTGCCAGGCGCCGATCGCGTCCACGGCCTTCGAGGCCAGCACCTGCGGCGTCTCGTTGGTCGGCGTGTTGACGATCGTCACGTCGCCGGCCTTCATGCCCGCCTTTTCGATGCCGGTCAGCAGCAGCAGGTGCGAAACGAAGCCTTCCTCGAGGCCCACCTTCTTGCCCTTCAGGTCCTTCATCGACTCGATCCCCGGGGCGGCGACGATCATGTCGTTGCCATTGGAGAAGTCGTTGATGATGATGCCCACCGAAGGCTTGCCGGTCGCCCCTGTCACCAGCGCGTCGCCGTTGGTCATGCACACCGCGTCGACCTTGCCGGCGACGTAGGCGTCCATCGACGGCACGTAGTCGAACCACTCGAACTTCACGTCGACCCCGGCTTCCTTGAACCATCCCTTCTGGATCCCGATCTCCCAGGCGATCCAACCCGGCCAGTCGGAATAGGCGATCTTGAGGGGTTCGGCATGGGCAAGTCCGGCCGCGGCCAACAAGCCTGCGATCGAGGCGCGAAGAATGGGAAACGATTTCATGAAGGTTGGGATCTCGTGTTTCTTACCATCAGCCGATGTGAAGTTTTGGCCGATAATTCACACTGGAATTAGCAGGGGCCATACCATTCTCCCGCGTCACGAGCACAAAAAAGGGCGGCCACGTTGCCGTGGCCGCCCGAAGCAATTGTTAGGATCGCCTTGCGATCAGAAGCTGACAGCCAGCTTCACGCCCGCGATGAGGTAGTCCTGGCCCGAGGTCACGTCGGTCAGGTTGGTGAGCAGGTCGCTGTCACCATCGGTGTACTTCACGTACGGGGTGAGGGTCACGCCGTCGCGGAACTCCCAGGGGAGAGCAGCGGAGACGTAGTAGCCCTGATAGCCGTCGGCAGTGGCGCCCGGATTGAAGAAGGGAGCGCTGGTGTCAACCTGAAGGCCGTGGCCGTCGGCGATACCGCAGCCAACCGCGAGGTCGAGGCTGAGGCATTCGCTGAATTCGAAGGACTTGGTGATCTCCGGCTGCAGGTACCAACCGTTGTTGGCATCGAAGTCGTAGAAGAAGGTCGCACCGGCACCGATACCCCAGAAGAGCTCGGTGGAGGCGGCGAGGTAAACTTCCTGGGTGTCGATACCAGCGACATCAAGGAAGTGGTAGAAGATGTAACCAGCTTCCAGGGAAACCGGGCCGCACTCGTAACCGACGCTCGCGTAGAGATCCAGTTCGTTGGCGTTCAGGTTCTGGCCAATGATCGAGCTCTTGCTGTCATTGGTGGAAGCGTACCAAGCACCAGCGGCGAAGCTGAAGCCCGAGTATTCGCCGAGCGAAAGATCGACACCGGCTTCAACCATGTCCTGGCCGAGGTCCACAAAGCGGAACTCGTACATGTTGGCGTAGCCGACGTGGATCTCGCCTTCGATTTCAGCCATGGCATTGCCGGCCACGAGGGCGGAGGCAGCGGCCAGGGCGCCGACAGTTTTGGTGTATTTGCGCATCTTGGTATTCGGTTGTTCGATTACTGCTTGGCTCGACAGGGTCAGCCTGGGCTTATCCCGCGGAGGTCAGCATCAACGGCGGATCACAGGCATGCTTTTCAGCCGCTGGATACTACCTTTCGCGATTTGTTTAAGAAAAGCTAAAGGTATTGTCCAGTGAAAAGAACGCGCGCAAGCGCCGCTTCGGCGGGGTAACTAGGTGCAGCAGATGCCAGTGGCAAGCCAGAAAAGTGACCTCACGGGCGGTTAGGCACCCCCGTTGGAACGACGGTCGCCCGCCCCGGATTGTCGGGGTCTGAGCCTTTCGAGCCCGCCCATTCTTCCCTGCCGCCGGCATCACGGTCGAACAGACGTCCCTCCCCGCAGGTCAACCCAGCCATCTGTCGAGCCGGGGCATCCGGATACAGACATCCTCCCGCCAATCGCCCTTCGCGGCAGCCGGTTGCGCTCTGAAAACCAGGTCTCCGCGTGCGTTCGCCGCACCGCTTCAGGGCCGCCCCGATCGTCGGGAATCGCCCGTCATGTCAGGGACTTCCACGATGCTTTTTGCCGCTGGCACGCCATCTGCTTTTTGCCGATCCGCAGTTAGGAAGACAAAAAACCTGGCTGCACAATCCATCCGAAACCGAGTCGAAATGAGCCTGAAAACACGAATGGCAAGCAGTGCATCCGCACTAGCTGCCCTTGCAATGATGGTCCTGCCTTTGGCACCGCATGCCTCTGCACAGGAAGAAGCCACCCCGCCGCCTGCGGCAGTTGAAGAAACGACTCCGGCCGCGCCGGCCGAGGCCGCCCCTGCCGAAGAAGCGGAAGCCCCCCCGGCCGAAGGAACCTACGAAGCCTTCATGGCGGGCCCGGACGCCGCGATGTTCACGGTGAACAACCTGTGGATCCTGCTCTCGGCCGCCCTCGTGTTCATCATGCACCTCGGCTTTTGCTCGGTGGAATCCGGGATGTGCCAGAAGAAGAACACGGTCAACATCCTCTTCAAGAACGTCTTCATCGTCTGCATCGGTGCCCTCGGTTACATGGCCTGGGGATTCAACGCGATGTATCCGGGAACGATGGGTGAAGACTGGAACGGCTTCTTCGCCATGGGCAGCAAGCTCATGAACGGTTTCCCTGACGAAGCGACCCGCACCGCCAATGTCACTGCCGAATACGCCAGCTACACCATCTGGGCCGACTTCATTTTCCAGGCCATGTTCGCCGCCACCGCCGCCACCATCGTTTCCGGTGCGGTTGCGGAGCGCGTCAAGCTTGGCAGCTTCATGATCTACGCCACCATCCTGGTGACCTTCCTCTACCCGATCACCGGCTCCTGGAAGTGGGGTACCGGCTGGCTCGACGCCAAGGGCTTCTATGACTTCGCGGGATCGACCCTGGTCCATGCCTTCGGTGGTTTCGCCGCGCTTTCCGCCATCCTCATCCTCGGCCCTCGTCGCGGGAAGTACACCAAGGAAGGCGTCAAGCCGGTCCTTCCGCACAACCTGCCCCTCGCCAACATCGGCGTGTTCATGCTCTTCCTCGGCTGGTTCGGGTTCAACGGCGGCTCGGTCCTGAGCGCTGACCCGGAAGGCGTCTCCCGCGTCTTTGTCACCACCGCCATGGCCGGCTTCGCCGGTGGCCTCGGTGCCATCTTCACCTCGTGGATCGTGCTGAAGAAGCCCGACCTCTCGATGGGCCTCAACGGCATCCTCGCTGGTCTCGTCGGCATCACCGCCGGCGCCGACGTGATCTCGCCCTGGATGGCGGTTCTGGTCGGTGCGATCGCCGGTCTGATCGTGGTCTTCTCGGTCCTGTTCTTCGACAAGATCAAGATCGACGATCCGGTCGGCGCCGTCTCCGTTCACGGCATCTGCGGTGTCTGGGGAACCCTGGCTGTCGGACTGTTCAGCACGAACGCCGACCACAGCCTCGGCACCCAGCTGCTCGGCACGGTCGTGATCAGCGCCTTTGCCTTCGTGACCTCCGGCCTGCTCTTCTTCGTCCTCAAGCTGGTCATCGGCGTCCGCGTCGATGCCCAGGAAGAGGAAGAAGGCCTCGATGTCGCCGAACACGGCGCCCCGGCCTACACCGACTGATCGTTACCCGATCCATTCGTTTCATCCAACAGGCGGCCCGGACAGGGCCGCCTGTTTTGCATTTGCCGCCCGTCCCCGCCCGACTATGCCTGCACCCGTGAATCGACGCATGCTCCTGTTGCTGGTCTGCCTCGTCATTTCGCTGGCTTTCGCCGGCTGGGAGTGGCTGCGCCCGTATGAAAGCGGCAGCGACCCCGCGGCACGATTCCGGATCGCCCACGCCTCGGTCACCCGCGATCACCGGAACCTGTGGCTCGACCTCTATCTCAAGCACACCGGAGGAGAACCCCACGACCTCGGCAAACCGGTCGACCTCCAGCTCGCGGACGGACGCTCGATCGAGCCCGCCGGCACCACTCTCGAAGGCGAAACCGGCACCACTGCCATCGGCTTCCGCTTCTGGCTCGACGAGGCCGATTTCTCGGGCCCGATGTCGCTGCGGATCAACGACGGCACCCTGTCGGTCCGGAGCGGCTCCGGGGTTCCCGACGGCGGGGATGGTTCGCCCCGATTCTTCACCACCCGGAACTGGTAGCAACATGGCCTGGCTCCTCGTCGACAATTCCAACACCCGCACCAAGTTCGCCCTCGCCGATCATCGCGAGCTCTCCGCCAGCCGTGCCTGGCTGCCCACCGCGGAAATCTCGGCGGAGAGCCTCGACCACTGCCTGGCGGAGTGGAACTTCGAAGCGGCCCTGCTTTGCTCCGTCGTTCCGGAAAAGGCGAATCTCCTGCTCGAATACCTCTGCCGCCGGGTCCCCGTTCACGCGCTGACCCATCGCAGCGACACCGGATTAACGATCGACTACCCCCAGCCGTCGCAGATCGGCGCCGACCGGCTCGCCAATGCGATCGGTGTCAGCGCCCGACACGGTGCCCCCGCGATCGTGATCGACTTCGGCACCGCGGTGACCTTCGACGTCGTCGCCGCCGGTCCGGCCTACTGCGGAGGCGTCATCGCGCCGGGGCTCGGGGCGATGCAAGACTACCTGGGACGCCGGACCGCCCTGCTGCCGAAGATCGAATTGAAGGAGCCGACATCGGCGATTGGCAAATCAACCACCGAGGCCATGCAGGCCGGAGCCGTCTTCGGCTACCGGGGTCTCGTCCGCGAAATCATCCAGCGCCTGAAAGGAGAAATGGCGGGCAAGCCGGTGGTGATCGCCACCGGCGGCGACGCCGCCTTGATCTCCAAAGGCTTGCCTGAGATCGACCGGGTCGACCCTGACCTGACTCTCGAGGGCCTGAGGATCACTGCTGTCAGGAATCTCCGCTAAAAGTACGTGCCAAGACAGCTCCCAGTGGATACACCGTAATCACCTTTCCATGTTTGAAACCCCTCTTGCCATTGGTGTCGATTTCGGCGGGACCTCCGTCAAATTCGGCGTTCTCTATCGCAGCAATATCATCGACCAAGCCCCGCCGATATCCACGCAGGATTTCGACGGACCCGACTCGCTGATCGAAGCCATTCTCCGGGTCATCGCGGACCTCCGCGCCCGCCACCCGAAGGTGGAAGCCATCGGCGTCGGGGTTCCCGGCTTCGTGAATTTCGAGAAGGGCATCGTCCACAACCTGACCAACGTGGCCGGTTGGACCAACATCCCGCTGAAGAAGCTCTTGGCCGACGCCACCGACCTGCCCGTGGTGGTCGAGAACGACGCCAACTGCATGACCTACGCGGAATGGAAGCGCGGTGCCGGCCGCGGACTCAACCACCTCGTCGCCCTGACCCTCGGCACCGGCATCGGTGGCGGCGTCGTGGCCAATGGCAAGATGGTCCGCGGCGCCAACTACGGCGCCGGCGAAGTCGGCCAGATGTCCATCGACTGGAAAGGCCGCCGCGGCGCCTACGGGAATATCGGAGCACTTGAAGACTATGTCGGCAACCAGGAGATCGCCGCCGACGCTCACCAGACCTACCTCGACGCCGGCATCGACCGCCACCTGGCGGAGTGCTCTCCGGCAGCCCTCGCCCGCGAGGCGCTCCTCGACGACAAGATCGCACTCGCCATCTGGGATGACATCGGTGCCAAGCTCGCGACCGCGATCATGAGCTGCTGCTGGCTGCTCAACCCGCAGGCGGTGATCATCGGTGGCGGCGTCGCCAAGGCAGGTGACATCCTCTTCAATCCGCTAACCGCCCACCTCTATTCGCAACTTTCCCCCACCTTCAAGGAGCGGCTGATGATCCTGCCCGCCCGCTTCGGCAACGAGGCCGGCATGGTCGGGGCCGCCGCCCTGGCCTTGGAGGAGTCCGGAGTGGTGCTGCAGCCTTGACCGGCGCTCAGCAGCCCCAGCCCCCACCACCGGGTGTTTCGATCCGCACCCGTTCGCCGGGACCGGCGGCGTAGGTAACCGCACCCGGCAGAAGCCCGGCCTCTCCGCCCGGACGCAGCCTGAGCTGCCGGCCGGGCTGGCCGTCTCCCCCGCCCTCCAGCCCGCGGGGGGCGGTGGCCCGCCGTTCGGTCAGGAACGAGACGACGAGGGGTTCGAGAAACTCAATCTCACGGACGACGCCGTCGCCCCCCGGGTTCCGCCCCCGGCCGCCGGAACCCCGGCGGATCTCGTACTTCCACAAGCGGACCGGGAACCGGTGCTCCAGCACCTCCGGGTCGGTGATCGCTGTGTTGGTCATGTGGACGTGGCGTCCGGAACTGCCGGCGTGTTCCGGCCCCGCGCCCGACCCGCCGGCGAGGGTTTCATAATATCCGAAGCCCTCGTTCCCGAAAAGGAAGTTGTTCATCGTCCCGGGGCCGTTGGCGGCCAGTCCCAGGGCCTCGAGCAGAAGGTCGGTCAGCCGCTGGCTGGTTTCGACATTGCCGCCGACCACCGCCGGGGCATGCATCGGGTCCGCCCCGAAATCCGGCGCAAGTAGACCGGGTGGAATGACTACCTCGACATCCCGCAACAGCCCCTCATTGAGGGGAACATCCCGGCCGATCCACAGCCGCAAGGCGTAGAGGACCGCGCTGCGCACGATCGCCGGCGTGGCGTTCAGGTTTCGCGGATGGACAGCGCCACTGCCGGTGAAATCGATCACCAGTGTCCCGTTCTCCAGACGCACGCAAAGCGCCAGCGGCGTCCCGTCGTCGAGTTCGGACGCCACCTTCCGGCCCAGGGCGGGACCTTCGAGCAACTGCCCCATCAGCATCGCGGAACGATCGAGAATCCCCCGCAATTCGTCCTTCACCACCGCGCCACCGCTTTCTTCCGCGAGCTTCTCCAACCCGCGGACCCCGTGATGGATCGATGCCAGCTGCGCCTCCAGGTCCGCGAGGTTGTCGCCGATCCGCCGCGACGGCCAGTCGGCCGCGCGGAGCAGCGATTCGATCTCACCGAAGCGCGGCTCACCCGCTGCGGCGAGCAGTCGGGGCGCAATGACCACGCCCTCCTCGCCCAGAACCCCGGCATCGGCCGGCATCGACCCTGGAGCCTTGCCGCCGATCTCCGCATGATGGGCCCGGTTGGCCACGAACGCGATCCGCTCCCCCGCCGCATCGAAGACCGGCGCGACGAGGGTGACATCCGGGAGGTGCGACCCGCCGAATCCCGGGTGGTTGGTCACGATCACGTCCCCGGGCCCCGGATCGACCACTTTCAGCACTTCCCTGACACAGACGCCGAGTGCCCCGAGGTGTACCGGAACGTGGGGCGCACTCGCCACCAAATGGCCCTGCGCATCCAAAAGGGCACATGAAAAATCCAGGCGCTCCTTCACATTGGTCGACAGCGCGGTGCGGCGCAGCATTTCGCCCATCGCCGCGACCACGCCTTCAAAGCGGCTGCGGAACAAGCCGGACCGGATCGCCGCCGCATGCCCGCGGGTGCTGCCGGGAGCGTTCGCCATCCGCTCTAACAGAAGTGTTCCCCGGTCCCCGGTCCGGAGGCTCCAGTCCTCCGGTACCACACAGGTCGAGAAGCGATCCTGGATGACCACCGGTCCGGTTCGACTGTCGTCGCCAAACGACTCACCGGCCAGCGCCGGCAGCGGTTCCTCCGCCACCACCCGCAGGGAGACCAACTCCAGTTCCTTCCCGGCCGGCGGCGGATAACCGTAAAGCATCCGGTATTCCGCGCCGAAAGCTTCGAGCACCCAGCCGGCCGCGACATCCGGATCCTCCGGTTCGACGGTCAGGAAAGAGTCCTGCCCGGCCAGGCGCAGGTCCGCAAACCACCGGCAACTCGCACCCGCCATGCCCACCGTCGCTTCGGACGCCAGCTGGCGCCACCGCCCTGCGAGCGTCGCTCCAGTTGCGGCTAAGGGTTCCAAGACCTGCTGCACGCGCTGCTCCTGCCGGCACGATCGCTCGAGCCCCCAGGCGCTGAGCAAGCCGGCATCGGCCGGCACGAGCACCGACCTCAACCCGAGCAGTTCCGCCACTGCGCAGGCGTGCTGGGGTCCGGCGCCGCCGAAGGCGAGCAGCGCGAAATCCCGGGGATTCGCACCCTCCCGGACACTGATGCCTCGGATCGCCTCCGCCATCGTCTCGACCGCGATTTCACGCAGCCCCGCCAGCAGGTCTTCCCGGGAAACCGACGGCTCCCCTTCCGCGTGCAGTTGCGCCAGGAGCTCCTGCAATCGTGCCTCGGCCGCGCCGGGATCCAGGGGGATGCCCGCCTTGTCGGGGTCCATCAGGCCCAGCAACAAATTGACGTCGGTCAACGTGAGCGGCCCGCCACGGCCGTAGCACGCCGGCCCGGGATCCGCGCCTGCACTTTCCGGCCCGACCTCCAGGCGTCCGTTGCGCCAGCGGCAGATCGATCCGCCGCCCGCGGCCACGGTCTCGATCCTCAGCGCCGGGGCAAACACCCGGGCGGGACCGATCTGTTGCTCCTGCCGCCAGTTGAACGGCCCGTCGATGCGGGCGACATCGGTGCTGGTGCCGCCCATGTCGAAGGTCAGCACCTTGGGGAATCCGGCCGACCTCGCGGTCTCCGCGGCACCCACCAGGCCACCAGCCGGACCGGAGAGCAGCGAATCCTTCGGATGAAACCGATCCGCCGGAACCAGCCCGCCCGCGCTGGTCATCATCCACAGGCTGGCGCCTCCCAGCGGTTGCGAAACCCGCCGGACGAAGTGCTCCATCACCGGGGTGAGGAAGGCATCCGCCACCGCCGTTTCGGCGCGCGGCAACAAACGGATCAAGGGGGCGACCCGCGACGAAAGCGTGACGTGATCGAAGCCCGCCTCGCGCAGGATCCGCTCGGCCTGCTGCTCATGGGCCGGCTCTTTCCACGAATGGAGGAAAGCCACGGCCGCGGCCGTGCAACCGGCTTCAAGCGCTTGCCGTGCAGCCTCGCGCAGCGCCTCCTCGTCCAGCGGCTCCACCTCGCTTCCCTGCGCATCATGCCGCCCGGAAATGGCTCTCGTGAACGTCGGCAATACCTCCGGCTCCGGTTGGGCGAGCGAGAAAAGCAGGTCCCTGCGCTGGTCGCGGATCTCCAACAGGTCGGCGAATCCCGCGGTGGTGAAGAAGGCGAGCGAAGCCCCCTTTCGCTCTAACAAGGCATTCGTCCCGCGGGTGGTCGCGACCCGGAAGTCCAGCTTCGGGAGCTCCCGCCCGGCCGGTGTGCCGGTCAGGATCCGGGCGACCGCCACCGGTGCCTCGTCGCCGCAACCGAGCTCGAGGACCACGCCTTCGCCAAGCGACCCCGTTTCCCCTTCCAGCAAAAAGGCGCCGCCGCGGCTGTCGACGACGGTCACCCCTGCTCCCGTCCAGCCGGCAAAGGCTCCGTCCGGGGCCGAGATTTCGGAATCACTCCGCCACCACCTGCCGTCGCGGCCGCTGAGACGGCAGCGAATCGTGCCGTCGGAAAGGATCTTGGCCCGGCGCTCGGTCCCATCGGGACCGATGGCCCAGGCATCCGTGAAGGTGCCGCCGGTATCGACGCGGATGCGCCAGGAATCTTGCATGGCGCGAGTGGAACGCCCGCGCCCCGCTTCGGGAAGCGCGGAGTGATCCCGGCTGGTCGTGGCCGGGCGGCATTGCTAGACCCGGCGGCGCCATGGAGTTCCCCGCGGAGTATCGCCAGACCGTCTTCCACCTGGAAGACGCACCGGATCCACTCCCCGCCTGCTTCGCCATCATCACCGCCCACAACCCGCGGGACCGGCTGGCAAGCGAAGAGGAAAACCGGCGGCGGAACACCACGCTGCTGGCCGACCTCGAACAATCCGGCGCAGCTCGATTCACCGCCACCGGAGCATCTCCCGACGGCCTCCATCGCGAGCCCGGCTGGGCCGTCGTGATGGCGAAACACGAAGCCATCGCCACGGGCAGGTTGCACCAACAAACGGGCATCTGGTGGATCGAGCTCGACCAGCTCGTCCTGATCACCTGCGACGACGGCGCGGAGTTCCCGATGGGGAGCTTTTCATCGCGGGTGAAATCGGGAAGATGAGGTGTCCACTTGCCGCCATGCGCTCCCCGCTGCTCCTCACCTTGGTTCTCGCCGCGCTGTCCCCGCCCGCCGCGGATGCCGTGACGCTCTATCAACAGGAGACCTTCGACACCGACGGCGGCTGGTCCAGCGGCGCCCCGAATCCCTTTCCGCCCGTCCTGTTTCCCTACTTCGGCCCGTCCGGCGAGGACAGCGCCTTGAAGCTCACCGCGAGCGGCAGCTCCGGACAAGGCGGCAAACTGGTCATCTTCAACACCACCACCTGGAGCGGCGACTATCTCGCCGCAGGGATCACATCGATCGCCGCCGACCTGCGGAACCTGGGCAGCAGCGATCTCGCCATCCGCCTGGCACTCTCCGGTCCCGGCGGGATCTTTGTCACCGAGGCCGCGACGGTGACCGCGTCGAGCGGGTGGTCGATGGCGCTGTTCGATCTCCGGCCGGAGACGCTGATCGCGGTGGAAGGCGCCAGCGACGCCAACGCCACGATGAGCTCGGTGAATCAGATCCGCCTGATTCACGCGCCCTCCGCCCAATATCGCGGCGCCCCGGTCAGCGGCGTCCTGCTGGTCGACAATCTCATCGCCGTGCCCGAGCCCGGTGCCCTCGGGTTGCTGGCACCCGCGCTGCTGCTCGCCTTCCGGAGGAAACGCTGATTTGCAATGTTCGCTTATCTGTGAACCATCACGACGCAGATGTTGCGGCCTGAATTCATACGGGTTCTCATTCCGCTCCTCGCGATCTCCGCGGAGCATGCCACCGCGACCTCATTCGAGACCGTGTGGCAGTTGGGCAGCGACGACGGCAATCTCGCGCCCTTCAGCGAGGAAAGCCATTCCTCCAACGCCGCGCCCGGGCAGGCGTCGGTGCTCGACGACGATTATTACTTCGCCGGCAGCTACGCCGTGGTCGGCGTCGTGGCCGCGGACGAGGCGGCCTCGAACTTCGAACGGGCGGTGGCCGGCAGTGATCCGCGGAACCGGATTCATTTCCAGCTCTCCGCGGCCCACGCCGCCGCGACTTCCCGGCTGCGGGTGACGGTGGATCTTTTCCAAGGCGGCGCTTGGACCGGCGGACCGGTACCCGGTTTCACCACCCACGACATCGCGATCACCTGCAACGGCCTGCCCGTCGGACAGGCGCTGGCGATCACATGGAACCGGACGCTGGTTTTCACGATCCCGGCGTCAGCCGTGAGTGCCGCGGCCGGCGAGAACACCTTGCAGATCGAGCGCACCGGCGGCGCGACCGGCGGCTACCTCGGCATCGACCAGGTCAAGCTCGAGGCCGAAGTCGACGGCCTCCTCGATGGCGACAACGATTCGCTGCCGCGCTGGTTTGAAGACCTCTACGGCTCCTCCGATGCCGATCCGTCCGATGCGGGATCCGATGCCGATGGCGACGGGCTCGATGCGCTCGGGGAATTCCTGGCCGGCACCAACCCCACCGACCCCGACAGCGACAATGACGGGCTCTCCGATTTGGTGGAGGTGAACGGCGCGACCTTGCCGCTGGATCCCGACACCGACGGCGACGGCCTCCTCGACGGCGATGAAACCCTCACCAGCCCGCTGCTTGCCGACACCGACAGCGACACCTTTCCCGATAACATCGAAATCGAACAAGGCAGCGATCCGAACTCGGCGGCCTCCGTGCCATTCGATTTCCCCGGGGCAATCGGGCTCCAGTTCGTGGTCGAATCGCTGGCGGATGCCGCCCTGCCCGCGGGTGAACCCGCCGGCTATTTCCGCATCCCGCATTGGAACCCGAGCCCGCCCCTGCCGCAATGGATGAGCAGCGGCTCGGTGGTCAGCGGGTCCCTGCCGGCGCTCAAGGACCATCGCGGGGCGGCGACGGGCGTCAACGCCGCGTGGTCGTTCCACCACGCCAGCGCCGGCTATCACAAGGGCCCCGGCAACGAGCGGCTCTTCGCCGGGCTGATCCGCAGCCAGAAGACGTCCACCATCACGACACCGGCATCGGTCACGCTGAGCGGCATTCCCTACGCGACCTACGACATTCTCGTCTACCCCGGCTACCTCTATCCCGGCCTCACCGGGGTGGTCCAGCGGACCGGCGACGCCTCCAGCGCCCGCTATTTCGTCAGCGCCTCGGCCCCTCCTTTCCGCCGGTTCACCGAAGTCACCGCCACCTCACCCGCCGCCCCGCAGGCGGGAAACTACGTCCGCTATCGCAACCTGTCGGGCGGCACCCAGACGCTCACCGTGCTCGGCCTGGACTATGACCCGGTCGGAATCCACGGCCTCCAGATCATCGACACTGGCACCGACAGCGACGGCGATGGCCTGAGCGACGCCGAAGAGGTCGAGTTCCGTCTCGAACCCTCCGTCGCCGACGCCACCGGCGACGCGGACGGCGACGGGATGGACAATGCGACCGAACTCGCCGCGGGATGCGACCCGCATCATCCCGACACGGATCGAGACGGCCTGCCGGATGGCGAGGAGGCAAGCCATGGCACCTCCCCGACCGACCCGGACAGCGACGACGATACGCTCACCGACGGGGATGAGATCCACGCGACCCCATTCCCCTCTCTGCCGGATCAGGGCGACAGCGACGGGGACAGCTTTTCGGATGCCGTGGAGAGGAAATACGGATCGAACCCGATGGTGGCCGCGAGCATTCCGCCCCCGGTTCCGGTTTGGGATGCCCCGGCAAACCGCTGGACTTGGCGGGTCGACAATCTCCGGGTGCTCTGGAACCACCCGCAGTCAATGCTGGGCGCCATCGACGGCGACGAGACCATGCTCTGCGAGGCGGTGGCGCAGATCGGCCAAGGAGGGTGGAGCAAGCAAGTCGGCATGGGCATCCGCTATGTCGGCGGCCGCCTGACCTACCGCTTCCGCTGCATCGAGGGGGTATTCCACGTCAACGGCAACCCCGGCGCCGGATTCTGGAACAGCAACTGGAACAGCCCGCCGGCCGACCTGTCGCCGCTCTTCGGCCTGAGCGGGCATGGCACGGACGACGAGTCCAAGCCGTTGCGCATGGAGTTCACCGCCACCCGCGCGGCCGGCCCCGGGAATTCGTGGACGCTCGTCTTCTTGATCGCCGACCTCACCAATCCCGCCTCGCCCGTCACGCTCGCGACCTATACCTGGAACAATGCGGTGGCGGCGGATCCGTCGCTGCTCGCCGGCACGGCGGCCTGGACCGACGCCGGAGGCACCGCGGGACGCTTTGACCTCGTCACCGAAACCGGCGTCACCGCGGTGATTTCCGCCGACGCTCTGGCCGCCGCCGACAGCGACAGCGACGGCATGCCCGACGCTTGGGAAACCGACCACTTTTTCAATCCCACCAACAACGCCGACGCCGGGCTGGACGCCGACAGTGACGGCTTGAGCAATCTCCGCGAGTACCTCGCCGGCACCGACCCCCGCGACGACGACAGCGACAACGATGGCGTCACGGACGGCGCTGAAGTCAGCCACGGCTCCGATCCCAGCGACCCGGCAAGCCGGCCGGCGTGGTTCGATTTCACCGGCAACCCCGACGACCTCGACGGCGACGGACTGCCCGACGCCTGGATCCTGTGGTCGGGCGGAGCCGCGCGCGCACCGTTGGCGGACGACGATGGCGACGGGATGAGCAACCTCGAGGAAAGCGAGGCCGGGACCGATCCCGACGATCCCGACTCCAAATTGGACATGGTCACCTGGCGGCAGGACGACGACCTGGTCCTTTACTGGAGCGACCTGCCCTTTAAGAACCACCACGTCGAGACCAGCCTCGACCTCGGTGACTGGGAGGAAGCCGCCGGCCTGCCGGCGCCGACGGTGAGCGACTTCCACCGGCAGCTGGTCATCCCCGCGGCCCTGCTGCCCGAGGGCACCGGATTCTACCGCTCCTCCATCACCCCGCGGGATTCCGATGGCGACGGGGTCGAGGATTGGACGGAGGAGATGGTTTTGGGTTCTTCCACCGCAACTGCCGATTCTCTCGGGCAACCCCTGGTCCGCGCCAACGGGGAAACCCTCGAAGGCGATGCGATCGCCTTGCTCGACCGGATGCAGGGATCGGCGCCGAACGGCGGCAGTCCCGGCACTTCGGTTCCCGGAGTCCCATCCCCCGTGAACGCATCGCGTTTCCTGATGCAATCCACCTTCGGCCCGGTGCCCGCCGAAATCGATTCAGTCAGGCAAGTCGGCTTCGAGGGCTGGATCGACCAGCAGCTGGCCCTTTCTCCCTCCTACCTCAGTCCCTACATCAAGGAGATCAAGGCCGACGCCACCGGGCCCAGGATGGATCCCACCTACAACTACAGCGAGCTGGACGACTTCATCTTCGGCAACAACATCACCACCCCCTTTGCCCGCAATGCCATCGGCGCCCCGGACCAGCTCCGGCAGCGGCTCGCCTTCGCCCTCTCCCAGATCCTCGTGGTTTCGCGCCGGAATGCCGACCTCGAGGAGAAGCCGGAGGCGATGGCCTGCTACTATGACACCCTGATCCGCCACGCCTGCGGGAACTACGGCGACCTGTTGCTCGACATCGCCCTCAGCCCGGCGATGGGCATGTACCTCAGCCACGCCGGCAACCAGAAGGCGGATCCCTCGATCAATCGCTTTCCGGACGAGAACTTCGCCCGCGAGATCATGCAATTGTTCTCGATCGGCCTCTGGGAGCTCAACCCGGACGGCAGCCGCAAGCTCGACGGATCCGGCGAACCGATCCCGACCTACGACAACGGCGACATCACCGAACTCGCCCGCGTTTTCACCGGCCTCTACTTCGCCTCGCCCTACGGCTGGGGCGGCGGGGGTTGGGCCGACGACCACTACACGCGGCCCATGGTCATGTACGCCGACCGCCACGACTTCGGGTCCAAGAAACTGCCCGGTCATTTCGTCGTCCCGGCCCGGAATCCTTCGGAGGAGAGCGGGATGCAGGACGTGCGCGACGCGGTGAGCGCGCTCTTCCATCACCCGAACACCCCGCCCTTCGTCTGCCGCCAGCTGATCCAGTTCCTCGTCACCGACAACCCCGGCCCCGGCTACATCCAGCGCGTCCAGGATGTGTTCGTGGATGACGGCAACGGCACCCGCGGCAATCTCGCCGCGGTCGCCAAGGCCATCCTGTTAGATCCCGAGGCGCGCCAACTGCCGCTGTCGCCCGCCTTCGGAAAGCTTCGCGAACCGGTGGTCCGCACCATGCACCTCGGGCGCCTGCTGAAGCTCGCCGAGACGCACCCCGGCTTCGTCTGGTGGAACTGGACGGAAACCTACTACACCGACTCCAACCAGGAGCCGATGAACTCGCCCAGCGTCTTCAATTTCTACACCCCGGTCTATCAGGCACCGGGGGAAATCCGCAACCAGGGCCTGGTCAGCCCGGGCTTCCAGATCATCGACACCTTCACCGCCGTCTCGTTCCCGAACCTGCTCTGGGACTACCTCCACCGCGGCTTCCGCTCCGGTTACAACTGGTGGTATCCGCTCGATTCCAGTGCCGCCCTGTTGCTGGCCGACCAGCCTGCCGCGCTGGTCGATCACGTCGATCTGCTGGCATGCGCCGGCACGATGACCGCCCGCACCCGCGGCATCCTCCTCAACGCGCTCGACAACCCGGCACTCGACCGGAAAGAGCGCGTCGCCCTCGCCATCTGGACCGCCATGACCTGTCCGGAAGGAAGCGTCCAGCGCTAGACCCCGAAAGCCATGCCGTCCCGCCGCCAGTTCCTCGGAGAAGCCAGTTGCGCCGCCATCGGCTCGACCTCGGTGCTTTCAACCCTGCTGAACCTGACCATGGCGAATCATGCCGCGGCCCAGGGCGGCTTCGGAAGCCAGCGGAAGTCCCTGGTCTGCCTGTTCCTTTCCGGCGGCTGCGACACCTTCAATTTCCTGATCCCGACCGAGCCCGGCCCCTACGCCGAATACGCCGCCGCCCGTTCCAACCTCGCGATTCCCCTCAACGACCCGAACCCGTCGAACAACATCATCCCGCTCACCGGCACCGGCTACGGCCTTCATCCGTCCTGCGTCCACCTGGCGGAAATGTTCAACGGCACCGGCAGCTTCACCGGCAAAAAGCGCCTCGCCCTCCTCGCCAACGTCGGCACCCTGATCGAGCCGATCGCCTCCAAGCAAGATTACCTGAGCGGAAACATCGCCCTGCCCAAGGCGCTGTTTTCCCACCGCGACCAGATCGAGCAGTGGCAAACCTCGGTCCCTCAAGGCATGCAGGTGCTATCCGGTTGGGGTGGCCGCGCGGCGGACGTGATCCACTCGACCTTCAACACCGAGCAGACCGGCAACTACTACATGCCGATGAATTTCTCGCTCGCCGGCAACTCCGCCTTCCAGATCGGCCGGAGCGAAGGCCAGTTCGTCATCACCGGCAACGGCGCGCTCACGTTCGACGGGTCGACCGGCAACTCCGCGGTGAACCAGGCAAAGACCCAGGTGACCCAGGACACCGTCGCCAGCCCGATCGAGGAGCACTACCGCAACCTCTTCCAGCGGACCCACGGGCGGATCACCGCCAACAGCATCGAGCGCGGCGCCGAGTTCCAGCAGCACTTCGACAACCCCGGCACCCTCAACAGCCAGAACGTCGACGCGGTGATCGCCGCCGCCCCCTTCCCCGCGCACTGGATCTCCGACCAGTTCCGGGCCGCCGTGAAAACCATCGCCATCCGCGAACAACTCAAACTCGCCCGCCAGACCATCTTCATCGAGTTCGGCGGCTGGGACCACCACGCCGAACTTCTCACCAACCAGAGGAACATGCTGGGCGCCCTCGACGGCGCGCTCCACGCCTTCCAGATCTGTCTCGAAAACCTCGGCCTCAGCGACGACGTCATCACCTTCACCTGTTCCGACTTCGGCCGCACCCTGCGCTCCAACGGGCAGGGCACCGACCACGCCTGGTCCGGCAACCAGCTGGTGCTCGGCGGCCCGGTGCAGGGCGGCGTGATTCGCGGCAGTTTCCCCTCGCTGGTCATCGACGGCCCCGACGACATCGGACGCGGCGGGCGGATCTTCCCGAAGCTTTCCGCCGACGAATACTTCTGCGAGCTGCTGCGCTGGTTCGGCGTCACCGCCGGCGACATGGACATGGTCCTGCCGAACATCCGGAACTTCTACGATCCCGCCAGTAGTTCCCACCCGGTGAACTTCCTCGCCTGACCCGCCATGCGCCGTTGGAAGTGGCTCGTATGGCTGGCCTTCGCCGCCACCATCGGACTGGTAACCTGGACCTTCCTGTCCACCGACCAAGAGAAGGAGCCACTGCGTTCATCGATGCCGGCATCGCCGCCGCCTGTCCAAACACCCGCCAACCCCGTCCCCGGCGACCTGCTGCTCGCCGGTTATGCCGACCCGGCCACTGCACCCATCGAGGACCTGCGGAAGATCCATCGCGTGGTCGCCGGCTATTTCACGGTCATCAAGGACGGATCCCGATTCCCGATCGGCGGCAATGCCGACCTCGCCGCCGCCCTGCGGGGCGAGAATGCCAACCGCGAGGTTTTCGTGCGTGGGGACAGCCCGGTCTTCTCCGGCGACGGCCTGCTGGTCGACCGCTGGGGCAGCCCCCTCGTCGTGCACCCCGAAGCCTGGCGCCAGCTCGCGATCCGCTCGGCGGGCCCGGATCGCCGGGCCTACACCGCCGATGACCTCGTCCTGTTGCCCTCCGGACGCCAGGCCCGGCCGGGCGAGTGAGCCCGCCCGCCGGCAGGACCGCAGCCTTTTGCAACTTGCGGAATACCGACAACCGGCCTAACCAAGGAATGGTCTTTTCCCCAAGTTGCCATGAAAACAAAGACAGCCACCCGCGCTTGTGAAGCCTGCGCCTTTTGGAATCCGATCGAGGATTCGCACGGTGAATGCCGCCGCCACGCCCCGCAAACCGTCGCCTTCGAGGTCGACGAGGAAATGAAGTTCGAATCGATGTTTCCGGTCACGGCCAACGACGATTGGTGCGGGGACTTCGAGAAAGACGATTGACCGGGATTTGGGACCGGTCGCGCCGACCTAACGGTTGGAAGTTTTTTATTGCGACCCGTTCTCAACTGAAATCCAGTTCCGCCGTGATCCCTACGGCGGAACAAATTGACCGTCTCCTGCACCCATTGGCACCCGACCTCGCCAAGGAGGCGGACGCCCTCTTGGACCTGCGTGAGCTGCTGATGACCAAAGGCCACGCGGGAAAGTGCGTGCGTGCTTTTTTCCACCTATTCGCCGCCGCGAAGCAGGATACCCGCCCGAAACTCGCGCCCCTGCAGGCCTGGCTCGAAGAGCATCTCGAGATCTCGGTCCACGCCGACGGCCGGGAACTGGAGACCTTGCCGGTGGAACTGCACGCCATCGAGGACCTGGACTCCTTCTGCATGCGTTCGATCAAAAAAGTCCGGATGGACCGGAGTTTCGCCGCCCGGCGGCTAGATCTCGCGTTCCGTTACAAGGGGCTGGCCGTCTGACCGCACCCTACCCGGAAAGAGTGGGTCATCCGCGGCTTTTCGTTGTTCGCCCGGCTTGCCCTCCCGGGGCCGACCGCTAGCATCAACCGCTTCCGCAGGCCCCAGCCGTCCATGAACCGCATTTTCGTCGAGAAGAAGCCCGAATTCAACGCAGAGGCACGCCACCTCCTGCACGATCTCCGCGAGTCCCTCGGACTCACCGCCCTCCAGGGCGTCCGCACCATCCAGCGCTACGACATCGACGGCCTGACCGATGCCGAGTTCGGGCAAGCGGCTCGCCTGATCCTTTCCGAACCGCAGGTCGACATCACCTCCCCTGCCCTGGCCCTCGCGGACGACGAGACTGCCTTCGCCGTCGAATACCTGCCCGGCCAGTTCGACCAGCGCGCCGACTCGGCCGCCCAGTGCGTGCAAATCCTCACCGGCAAGGAACGTCCGCTGGTCGCCTCCGCGAATGTCATCGTCCTCAAGGGCGAGATCTCCGGCGACGACCTCGCGCGCATCAAGGGCTTCGTCATCAATGCCGTCGATTCGCACGAGGCGGGCATGGACCTGCCGGAGTCGCTGCAGCCGAACATTCATGCACCCGCCGACGTGGTCGTTCTTGATGGCCTGATCTCCAGGTCCGCCGACCAGCTCGCCGCCTTGCGGAAGGAACTCGGACTGGCCATGTCCGACGCCGACCTGGCCTTCTGCCAAGCCTACTTCCGCGACGAGGAAAAGCGCGACCCGAGCATCACCGAGATCCGCATGCTCGACACCTACTGGTCCGACCACTGCCGTCACACGACCTTCCTGACCAAAATCGACGACGTCACCTTCGCGGACGAGTCCGGTCCGGTCGAACGCGCGTGGCAGGCTTACCTGGGCGCCCGCAAGGATCTCGGCCGCGAGGACAAGCCGGTCACGCTGATGGACATCGCGCTCATCGGCATGCGCGAGCTCAAGGCCAGCGGCGAGCTCGACAACCTCGAGGTCTCCGAGGAAATCAACGCCGCCTCGATTGTCGTCCCGGTGAAAATCGACGACCGCCCGGAGGAGGAGTGGTTGATCCAGTTCAAGAACGAGACCCACAACCACCCGACCGAAATCGAGCCCTTCGGCGGTGCCGCGACCTGCCTCGGCGGCTGCATCCGCGATCCCCTTTCCGGCCGTTCCTACGTCTATCAGGCGATGCGCGTGACCGGCGCCGGCGACCCGCTGACGCCGTTCTCCGAAACCCTGCCCGGCAAGCTTCCGCAGAAGAAGATCTGCCAAGTGGCCGCCCACGGCTACTCGTCCTACGGCAACCAGATCGGCCTCGCCACCGGCCAGGTGGCCGAGGTCTATCACCCCGGCTACGTCGCCAAGCGCATGGAGATCGGCGCCGTGGTTGCCGCCGCCCCGCGCTCGCAGGTCTTCCGCGGCTCGCCGGCCCCCGGCGACGTCATCCTGCTGATCGGAGGCCGCACCGGCCGCGACGGTGTCGGCGGTGCCACCGGGTCGTCGAAGGAACACACCGACACCGCACTGGAAAACTCCGCCGAGGTCCAGAAGGGCGACGCCCCGACCGAACGCAAGATCCAGCGCTTGTTCCGCAATCCCGATCTCACGAAAAAGATCAAGGTCTGCAACGACTTCGGCGCCGGCGGCGTGTCGGTGGCAATCGGGGAGATCGCGCCTTCGCTCGAGATCGACCTCGATGCCGTGCCGAAGAAGTACGACGGCCTCGACGGGACCGAACTGGCCATCTCCGAGTCCCAGGAGCGCATGGCGGTCTGCATCGACCCGGCCGATGCCGCCTATTTCATCGCCGAGTCCGACAAGGAGAACCTCGAGTGCGTCCACGTCGCCAAGGTCACCGACAGCGGACGGCTGCGCATGACTTGGCGCGGCAAGACGATCGTGGACCTTAGCCGCGCCTTCCTGGACACCAACGGGGTCCAGCAGACGGCGAAGATCCATGTCGCCGCCCCGGACGGCATCTTCCAGTCCGCCTTTGACCTGCCGCAGTCGGCGACCAAGCTGCTCGCCGACCTCAACCACTGCTCGCAGAAAGGCCTCGGCGAGCGCTTCGACTCGTCGGTCGGTGCCGGCACCGTGCTGTGGCCTTTCGGCGGCAAGCACCAGCTCACCCCGCCCGACGCGATGGTGGCCAAGTTGCCGCTGCTCGAAGGCGACACCGACGTCTGCACCTACATGAGCTGGGGTTTCAACCCGCGGATCTCCGCCTGGTCGCCCTTCCATGGGGCCGTCTACGCCGTGACCGAGTCGGTCTGCAAGGCGGTCGCCGCCGGTGCACGGCTTTCGGACGTCCGCCTGACCCTGCAGGAGTATTTCCCGAAACTCGGCAACGATCCCGCCCGCTGGGGGCTGCCCTTCGCGGCACTGCTGGGTGCCTACCACGCCCAGCACGGCCTGCGCCTCGCGGCCATCGGCGGCAAGGACTCGATGTCCGGATCCTTCAACGATCTGGACGTCCCGCCGACCCTGGTGTCCTTCGCCCTGGCCCCCGGCAAGGCCAGCCTCGCCCTGTCACCGGAATTCAAGAAGCCGGGCAGCACCCTCTCGCTCGTCAAGGTCGCGCGCGACGACGACCAGCTCCCCGACTTCAAGAATCTCCATGACGTCGCCGCCCGACTGCACGAGCTCAACGAGGCCGGCCACCTGCTGTCGATGAAAGCGCTCGGCTCCGGCGGGCTGATGCACGCCGTCGCCACCAGCGCCTTCGGCAACCACATCGGCGCCAACATCACCGCCGACCTGCAGCCGTATGCCGAGCGCTACTTCTGCTTCCTGGTCGAGCACGACGCCGAACTTCCCGCCGCTCTCCTGGCCCGGGTTCTCGGCGAGACCGTCGCCGAGCCGGTGATCACCTTCCCCGGGGAAAGCCACGCCATCGCGGATCTCCAGGCCGCCTGGGAAGGCACCCTCGAGCCGGTCTTCCCGACCAAGGAAGACGCCTCCGTCGCGACCACGCCGCACCTCTCCCTCGCGGCCTCTTTCACCGGCGGAATCTCCCATCCACCATCTTCCATCCGCCATCCAAAGCCGAAGGTCTTGATCCCCGCCTTCCCCGGCACCAACAGCGAATACGACTCCGCCAAGGCCTTCCGCGAAGCCGGTGCCGAGGCCGAGATCCAGGTCTTCCGCAACCTCAGCCCGCGCCACATCGAGGAGTCGCTGGCCGCCTTCGCCGAAAGCATCCGCCAGTCGCAGATCCTGATGTTCCCCGGTGGCTTCAGCGCCGGCGACGAGCCCGACGGCTCGGCCAAGTTCATCGCCACCATCATCCGCAACCCGCAGGTCGCGGATGCGATCATGGACCTGATCAAGAACCGCGACGGCCTCGTGCTCGGGATCTGCAACGGCTTCCAGGCCCTGATCAAGACCGGCCTCGTGCCCTACGGCGAGATCCGCGACCCGCACGCCGACGCACCGACGCTCACCTTCAACGACATCGGCCGCCACGTCTCATGCTACGTCACCACCCGCATCGCCAGCACCCTGTCGCCGTGGATGGCCGGCATGGAAGTCGGCGACCTCCACGCGGTGCCGGTGTCGCACGGCGAAGGCAAGTTCCTCGCCAGCCCGCAGGTGGTGGCCGAGCTCGCCGCCAAGGGCCAGATCGCCACCCAGTACGTCGACACCGACGGCGTCTACTCGATGGAGATCGACATCAATCCGAACGGCTCGCTGTTCGCCATCGAAGGCATCACCAGCCCCTGCGGCCGGGTCTTCGGCAAGATGGCCCACACCGAGCGCGCCGGGAGCCGGGTGGCGAAGAACATCCCGGGTGAAAAGCACCAGCCGATCTTCGCGGCCGGCGTGAAGTGGTTCGAGTGAGCCAATTGTAGATTGAGGATTGCCGGCTGAGCGGGTGGGTCGATGCCCCTCCGCTTCAGCCCGTTACAATCAGCAATCTCCAATCACTTGATCTCCAGCAGCTCGACTTCGAACACCAGCGGGCTGTTCGGCGGGATCACCGGCGGGCGGCCGGCCGCGCCGTAGGCCAGGTCCGCGGGGATCTCGAAGCGGAACTTGTCACCCACCCGCATCAGCTGCACGCCTTCGGTCCATCCGGCGATCACCCGGTTGAGCGGGAAGCTCGCCGGCTGGCCGCGGTCGACCGAACTGTCGAAGACGGTGCCGTCGAGCAGCGTGCCGTGATAGTGAACGGTGACGGTGTCGGTGGCCTTCGGGTTCACCGTGCCATCGCCGCTCTTGAGCACCGAGTATTTCAGTCCGCTGGCGGTGGTCTTCACGCCGGTTTCCTCGACGGCCTCGCGCTCCTTGCTCTTGCCCGGAAGCGCCTCGCCGGCGGCATCGTCCGTGGTCGCCGCGGTCGTTTCGGTGGACGGGGCGGCGCTGTTCTCCTTCGCTTCCGTGCCGGCTTCGCCGGACTTGCTGTCGCAGGCCGCGAGACCGAGCGCCGCGGCAAAGGCCAGAATGGGTCGTGTTGCTTTCATGTGGTTCCGCGACGATCCGAAAGCCACCACGGGCGGTCAAGGAAGGATCAAAGCTCGTTGTACTTCAGGTTGTTGCCGCGCGACTTGTCGGCGGGATAGCGTTCCTCGTTGCGGGCAATCTTGGCTTCCATCACCTCGCCGAGGTTCATCCCGAGCAGGTCCGCCATCTCAAAGAGCAGGATCCCGACATCGGCGATCTCCGAGGCGATCTCCGCGCGCTTCTCCACCGCCCGCCGCTCGACCTGGTCCGGTTGCTGCCAGACGAAGTGCTGCAGCAGCTCGCCCGCCTCCGCCGCGATCGCCACCGCCATGTCCTTCGGGTTGTGGAACTGTTGCCACTCCCTCGCCTCGACGAAGGTCCGGATACGGGCGGTCAATTCGGCGATGGAATCGGACATGACGGCATCTAAGTCCACCCCGCCGCCGCCGGAAACCCAAATCCCCGCGGAATACCCCGCTCCTTGCATCCTCCCACTCCCATGCGTAGATCTTCCCCGATGAAAGCCGCCCTCATGCTTGCCGCAGCCGTCACACTCACCGCCTGCTCGGCCGAGGACACCCAGAAAACCGCCATGGAAACCGCTCCGACACCCCCGCCGCAACCCGAAGGAAAGGTCGTGAAGAGCGACGAGGAATGGAAAAAGGAGCTCACGCCCGAGCAGTACCGCATCCTCCGCCAGGCCGGCACCGAGCGGGCGAACGGCGAGGTTTACAAGCAGTTCAACAAGCAGGGTGCCGGCACCTACTACTGCGCCGGTTGCGGCGCCGAGTTGTTTTCCTCGAAGGAAAAATTCGACAGCCACTGCGGCTGGCCGTCCTTCTACGATCCCTCCAAGGCCAAGAACGTCACCACCAAGGACGACTTTTCCGGCGGAATGGTGCGCACCGAGGTCAACTGCGCCGTTTGCGGCGGTCACCTCGGCCACGTCTTCAAGGGCGAGGGCTTCGACACCCCGACCGACCAGCGCTACTGCATCAACGGCGTGGCATTGAAGTTCGTTCCCGCGAAGGAGGGGAAAGCCGCTGAGCCGGAAAAGAAGTAGCGCAAGCTTGCAGCTTGCGTAGGGGAGACGCCACCCGGACCTTCCCGGCCTCGATCACCTCCGCATCTCCCCATCCACAAGCGGAGCGCCGACTTCAGTCGGACCCATTGCAGGGTGACTCCGACCGCCCCCATGCCGGCTGAAGCCGGCTCTCCCTTGAGAGGCACCGAGCAAGTCCCGCCTCTTTTGAATCCACCCTGCCCCGCGCCCCTTCGCCTTGCTTCCCCCCGGGACATCCTCCAGATCGACAGTCGACACTCACGGGAACCTTAGGAAGGTTCCGAACTCCACGGAACACATGGGTTCAAACTCTCCCCCGGGATCTACCCGCCCACGCACACAACTTGAAAAGTTGTGCTACTTCCCCGACTCCGCGTCCGTCTGGTAGAGCCGCTCCGCCGCACGCCGCGCATCGCCGCCCAGCGGCAGGCACTCGGCCCCCAGCGGCAGCGGCAGGTTGAGTTCGCGGACCTTGCGGAAGACCTCGCTGTAGCGGATCTCGCCGGTGCCGGGCTCGTTGCGCGCCGGTGAATCGGCGAACTGGACGTAGCCGATCCATTCCCGCCCCTTCTCGAGGTTATCGATCAGGTTGCCTTCGAAGCGCTGCATGTGGAACAGGTCCCAGTTGAGCTTCACCCAAGGCGAGCCGACCGCCTCGCAGATCGCGATCCCGTCGGCACTGCCATAGAGGCAATGCCCCGGATGATTGTAGGGGTTCATCGGCTCCAGGATGATCATCTTCTTGCGCGCCTCCAGCACCGGCACCGCCGCCCGCAACTTCTCGATGACCGAGGCATGCATCTGCTCCTTGGTCAGGCCGGCGATGTCGTCTCCCGCGACCACGCAGAAGCATTCGCAGCCCGGCAGCAGGTCGGCGGCATCGCAGGCATCGCGGATCTCGGCGACGAACTTCTCCACTGGAAACCCCGGGTCGTTGATCTCCTTGCCGAAGCCCCAGGCGGTGAACTGGGTCGCCGTCATCCCGTGATGACGGAGCCGCTCCGCCCCCGCCGCGAGATCCTTGTCGCGCCAGGTCCACAGCTCGATCGAGGGAAATCCAAGCGCCGCGGCCTGTTCGATGCGCTCGACGAAGGAGCCTTCGAACCACATCTCGATGTTGACGGCAATCGGCGTGTGCGGGGTGCGTCCGGGAAGATCAGTCATGCGGCCGCAGGAAAGCGCAATCCGCCCCGCGAAGCACGCTACTTTTGGCCCGACTCAACGACCGCCATCACGCCGTCAACTCGTCCCCGTCCATATCGCCTTCCTCGAAGTCGACTTCGCGGACGCGCTTGCGGTCGCGCCAGTATTCGACCTGCTTGCGCAGCAGCTCGCGCAGCTCCATGCCGTTGCTCACCGCCTTGATCTCGATCCGCGGTTGCGAGCGGTCGGAGGTTTCAATGATCAGGGTGGAGAGCCCGAACAGGCGACACCAGAAGGGCCGCTCCATCGAGGTGTCCTTGACACGATAGAGTTCGACGTCGTCGAGCTTGTGGTTGATCACGCCCTCGTAGAGGCGGATGCGCTCGGTGGTGAGCTCGTGGCGGATGGCGCGCGTCGAAACGAAAATCCAGAATGCCCATCCAAGCGGGATGACCAAGGCGGCGAGGATGAACGGATGGACCAGCACCCCCGCGACGCAGATCCCGATGTCGAGCGCCAGCACGACGAGATACTTGCCAAGGTTGGTGACCTGCGACGGGCTGCCTTTCCAGAGAACTTCCTCATTCACGATGGCAAGCTGCCCCATGCCCGGGCGGGGCAACAAGTGGAGATTTGGCGCCATTTTGCACCGGGCTCCGACCTTTCCCTACCCGGATGCTCAGTTCGCCCGGATCGGGGCGGTGGAAATCTCGCCCGCCGGAACGCCGCGGAGATGTAGGTCGAGGAACTGCTTGATCCGGAGGTTCAACTCCTGGCTCGCGAAACCGTGGCCCGCGCCTTCCATCGCGACCAGATGGGACTCGACGCCCGTCTTCGCCAGGGCGCGGTCGAGTTCCTCGGCCTGCGCGAAGGGCACCAGGCTGTCCTTGGTCCCGTGGGCGGTGAAGAAGGGGGCGTCATCCCGGGTGATCCAGTTCACCGGCGACGCCAGTTTCGCATTGCGACGGATCTCTTCCTCGTTCTTGCCGAGCAAACGGATCGCCATGTTGTCCTTGGGCACGTCCGCGACCTTCACGTCCTTGCCGAAGATGGTCAGGAAATCGGTCGGCCCGAAGAAGTTGACCACCCCCTGTACCCGGCTGCTGATATTTTTGAACTCCCCCAAATCCCCTTCCAACTCCTTCACGTCGCCACTGGTCCCCAGCATCGACACCAGGTGGCCGCCGGCGGAGAAGCCCATCACGCCGATCTTCCCGGCATCGATCCCGTACTGATCGGCCTTGGCACGGAGAAAGCGGATCGCCGCCTTGCAGTCGAAGATCTGGGCCGGCCAGCTCGCTTCCTGGGTCAGCCGGTAATTGATCGTCGCCGTCACGTAGTCGCCGGTGCCGGCGAGAAGGCGGACCACGTCGAGCCCGTCCTCCTTGCGGCCCGACATCCAGCCGCCGCCGTGGATCATCACCACCAGCGGCCGCTTCTTCGCGGTCCCCGACTCGGGCAGCAGGAGGTCGAGCTTCTGCCGTGGATTTCCGTTCCCGACGTAGTCGATGTCCTTCAGCAATTTGACCTTCCCGCCCTGAACGACCGGTGAGGCCTGTCCGGCAATCCGGAGGAACTCATCCCGGGAGACGAATCCATCGCCGTCGGTGTCGGCCAAGGGGATGTGGGGCCGCCACTTCCCGGGGACTTCCGCCCGGGACAACTTGCCGTCGTGATTGGCGTCCCCC